>JAQXNX010000033.1 GCA_029098225.1 Spirochaetales bacterium | reverse complement strand
GTCCTACATATAGCAATTTGTATGCCTACGCGGGGAATAACCCTGTCAAGTATACAGATCCGGACGGGAACTTTATAATAAACAATGCTCTATTAGGGGATAAAACAAAAGCATTTGCTTTCAAGGAAGGAAAAGACAGTTTTTATCTAAATGGAAAATTTCAGCCGACTATTTTTTCCAATTCTTTTGATAGAAATCCTGGCTTTCCAATGCCATCATATTTTGAAAAAAATATCGGATTTTCCCAAAAACTTGAAAATGCCTTGCTTCAAGCAGATAAATTTAAAAATGATAATAATCCAAACACAAAAGCCAAGATAAATGCAAAGGCAACATTGACGGAGAACGGCATTTATGAAATTAAAATTACAGTCTCATCGAATATATCATTTGAAAAAATAGATGGTGTCGTTGCATATGCGGGAGAGAATGAAATAATGACCGATGGTAAAATAGACCAACAAAAAATAGATGCAATAGCAAATTGCAGCATAAATACAGTTATGGGGTGGAAAAATGATAAACAAAATATGGACTAGGTTAATTATTTTGCTTGTTTTACTTCTTTTGATTGGCTGTAATGATGATTTAGCAATAAAAGTGGAAAATGATTTGTATCTTATTCAGCCTAAAAATAGTTCCGCAGAAGTAGATTTACGATTAGGTGAAAATAGACAGATTACATCTTTTGCAATAAAGGATGACAATAAAAATTTTACTATGATGTTTAATCTGCTTGATGATGGAAATTGTTCCTTAAAATTTAATACAAGCATATACGAACAAACTGTTAATACAGATATTTCAGAAACATCGGATAAATATGTCAGCCAGTATCTTGTATTAAATAATAAGATTTATTTAGTGCAAGAAATTGACAATGAAGGACAAGTAATTTTACAAAGAAAAAATTAAGTATTTTAAAACACTATACAATACAGTAATTGTATAGTGTTTTAAAATAATGTTTGTTCCTCCTACAAATAAGGATTGATAGGAGAGACAGAAAAATTGACCGAAAAACGGCCACTTTTTGAAGTAAAAAATGTTTATTGGAGTAGAAATGAACTCTTGTACAAATAAAAAATATAATTTTCCGCATAAAAACTGGCTTTCGTTTCTGAATGTTCATGAAAAACAGAGAAAAAAGACAAGCCGTCCTACATATAGCAATTTGTACCACTACGCGGGGAATAATCCGGTACGCTATATAGACCCGGATGGAAGAATAACAAGAGATGATTATGCTTATCAATTGAGAACGAAAGGAAAAGAAGCTCAAGCTGATGCCATGGAGAAAAAAGCTGCAAACGATAACCAAGGCTTTAACTATAACCTAATAAAGGAATTTTTTGAAATGTTCTCTGTAGGAGTAAAAGTTTGTTTAGGTGTGAATGCCAGTTTTATCAGTGAGATTGGTGTAGATTTATACTCTCAAAGAGCTACATGGTCAAAAGATGGTTACGAAACATGGACAACTAGTTCAATTTCTGGATATTTTGTTTCTGTTGAAAAAACTTGTGAGGGAGATCAGAGTAGTACTTTATTAGATCCTGGAACTATTACTACAACAATTGGACCTGCCTCTTTTAGCTGTGATACAGATGGAACTGATCCAAATTTTGATGTTGTTTTTTCATGGGGAATACAAATTATTCTTGGGCTGATATTTCAATTTCAGGGAAGGAATTTCTTGATTTTAAGAAGAAAGTTGAATATGAGGTTTCAAAATGAAAAATAATAAAAATGAATCGAGAAATGAAATCTCAAAAACAACATTCTTTATTGGCTTACTTATTGAAATATTTGTATTTTTAATTGGAGTTCTTCTTATAGCAATATTTATTGAAATTGGTTTTAAATATTTGGGTTACGTACTATTTGGAATTATAAGTATTTATTTTATTGGGAGAAATTATTTTTTCCTTTCTTTTAGTTCGGCAATTTTGGGTATTTGTTGGAAAAAGAATAAATTCATTATACTAAAAAATTGTTTATATATCTTGATCATATTTTTAGTCTTGCAAAAAATAATTGTCTTGAAAATTCTTTCAGCCATTGCAATTAATGGAGATATGGTCTTTATGTTTCTAAAAGGTAATTGGATTTTAAACCAGTGCTTTAAGATTGAATCTCAGAAAAAACGATAATGAAATTTCGATAACTATGAGCATAATTTAAAATTCTACATTCAGTGTCCTTCGCATTCCGAAAGGCACTGGATGTGAGTCCCACAAATAAGGATTGATAGGAGAAACAGAAAAAATCTCAGTTTACAAAGAAGACTCAGAAAATTTGCATTTTATTAAAACTGTGTTAAGATGAACTAAATGGAATTTGGTTTTTCGAATTATTACATTTTAGCAGAAGTTGTCTCATGTGCGATGTCTATCCTTCTGTTTATTACTATTCTTCTTACTTTTTCATTTTATGATAAGCGCCAGCGTTTATTTTTGTTTGCTACAATTTCTACTTTTTTAGCTTCTCTTTTCAATATCCTTTCCATTTTTTGTATTGCTAATTATAAGGTTTTGCCGCTTTATATTTGCGAAGTTATTACGACCTGTTATTTTTTAATTCTTTTACTATGTCCGTTTTTTATGGCCGATTATTGTGTTGATATTGCTACGACCTTTACAAATAATAAATTTATTGGCTTTAGAATAAATGGTTTTGTCCAGGTTATTTATATTTTGATTGTGCTTATTAATCTTCGAACCGGATGGATTTTTAAATACGACGAAATAGATGGTTACGTGAGAGGGCCTTTAAAAAATATAACATATCTTATAACTGCTTTTTACAGTCTTTACATTATGCTTACGGTATTTTTGAACCGGCAATATCTTGCACGTAGAATTCTCTTTGTGTTTGGACTTTATCCTTTTGTTTCATTTTTCTTTGTTGCTGTTCAATTCTTTTTTCCTAACGTTATAATGACTGGAATTGCATCTTTTGCTTCTGTTTTTTTTGCTTATCTTGTTATTCAGTCTTATCTTATAGAGGTTGATTTATCAACCGGGCTTATGACTGAAGGCAGGTTGCGTAAACGTGTTACAATGCAAAAAAATAAATCAGTTCTGTTTGTATTTACAATTGATAATATTAATTTAATTCAGTCATCCATGGATATTATTGACTGGAATAAAATGCTTTTAAAAATAGGAAGTTTATTTTCTTCGAATTTTCCTAACAGTTCTTATCATATTTCTACAAATCGTTTTGCCGGAATAGGAAAGACTAACAGCGAGGTTAATCAAAAGGCTGAAGTTATTATAAAAGCTATTACTGAATTAGGAGATGGAATGAACAGTTTTATTCCAATTCCTATTGATTATTATTGTGCCTCAATTGATTTTTCTTCTGAAGAAAATGATTACGATTCTTTAATGGATATTATTAATATTATTCTTACAAAGGCTAAAGAAAATCAGCTCAGGTCTTTGCAGCATTGTGATGAAGCCATTATGGTCGATCGTGAACGTAAGCGTTATATATATAGAATTTTAAAACGTGAGCTCGATCTAGATTCAACTCAGTTCCAGGTATGGTACCAGCCAATTTATTCTATAGAAAAGCAGCAGTTTACTTATATGGAAGCTCTTTCTCGTTTACATGGAACTGAACTTGGTGATATTCCTCCGCAGGAATTTGTTTACGTTGCAGAAAATCGCGGCCTGATAGAACGGCTTGGATTTGTTGCTTTTGAAAAAGTTTGCAAATTTATTTCTGCTAACCGTGAGCTTGTAAAGGCGGTTTCAATAAACTTTTCGGTTTATCAGATGACTAATAAAAGGCTTGTCCAGAATGTTCTGGAAACTATTAAGCGTTTTGAACTTAATCCTTCAAATATTATTATGGAAGTTACAGAAAGTACGTTCATAGATAATTTTGAAGTTGTAAGTAATAATATGAAGCGGCTTTCAAATGCAGGTGTAAAATTTTATCTTGATGATTTTGGAACAGGTTATTCAAATCTTGCTAATGTAATTTCTCTTCCTTTTTCTACAATCAAAATTGACCGCAGTTTAGTTTTGATGATGGAAGAAAGTGAAAGGGGAGTGATGCTGTTTATGAATCTTGTAAAAACATTTAAGGATGCAGGATTAAAAATTCTTGTAGAAGGTGTAGAAACAAAAAATCAGAATTCGCTTATAGAAAAAGCTGGTGTTGATTATATTCAAGGTTTCTTATTCAGTCGTCCTCTTGCAGAAGAAAATTGTATTGAATTTTTATCAAAGTCAAATTTAAAGAATAATAAAGATTGATTTTTTAAAAACTTATTATTTCTTCATAAACTCTAATTGCAAACTGATCTGTCATTCCGGAAATATATTCAATAATACATTTTTTAAAAGACTCTTCATCATTTACATCGAATACAGGTCTTGTGTTATATTTTAAAATCTGTTTTTTATTTACAAACGAATGCTTCTCTGCGATAAAAGGCTGATACTCTGTATATCTTATGAGCCAGTCTTCAAAGGTTGAACAAAGGGTTGGATAAATTCTCAGTACGTTAGAAACTTTTCCTTTTTTTGCATACATCATTGTACGCATTAATGTGCGGAATATTGTTTCAATAATATTCTGTGCATAAATTGAAAATTCTTTTAATCTCCAGTGATTATAAATATGTGCAAAATTAAATTTCTTAAGCTCAAGAATGAATTTAAAATATTCATCAGAAAAGCATAAGCCTTTGTCTATGCTGCTTTGATTACATAAATCCATTATTAAATCATTAATCAAAACAGTTGTATTTACTGCGCGTCCACTTCGTAATGCATTTGCACCTTTTTGCTCAAAGCCAAGAGTTGAACCGACAATTTCTCTTAGCTGTCTGTACGAGGTCATATCCAGAATGTGATAGGCTCTTGCATCTTCTATATCGCGTCCAAGATATGCAATTTTATCTGCTATTTTTACAACACAGCCTTCCCATGTGTATGGCTGAATAAATCCGGGCCGTTTAATGGAATAAAGATCTATGTTTTCTTCTCTTGGCTTTATACCCTGCTGGTCTATTTCTCCGCAGTGGCAGATAAGTCCATCGCGTACTGCATAAGTAAGGTTTAAAGGCTGTTCTATTCCGTTAGGGTCTGGAAGTGTTTCTATATAATCTGCAAAAAAAAGGCTGTTTCTTTCGTGCCAGAATTTTTTTGGCGCATTCTGACCTTCTTTTTGTTCCAGAAGATTATTAAGACAGTTTTCTCCGTGGTGTCCAAACGGAGCGTGTCCTATGTCATGTCCAATACCTATTGCTGCTGCAAGCTGTTCGTTCAGGCCAAGATATTTTGCTATTGTGGAGGCAACTGATGCAACATGGCTTACATGCTCCATTCTTGTGCAGATATGATCGTTGTGAGGGGCAAAGAAGACTTGAGTTTTGTGCTTAAGTCTTCTATACGCCTGACAATGCAGAATTCTTGTATAATCGCGTTCAAAATCTGTTCTTATATCGTTGTTGCGACCATAGAGCTCAATTTCACGGGAGTTAGCTTTATTCCATTTTGGATTCTGCTCTTCCATGCGGACTTTGTAAAAAGAATTCTGCATAAAAATTCCTGAGAATTACGCTTGTTATTTAAGCGTTTTCCTTCTTTGTTTTAGACATTGGTCTTACAAGGAAAAGGCTTAGGCAGAGTGCAACAGCATACAAAATTGTTGTTACAATTAATACATTCTGATAACCTTCAGGATTTGCATTTACTCCATTTACTTCAATAAATTTTCCTGTGTGGTTTACAATAAATGAAGCCATCTGGTTTCCTGAAAGTCCTGCAAATGCCCATGCTGAAAGTGTAATACCGTGAATTGCAGAAATGTTTCCCATTCCGTAGTGGTCAGAAAGAAGGGTAGGAACGTTAGAGAATCCTCCACCATAACCTGCGTTTACAATAAAGATTAATGCAAGTACGAAGATGATAAGAAGAATATTTCCGTTTCCGTTTGCAATTCCTTTTGTACACAAAACAATTACAGTAAATGCAATTGAAAGTATAAAGATTAATTTATAGATTGTGTTACGGTCTTTAAGCTTATCTGCCCAGGCAGAGAAGCCAAGTCGTCCACCAGCATTAAAGAGGGCAGAGATAGTAGAAATAATTCCTGCGGCACCTGCAAGTCCAATACATTTAACAATCATTTTTTCCTGAGAAATAATTGCAAGTCCACATGTAATGTTGATGTAGAACATAAGCCAGATTCCAATGTAAGAAGCGATCGGCTCTCTTTTAAGTGTTGCAATAATTCCTTCATCTTTAGATTTTTTCTGTGGTTCAACCCAGCCTTCAGGTTTAGCAAGAATTAAGTGGCCTACAAACATCATTACAAAATAAACGGCTGCAAGAATATAGAACATTTTGTATACGCCACCATCTCCAAGGCTTACAAGCATTCGGCTCATAATTGGAGAAGCAATTGCTTTAGCAGCTCCAAAGCCGGCAACTGCAAGTCCTGTTGCAAGGCCTTTTTTATCTTTAAACCAGAGCATTAATGTTTTTACTGGAGAAAGATATCCTGTTCCAAGTCCAATTCCCATTATGAATCCATAGCTGATGTAAATTCCAACAAGAGAAAGTACGCTCTTTGGATGATTTCCACCATACCAGATAAAGAAGCCTGTTCCGGCCATACCAAGTGCAAAGGTAATAGAAGCAATTAACGAAGATTTGTGAATATTCTTTTCTACAAGGCCACCAAGGAAAGCAGCAGACATGCCAAGAAAGAAGATTGCAAAACTGAATGCCCATTCAACTGCACCTTTTGAAAATCCAATGTAATTTGCAATTTCCTGACTGAAGATTGACCAGCAGTAAACTGTACCGATACTACAGTGCAATAAAAGGGCAGGAATTGCACCTCGCAACCATTTGTTTTGAATGTTTTTCATAAATAATCCTTAAATTAATATAAAATCTACTATATTATATTCTATCAATCTAAGGCTTGTAATTCAAGGGCAATATCTTCCATTTCCCGGTCTGTCATTGCAATTGTCTCTGCTACACGGAAAAGTTCACGTCTTACGCTGTCCGGAATTTTTGCAGTATTTTTATAGTGAAGTTCATGTTCAAGGCTTGCCCAAAAGTCCATGGCAATCGTTCTTAATTGAATTTCTACTTTTACGTTATGAGCAGTTTTAGATAGATAAACTGGAGTTTGTACGACAATATGAAGACTTCTGTAGCCGCTTTCTTTAGGATGCTCAATATAATCATGTTCTAAAATAAGCTTTAAATCGGGTTGTTTTAAAAGCATATCGCGGACTGTATAAATATCTGAAATATAAGGACAGATTACCCTTATACCTGCAATGTCGTTCAGATTTTCCATCATTGAATCAAATGTAACTGGTAGATTTTTCTTTTCCAGCTTTGCTGCAATGCTGTCCGGGCTTTTTATTCTGCTTTTTACAGTTTCTATAGGATTACGCTGTCTGTTTACTTTATTTTCTTTATTTAGTATGTCCAGTTTTGTTTCTATCTGTTTTATGGCGCTTTCATAAATCATCATAATTCTCTGGAACTGAAATGCCATCCTGTAAAAATCATTCTGATTTCCAATTTCGTTATCTGAAAGTGCCGGAAGGTTTGGTAAAAAGTCCTGTGCTGTATTTGTTTCGTATTCTATAGTTGTTCCTTTATTGCTTTCGTTAGTTTCAATAGCCTGATCAAACATGATATCCTCAATAATGTAATGGGGAAATGAATAAAATTATTGTTTCCACCCTTAGTTATTTTAAATTTAATGATTTTGTGTTCAAAATTCAAACAAATTATTTTAAAAAAGGTTATACAAAAAAAATCAGGCGAATAAAACTGCAAAAAAAAATGGGCTGCCGAAGCAGCCCAAAGTCATAAAGAAGAGTGAAAAAACTACTGAGCTTTGTAGATGTCGTTTGTCATCTTAACAATGCTATCTATGTTCAAATTCTTACAAGAAGAAACATATTCGTTCCAGTCAGCATTTACATCTTTCTGTCCAGTTACAAACTTGAGTGTCCAAGCATTGATATTATCAATAAGTGGAGTAGCCCAAAGGTTCAACTGTTCACGCTGATCTTCTGTTGGCTTAGCTTTTGGATCTACTGTTGCTACAGTCTTATATTTTCCATAGCGGGCATACAAATCCTGTACTTCTGGAGTGAATGCATCTGTTGATTCTGCTGTTGAGTGACCATAGAAGTAGTTACCACCAGCATATCCCCATTCAAGACGGATATCAACATCATCATCTGAACCAGGAAGACCAAGACCACCACACTTAAATCCAGCCTTAAGCTTCTTAATCTTTGTACCATTATCAGCAGTAGCCCATTCCCATGTCTTTCCTTCTGGACCCCACTTACAGAGTGTGTAAGCTTCTTCTGAATAGAACATCCAGTCAACAAAGCGCATAAGTTTAATGAAGTCCTGTTCACCAAGTTCTTCACGAGCTTTCTGAGAAATCATAACACCACATTCAAGACGAGATGTTTCTGCAAGGTTCTTATTTGTTCCAGATGGATAAGCTGTTACATAGCAAGTTGCTTTGTCGCCAAGGATCTTCTGTACACCAGCAATATCGTTAGCCATCTGTGAACGGTTTGTAGACATAATTACTGTCTTTCCGCTGTAGAACTTGTTATGAGCAACATCATCAGACTGTGTGAATGTTTCTGGATCAAGAAGTCCATCTTTTACAAAGCTGTTAGCAACTGTAATGAACTTTTTAAAGTCATCGCTAATTGAAGAAGAGTAGAACTCTTTCTTGTTCCAGTCGAATTTAATACCACCGTTTGAACCTTCAATAGCCCATCCAGAAAGAACGTTGTAAGAAGCACCCATCAATTTAAGGAGGTTACCACCCTGTCCCTTTCCAGATTCACCACACCAGAGGTCAGACCAGATGTAGTCAGATTCTTTACACATTCCCTGAGAAACCATGTACTTCTTTACACCAAGAAGAACATCATGCAGGCTTTCCCAAGTCCAGTCTTTTTCGAGTTCACGAACATTGTATCCTGCTGCTGTAAAGATGTCATCGCGAACCATGATTGTATAGTCCTGCAAAGCAGCCTGGTGCATACCTGGAAGACGATAGAATTTTCCATCGTTCTGGCGGATTGTATCAAGATCCGGTCCCATATTGTATTTATTAACGAATGCTGTGAAGTATGGCATATACTGTGTATAGTCAGAAACTGCAACTACACCGCCACCAGAAACATACTGATCTTCGCTATATACTTTTGGAATGATGTAAGTTGGTGAACCAGAGTTGATGGCAAGGTTAATCTTCTGGTTGTAGTCACCACTGTCGTAAGAAGTAATATCAAGGTGAACGTTAGTAACGTTTTCAATATCCTTGAAGATACCTTCTGTTTTCCATGTGTCTTTCATTGCATACCAAGATGCATCACTGAAAGAAATTGAATAAGTTACAGGGCTATCAGAATGGAATGTTTTTCCTATACCGTAAGTATAACCTACGGCTTCTGCTGAATTGCCAGTAGCTTTTGCTTTTCCTTCTCCGCAAGATGCGAGAAGAAGAGCAGATGCAGCAAGAGTTACACCAGCTGCAATTTTCATAATTTTTTTCATCGTTTTCCTCCTCTTGATAAAAAAAACGTTTTTTATATAAAGTTGTCTTGGAGGACAACTATATTCACTAATTAATTATTCTTTTACGCCGCCTAACATCATACCCTGTACATAATATTTCTGTACGAACGGGTAAACACAGATAATTGGAACAGCCATAAGAACCATAGAACATGATTTTATGTTTGCAGCAATCTGCATCTTTTCTGCACTGGCTTCTCCAGGATCTGCAGAAGTTGATGCACCTGTAATGATTGTCTTTAAGTAGTAAGCAACCGGCCACATCTTCTTTTCATCGAGGTAAAGGAATGCATTATACCAGTTGTTCCAGTAGCCTACAGCATTAAAGAGAATCATAGTTGCAATAATCGGCATAGAAAGTGGAATTACAATTTTTATAAAAATTCCTATAGGGCTTAATCCGTCAAGTTCTCCGGCTTCTTCAAGCTCGTGTGGAGTTTCTGCAAAGAATGACTTCATTAAGATTACATAATATGTTCCGATTAAAGATGGAATTATGAATCCTGGAATTGTATTCTTTAAGTGAAGTCTAATCATAAGAATGTAGTTTGGAATCAAACCTCCGGCAAAGTACATTGTAAAAATTACAAACTTTGTAAGGAACTTCTGACCCTTCAATTCTTTTTTAGAAAGAGGGTAAGCAAGACAGCTTGAAAGAACCAGAGAAAAAACTGTTCCTATGACTGCATAAATAAGTGTGTTTTTATAAGATCTAAGGAAGTCTCCTTTCTGAAGAACAGATTTATAGGTTTCAAAGTTGAAGCCTTTAGGAATAATAGAAACCTGTCCCTGTGTAATTGCTGCTTCAGAAGAAAATGACTGTGCAACAAGATATAAGAATGGATAAAGAGTTGCCAGACAAATTAAAATCATTATTACTGTATTTACAACCTTAAAAATTGTATATCCCATTGATTCTCGAACTTTTAAGCTTTTCATAATCAAAACCTCTTATTAATTTCTTTTCTCGCTACAACTCTCTGACTACCACAAACTTGAGCCGGAAAGCTTCTTTGAAAGCTTATTTGCAAAAGTAAGCAAAGTAAGATTCAATACTGATTCAAAAAGGTTTACCGCAGTAGCATAGCTATAGTTACCCGAACCTAAACCTAACCTGTATACGAAAGTAGAAATTACATCGGCTTTTTCATAAGTCATAGGGTTGTACAAAAGGAAGATCTTTTCGAACGAAGCTCCAGAACCTATAAGTCCACCAATATCCAGAATTAAAAGAGTAGTAATTGTTGGCAGAATACAAGGAATTGTTACATGCCATACTCTCTGAAAATGATTGGCACCATCAACAGCTGCTGCTTCATACAAAGAAGGATTAATTCCTGCAATGGCAGCAAGATAAAGAATTGTTCCCCAACCAAGGCTCTGCCATACTCCGGATACAACAAAGATTGTAGAGAAGTATTTAGGGAATGCAATGAAAGAAATAGGATCTTTTCCTAATGCAATTAAAATATGATTGATTGGACCGGTTGTAGAAACAAGCTCGCGAACCATACCGGTTACAATAACCATAGAAATAAAGTGAGGCAGATAAGAAACTGTCTGCACAAACTTTTTCCACCAGAGTGTTCTTATTTCATTTAATAAAAGTGCAAATATAAGTGTAAGAGGGAAGCGTACAATCAGATATGATAAATTCAATACAAGTGTATTTCTGAATGCCCGCCAGAATGTTTTATCGCCGATAAACTGCTTAAAGTATTTAAGTTTGCTCCATTCATCTCCAAAAATACTATGTCCGGCTCTATAACGGCGGAAAGCAATAATATTTCCTGCCATTGGAATATATCTGAAAATAATATAGTAAAGGATTGGAATAAGTATCAAAAGATAAAACTGCCAGTACTTTCTAAGGTATTTTGCTGTACTGCCGGATTTATTTAATTTTGTTTCAGTCATTTTGCTGTCTGTTTTAAGTGTATTGCTTACGACTTTTTTAAACATAAAAACCTCTTCTTATTTGTTTTTGCTAGTATACAAGTATCTATGTATTCTAATGATAATATATTATGCTCAAATGTCAAGAAAAAAGAGAAAAAAATGTATGAATATCAAATAAATCCCCTATAAATATAAGGAAAAACTATTATTTTAGCATACTAGTTTTTGAATGTGATTGACTTTTTGTTAAATCTGATTGATATTTATTATATATGAAAGTAATTGAAAAATTGGAAAGAGAATCAAATAGAGATTACGCGCTCAGAGCAATTCGCGAAAATATTATAAATCTTGAGCTCAAGCCAGGTTCAATGGTTAGTGAGCAGGAAATTGCTGATGCACTGAATCTTTCTAGAACACCGGTTCATGAGGCTTTGCAGGAAATTGCCATAACTGGAATTATAAACATTGTTCCGCAAAAGGGAAGTTATGTCTGCTTTATAAATATGGATTATGTAGACGAAGCTATTTTTTGCCGCTCAACACTTGAGTCTGCAATTACAAGTCTTGCCTGCGAAAAAGCAACTGAAAAAGATATTACACAGCTTGAAGAAAATTTAAGTCTTCAGGAATTTTATATTCAGAAAAATAATGTAGATAAATTTCTTGAGCTTGATAATGCTTTTCATAAATTTATTTATGAAATTGCAAATAAAAAGCTTTGCTACAGTCTTATAAAAATGGTAAATATTCATCATGACAGAATTCGTGAAATGCATCTTCATTCGTCTAATCCTGCAGCAGTTTTGGATGAGCATAAGGCAATACTTGAATGTTTTAAAGTTCATGATTCAGAGAAGGTAAAGGATTTAGTCGTAAAGCATTTGAATAAGTTTTATCTTGATGCAGATGATATTAAGAAAAAATATGCACAGTTTTTTGAAAAATAATTTCAAAAAACTGATATGCTCTATTGACACAAAGCAAAAAGTTATATAATATGTACAACATCACGCGGGCGTAGCGAAGCTGGTTATCGCGCTGGCCTGTCACGCCGGAGATCGCGGGTTCGAGCCCCGCCGCTCGCGCTAAAACTTCCCGTATAATTCGGGAAGTTTTTTTTTTACGGGCAATAGCGCAGTTGGTAGCGGACGGTCAACAAGTTGACCTTACCGAGTTTTCTGCGAAAACTCGCGATTGCTAAATTTTTTACGGGCAATAGCGCAGTTGGTAGCGGACGGTCAACAAGTTGACCTTACCGAGTTTTCTGCGAAAACTCGCAATTGTCAAAATTTTTTTACGGGCAATAGCGCAGTTGGTAGCGCGCGACGTTCGGGACGTTGAGGTCGCTGGTTCAAATCCAGTTTGCCCGATATTTTTTTTATGCTTACTTCTGATTTTTATTTTGATTTACCTCAGGAATTAATTGCTCAGCATCCAAGCGGAATACGCGGTCAAGATAAGCTTATGCTTTTGAATCGACTTGACGGTTCCGTTGAGCATTATATGATGGATTCACTTCCTGATCTTATTGAAAAAGATACCTTAATGATTTTTAACAACAGCAAGGTTCGCCGTGCCCGGGTTTATGGAATAAAGGAAACTACCGGCCGCGAAACTGAATTTATGTTCCTGAATACCATCGATAAAGAATGCTGTATATGGAATACTATGGTAAAATCTGCTAAAAAACAGAAGCCTGGTATGAATTATAAATTTCCTGATGGAACTGTTGCTTCAATTATTGAACATGAAGGTAACGCCGGAACTGAATTCAGGGCATTAAAATTTGAGTCCCCGATTAACGAAGACTGGTTTGAACGTAACGGTCATATTCCGCTTCCTCCATATATTCGAAGGGAAGATACAGAAGAGGATTCTGAGCGTTATCAGAATGTTTATGCTACAGATACAGGGTCTGCAGCCTGCCCAACGGCTGGCTTGCATTTTACAGAAAATATGCTTTCGCGCCTTGACGAAAAGGGGATAGAACGCTGCTTTGTAACTTTGCATGTTGGGCTTGGAACATTTCTTCCTGTTCGTGAAGACAATATTGAAAATCATAAGATGCATGAAGAATGGTATTCAATTCCGAAGGAAACTGCTGATAAAATTAATGAAGCAAAAAAATCTGGACGACCTGTTCTTGCTGTTGGAACAACAAGTGTAAGAACTCTGGAAAGTGCTGCTCAAAAATATGAACTTTCTGGCCATAAGACAGGCGATAATGGAAAATGGCTTTCTGAAGGTACAGATTCAACAAGTATTTTTATGTACCCGGGCTATAAATTTAAAATTGTAGATAAAATGTTTACAAATTTTCATACTCCAGAAAGCACTCTGATTATGTTAGTTTCAGCTTTTGCCGGTAGAGAAAAAATCCTCAACGCCTACAAAATTGCAGTAGAAAATAAATACCGTTTTTTTTCTTACGGTGACTGTATGTTCATCAGATAATTACAACGTAAATAGTTCCAGGGTAAAATTGCGTGTAGCACGTTAGCGTGCGGTTTTGAAAAGCGGTTCTCTCGCCCGGAAGTATTTTTTATTATGTTAATTGCTCAAAGCTGTATCTTACAAGATTAGTAAATTGCTGCCTTGTAACTACGCTCATCATTTTATCTGTAGCAGCTTTTGAGAATTCTTCATCCACCTGATTTTCAATTTGAATTATATCTTTTTGAGTAAGAGGAAGTCTTTTTCCAATTAAGGAATTTTCAAGTTCCTGACTGTGGAAAGTAAAAGGACCAGCAAAAGCAAGATGAACTTTTAAAAGTGAATATTTTTCTGTATCTGCTAAAAATGCAAATGAAGCAGATTGCGGAGTAATATTTCTTTCTGCACCGATTCTTCGGAAAATAGAAAGTTCAGCGTCCAGAAGAGGAATCCTTATATTTGACAAAATAAAACCTTCGGGAACGCCTTTAAAATTTCTTATATTTTCTGTTCGGGTTTCGTTTTGATTTCTGAATTCCAGTCTGGCGTCCAGTGCCATAAGAGGTGCAAAAAGTGTATGTTTGTGATCTTTTGCACAGATATTTCCGCCAATCGTTGCAATGTTTCTTATAAAAGGTGTTGCAATATTTGTAAGTGCTTCATAAATTATAGGAGGAAGATGAGTTTGTCCTACTGCAAGGAGTTCAGAAAGTGTTGCACCCGGACCTACATCAAGATAACGTTCATGTCTTACAATTTGTGCTAGCTCTTTTATTCCATGTGTAGAAATAAACTTTTCCGGGATATCTTCTATTTGAGTACAGCCTCCTACAACTTGAGTTCCAGGATTGTTTGACATTATTTTTATAAGCTCGTATGCGGATTTAGCATAAAGAATTGTCTTGCTCATTTGCCGCTCCTTGTTGACTTTTTGTCTTTAAGCTTAATTGCATAAATAATTCCATTTACCAGAGTTTCTGTGTCTGTGCAGCAGGGCGAAAGATGATTCACCTGACTGGTAATTTCTTCTCGAGAAGGAATTTTGGATTGCCTGATTATCTGGAGTGCGGCAAAAATTTTTCCGGCATTGCAATAACCGCATAATTTAATTCCGGCTTTTGTAAAACCTTCCATAATAGAATCATATTCTGGTGTTTTAGAAAAATATTCCATAGTAATAATTTCTGTTCCTTTTGCAATTCCTATTGGTATTTTGCAGGAAGGAACCGGAAGATTATCCATAAGAACAGTACAGGCTCCGCAAAAGCCATGAGAACATCCTGTCTTTACAGAAAGACAATGATTTTTTTGTAAAACCTTCATTAGTGATTCTTCGGAATGAGCTTCTAATACTATTTTTTCACCGTTCAGCGTTACGGGTATTTTCATTCTGTTTTTTCGTCCTTTTTATTTTCGTGCTTTGTAATATTCATTGAGCTTTGAGTTCTTTTGGTAATCAGCTCATAAATCTCACTTTCTGTGAATGGAAGTCTTGTTAATTGTGCAGCAAGAGCCAGAGACATTGCAGAGGAAAAAGCTGCCGGCAGAGTATTATGAACAAGTCCGCCAACCTGTCCGGATTTATTTTTTGAATCTATAAATTGAATATGAAGCTCATCGCAGGAAAGTGTTTTATCTTTAACTAGAAGCGAAAGCTCCTGTTGAACTTCCAGTCTGATTGTTCTTATTGCAGCATTTTCATCAAAAAGCTCGCCACAGTCTGCAGTAATCCATATTCCTTTTATTTTTTCATTATATGTATAAGTATCTACTTCAACTTCTACAACACAGGTTGCAAATGATGTTGTAAAAAATGGTGCTCCTGAAAAAGAATCCTTTTCCCATTTTGTTTTTGCAGCCTGTGGAATTCCTCTTTTGGATCTAAGAGGCAGCGGTTCATGGAATCTTTTTTTCTGAATGTCCAGACAACATTTTTTTATTATCTCATTCATAATTCCGATTGAACCGAAAGATTCTTCTGGCATTTCTGGTAATTCTTCTATTAAGAAATTTGAATCGATTATAATATTCTGCTTTGGAATTTGAAGAATTTCTGAAGCCGTATTTTTCCATATTTTTTGGATTACATCCGAAGGCTTAATTGCTTTTATAATAAGTTTATCCTGCTGCGTAAGTGTAACTTCTATTTTTGTATCATAAGAAAAAGTTGTTACACCCCGGTAACCTGAATTATTGTATCCCGAAGAAATTCCAATTCCTCTCAAAGGCAGAGCAAAAAATGGTCTTGAATCTTCAGAAAGCCTGTCGATTGCTTCCATATGGAAAGAAGAGTATTTCCTTTTAAAATCGCTGTTAATTATAGCTTGTGTTATTGTCTGCGAAAGATTTTCTATTTCAATGGTAAATGGAAACGGATTAGTTTTTTCAGTTTTTGGGTCTGGAACAGAATTTATAAGTCTGATTTCATCTGGCAGAAAATCTGAATTATCGCATATTTTTTGAATATGGTTTTCTGCTGCAAAAAAGGCCTGAGAAGCAACGCTTTTTGTGCTTATTGAAGTCGGCGGATTTTTAGATGAATGAGCAACTGCTTTTACAACCATATTTAACGGCTTGTAATAATTGCAGGCCGTTATTGCTATCCGGTCTGTAAGCTCCTGCGCAAATGGATTTGAGAAACCTACATCAATATCAATATCTGCCTTTAAGGTTTCTATTCTTCCTTCCGGATTTAAAACTGTTTTATAGGTAATTTTTGTTTCAAAGCCAGGACTCATGTATAAATTTTGTTCTTCGGGAGAAAGAACAAGTTTTACCGGTCTTTTTGTAATGTAACTGGCAACCGCAACTTGAACTCCAATTAAGGTTGTTCTCCACAAACCGTTTGGAAATATATTCGAAACTCTTGTTTTGTGAATGAAAATCCTGTTTGTATCCAGTCCGGTAACTTCACTTATGTTTTTTTGTAAAAATGAAGTCCACCTTGTAGGTATATATATATGAAGATTCTTGTCTTCAAAATACGCAAAGGCTCCGGAAGTTTCCTGCCACGAAGGTGTGGGAAGTTCATAACTCCATGTATCTTCCACAACCTGTTTTCCTTCAAGAAGGGCTTTGTCTGCTTCGTATTCAGAAAGAGTTTTATATAAGCCGTATTTAATTATTCTTTGGGCAACAAAAGTATCTGTTTCTTTTTCTGACTGACTTTTAGAAATTACTGTATTTAAAGAAGGCATTTCATTAATCTGTTCAACAAACTGAGAAAAATCCTTTGTAGTATTGTCTTCTTCATTCTTTGATTTTTCTATTACATTGTTAAGTGCAGTTTCCAGATTTTCAACTTCAAGATTTATATTTACAGAATCTGCCAGAGTAATTGTTTTCTGCTCTTTTGGTCCGCATAGTAAAGCTAAAGGTTCGCCAAAATATGAAATATTTCCAAACCCAAATACTTTTGCCTGAACTTTATTTAAAGTGATTGTTTTTGAATTCTTCAGATTTTTTGCAGTTATGAGATGATAATCTTCAGGTAAATCAGCGGCAGTTACACTCTTTAATTTGCCGGAAGGGGAAGGGCTTCTTATTAAAACTGCATAAAGCATATTTTCTTTATCAAAGCCGGTATAAAATCCATGAGATTCGAGGGAACGCAGTTGTATTTCGGTTTTGCTTTTTCTTGGCATTTTAAATCCTGTTTTCGTTTCCTATTTTTGTAATTATTTCTATTACATAATCTGACTGTTCTTTAGTCATATCCGGGAACAGCGGAATTGAAATTGTTCTTGAATATTGATTTTCTGCATTAGGATAATGCTTTTTATCAAAATTTTTATAAAGATTTTTCCAGTATGTAAAGTGAAATAATGGAATAAAGTGAACGGAAATTCCAAGTCCTGCTTCCTGCATTTTCTTTGCAAAATCATCCCGGGAAATTTTTAATTTTTCCGGATTAATCCTCATTAAATATAAATGCCAGGAATTTCCAGGAGAGTCTGGTGGAAGTGTAATAAAGTCTAACTTAGAAAATGCTTTATTATATTTTTCCACAATCTTTTTTCTCTGCTTATAAAATAAATCTGCTCGTTTTACCTGCTCGCAGCCAAGTGCTGCAAGAACATCCGGAAGATTAAATTTATAGCCTGGTGCAACAATATCGTATTCCCAGGAAGCTCTTGGAGAAGTGTAGCGGTCCCAGGTTGTTCTGTCCATTCCGTGAAGCCGCATAACGGTCATTCTTTTTGCAAGTGCTTCATCCCTTGTGCAGACCATTCCGCCTTCTGCTGTAGTTATGGTTTTTGTAACATAAAAACTAAAAACTCCGGCATCTCCTATTGCTCCAGCCATTCCAAGTTCTGTTGGAGAAGGAAAGGAATGTGCTGCATCTTCTATTACATAAATTTTATTATCTTTTGTACTGTATTTTTTTGCAAGTTCAACTATTCGTTTCATATTGCATACATTGCCAGCAATATGAACGGGAACAATTGCTTTTACTTTTGGAATTTTTTTTGCAGCATCTTTTTTAAGGATTTTTTCAATTTCATCAGGATTAATATTGTAAGAATCTTTTTCTATATCTGCAAAATACACGTCTGCACCAAGGTGTCTGGCACAAGCTGCTGTAGAAACAAAGGTGTATGGAGTTGTAATTACTGCTGTTCCGCTTTTTACACCGCATGCTTCCATGGCTAGAATCATTCCGCTGGTGTTTGAATTAACTGCAAGGCTTATTATTTTTTCGTTAGAAAGTCCAAGTGCTTTTCTATTGTCTTTCACCTCTTTTGCAGAAGGGCGGTCTTTTGAATTTTCTTTTTCCGTTAATGCTTCTGAAAAACGCTTTTCAAATTCAAAGGAATATTTTCCTGTAGTAAGCCAGCCAGAACGTAGAACTTCCAGAACTGCATTTTCTTCTTTTTTTGTTATTGCCGCTTTGTGAAATGGAACTTTTATTTTATTCATATTTAGCCTTCCAGTTACAAAAATATTACAACAAATTTGTTCTTATCTGTCCATCGTTTTTTATCTGCTCATAAAAATCTTTTAAACTGCTGCAGTCTTTGCATAAAATATCCAGAAGCTTATTTTTGTTTCTAAAATCTTCTATATTATTATCATCATAAAAACAAACTGGCTCCAATTCTTTGAGCAGTTTTTCGAGCCGTTGAGATTCGTATTCAATATTTGTTAATTCAAGAATTTTTGGATAAGCTGTTGGTGTAGGATTTTCTTCTTTAAGCCATAAAGGTTCAATTAATCTTTCGCCTTTTCTTGCGCCAACAATTTTTATATCAATATCTTTGTAAGGTTCAAGCCCTGAAAATTTTATAATCTGTTCTGCTAAATCAATAATCTTGATTGGTTCACCCATATCAAGCAGATAGGATTGCCCGTTAATTCCAACACCGCCAGTCTGTAAAACAAGAGAGCAGGCTTCCGGAATTGTCATAAAAAATCGTTCCATCTGTTTATCAGTAACAAGAACTGGTCCACCGGTTTTTATTTGATTCTGGAAAAGCGGAAGAATAGAACCCCGGCTGCCCAAAACGTTTCCAAATCTTACAAACATTACAGCCTGTTTTTTATCTGCTTTTTTTGCTGCATTTAAAACCAGTTTTTCGCAGAGCATTTTAGAAACCCCGTAAACGCTTACAGGATTTACTGCCTTATCTGTAGAAATTAAAACAAAACGTTCAACCTTATGCTTAAGAGAAGCATCAAGTAAATATTTTGTACCAAAAACATTGTTTTCTATGGCTGCAACCTGATTTTCTTCCATCATTGGAACATGTTTGTAAGCTGCACAATGGAAGATAACATTACATTTTGTATTTTTAATGATAAAGTCCACATAATGTTTATCGCGCATATCTCCAATAATGGGAACAATAGTTGCTTTTTCTCCAACACCTTCCTGCTGCAATAAACGCAATTCTCTGTAAATTTCGCAGATAGAATTTTCGCCATGGCCAAAAAGATAAAGACGTTCAGCGCCTCCGCTTAAAAGCTGTCTTGCAAGTTCTGAACCGATTGAACCTCCTGCTCCTGTAATTAAAACTCTTTTACCACGAAGATAATTAAGACTTTCTTTAAGAGAAATGGCAATTGGTGTTCGGCCAAGAATATCCAGAGGATCGATTTCCCTTGTCTGAACAAAATGTGCGGTTCCATTAACAACCTGACTGATTCCAGGAAGAATTTTTATATGCGAAAATCCATTCTTAGACAAGATTTCATAAATTTCTTTAATTCGCTCAGTCGGCGCGGAAGGAATAGCGATAATTGCTTCATCAGAATCTGAACTTCCCAAAACAGATGCAATATTTGCAATCGGTCCCAAAACTGGAATATTGTCTATAGTGGTTCCAATAAGAGATTTGTCATCATCTAAAAATGCATTAACTTTACCAAAAATTTTTTTACGTTTAATATCGTCGGCAATAGTTTGACCGGCAAAGCCTGCACCTATAATGTAGATTCTTTTTTCCATATCCCAACCCTAATTTATTTTACCACAATAGAATGGAATAAACAATGTTTGAAATCATAGAAAATTTTTTTTATTTTTTTCTATGATTGAATATTGCTTATTAAAATTTCTATGAAAAAATCTTCTAAACCTTATATTTTTTTTTCCGATTATCATATATAGAGACAGATCAGTGTTTACTGGCGAATGAGGGGAATTATGATTAATTTTAAAAAAATAATTATAGCATTGCTGATTATATCAGGCACTTCTTTTTGTTCAGCAGCCCAGATTTCTTTTCAGGTTGTTCAACATGATGAGAGTGCAAAAGATGTTACTGAGCAATCATATATAATAGAAGATTCTCTGCTCACAGGATTTTTTGAAAACGGATACATTGTAACAAATTCTCCTGCATCTGTAGCTTCTACTTCAGGTGATGATTTAAAGCTTTTTAATACAGGAATTGGAGAAGCAAGTCAGGGATATTCTGATTTTTTTGTTCAGATAAGGCTTTATTATGGAAAAGCAAATTCGCCTTCTGCAAATTATTCTGAGCTTCAGAAAGTTGAGTGGGAAGCGGTTAATACAAAAAATGGTAATAAAATTGCTACAGATTCTATTAAAGATCTTAGTGTTGGAATAAAAGAAAAAGATTTGAAGAAGGTTTCTTCGGATTTAATTCTTGAGATATTTAATGCGTTAAAAACAAAGAAATAGGTGGGAAAATATGAAGAGTATTTTTAGAAAATTTCTTGTAATTGTAAGTACTTTTGGTTTGTGCTTGTCTTTATCGTCTTTCAGTACTTCATTAGACGGAAGAGCTGTTGTAGTAAATGACGGAGTATTTCCGCAGGGATTATTTGCAAAAACTGTAGGTTATCTTCCTGGAGATATTATTAGCGTTGCTAATATTTCTGGAGAATCTACAGTAGACCTGCTTGTTATTGGAGCACTGGATCCTTCTGAAGGTGTTGCAATAATGCTTTCTCCTGAAGCTGCAAAAGCTGTAGGAATAAACAAAGATGATAATAATATTGTAAAAATAACAAAGCGTTCTGGTCAGGATGAGCGTGTTTATGGAACTGCCGTTATTGGAAAACAGAGTGCTGTAAAAAATAATTCAGTTTCTGAGCTTCCAGAAATTCAGGAAGAAGCTGCCGATGCTTTTGATGAAGTTATTGCAGAAAAACCTGTTGAAACTCCTGTAGAAGAAATTCCGGCAGAAAGAGCACAGGTTGCTGCAACTCCAGAGCCTGTTCCTGCAGAAGAGCCTGTTGTAATTCCAGCTCAGGAAGATATTGCTGAACCGGAAGAATATGCTCAGATAGATGAAGAAATTCCTTATGAAGAAGAATTTGTTCCTGTTGAAGAGCCAATAGCTTTTGAAGAAACTCCTTTTGTTCCGGAAGAAACAGCAGAACCTTCTGTTGAAGAAACTCTTATTCCATCAGAAGAAGAGTTTGCAGAAGTTGAAGAAGAAGAATTTATTCCAGAAGAGCCTGTAACAGAAGAAGCTGTTATTGCTGATTCAGAACCTGTTGAAGATGAACCGGAGTATGAAGAAATCGCAGCTTATCCTTATGAGCCGGAAGAGGATGAAGCTCCTGAATACGAAGAAATTCCAGTTTACGCAGAAGCAGATGATGAAATTGAAGATGATACAGTTGCAGAAGAACTAGCCTTTGCAGATGATTTATCACCTTTAGAAGAAGCTCCTGCAGAAGAATTATATGTTGCAGATGATGTAGAAGATGTTGATGAAGGAGAGGGAGAACTTTTCTATGCAGAAAATCCTGAGCCTTTAGAAACTGAAGAAATTGCATTTAATGACACAGAAGATGACGAACTTGATGCAATCATGGAAGCAGAACTTGAAGATTATGAAAATTCACTTGTTGCAGAAACACCAGAAGATGAAGAAGAATATACAGCTATTGTTCTTGTTCCTGTAGATTCAATTTTACCGGATACTTCTGCTTATGAACCGGTTAATGATTCTTCAGAAGAAGAATATTCAATTGCAGAAGTAGATTCTATTATTCCATCTGGAACAAATGAAGTAAATAAATCTGTTCTTCCGGCAGAGGTTAAAACTGAAGTATCTAAAACTGGATATGCAAAATATATGGTATCTGATTCATCTGCATTAAAGTCTGGATCATATTATGTTCAGATTGCAGCATATAGCAGCGATTCCAGCATTCAGTCTGTAGTAGATAGTTATTCAAAGAATTATCCAATTACAATTGTACCTCTTGCAGTTAATAAACAGATTCTTATTGGACCGTTGAATGTAGATGAATATGCAGTGGTTCTTGCAAGATTTAAATCTTATGGATATGAAAATTCATTCCTGCGGGTTATAAAATAATTAATTGATTTATAAATTGAAACACCTGTCGAAAAAGAAGGCAGGTGTTTTTTTTATAAAAAGAAGTAAGTAAACGGCGAAACAAGTTTGCACACAGAAAAGTTAAATAAATTAAGATATATCCCGCAAACGGCGAAGCAAGTTTGCGCAGAAATGTTAAATAATTTAAGATATACCCTGCAAACGGCGAAGCAAGTTTGCACACAGAAATATTAAATAAATTAAGATATAACCCGCAAACGGCGAAGCAAGTTTGCGCAGAAATGTTAAATAATTTAAGATATACCCTGCAAACGGCGAAGCAAGTTTGCGCAGGAATGTTAAATAAATTAAGATATAACCCGCAAACGGCGAAGCAAGTTTACACACAGGAAAGTTAAATAAATTAAGATATATCCCGCAAACGGCGAAGCAAGTTTGCACACAGGAAAGTTAAATAATTTAAGATATACCCCGCAAGCGGCGAAGCAAGTTTGCGCAGAAATGTTAAATAAATTAAGTTTAACCCGCAAACGGCGAAGCAATTTTGCACACAGGAAAGTTAAATAATTTAAGATATACCCCGCAAGCGGCGAAGCAAGTTTGCGCAGTAATTATTTTATGATTTGAACCGCAAACGAACGAAGTGAGTTTGTCGGCTTCGAAATTAGTTTGACACGCATGCCGCAAGGCATGTCGTGCTCATAGCAAAGATAAACGGCAGCGGGCTTGACCCGCTGTCCGTTTATCTTAAATTGTATACACCCATCCCTCAGGTGCTTCTATTCTTCCCATCTGGATTCCAGTTAATGTGTCATAAATTTCTTTGAGCTTTGGACCCATTTCCTGTTTACCTTCGTTGAAGATAATCTGTTTTCCGTGGTCATCAATTTCGCCAACTGGAGAAATAACTGCAGCAGTTCCACAAAGTCCGCATTCAACAAAGTCGCCGATTTCGTCTTTGTTAATCTTGCGTTCTTCAACTTCCATATGAAGATATTCTTTTGCAACAACAACAAGAGAGCGTCTTGTAATTGATGGAAGAATTGAGTCTGATTTTGGAGTAACAAGTTTTCCGTCTTTTGAGATAAAAATAATGTTTGCTCCACCAGTTTCTTCAAGATAAGTATGTGTTGCAGGATCAAGATACATATTTTCTGCATATCCGCAGTTATGTGCATCTACAATGTTGTGCAGACTCATTGCATAGTTCAAACCTGCTTTAATATCTCCTGTTCCGTGTGGTGCTGCACGGTCAAGATCGCTTAAACGTACTTTAATAGGTTTTACTCCGCCTTTAAAATATGGTCCAACTGGTGTTACAAGAATACGGAACTGATATTCATCTGCTGGTTTTACGCCAATAACTGCGCTTGAACCGAACATATATGGGCGGATATAGAGTGTTGCTCCACTGCCGTAAGGAGGAACCCAGTCTTTATTTGCTTCTATAGTTCGAAGAACTGCTTCTATAAATTTTTCTTTTGGGAAAACAGGCATTTCAAGACGTTTGCAGGAATTTTCCATACGTTCAGCATTTAAGTCTGGACGGAATGTTACAATGTCTCCGTGCTCTGTTGTGTAAGCTTTAAGACCTTCAAAACATGTCTGAGCATACTGCAAAACTCCGGCACATTCGTTAATTTTAATGGAATGATCCTTTGTTAATTTTCCTTCATCCCATTCTCCATTTTTCCAGTTTGCTACAAAACTTTTGCTAGTTTTCATGTAGCCAAAAGGCAGATTGCCCCAGTCTAATTTTTTTGTTCCCATACATACCTCGATGTAAGACTTTAGTCCTACTAAAGTTTTTAATTATTCTTAAATATTTTACTTCTTTTCATTTAATTATTCAAGAGAAAATTTCATTATTACAGGATTATGGTCCGAATTCTGGAAATTTTCGTCTATTACGTTTATCTGTTCAAGCGTAATATTTGGAGAAAGAATGAATCCGTCTATGACAAAATACTGCCAGTTTTTATTAATGGCATCTTCGTCGTTGTATGGCTTTTCGTTAGAACGGCAGGTCGGCTTTGAATCATCATAAGCAAACTGCCAGCCTTCATTAAGCATGTCTTTATCCAGGTGACCTGGAACCCAGCCATCAGGCCATATAATCGGGAAGCTTGATGAATCTGGAAATGTCTGATTAAAGTCGCCGCCTGCAATAATATAATTTCCTTTTTCGTATTCAGAATTTAAAAATGACATTAAGGCTTTTGTCTGTGCAATTTTTCCTTCACCGTTATCAAAGGCTTCAAGATGGAAATTTGCAAGAATTAATTCTTTTCCTGTTGCTTTTCCATTTTCGTAAACTGGAATTCTTGTTGCAAGAATACATCTTTTTAAATTTGCAAGCCTTATAGGCCATTTAAAAGGAACGGGAAGACTTCTTCGTTCTGCAAGTGTTGTCTGCATATTTGTAAGTGTTGCAACTCCGCTTGCAACCTGGCCAATTGGAGGGAAGGGAATTGGAACATAAATACATTTATAGTTCAATGCAAAGCTTCCTTCTTTTCCTGTGCTTTTCTTTAATTCTTCTACCTGATTAATTCTGTATGATCTTTTAGCTTTTTCATCAATTTCCTGAATAAAAATAATATCCGAAGGATATTCAGAAATTGTCTTTTTAATTCCTTCAAAATATTTTTCTACAGTTTTTTTGGAATCTGGTCTGACTTTTTTTCCACCGTCCATAAAAAAGTCTTCATCTTTTCCTAGAGAGGCATAACCAATATTCCATGAAAGTATAGAAAGAGTTTTCTGCTTTTCCAGCTGAGCTGTTCCAGTTGTATAGTCAACTTTTTCTATAGCTTTAGGACGATATTCAACAATTGTTAAAAAAACAAAAAATAGAAATACAAGAAGTGCAGCCGAAATAACTGCACAAACTGGTATTAAAATAAGTTTTAATATAAAATTCTTTTTCATAAATTAAATTATAGCAAGGCTTTTAAAAATTACAAGAATTTCAACCGGTTGCAGAGTGGAAGATTTATAATTTTTCTTTCTTTTATTTCTATTCTTGTGTCTTCATTGTTTTCGCTTAATGGATGATAAATTCCATCTGGCGGAAGAATTTGTGTAGATTTATTTTTTTCTCTTGCTGTTTGAATATCGTATTCATAAGGAGAAGACAGCATTTCTGAAGCAACTTTAAAAAAGCCTTTTTGAATCATTTTACGAATATAAGAGGAACTGATTCTTTCTTCATTTCCAAATGAGTCTTGATAATAAACAGAATCTACAAAAATGCATTCAACTGAATTTTTCTGTGCCCAGTATTTTATAGCCTGAGAGTCGGTCGCTCCCTTAAAGCCGCACCTGAAGTCTATACCTTCTGCAAGTACTTCCATATTACAGATGTTTCTTAAAAGGTTTAGAAAATCTGTGCCCATCATACTTGCAAATTCATCATCAAAATCAACAATAATAGCAAAATCAAGTCCAAGTTTTTCAAAGGTTTCCAGGCGCTGATTTAAGGTTGTTATATCTCCACTGTAATCATCGCTGTGCTTTATACTTGGCAGTGGTCTTGAAAAAGAGATTACTCCTGATTTAAAATTTTTATCTTTTGATTTTTTTTCATTGCATTTTTCTATAAGAAGAGATAAAAGTTTTCTGTGACCTTTATGGCAGCCGTCAAATGAACCGATAGAAATGCCGCAGCCACCGTCAAAGAATGGAAGTGATTTTCCAGTATTCAACACAGTTAAGATTTCATCCCAAGTAAAAACGTTCATGATTTTATTATATTAAAAGAAGATACTATATGCAAATATATTTAGTATTCATGCACGAAAATCAGTTTTGTAAATAAATGGTTGAAAAAATAGCGCGAGGGAGAGGGCCGACTTTCAAAAACACTCTATATACGTTGCCGATCTCGCGGCAGCATATATGCTGTTGTTTACGCCATTGTTCGATTATGATATAATAAAGTAATTATGCGTAAACTTAAGAATATTCTTATAACTGGTGGTGCCGGTTTTATCGGTTCAAATTTCATTCATTACCTTTTTGGACTTTCTTCTGCAGAAGGAAATTTATTTGGTGACGCCGCTTTTGACGGTAATATTGTTAATGTTGATTGTCTTACATATGCAGGAAATCTTGAATCTTTAAAAGATGTAGAAGAAAAATTCGGTGGGAAGCGTTATTTCTTTGAAAAAGTTGATATTTGCGACCGCGCTCAGATAGAAAGAATTTTTAAGCAATATGATATTGATACTGTAATTCATTTTGCAGCAGAAACTCATGTTGACCGTTCCATCCTTGGACCGGAAGCATTTATTAAAACAAATCTGATGGGAACTTATACTTTGCTTGACGTTGCAAGAAATTTTTGGAAAAAGGCAGACGGATCTATGCGGGATGATGTTCTGTTTCACCATATTTCTACTGATGAAGTTTATGGTTCTTTGGGAGAAACAGGATATTTTAAGGAAGACACTCTTTATGCTCCTCGTTCTCCTTATTCTGCAAGTAAGGCCGGTTCTGACCATATTGTAATGTCTTATTTTTATACTTTTGGTTTACCTGTTACACTTTCGAACTGTACAAATAATTACGGACCTTATCAGTTTCCGGAAAAGCTTTTGCCGTTAATGATAAGTAATATTCGCGATGGAAAAAATCTTCCTGTATATGGAAAAGGCGATAATATTCGTGACTGGATTTATGTAGAAGATCATAATGTGGCTGTTTGGCTTATTGTTAATAAAGGAATTGCCGGTGAAAAATATAATATTGGCGGTGAAAACGAATGGCAGAATATAAAGCTGCTGCATAAGGTAATTGAGCTTACTGCTGCAGAAATTGGAAAACCTGCTGCAGAAATTGAAAAAACAATTACTTATGTAAAAGATCGTCCTGGTCATGATAAACGTTATGCAATCGTCTGTTCAAAAATTAAAAAAGAACTTGGCTGGAAGCGCAGAATGTCTTTTGAAGAAGGCTTGCAGGAGACTGTAAAATGGTATTTGAAAAATCCGCAATGGGTAAATAATATTTTGAGCGGAAGTTATAAAGACTGGATTAATAAAAACTATACAGAGCAGGGAAGATAACAAGCAGGCGTTGCGGGCGGCGTTTGAGCCCGCAGAGAGGGTAGCGGAAAAGCAACAAAGCGGAAAGAAGAGACTCTGCCTGCAGAGACGCTTCTTGCAGCGACTTGCTTTGGAGCGAGGGGGAGACTTCCCCCTCCTAAAAAAAACAGGAGTTTTTATGAAAGGAATAATTTTAGCAGGCGGAAGTGGAACCCGTCTTTATCCTATAACTAAGGCTGTTTCTAAACAGATTCTGCCGCTTTACGATAAACCTATGATTTATTATCCGCTTTCGTGTCTTATGCTTGCGGGTATTCGTGAGGTTTTGATTATTTCTACTCCGCGAGATATTCACTGTTTTAAGGAGCTTTTTGGCGACGGAGCCTGGCTTGGAATGAAGTTTGAATATGCCGTTCAGGATAAGCCTCGTGGTCTTGCAGATGCTTTTATAATCGGAAAAGAATTTATTGGAAACGACAGTGTTGCTCTTGTTCTTGGAGATAATATTTTCTATGGTGAAGGTTTTTCCGAAAAATTAAAGGATGCCCGTGCTTCTGTAGAAAAAGAAAATAAAAGTGTTATTTTTGGCTATTATGTAAGAAATCCTTCTGCTTATGGTGTTGTAGAATTTGATAAAAATGGAAATGTTCTTGGTATTGAAGAAAAACCTGAAACTCCAAAATCTAATTATGCTGTTCCAGGTATTTATTTTTATACAAATGATGTTGTAGAAATTGCGGCAAATGTAAAACCTTCTGCCCGTGGTGAAATTGAAATTACTTCAATAAATAATGAATATCTTAATCGTAAGCAGCTTTCTGTTGTTTTGCTCGGCCGTGGTTCTGCATGGCTTGATACGGGAACTTATGATTCTTTCCTTGACGCTGCAAATTATGTTGCAACTATTCAAAAAAGACAGGGACTTTATGTTGGCTGTATAGAAGAAATTGCCTATAGAAATGGCTGGCTTACAAAAGATCATCTGCTGGAAATGGCTAAAGGTTATAAAACCGATTATGGCCGATATCTGGAATATATTGCCGAACTTTAACTATGAATTTTAGATTTGAAAAATGTATTCTGAATAATCAGATTGAATTTGACGGCCTCTATGAAATTTTTCCAAAAATTGCCAGTGATAACAGAGGCTATTCATTAGAAACTTATAATGAAAAAGTTTTTTTTGAATTCGGGCTCAAAATGAAATTTGTTCAGGATAATCAGTCTAAATCTACTAAAGGTGTTTTACGGGGACTGCATTTTCAGACCAGACATCCTCAGGGAAAACTTGTCCGCGCTCTGGAGGGAAGAGTTTACGATGTTGCTGTAGATCTTAGAAACAATTCAAAAACTTTTGGAAAGTATTTTGGTGTGATTCTTGATGCTGAAACGCAAAATATGTTTTATATTCCCGAAGGCTTTGCCCACGGTTTTTATGTGCTTTCTGATTCTGCAATTTTTACTTACAAGTGTACAGATTTTTATGATCCTAAAGGTGAAGATGGACTTATGTGGAATGATCCGGTAATTGCCGTTGACTGGAATATTGAATCTGGCAGCTTGAATCCGCTTTTATCTGAAAAGGATAAAAAGCATCCTCTGTTTGATAAAAATAAAAAATATTTTGATATAACTGGTAAATGGATAGGCTGTTAGATTGAAAAAAAAGCTATAAAAGGATAAAATAGTATAAGTATGTTTGACGTAAAAGATACAGATTTTTTTGATTTGGAAGACGAAGCTTTTGATACAATTGTAGAAAAAGATATTTCCTTTTCTGGTAATATAAAAATTAAAAAAACATTTATGGTTCGTGGAAATATAACTGGTTCTATTCATTCTACAAGTGATCTGGTAATTGATACGAATGCTGTCGTTAATGCGGATATTACTGCAAGAAGAGTTTTAATTCGTGGTAAAGTTAAGGGAAATGTTGTAGGCGATAAACTGATTTTTGTAACTGCATCTGGTTCTGTTGATGGAGATATTACAACTGCTAAGGTTGTTCTTGAACCTGGCTGCACGTTTACCGGAAAATGTACAATGGTGAAAAATGAAAATGAAAATTAAAATTTTTGCTTTTAGTTTATTATTATCTGTAAATACTTTGTTTGCTCAGACTGCTGTAAAACAGGATGCTCTTGTTCTTTATCACAATGGAAATTATAAGGATGCAATAGCTGTATGCGAAGCTGAGCTGGCTGAAAATCCAAAACGAGTTGAATCTTATGTTGTAATGTGCTGGGCTCTTGTTCGTAATAAACAGTATGTAGAAGCAGAAGTTCGGGCTACAGAAGCTCTTGCTATAAGTCCTTACGATTTAAGACTTATTGAAATTCTTGGGGAAGCAAAATATTATCTGGGAAAAAATAATGGCGCTATGGAGCAGTTCCAGAAGTATGTAGCAGGTGCTCAGGAAAACGGTTCTCGTGTTGGCGTATCGTATTATTATATGGGCGAAATTTTTATACGTCAGGCAAGGTATCAGCATGCGGATATTGCTCTATCTTCTGCAGTTAAAAAAGAGCCTCAGCTGGATACCTGGTGGGTGAGACTTGGATATGCAAGAGAGATGGCAGGAAATTATAATGAATCGCTTGCTGCTTATGAAGAAGCTTTAAGACTGAATTCTTCTTCAATTGATGCTTCCCGCGGTAGAGAAAGAGTAAGTGCAAAACTCCAGTAATTTAATTCATATAGAGACAATGGGCTGTCGCCTTAATCAGATAGAAAGCGAAGCCATTGCAAATGTTTTTTTAAATAATAATCTGAAAGTATCTATGCAGAACATTACGGCAGAATATGAAGAGGATTCTTCTGTTTTGCTTTGTATTGTAAATACCTGCACAGTTACTCAAAAATCTGAACAGAAGGCAAGGCGTGTAATAAGGCTTTTGCTGAAAAAATTTCCAAAGGCTTTATTAATTATTACAGGCTGTTATGCTCAGCTTGCGGCTAAAGAAATTGAAAGCATTGATGAAAGAATTTGCGTAATCGGCGGTCAGATAAAAAGCCGTATTGCAAAAATTCCTGAATTATTAAAAATTGAAGTTCAAAAGAAAACGGCTTTTAATCCTCTTGATTTTTCAGAAGTAATAAAGAATTCAATTTTATCTGTTCCACAGGTTAAAAATGGCTTTCCTGAAAATTCTTTTTCGCTTTCTACTTCAAGTTTTTTATCTCATTCACGTCCAAGCTTAAAAATTCAGGATGGATGCAATAATAACTGTTCTTATTGTGCAATTCATTTTGCGCGCGGTCACAGCGTTTCTATTGATGTTCAGACAGCTTTGAACAGAATAAAAGAGCTTGAAGAAAAAGGTTATTCAGAAGTCGTGTTGACCTCTGTGAATATCTGCCAGTATAAGAGTGAATATAAAGGTGAGCAGATAGATTTTTGCCGCTTACTTGAGCTTTTCCTTGAAAATACAGAATCTATATGCTTTAGAATTTCAAGCATTTATCCACAGATAATTACAAAAGAATTCTGTAGAATAATTGCAGATAAAAGGGTAAGACCGCATTTTCATATTTCGGTTCAGAGTGGAAGTAATAAAATATTAAAGCTTATGAACAGAGATTATACTGCAGAAGATATAGTTAAGGCCTGCAATTCAATAAGAAAGGTTAAGCCTGAATGTTTTATTGCATGCGATATTATTACAGGTTTTCCAGCAGAAACAGATGAAGATTTTAACATGACTATACAGTTATGCCGGGATTGCAATTTTTCGTGGGTTCATGCGTTTCCATTTTCCATGCGTCCCGGAACTTATGCGTGCGATTTAAAAGATAAGGTTCCTCAGAGCATAAGCGGAATGCGGGCTAAGCAGGTTACAGATCTTGCGATTGAGAACAAAATTAATTATTTATCATCTTTTGTTTCCAAGCAGATGACTGCAGTAGCCGAAGTTGTCAGAAACAGGGCTATTGGTGGAAATATATATCATGCAGTTACTCCAAATTTTATTCATTGTGAAATTAAAACAACTGAACAGCTTGATTTAACAAAAGAAATACAAATTCAAATAACGGGAATTTTATCAGAGCGCATTAAAAAGGGCGGTGACATAGAAGTTTCTGCAGAGTTAGTAAAGTGATGAAAATAAATGTACCGAACGAGAATTACTTTGCAAAAAATGTGTTCAAATCCCTTATGGATTCTGACAGTTGTATTTAAAATAAATAAGGCTCCTACATTTTTGTAGAAGCCTTATACTATCGGGCAAGAGGGATTTGAACCCTGCTCAAATAGAAAATCCGTTAAAAAAAATTGTACGGCAGCGCAATTTTTTAGGATTTACCTCTATCCCGCTCCGAGCGAGACTAGCGAGCGAGGCGACAACCGAAGGATGTCGGGGGTATATAAATAAGCTCAAGTTAAAATAAAAAAAGCTCCCTATTCAAGGAAGCCTTTAGATCGGGCAAGAGGGATTTGGCGTTACAGTCGCAAACCTCCTGTTTTCTCCTTCCACGCCGTCTTCGTTCGCTTTCGGCTGCTTCCATGCAGCCTTTTCGCCTGTCGGCGCGCTCTCTTCGCTTCAAATCCCTTATGGATTCTGACAGTTGTATTTAAAATAAATAAAGCTCCTACATTTTTGTAGAAGCCTTATACTATCGGGCAAGAGGGATTTGAACCCCCGACATCCTGGTCCCAAACCAGACGCGCTACCAGCTGCGCTATTGCCCGTTACGTGAATAAAAATATATCATATTGAAAAAAAATAATCAATACATAAAAGGCGTATTTTATAAAAATTATTTCTGCACAATTTATTAATTCAGAGCTTTTTTTATGGCAGCAATATTTCATGTAAAAAAAATATTTTACATTTTTTTCTTGACTTTTTTTTATATTTTGTGTAATTTAATTGTATACAATTAATATATAAGCGAGGTAATTTTATGGAACTTACATTAACAAAATCAAATTTTAAGGACGAAGTTTTAGATTCTAAACTTCCTGTACTAGTAGATTTCTGGGCTACCTGGTGTGGTCCTTGTAAAATGATGGGACCTGTTGTTTCTGAAATTGCTGAAGAAAAAGAGGGCACATTAAAAGTTGGCAAGGTTAATGTTGATGAAGAAGAAGAGCTTGCTTCACAGTATGGTATTATGAGCATTCCTTGTTTTATTCTTTTCAAAGATGGACAGGTTGTAAAGCAGACAGTTGGCGGAATGTCGAAAGAAGCTTTACTTGAAAATTTGGAACTTTAATTTTTAACCTATAAAGAGGCGAATATGAATATTTATGATTTTACTGTAAAAGATAATTCTGGCACAGATGTTTCTTTATCTAAGTATAAGGGAAAGGTCCTGCTTGTTGTAAATACTGCAACTGGCTGTGGATTTACTCCACAGTACAAAGGGCTGCAGGAGCTTTATGATAAGTATAAGGAAAAAGGATTTGAAATTCTTGATTTTCCATGCAATCAGTTTGCCAATCAGGCTCCGGGAACTGATGCAGAAATAACTGAATTCTGTACTTTAAGGTATAAAACAAGTTTTCCACGTTTTAAGAAAATTGAAGTAAATGGAGAAAATGCTGAACCTCTTTATAAATATCTTAAGGAACAGAAAAAAGGATTTTGTAAATCAGACATTAAATGGAATTTTACTAAATTTTTAATTGATAAAGATGGTAATGTGGTAAAAAGATTTGCTCCTGTGAAAACTCCATCGGCAATTGAAAAAGAAATTGCAGGGTTGTTATAATGAGCAGTGATGAAATTAAACATACAGAGGAAGATTTTTCTTCTTTATTATTAAAGAATCAGTTGTGTTTTCCTCTGTATGCATGTTCTAAGGAAATTGTTAAAAGATATAAACCATTTTTAGATAAAATTGATTTAACCTATACTCAGTACATTACTATGATGGTTTTGTGGGAAGTTAAAACAATTTCTGTAAAAGAGCTGGGGGAAAAGCTTTATCTTGATTCAGGGACTTTAACTCCTTTGTTAAAAATCCTCGAAAAAAAGCAGTATGTTAACCGCGAAAGAAGTCTGGAAGATGAAAGGGTAGTTAATGTTTCTGTTACAAAAAAAGGCCTTTCTCTTAGAGAAAAAGCTCTTTGTATTCCCGAGCAGATGGCTGGTTGTGTAAAGATTTCTAAAGAAGAAGCAAAAAGCTTGTACACAATTCTTTATAAAATATTAAATTAGTTAAATAAAAAGGCTGCCCTTTATGAAGCTTCACAGTTTATGAACTTCAGGGACAGCCTCTTTTATTTTGACGTCTTTAACGTCCGCAGCATTGTTTGTATTTTTTGCCGCTTCCGCAAGGACAAGGATCGTTTCTTCCTACCTTAGGAACTGTTCTGCGAACGGTAATGTTATCTGCCTGAGATCTCTGATGCATAGAACTTCCTGCTGCCTGTCTTCTTGCCTGAACCCCGTTAAATGAATTCTGTGCTGAACGTTGTGCATCTGGAGAACTTCCGCCTGCCATTTGATGAGCTGTATTACCAGCTTCGTTATGCTGAGCATTCATAGACTTTTGCTGAGCTTCTGCCATTCTTCTTCGCTGTTCAGCTGCTTCCGGAGAAAGCTGAATCTTTACTTTAAATACTCTTGACATTACTGTTTTTCTGATGGTTTCAAGCATCTGATCAAAAATATTGAATCCATCAATCTTGTATTCTGTAAGCGGATTCTTTGAACCATAAGAACGTAATGCAACAGCTTCTCTAAGTCCTTCAAGAGTTTCCAGCTGATCAAGCCATTTTTTGTCTATAATCTGAACATACTGATAGCGTATGAACATATTTAAATTTTCTTTTCCGGCGAGAGTTTCTTTTTCTGTAATATCATTCTGAAGATGAGCTATAAGACCTTCTTTTGTAAGCTGCTCAGCTGGAATCTGAACACCAAAGGTATCACGTATTTTTTCATTTAATTCGTTTAATGGAACAGAAGAATTTTTGTTGTGCTTAGACTCGTATTCGTATTCATCGAACATTGCTTCTACTTCTTCTGTAGCATTATCCATAATTCTCTTAGAAAGATCAGAATCGCCGAGAATTTCATCTCTGTTTTCGTAAATAACAGAACGCTGCTCGTTTAAAACGTCATCATAATCAAGGAGGTGTTTACGAATTTCAAAGTTGCGGTCTTCAACCTTTTGCTGTGCTTTTTCAATTCCTTTATTAAGCCATGGATGATCAATAGGTTCTCCAGGCTGCATACCGATTCTGGTCATCATAACCTTCATTCTTTCGCCACCAAAGAGTCGCATTAAATCATCGTCCATAGAAATGTAGAACTTAGAACGTCCTGGGTCGCCCTGTCTTCCAGAACGTCCTCTTAACTGGTTATCAATTCGGCGTGATTCATGACGTTCAGAACCAATTACATAAAGACCACCTGCTGCACAAACTTCTTCATAATCTTTTTTCCAGTTTTCTTTTTCTATTTCAAGAGCGGCCTTGTATTGTTCTTCTGTAGCATTTGTTCCTGCGCGTTTCTGAGCCCTGAATTCCGGATTACCGCCAAGCTTAATATCAGTACCACGACCTGCCATGTTAGTTGCAATAGTTACGGCGCCTTTTGCTCCGGCTTCTGCAATAATCATAGCTTCGCGTGCATGATTCTTAGCGTTCAAAACTTCGTGTCTTATTCCTTTTCTTGTAAGAAGGGCAGAAAGAAGTTCTGATTTTTCTACAGAAACTGTACCAACAAGAACCGGCTGACCTTTTTCGTGTGCTGCCTGAATTTCTTTTGCAATAGCTTCCCATTTATCCTGCTCGTTTAAATAAACTTCATCATTTTCATCTTTTCTTGCAACAGGAACGTTGGTTGGTATTGCAACTACATCAAGACCATAAATTTTATTGAATTCAACAGCTTCTGTAGCGGCAGTACCGGTCATACCAGAAAGCTTTTCGTACATACGGAAAAAATTCTGGAAGGTAATTGTTGCCATCGTTCTGTTTCGCTGTGCAATTCTAATATGCTCTTTTGCTTCAATAGCCTGATGAAGTCCATCTGAATAACGGCGTCCTTCAAGAACACGTCCTGTAAATTCATCAATAATTTCAACTTTTCCGTCGCGAACAAGATAATCTACATCATTATGGAAAAGCAGATGCGCTCTAAGAGCCTGTGTAAAATAATGAGTGTACTCAAAGTTTTCTTCGTCTTCAAGGGAACCTGTAATTAAATTATGTTTATGAAGAATTTCATTAATGTGGAGCATACCCTTATCGGTAAAAGATACACGCTTAGATTTTTCATCGATGGTGTAATCTCCTTCAATTGCGGCACGCTGTTCTGGAGTCATAAAGCTTTCATCAGGATAGTCGCCTGTTTTTGGATCCTTTTCAACTTCCTTAAGCTCTCCTACATATTTATCAACTTCGTGATATTTGTAAGTGTCATCTTCTCCAGCTCCTGAAATAATAAGTGGAGTTCGGGCTTCATCAATTAAAATAGAGTCAATTTCGTCGACAATACAATAATGAAAGCCTCTCTGAACTTTATCTCTTAAATCAATTTTCATGTTATCGCGAAGATAGTCAAAACCAAATTCGTTGTTTGTTCCGTAAGTTACATCGCAGGCATAAGCAGCTTTTCGTGCGTCATTATCCATGCTGGAAAGAATTGCACCAACTGTCATACCAAGATATGCAAAAATCGGACGACGTGAATTAGCATCGCGTTCTGCAAGGTAATCATTTACTGTTACTACGTGAACACCTTTTCCTGTAAGTGCATTGAGATATGCCGGAGCAACAGCAACAAGAGTTTTACCTTCACCAGTTTTCATTTCGGTAATTTTTCCCTGATGAAGATTGATAGAACCCATAATCTGTACATCAAAAGGACGTTCACCGATTACACGCCAGGAAGCTTCGCGGCAAAGTGCAAAGGCTTCCGGAAGAATATCATCAAGAGTTTCGCCGTTAGCAAGTCTTTCTTTGAATTTTTTTGTCTGCTCCGGGAATTGTTCTGCAGAAAGTGATTTTGCCCATTCTTCTTTTTCATTTACTTTTGCCAGAATTGGACGGAGAGCTTTTACATCACGATCATTCTGTGAGCCAAAAATTGCGGTAAGAACTTTATCAATAAACATTATTTTTCCTTCTTTTTAATTTTGCGTACTTTTTGCGAAGCAAAATAAATGCGTAAATTAAAAAATATCGTAAACGAAATTTTTTATCTATTATAACAACTTTATAATAAATTTACTATAATAATTGTGTTTAGGGCAAGAAAAATATATAATGATTTTTATGAAAAAAATTAATTTACTTTTAGTGATTTCTGCATTTTTTATTCTGGCATCTTGTTCCCGTTCGGAAAGCATTCAGAGTATTGATGAGGTAAATTTATATACACTGCAGTATGGAAAATTTCAGGAACAGCTTTCTGTATCTGAATTGAATGATGTAGGAAATGTCCGTTTTGGAATTGCAATGCAGGAAGGATTTTTTTATATAGTTAATGGTGAAAGCGGAAAAATAATGGAATTAAATTCATATGGAGATTTGCTTACACTTTTTTATAATGAAGATTCTGATACCGAGCATATAGTAAAAAATTCTCAGCTGATTCCAAATTACGTTTTACATGAGGTTGCATATCCGTTTGAATATACAGGTCTTGTTACGGTTGATTCAAATAACAGAATATATGCGGCATGTACAATTCCAGAAAATCGTCAGGAAGTTAGTGATGATAATTCCATGCTTTTGTGTCAGGCTGTCCTTAAGTTTTCCCGGGATGGTTCTGAAGTTGAATATATTGGTCAGCAGGGCCCGGGTGGAACTCCATTTCCTTCAATCAAGCAGATTTATACAACAGAAAAAGATGAGCTCGTTGTAGTTTCAACAACAACAAAAGGGCTTTGTGTATACTGGTTTTCTGTAGACGGATTTTTAAAATATATGATTCCAATAAATATTTCTGACGTTCCAACCTATACAGAAACTGAAATTGATTCAGAAGTTTTAATTACAATTTCTAATGTGGTACCTGATCTGGAATCTTATAATCTTTATGTTCAGCTGGATTATTATTCAAGTTATTTTGATGAAGATTCTAAAATTCAGTCAGGAATAAATTATCTTCAATCTTATTTATATACACTTGATATTGAAAATGGAACTTATGAGTCTCCAATTCAAATTCCGCCATACGAAGAATCTGTAATTTCTGATTATACAAAATTAACTTACCGTATGCCTTATGATTTTCTTGGAATAACGAAAAGCGGCTGGAAATTCTTTATTGTAAAAACAGAAAATGGCTTTGATATAGAAATGTTCCAGAATGAGAATCAGAGAGTGTTCAGAAGACATTTTAATGTAAATCACAGCGATATTATTTATTCTGCAATGAATCTTACAAAAGACGGAATTATAGACGCAATATATATAGGAAAAGATTGTGCCAGAGTTGTATGGTATAGAACGGATACTCTTATTGCTTCTATTCTTAAGGGGTAATTTTTGTTTGAAGACATAGAAGAATTTGGACCTGTTGAAGAAAGCGATAAAAAATTAAAATTTTTTTACAACAGAGACGAAAGAATTTCTAAGGCACCTCCTCTGGTAAAAGAATATTATAATGGCGGACTCAGGCCTGTAAAAGGTTTTAAGGTTCTTTTTACTGGTTATAATAAATTCATTTTTTTGTCGCTGATTTTTTTTGTTGCGTTTACATGGATTTACACAGGACTTAATAAAACCAGAAAATATACAGAAATCTGTGGTATTCAGATGGAATTATCTGCGTTTGCTTATGAAGAAGAAATTTATGTTTCTTTGAATATGAAGAATGCTCCAAAAAAAATTAAACGAGGTTTTTCTAATCTTATTCCTAAAAAGAAAAATGAATCTGAAATTCCGCAAAAAATAGAAAAGGTTGTTGCAGCAGAATTCTTTTATATAGAAGTAAATAATCAGCTTTATGATAAATGTTTTATTACCGATGTATATGAAGGAAAAGAAAAATCTATCCGTACAAAGTTTACAGATTATGATATAATCAGAGTTGATGTTATTATAAATGTCGATGATGAAGAAAAAGAATTATCTTGTGAGGTAAAGAGATGAGTCGTTCTATAGCCTGCATAGATTATAGAAATGGAAAAGTTTTTATTGCCAAAAGAATAATGACTGGAGATATGGGCGGACGCTGGGAATTTCCAGGTGGAAAAATTGATGATGGTGAAGATTTTGTTCAGGCAATAAAACGTGAGATGATGGAAGAGTTTGGAGTAGAGGTTGAAGTTGGTGAACATATTACAAACAGTACTTTTATTCATAAAGAAAGAGAGTGTACTCTGGATGTTTTTGCTATAAAGTTTTATGAAGACGGAATTGAAAAGCCTTTTAAGCTTACGGAGCATACAGAATATGCCTGGGAAAATATCGATAAAATTCCACAGTTAAATTTTGTCGATTCCGATATGGCTGTTTATGAAAAAATTTACAAGTGGTGCAAAAATGAAAAATAAATTAAAAATAATTTTTGGAATATTTTTCATAAATATTCTTTTAGTTTTTACTACCGGATGCGTAAAAAAAGAAATTGAAATGCTTCCTTTGGATAATTCAGAGCCATTATCCCTTGCTCCAGATGTTGAGTGGGCAGTTGTAACTTCTCCTTATACAGCATTCAGAGAAGAGCATGACTGGGATGCAAAAGTTTTATCTCATGCCAGAAAAGGTGATATTGTTCAGATAACCGGAAAAACTTCCAACCCGAATAATAATCAGTGGTATAATACAAAGAACGGCTGGCTTCCAAAAAGCAGCATAGCTGTTTATTCAAACAGATTAAAAGCAGAATCAATTTCTAAAAAAATTCTTGAAGGCGAGAATGATTAATATTATTGCAGAGATTGGAACTTCGCATGAAGGTTCTTTTGAAAAAGCCTGTTCTCTCGTTGATGCAGCCGCAGAATCTGGAGCAGATACAATAAAATTTCAATGGGTGTACGCAGATGAAATTTTGCATCCAAAAACAGGTTTTGTAAAACTTCCAACTGGAAATATTCCGCTTTATGAAAGATTCAAACAGCTGGAATGTAAACCTGAATTTTATAGCCGGCTTATTGATTATGTTCATTCAAAAAACTGTAAATTCTGCTGTTCTCCATTCGGACTTCGCAGTATGAAGGAGCTTCTGGAATTAAATCCGGATTATGTAAAAATTGCTTCTCCAGAATTGAATCATTATAAAATGCTTGAATTCTTGCGGGACTGGCGTGAAAAACAAAAGAGAAATGGAGAAATGCCTGTTCCCGTAATTCTTTCCAGCGGAGTTTCTACTTTGTCAGATATTGATAAGGCTGTTAGAATTGTCGGCAGAGAGAATGTTTCTCTTCTTCATTGTATTACAAGTTATCCTGCACCAGAAGAAGAATATAATTTAAAATTAATAACAACTTTAAAAAATATTTTAGGAATAGAAACCGGTTTAAGCGATCATAGTCTGGATCCTGTTCTTGTTCCAGTTTTGAGTGTTGCCTGTGGCGGAACTATTATAGAAAAGCATTTTACATTAAGCCGTAAAACAGATGGTCTTGATGATCCTGTTGCACTTGAACCTGAACAGTTTGCATTAATGGTTCATGTCGTTCATCAGACCGAAGCTGTTTTCCGTCATTATGGAGAAGCTGTTGGACTTGAACGTACTATTGAACAGCTTAGTGAACAGTTTTCCCGCGAGCGTGTTATGGCTGTTATTGGCGATGGCGTAAAAAAACTTGCGCCGGCAGAGGAAGCAAATTACGGCCGTACAAACAGAAGTCTTCATTTTATGAAGGATATGAAAAGAGGGGATGTAATAAGCGGGGACGATATTTCTATTTTGCGTACAGAAAAAATTCTAACTCCGGGAATATCTCCGGAATTTTATGATAAAATAACTGGTTCAATTCTTGCGCGGAATGTTGAAGGCGGCCAGGGCGTTCAGTTTGAAGATGTTATTTTGAAGAGTTAGCAGCTTTGTATAGTTTCTGCAATACGCTTCATTCCGCAAAGAGTTAAATCTTTGTCTATGTAGTCAAAAGTATTTGTAATAGGAGAGAGCATGCTGTTTAGGCCGCCTGTTGCAATTACTTTTATTTCTTCTGTTTTGCAGGAAGTTTCTTTAGCTAAATCTTCTTTCATTCGATTCACTAATCCTTCTACAAGACCTTTATATCCTAAAACTATACCACTTTGTACAGCAACAACTGTATTTTTACCAAGGCTGGTTGGCGGAATATCAAGGGGAATTGCAGGAATTTGTGCTGTGTTATTAAAAAGAGAATTAAACGCAGTTCTTATTCCAGGTGTAATTGCTACTCCGGCGATGCTTCCTTCCTTAGAAACAGCTGTAAAAGATAGTGCAGTTCCAAAATCTGCTATAATGCATGGCGCTTTATAACGACTCCAGGCTTCAAGCGCATCGCAGTAAAGATCTGTTCCAATTTCGTGAACAGCTGTTTGCGGTACTTTAAGAGGAAGCTTTGAATAAATTTCTGGTCCTATGATAATAGGTTTTTTGCCTGAAAAATGCTGGGAAACAATTACAAATGGACCGATTAATGCCGGAACAACAGTACTAAGAACAACCTTGCTGATTGAAGAAAAATCAATTTCTGCATCGCGGAAAAGAGGACGGAGTAGAGAAAAATATTCATCTCCGGTTCTCTTTAAGTCTGTAGAAATGCGCCAGGTATAAAGCAGATTCTCACCATCAAAAAGAGCTGTTTTTATGTTTGTGTTTCCAATATCAAAAATTAATGTCATTTGTAGTTCCCCGCCGGAAAAACCTTCTGTTAAAATTATTAATTTGCGCACTTTCTGCAAAAGCAAAAATGTGCGGATTAAAGATGCATTTTACTGCATCTTTAATTTTCTAATGATTTTAAAATAAATTCATCACCTTTGTTTATACAGAAATCTTTGTAGTCCTGTTTTTCCAGCATACCAAACATAGGTCCCATTTTTTTTGCCTTGCGAAGAATTGAAACTGAATACTTTTTTCGCAATTCTTCAGCTTTTTTTATGACTTTTGAAAATTCAATTTCTTCATCGTACAAAAGTGCAAGCTTTCTTTTTTCATTTGGAATTTCAAAAGTAGTATCTTGAAGCAGCGAGCAGATTCTTTCAAAACCAATTGAAAAACCAACAGCAGGAATATCTTCTCCAATAAACTTTCCTATAAGTTTATCGTAGCGTCCGCCACCGCCGATTGCTCCACCAAAGTTTGGATTTGTAATTTCAAAAACAACGCCTGTATAATATCCCTGACCACGAACAAGACTTGGACAGTATCTTACTTTGTAATCATTGTTTGAAATTTTCTTTACTGTATTAATTATGTATTTTAAATCATCACCGATAGATTTGTCGTTGCATTTTTTTACAACATCATCAACTTCAAATTCAGTTCCATCTGCTGAGATGGTTGTATTTGAGCAGAAATCAACAAGCTCTTTTATGGCATTCTGAGGAAACTGTTTTTCTTCTAATTCAGTCTTAATTCCATCTATTCCAATTTTATCAAGCTTGTCAAAAGTAATGCAAACAGAATCTAGAGTATCTGGTGCAAAGCCCATGCTTTCAAGCATATTCCTCAAAACTCTTCGGTCGTTAATGTTGATTATAAAATTATCAAAAAACAGAGCTTCGTTTGACTTCTTATCTTCGATGATGCTTAAAAGAGCTCTTGCCGTAACATCAATAAGTTCAACTTCTGCATTGCAAGATTTATCGCCCAGAATATCAATATCGCATTGAACAAATTCACGGCTGCGGCCTTTTTGAGGGCGTTCTGCACGGTAAACGCGGTCTGTCTGAATTACCTTAAAAGGGAATTGAAGTTCATTTCTATGTGCAGCATAAAAGCGTGTAAGTGGAAGAGTGAGATCATAACGCAAGCCCATATCTGAAAGTGATTTTTCATTAACAGGATTTGCTGCAAGCGCAGCTTCGAGTTTTTCGCCGCGCTTAAGTACTTTAAATATTAAATTAAGGTTATCTCCGCCTTCAGATTTATCAAGGTTTTCGGAATCTTCAAGTATTGGAGTAGAGATTCTTTCAAAACCGCTTGCCTTATATACTTCTAGAATTTTATTCTGAACATAATCTCGTAATCTTTGTTCTTTAGGAAGAATGTCTTTCATTCCTTTTAATGCATTTGTCTTCATAATTGCCTCGTATGCGGAAATTATAAGGAAAAAAGAAAGAATATGGAATACTTTATGATTTTATTTTTGTACGTTCTTTTTTGATTGAATTATCAATAATTATTTTAACATTGCGGGTAAAGTATTGTATGGGGGGTGAAAAAAAGGCATATTTGATTTATAATATAAATATGTTCAATTCACTTACTGGAATAATTACGGGAAAATTTCCCAAACAGGTTTTTATAGATACAAATGGTATTGAATGGGATTTATGTGTTCCTGATTCCAATCTTGATATGCTTCCTCCTGTAGGAAATGAAGCCCGCATTTTTACCTGGCTGCAGCATACAGATCAGCTTATGTCGCTTTATGGTTTTGCCAGTTCAGATGAACGCAGTGTTTTTTTAGATTTACTTAAGGTTGATGGCGTAGGACCAAAAGGTGCTGTAAAAATTATGAGTGCAGTTTCGAGTTCGCGTCTGCTGGATGTTCTGGAAAAAGGCGACCTTGAAATGCTGGAAAAAATTCCTGGAGTTGGTAAAAAGACTGCCGGTAAGATGATGCTTACACTTAAAGGAAAATTAAAAATCAGTGAGACTTCAGGATGGGCTGTTGTGCATGTTGCAGCTGCCAGTCCTTATGCTGATGTTGTGCTTTCGCTTGCAAGCATGGGTTATGATAAAAAGCTTGTAGAGCAGAAGGTTGCACAGCTTGTTGAAGCTTTTACAAATGAACCAGATTTCGCAGGAAAAAGTCAGAAAGAACGGGAAGATATTTTGTTCCGACGTGCGATTGTGGAGCTTGCTTAGGAGTATTTTATGAGTGATGAATTTTCTTCAGATTTTTCAGCAATTGTACGTGCAGATTTAAAAGACAGATATGATGAACAGGATAATAAGCTTCGTCCTGCTATGCTTAAGGATTTTTTAGGGCAGGAGAGTGTAAAGAAAAATCTTTCTACATTTATTGAGGCAGCAAAGCTGCGTGAAGAACCTCTGGATCATCTTCTGCTTATTGGTCCTCCAGGACTTGGAAAGACAACTCTTGCACAAATTACGGCACATGAACTTGGAGTCGATTTTAAAGTTACCAGTGCTCCTGCACTTGATAAGCCAAAGGATCTTGCTGGAATTTTAAGCACGATTACTCCGCGCACAGTTTTTTTTATTGATGAGATTCATCGTTTAAAGCCTGCCATTGAAGAAATGCTTTATATAGCAATGGAAGATTTTGAACTCGACTGGATTATTGGTCAGGGAGCTGCGGCTCGTACAGTCCGCATTCCAATTCCTCCGTTTACGCTGGTTGGCGCTACTACAAAGGCTGGAAGTGTAAGCTCTCCGCTTCGTTCGCGATTTGGTTTTATTCCTCGTTTTGAATTTTATACACAAAAGGAACTTGCAAGTATTATAAAACGTTCTGCATCTATTCTTGAAATAGGAATAGAAGAGGATGCTGCTATGCTGCTGGCTCAATGCTGTCGTGGAACTCCGCGAGTAGCAAATCGAGTACTTCGCCGCATGCGGGACTTTGCGCAGGTTTCTGGAAGCAATTCTATAACAATTGATATTGTCGATAATGGATTAAAACGTCTTGAGATAGATGAAATTGGTCTTGAAAAATATGACCGCGAAATTCTTCGCTCTATAATTGAAAACTTTGGCGGAGGTCCTGTTGGAGCAGAAACTCTTGCAATTTCAATTGGTGAGAGTATGGATACTCTGGAAGACTATTATGAACCGTATCTTATTCAGTGCGGATTTTTGCAAAGAACTCCTCGTGGACGCATGGTTACAGAAAAGGCTTACACTCATCTAGGCCTTACACATGAAGCTGCTTCAAAAGACGGCGGAGTTCAGGGAACATTATTTTAATTATTCTTTAATGTGTTTTAATTCTGATTGTCAGAATTTTTCTGTCTCGAACATCTTCGGCAGTATAGAGAATTTTGTCTTTAATAAAAATCATTCCGCTGGTAGGCAGAAATCCAAACTGCTCAAGCAGCCAGCCAGCTATTGTCGTCATATTCTGTGATTCAAGATGAAGTCCTAGAATTTCATTTACATCTTCAATGCGTAAATTGCCGGGTACAAGAAAAGAATCAGTAGAAATAAGCTTTATTTTTTCTTCAGCCGGACGGTTGTCATAAGAATTTTCATCTGTCATTCTGTTAAATACAACCTTCATAATATCTTCCATTGTGACAATTCCCGAAGCCTGTCCCATTTCATCAAGTACAACGGCAAATTTGTGTTCATCATTTTTAAATTTTTTAAGAAGCTCAAGTACAGAAAATGTTCCCGGAACATACAAAACTTCGTTCATCATTCTTCCGGCAAAGCCTGGTCCTTTATCTATATTTGCACTGCCAAAAATTATTTTTTTATAATTTAAAACTCCAGCAACATTTTCTTTTGTATTTTTATAGACTGTAATTGTTGAAAAACCGGAACGTAAAAATTCCTGAATAACTTCCTGATAATCTGCTGTAGAATTTATCATACTTACAGAAGATCTGTGCTTCATAATATCTGTAACAACTAAATTGTTAAATTTAATTATTTTATTTAAAAGTTCACTTTCGTCTTTCTCAATTGTTCCTTCAGATTTTCCAACGTCAATTAATGTCTCTAATTCTTCATGCGTAATTCCTGAAGGTTTTGGTTTAAATATTTTTTTAAATAAGGAAACGGCAAGATTCGAAAGGTGAGAAAAAATCCAGACAATCGGGAAAAATATTTTTTCCAGCACAAAAAGTGGAACCGAAGAAAACTGTGCAACCTTTTGCGGAAAAAAGGAGGCAAAAGTTTTTGGAATAATCTGAGCAAAGGTTGTTATAAAAAAGGCTGTAATAAATGGAGCAATTGCTGTTCCTTTTTGTCCCAGAATTCTAAGTGCAAAAGCAGTTGCAATTGAAGCGCATAATGAATTTAAGAAGTTAGTTCCGATTAACACAGTTGTCAAAAGCTTAGACATATCATCTTTTAATTTTGCAATTAATTTAGCATGTTTTTTTCCTTCTTCAATCATGCTGCGTAATTTAATTTTTGGAAGAGAAAGATATGCTGTTTCTGAAGATGTAAAGAATCCTACGCAGGCTATGAGAATAAATATTGATGCTACAGAAATAATATTATAAATCATAATTTATTTTCCTCCTTCGAAGCTTCTATTAATTGTATTCGAAGAAGTTCAATTCTGCGTGACTGCATTTTTGTTACTGTAAATTTCCAGCCTTCAAATTCAATAAAATCATCTTTTTCGGCAAGCCGGTTAATCTGTTCTGTAAACCAGCCTGCAACTGTTTCACTAATAGAAGAATCAATATTGATTTTTATAGCTTTCTTTAAATCTTTGATAAGTACAGAACCATCTATTTCAAAATCTGTTTTGTCCGAAATGTTTTCAAAATCAAAAACTTTACCGCGTAAAGTATTTTCGCCTGGTAAAGAGAATATTTCTTTTGAAATATCTTTTTCTGTTATTACTCCGTCTGTTCCTGAATATTCATCTACAACAATTGCCATAGACTGATGATTTTCAAAAAGCAGCTCCTGAACGCTTGTAATCTGCATTGTTCCAAGTACAAAAAGAGGAGGTCGCATTACTTTTGTAATTTCAAATTCTCCGGGATTATCTTTGTAGGCAAGCAAATCTTTTAAATAAATTACACCAATTATATCGTCTATTGATTTTCTGTAAATCGGAAATCTTGTAAAGCCTAACTGCTCAGAAAGCTCAATTACATCGCGATAGGTAGCCTTATCTGTGAGTGAACGGATTTTTGTTCGCGGAACCATAATTTCTTCTGCCTGTAAATCAGAAAATTTAAAAACTTGAGACATCATTCTGTTTTCATTTTCCTGAATAATTCCGCTTTCTTCGCTCATATCAAAAAAAGTTTTAATTTCTTCTTCTGTATAAGAAGCTTTTTTTTCTTTTGTGTGAATTCCAAAAATTAAAAGAACACATCTTGCTATAAAAGTCACGACAGCAACAACAGGAGTCATTAATATGTAAATGATTCTGATAATAGGGGAGAGTGTATAGGCAATTTTATCCGGGCATATTGTAGAAATTGTTTTTGGCGTAATTTCTCCAAATATAAGAAGTATGATAGTTGCAACTAACGTTGCTATTCCAACTCCTTTTTCGCCAAAAGCGTCAAGTGCAATTGCTGCAATTATTGAAGATAATAAAATGTTTACAATATCATTGGAAACAAGAAGCGTGTTGATTAAATGTTCTTTATGATCTAACAGCTTTCCTGCTATAAGTGCTTTCCTGTTTTTTTTCTTTCTTAAAAGACGTAGTCTGAGCTTGTTCATTCCTAAGAATGAACTTTCAGAAATTGAAAACAACATGGAAAGCACTACGAGAACAATAAGAAGAATTATCGTCCCTGCGGATATGGAATCCATAACGCTCCTTAATTATTTTTTGCGTTTGCAGCCTGTTCCATAGAATTTAACAGACTGTCGCGGATTTCTATTAAATTTTCAGTTGCTGTTCCTTCCGGATTTACTTCAATTGCTGCAGTTAAGAAAGAAACAATTCTGTTAAAGTCCGGATTAGAAGCAAAGGTTAAAACATAAGCTGCATTGTAATAAGCATCCTGTTTTTCTTCTAAAGGAAGATCCTTGTTTTGTGCAAGATTTTCAAATATTCCTGCAGCTGCTTCATAATCTCTGGAAGACATGGCATCTGTTGCTTTAATTTTTGCATGTAAAACTAAATACTTATAAAGCAAACCGGATTCGTTTTGAGTATCCATTTGAATTAAGCTTTCTACTTTATCAGCAAGAAAAGGTAAATGTACTACTTCAGTAATATTTATAAGTTCATCAATTGCAGCTATTTTTTCTGAAATTGTTCCTTTATTTATTATATCAAGCTGCTCGTGATAGAAGCCCACCTGATTAGATGCTTCTGCAAGTGCTGAAATAAAATCGTTATAATCCGGAGTCATTGAATCAAAATTTACAGTTGAAATAACGTATGGATCTTTTGTCACAAGGTAAGCAGCCGGTGTAGCCTCTACGTTTAATGCATTTGCAAAAATTGAATTTCGGTAAACTTTTTCTGAATATATATTAGCTTCCTGTCTTTCTTTTTCTGAAGAATCTTCTGTGGACACTGTTTTTTTATAAGTTGAAGAAGAAAAGTCCAGATGAGCAACAATATATTTATCTTTGACAGCAGAATTGAATGAAGAATTGTTGAGAACCTTAGAAATAAATTCTGAAGAAGTTAAGTCATCTCCATCGGTCGTTACTATAACAAGAATATCTTTATTTGAATTTGCTGCTAATTTTTTTGCTTCATCAAAATCATCTGTGATGATTTTTGCCTTGGAACAGGCTGTAAACATAGCAGGAATAATCAATAGAGTTATAAAAAATTTAATCAGATTTTTTTTCATTTTAATTTCCTTTTATTTAAAGTATGCAACTCCGGCTGCAAAGAGGTTTTCGCAGGTCGTTTCGCTTTCGTTTGTAAGAGGATTTCCTCCTACGTTCTTGAAGAGATCAAGTGAAGCACCGTTGCGGTCTAAACCTACTCCGCGCTCTGAGTGTCCCATCTTACCAAGTACGTGTCCGTCTGGAGATGTGATACCTTCAATTGCGAATGCAGATCCGTTAGGGTTATCTGGTTCTGTGATTGCAGGACGACCGAACTCGTCTACGTACTGAGTAAATACCTGTCCGTTTTCGAAGAGGCGTTTTGCTGTAGCTTCGTCACAAACAAAGCGGCCTTCACCATGGCTGATTGCAATAAGGTGATTACGCTGGTCGATTACGCTTGGATGCATAGCCCAAGGGCTTGTTGCAGAAACGATGCGTGTGCGAACGATGCGGCTGATATGGCGGTTGATTCTGTTGTAGGTCAAAGTTGGCATATCTGGAGTCATATCGCGGATTTCACCGTATACTGCAAGGCCAGTCTTAACAAGGGCCTGGAAACCGTTACAGATTCCAAGTACAAGGCCATTGCGTTTTTTAAGAAGATTCATAACTTCTTCGCTGATGTTTCCGGCCTTGAGTACGTTTGCAATAAACTTTGCAGAACCATCTGGTTCATCACCTGATGAGAAACCACCACTGAGGGCGAGAATCTGTGCGTCGCGCATTTCACTGGCGAGGCGGTCGAGAGATTCTGTAAGCTGAGCCTGAGTGCGGTTCTGAAGAACTACAATCTTTGTATCTGCGCCGGCCAGATTGAAGGCACGGGCCATATCGATTTCACAGTTAGTGCCTGGGAATACCGGGAGCAATACCTTTGGACGGCTTGTCGGCTGAACAAAAGCCGGTGCCTTGCGGATGTCGCTGAGAGACTTGTGGATGTCTGTTGCCCAGTCTGGAAGCTTTGGCTGAACCTCTGCTCCACTAACGCGAGGGAATACTTCCTTGAGTTTGTCTTCCCATTTATTTACACAGTCATAAAGGCTGATTTCAACTTCAGAATTTGTAACTCCACCGAGAACGGCATTCTTGATTACAATTGCAGGCTTGTCTGTTGTCATACCAAGCTGTACGAGAGTTCCTGGAACAAAGGCTGCCTTTTCAAATTCTGGTACATGAGCAGATGGAACTTCTACGATTATGTTACCGTAAGTTGGAAGGAAGAGGTCTTTAAGGTTTGCAGGTGCGTCAATGTTTGCACCAACCATATTACCCATTGCCATCTTTGTAACTGCTTCTGCAATTCCACCAGGTCCTACAGGGTACATTGCAGAAATGCGTTTATTCTTATTCAATTCATAAAGAACATCAGAGTTCTTAAGGAAGGTTTCGTAATCCGGTTCAAGAAGGTCTGAGTAAGGAACCTTTACCATATAGATATTATTTCCGCTCACCTTGAAAGAACCGCTCAAAACATTTGGAGCTTCATCGTGAGTTACGGCAAAACTTACCAGTGTATGTGGAACGTTGATATCTTCAAAGGTACCAGACATTGAGTCCTTACCACCAATTGAAGCACAACCAGATTCAACCTGTGCATCAATAGAACCGAGCAGAGCTGCTGCAGGATAACCCCAGCGTTTTTCGTTTACTGCACGGCCAAAGAATTCCTGGAAGCTGAGGCGTGATGTACGGGCCTTACCACCAATACAGGTGATTTTTGCAAGTGAGCTGAGAACTGCAGTTTTTGCTCCGTGCCATGGAGACCAGTTACCTACACGTGGGTCAAAGCCGTAAGCCATGAGGCTGGCAGTTGATGTTTCGCGCGGTGTCATTACAGGAATCTTTGCAGACATACCTGCTTCCGGTGTATTCTGATATTTTCCTCCGTATGGGAAGAGAACTGTGCTTGAACCGATTGAGCCATCGAAGCGTTCGCCAAGCCCGCGCTGAGAACAGCATGCAAGGTCATTGATGTTTGCAAGCCATGCATCTGTAAGATGATTCTTTACGCAGCCTTCGCACTTAACTGGTTTGTTGAGTTCTGCTGCGGCAGACTCGAGAGGATTGCAAAGTGGAGACTTGGCAGGCTCTGCTGGCTGTTCAATAAGAGCAGTTGCTTCGTGATGAGCACCAGCGGCATCGAGGAACTCGCGGCCAATGTCTACGATTGTTTTACCGCGCCATTTCATAACGAGGCGGTTTGTATCTGTAACTGTTGCAACAACAACAGCGTTTAAGTTTTCTTTCTTAGCTTCTTCAATAAAGCGGTCTACGTCGGCCTTGCGAACTACAACAGCCATACGTTCCTGGCTTTCAGAAATTGCAAGCTCAGTTCCGTTAAGACCTTCGTACTTCTTTGGTACTGCATCAAGATTGATATCAAGGCCGGGAGCAAGCTCGCCGACAGCAACAGAAACACCACCGGCACCAAAGTCGTTACAGCGGCGAATCATAAGGCTTACTTCTTTATTGCGGAAGAGGCGCTGAATCTTGCGCTCTTCTACGGCATTACCCTTCTGAACTTCGGCAGCAGCAGTTGTAACAGATTTTACAGTGTGAACTTTTGAAGAACCTGTTGCGCCACCAATACCGTCGCGGCCTGTACCACCACCAAGAAGAATGATGATGTCGCCCGGTTCAGGACGTTCGCGGATAACAGTATCTACAGGAGCGGCAGCGATAACGGCACCAAGCTCCATACGTTTTGCGGCATAGCCAGGGTGGTAGATTTCTTCTACCTGACCAGTTGTAAGACCAATCTGGTTACCGTACGAACTGAAGCCCTGAGCAGCCTCGCGGCAGAGTTTAATCTGAGGGAGCTTACCCTTCATAGTTGCACTGAGAGGAACAGTCGGGTCTGCAGCACCTGTAATACGCATTGACTGATATACCCAGGAACGTCCAGACAATGGGTCGCGAATAGCACCACCAAGACAGGTTGCGGCACCACCGAATGGCTCAATTTCTGTAGGGTGGTTATGTGTTTCGTTTTTGAACATCATAAGCCAGCGTTCTGTTGCGCGAGGGTCGTCGGCAGCAAGTGGCTTACCATTTTCATCTGCGGTGTAATGTACGTCTATATAAACTGAGCAGGCATTATTTTCTTCAGAAACTTCCATATCTTCAAGCTTTCCGTGCTTTTTAAGATACTTCATTCCGATTACAGCCATATCCATAAGGCAGACTGGCTTATCTGTGCGGCCGGCATACATTTCTGTACGCATAGCCTGGTAATTTTCAAGGGATTTTTTGAAGAGAGGTGCATAAGGACCGTCTTCAATTTTGATATCCTTAAGTTCTGTAAGGAAGGTTGTGTGACGGCAGTGGTCAGACCAGTAAGTGTCGAGAACGCGGATTTCTGTCTCAACTGGGTCGCGGCCTTCGCCCTTAAAATAATTCTGAAGGAATACGATATCTGCATGGTCCATAGCAAGGCCCATCTTGTTGCGATATGCTTCAATCTCTTCGTCATTCATCTTGATAAAGCCTTCTACAACAGGAATGTCTGCAGGCTCTTCAACATGCATCTTTAAGGTTTCAGGTTTTGTATCGTCGGTAAGACGTGAATCTACAGGGTTAATAAGATAGTTCTGAATCTTTTTGATTTCTTCGTCGCTTACATCGCCTTCAAGAACAACGATTTTTGCACAACGAACTAGAGGTGCGCTCGTAAGAGTTTTCACACCTGAAAGACCTGCGCGTAAAAGTGAAAGACACTGCTCAGCAGAGTCGGCACGCTGGTCGTACTGGCCCGGAAGGAATTCCCAGATGATTTCGCGGCCAGAGTGTTCAGGCAATTTTTCTGTAAAAACGAAATCGCTCTGTGGCTCAGAGAAAATGCGGGTTGCGGCAATTTTTGCAACTTCTTCGCTCACATTTTCAATGTCGTAGCGGTTGAAATAACGAACTGCCTTTACTCCGGCAATTCCCAAAAATCCATTGATTTCAGAAAGATAACGGCGAGCCTCGTTTTCAAAACCAGGGCGTCGCTCTACATATAAACGATACATAGAGCGATTATATCAAATATTTAACAGATAGAAAATAGGTGTTAATAAAAAGGATGAAATAACACAATTTCGACATATTTTCCACATTTTTATTTTAAACTGAAGGATTTTCTATTTTTCTTTCTATATGCAGGGGTATTTATACAGGCCGCGGAATGTACACATTTCTTATTTGGAATCTTATTTTAGCATATATTCCTTAAATTCTGCCGGCTATAACAGTTTTCGCAGCAGTTCTGCCTTAAAAAAATCAAGAATTTGCTAATTTTTATAGTTTGCATTATAATACTACGGTGAAATTTTATAACAATTATGTGATGACAAGATTGTTACGTTGTAAGAAATCAGGAATCGTCGCACTTATAATTTTTATGATTTTTCTTCTCTTTACAGGCTGTGAACAGGCTACATGGAATGATCCTGTTCATGAATTTTTTGAATACTACACAAATACAGCCGCAATTGTGGAAAGCGTAATCGACCGTTCCATTGGCAGCGGAAGTATCGGAATCGATTGTGTAGAAAGTAACGAAAATAAAACAATTTCACTTGTTCTTCGTAATCCACAGCATTACATTCTGGATTTTTCTTATGATTTTGATAATTCGCTTGTAGCCGCAAAAGCCGCTGAATTTTCGAATGCAGTTTATTTTATTCAGTCAAGTTCAAGAGAAAATGCGACAGTTGTTTTCAGTAAAGAATTCTTATATGCAATTGATAACGGCGATGCATTTTATACAGATTCTTCAGGAAATCCAACTTCTATTGTAAAGGATCTTTCCGGTACAATAACTATAAAAGAATCTATATCACAACGAGAGTTTGAATCTTTCCATATATCTGTAATGGTTAATACCATTCCTCCAAGAATTCGAGGGGCAATGTATCAGCGGGATAATACTCAGTATGTAATATGTTTTTATGTGCCGAATCTTTATGGTTCTGTTCACGAAAAAGATACAAAACGCATTTATATAGGAAATGATCTTTATTACCTTGAATTTTCTTCTACCGGCCTTTCTGGCATAACAAAAAGCGACGGTGGAACTCCAAATCTTGTTACTTCCATATCTGGACTTTTAAACGTAGATACCTCTGCTGCAGTGTTTCAGGGGACTGCTCCTGCGGGTTATGTAACTCTTTACTATTTAACAGGTCTGGATCCTGCCGCTCCGGAAAATGCAACTGTTTCCAGCAGCCTCCGTTTAACTGATGATTATGGATTCAGTAATACAATTTATATTTCAAATACAAATCCTCAGTTAAGTCCTGTAACGCTGAGTGTTAGCAATTCAAGTACTAATTCTGTAGAGGATGACACAGGACTCTTTACATTTACAATTAATCACGATCGCACTGCTTACCGTACATTAATGGATGATACAGATCCTACAGGTCAGGCAACAGTTCAGGTTCCTGCCGAAGATGCACCTGGCGCGCCTACAATTATTTATAATATTTTCAAAGTTGGAACAACACTGCCTGTTGCAACCGGAAGCGGAACAGCACCGGTTTCTGTTTCGGTAGAAAAAGGTCAGTTCTATGTAGAAGCTTACGCATGTTACTCTGGTTATGTAGACAGCGGAAATAATACGGGCTTTGGTTCGTCTTCATCTAATCCGTTTACAGTTCACAGAAGCCTGAATTATTACGTAAATGCTTCGGGCTCGGCTCTTGGCAACGGTTCTCTTTATAATCCTTATAATTCTCTGCAGAAATGTGTAAGCGAAATGATTTCTGATGCCCAAAATGATTATGTACCTGGTGCAACTTATACAATAAAACTCCAGAGCAGTATAAGTCCAATTTCAACTGATGTTTTTGATTCTACAACAGATAATGCATTTGCAAGTTTCAAAAAGCCTTCTTCCGGAGTTTCTGATTCAACAATTAAGTATAAAATTGAAGGAAACGGATACACAATTAATGCAGGCCGTTCTTCTGGAAATTCAGGTTATGTTATCAGAACTCAGAATAATGTTGAATTGACAATTAATAACGTAACTATTACAGGCGGTAACAATACTGATGCCGGCGGTATTTATATGAACGGCGGAACCTTGAACCTTAATGGAGTTACTGTAACAGGAAACTATGCTGAATCTGGTGCCGGAATTAAGCTTGCTTCAGGAATATTGAATTTAAACGGTGTAACTGTAAAAGAAAATACTTTAACAACAAATGGTTCAGGGGCAGGAATTTTCTATACAGACGGAACTGTAAATATTTCTGGAAGAAACACAGTAGACAGAAACTATAATTCAGATGGTGATCCTGCAAACTTCTATATTTCAAAGGATTCTCCACTTAATATTACAGGTGCAGTAACAGGAAGTTTAATCAGAGTTTCTAAGAACTTTACGGGACTTACCGAGCCGGAAATTGGAACTCCAGTTATATTTACTTCTGGTTTCGGTTACGGATCAACGAATACAGAATTGCCTGGAAAAGTATTTAAGGGAGATACATTTGCCGTAGTAAAAGAGGGTACAGACGCAGCCTTCGCAAAATCAGGAGCCGAAATTTATAACACATTTGACTTTAACTTTAATTTTACTATGGCAACTGCAGATGCAGACGGAAACTACAGATTTACAGTCGGTCAGGCAAAAGATTTTACAATAACTCCGGTAGTAACGCTTGAGATGGGTGGAACTACACATACATTTACATACAATGCAGCAACCAGAACCCTGCAGAATAATACAAACGGCGAAAGATATTATGACGACGACGGTGATGAATCACAAATTACATGGTCTGCAACACTCCTGTGCGGTGGTGAACTTACAGGAAGCTATGCACCGTCTGTAACTAATAACGTAATTACAATTCCTTCGGCTCTTCCATATCCAGAAACTTATGTATTGCATGTGACGGCTACTTATATGGGAGTTCCGCATTCAAAAGACTTTATAATTTATGGTGTTTCTAACTAAGGAGGATGAGATGAAAAATATTTTACGAACTAAAAAATTAAAAAAATCTCCTTTCATTCTTTTTTTGATTCTTTTTTCAATGCTTTTTCTTACCTGTACAAATCTTTTCAGTCCGGAATCTGTAGAGGAATCTTCTTCCGGACAGAGCGAATCTTCTTCTTCGGCTCCTTCTTCGACTCAAACAACTTCAAACTTTACAGGAACTTTTTCTCTGCAAGGTGCGTTTCCTTCTATTATTGTTGATGAAAATAGTGGTGATAATTCCAATGCGCGAACTGCTTTTCCGGAAATTTCGGGCAGTGGAATTACATTTTTTGCAAAGGCCACTGCTTCCGGCCAGACTGATGTCGTAGTAGCAGGTTCAGATATTACTCAGGTTGGATCAACATCCAAATATATTTTTGCAATGAATCTTGCTCAGGACATAAACTGGACGATTACTGTTGGAATACAAGAAACAGGAACCGATACGCAATTACTTGTTGATTCTTTTCCTGTAAGACTTTCAACAGATGAGCCTGTTTTATCGCACAATTTTGTTCTTCGTCCTGATACAAGTCAAAGCGGAAACGGACATATTTCTCTTTCTATGACAGTTCCGGCCAGCGTTCAATATGTACAGACTGTCTGTACAAGTTCAAATTCTGCAGACTGGCCGACAGAATTTTCTATGATTGAAAAGTCTGGTTCAACGGTAACATTCCCTGCCAGTGTAAATGTTCCTGCAGGACTTTATGAAATTTATCTGAAGTTTTTAGATTCTTCTCAGGTTCCTTTATATCCTGATGTTGCAGAAAATATTTTTGTAATTAAAGGCTTTTCTACACAAAAATGGGAAAAAAATACAGATGAATATATAAACAGCTCTGGAGCATTTGAGCTTACCCAGGAACGTCTGACAAATGCTTCCCGAACTCAAATTTATGTTTCTTCAAATGCAACTGCAAACGAAGAACACGGTTCAAGATTTTATCCCTGCAGTACACTTGCAAAGGCTGTAAGTATTATCAGTGCAAACGGACTCGAAGCAAATGATTATACAATCTGGGTTGACGGCACTGTAGCAGGAATTACTGAACTTGGATCTGCCCTTAACTCAAAAGTAAAAACACTCACAATTTGCGGAATGAGTGCCAATAATCCCGGAGTTTTATCGGGCGGAAATGGAAGTGTTTTAAATATTTCAACAACCAAGCAGGTAACTCTCAGAAATATTCAGGTTACGGGCGGTCACCTTTCTGCCTCCGGCTCTAAGGGCGGCGGAATTTACATGGCTTCCGGTACAAATGTAACGCTTGATACCGGAACTTTGATTGGTGCAGAAAAAAGTGCGGCAGTAACTTCAATTAATGCTGCGGCAAATTATGCGGAATCTGGCGGAGGAATTTATAATAACGGCGGTACTCTTACCGTAAAAAACGGCGCGGTTGTAAGCGGAAACTATTCAAGTGCAAGCGATTCCGGTGATACAGAAGTTGGCGGTGGCGGAATCTGGAGTAAAGGTGGAACTGTAACTCTTGAAGCTGGTGCAACTGTTACACATAACGGAGCTGTAGCGCGCGGTGGTGGAGTTTCTATAGAAGATGGAGCAACACTTAATATTGCAGGTGCAAATATAGACAGCAATGCTGCTGGCCATTTAGGCGGTGGAGTTTACGTTGCTTCCGGAAGCTTTAGCTTTTCCGGCGGTGTTATTTCACAAAATCAGGTAACTTCTGCGGACTCATCTGGCGGTGGTATTTATACTAAGGCTGATTTTTCAATTTCTGGAAATTCAAGTGTTCCTTATGGTGTTGCAGGTGTGCAGACAGAAGGAAAAAATGATATTGCTCTTGCAAGCAATAAAAAGATAGTAATTGCAGGTGATCTTACTTCAACAGATACTGTAGTTGGAACAATTCTTCCTCCAAACTGGTACCGTGGAACTCAGGTTTTGGGAGTTGATGCTACCTATGCTACTGAAATAACTGATGAATTGGTTAATCGGTTTAAAATTACAGACACTGACTTCAGTGTAAAAAAATCAAATGCATATACAGAAAGAGGAATTCTATGTGCTCCGATTTATGTATCGGGAATTGGAGCAGAAAACCGTATAAGCTGTACAGCTGATGGAAATGATGCAGATGGTATTCATGGAACAAAAGATTCGCCTTTTAAAACTCTTGAACATGCTATTGTAGAACTGAGCGGTGGTGAAGAAGCCGAAATTCTTATTGATGGAAAAATCTCTGGAAATCAAAATATTGGTACAGCCTTAATAGCTGCAAACTGTCCGGCTTTAACAATCCGTGGTGCAAATGGCCTTAATACTGACGGAACTCCAAAGGATAGTCTTAATGCCGGCGGAACAGGTACGGTACTTACAGTTGAAACTGCAGTTCCTGTAACGGTGAAAGACTTGCTTATTACAAATGGCGGTGGAACTCATTCTGATAGTTTTTATAATGGCGGGGGACTTTATGTAAAAAGCGGTTCATCTGTTTTACTTGCCAATGGAACATCAATATCAGGAAATTTTATTGCTTCACAAGGTCGTGGAGGCGGTGCTTATATAGAAAGCGGTGCAAGTCTTTTTATGTACGGAACCAGTTATATAGGAGATAAAACTGAAGTACCTGCGACGGGAAGTTCTTCTACTGAATGTGCAAATTATTCTTTTAGTGGCGGTGGAATTTATAACGATGGTTCTGTTTATCTTGGTTACAGCGGAAAAAATGGTACTGCGCTGATTCCTGCAGAATGGACTGGCGGTGTTTGCAGAAACAGTTCATCTGGCGGCGGCGGAATTAAAAATAATCAGAATTCTGTATTAAAAATGCGAACTGGAAAAGTATCGTATAACCGTGCAATTTCATCGAGTCCTAACGGTACTGTAACTGGCGGTGGAATTTATTCATTCGATGCAAACATCGAAATTACGGGCGGGGAGATTTGTTATAATAATGCCAACAGAGGCGGTGGCGTTCATATTACAGGTTCATCAGAAATTGCATCTTTAAGTGGCGGAAAAATTATAGGAAATACGGCAACCGTAGATGGTGGTGGTATTTATTATGGCAGCGGAACGTTCAAAATGAGCGGAAATATTTATATTCCGTTTGGTGATAAAGATGGAAACCTTGGTGCGTGCAAGAATGACGTTTATCTTAGCGATGAAACTATAATCACTGTTGAAAACAATTTAAGTCTTCCAGCAGGAGTTGCAGAAACTGAAAAAAATGCAACAATCACTTTGCCGAACTGGAAGCGAAAAACAAAATTCCTTACAGCGTCAACTGAATCTCTGTTAAATTCAAATAAATCAAAATTTGCGTTCAGTTTTGATGATGAGGGCTGGGAAAAGAATAATGTAACGGATGCTTCAAATCATTATGTAATGATAGATTCTCCTATTTATGTTGCCAGTTCTGGCTCAGATGATACAAGAAAAATCTGTTCTTCAGCGGTAACAACAGATGCATCGGGAACAAAAAAAAGACCGTTTGCATCGCTGGAAGCAGCACTCTCTTCAGATATTTTTGCAGGCGGAACAGACCCTTATACAATTTTAATTGATGGAAAAGTAACAGGCTCTCAGACAATTCCTTCAGACTTTACAACTTCTGAAGCTCCTTCTCTTGTTATAAAAGGATATATTCCAGACGGACAGACACAATCTGCAGCTTCTTTTGCAGGCGTTACAACTCAGTCAACAACAGGTTCAGCACTTAATATTGACTCTGCTGTTCCAGTTACAATACAGGATCTTACGATTACAGGCGGAAAGAAGACAGGTAACGGCGGCGGAATTAATATTACAAATGCTCAGGCTGATGTAACAATTGCTTCCGGAACAGTAGTTACGGGAAATAATGCAAGTGCCAATGGCGGTGGTATTTATGTAGTAAAACCACAATCTTCTTATACGCCTGTATTAAAAATAACAGGCGGGCAGATATGTAAAAATACAGCGGCAAGTGGCGGCGGTGTTTTTAGCGACGAAAAGGCTTCTTTGATATTCTCCGGCGGAACTATTGGAGGTTCATCTTCTGAATATGCAAACTCCGCTACCAATGCCGGAGGTGGAATTTATTCTGCTATAGACGGAACATTCTCAATGAGCGGCGGAAACGTTCTGTATAACAAGGTTACCGGAACATTTAATAATTTAAACAATCCTAGCGGAGGAGGTGGAATATATTTTGCAAGTGAAGCTTCAATTTCCGGCGGTAATATAAAGAATAATTCTGCAACTAATGCTATGGGCGGAGGAATATATGCAGGTGCAGATACTGATTCTGAATTGGGCGGTACTTCTCTTTACATACAGTCAAATTCTGCAAAATATGGCGGAGGAATTTTTAATACAAACGGTGCCTGGACAACAATAAGCGGAGGAACAATTTCTGGAAATACAGTTAGCTCAAGAGGAAGTGGTATTTATGCATGGACCTCTTTTGCTGTAAAAACTAATGCATGCGTTTCTTCAAATAATGATGTTTATCTTCCTTCTGGTAATACAATTTATGTTTCCGACTCGCTGAATGAAACAAATGTTGCGACAGTCACACCTGCAAATTATAAGCGAGGAACAGATATTTTAAGTGTAGCATCGTCAGTCACGATTAACGACACTCTGAAATCAAAATTCAAGCTTTCTGCCGACAATGACGGCTGGGAAAGAAAAGATAAAACGGTTTCAGGCAATAAATATGTTTATATTACTTCGCCGATTTATGTAGTAGATGCTTCAGACAGTGGTAATACAAGACCGACCGGATTTAATAAAGGCTTGACTACAGGTGCAAATGGAACCAAGACAAGTCCTTATGCTTCAATCGCCGCGGCAGCTCAAGCCAGCGATCTGTCAGAGGCAGGCGGAAAAATTACAATCGCAGGAACTTTGACCGGTACCCAGACAATTTCAAGCGTTACAAATGGTGTTAGCTCAGTTACTCTTGCAGGCTATAATACAAATGCCACTATAAACGGCAACGCAAATGGTTCGGCTCTTACGATAAGTGTGGCAAAGACATTTACAATCCAGCAATTACAAATTACAAACGGAAAAGCATCTGCCGGTGGTGGAATTAACATTACCAGTGGAAGTGGCACTGTCGTAAATCTTGACTCAAACGCCAAAGTTTACAGCAATAAAGCAACATCTGGAGGAACTGGAGCAGGTGTTTATGTCGCAAGCGGCGCAACTCTTAATATAAAAACTGATTCTGCAATTTATAGTAATACTGCTTACAGTGGCAATATAAATGGTGCCGGAGTTTACAACGTTGGAACAGTAAATATGTCTGGAGGAAGTGTTTACAGCAACTCAGCATATCAAGGTGGCGGAATTTATAATGCAGGATCCTTGTCGATGACTGGTGGCGAAATAGGTAAAACAAATTATTATAATTCTTCAAGTAATGCGGGAGGAGCAATTTATAATAAAGGTTCTGTTACATTAAATAATACGATTTCAATTCCTTATGGTGGCTCAGCAAAATCTAACGATATTGCAGTTTACTATGATTCTAGCGCGGCAACTCCTGCGCTAAAGATGATATCTGCCGGAGCAAATTTAAGCGCTTCAAATATTGCACTTACGCCAACTTCATGGATTCGAGGAAAACAGATTCTTACAGGAACAGCAGGTAAATACTCCTGCTTTAAAATGACCGACACTGAATGGAGTATTATCTCCAGTTCAACAAGTTCCACTCATGCCGGAAAAATTGATGCAGATATTTATGTTGCTCCAACAGGTTCAACAACAACTATAAACAGTGTCACTTATGGTAAAGGTGCAACTCCAGCTAACGGCGGACTTGGAACAAAGGCAAAGCCGTATTCTACAATTACTGATGCAGTTGCACAATGCTGGGGTGGGCCTAAAGATACTAAAACATCTACATCAGGTGGGGTCACTGTAAATGTAGGCCGGGAAATTATTGTTGTTGGAGAAATAAGCGGCGGACATGAAATTGGAAGCAGCATAACAACAAACAAGGCATCTGGTGTCTGGATAAAAGGAATAAATACAAGCGCAGCTTTAAAAGGAGGCTTTGGCGCATCTAAGCTGGGATCTGTTTTAAAAATCTCTTCGAATGTTCCGGTTACTCTTCAGAATCTTACGATATCAGGCGGTTACAATACAAACGGAGGTGGAATTTATGTTTCTGCAGCGGGAGCTAGTCTAACTTTAACCAATTCTGTGACTGTGACTGGAAACACAGCAACCTCAAATGGTGGTGGAATATATTTTGCTGGTACATCTACTTCTGTGGCAAACCTTATTATGAAAGGTTCTGCTAAAACAAATGTTGATGCAAATATAGCAACATCAAATGGTGGCGGGGTATATTTGAAGTACGCAAATTTATGCATGTCGGGATACACAATGATTGGAGGAGATACCAATGGCACTGCCGGTTCAGGTGATAGTCAACATTCAAATAAAGCTGCAAAAGGTGGTGGTATTTATGCAGATACTGGCTCTTCTGTCTGGCTAGGTTATTCTGCAGCATCAGACTCTTCTACTCAAGATTTTGCGCAAGCCTATGGAATACGACGCAATTATGCTACAACAACTGGTGGTGGAATTTATTTTGCAGGAACTAATTTAAAAATTAGGAGTGGAATTATATCGTATAATTACTGTGATACAAGTACTGGTACTGGCGGTGGAGGCATTTATGCTGGAGGAACTACACAGGTAATCTGTGGAGAAATTAAAATGGAGTTAAATAAGGCTAAAGATGGCGGTGCTGTATATATACCGTACTCTTGTACTCTTACAATAAACCAAAATGCCACAATTAGCAAGAATGTGTCAACGCAATATGGCGGTGCTATAATGGTTCACGGCAGCTTTGTTATGAGCAATGGTACAATTGGAGGAACTACACCTGCAAATACAGCATCAACTAATAAAAATACGGCCTCTAGTGGAGGAGGTGCCATTTATCTGAGTAGTTCCGGTACATTTGAAATGAAAGACAGCGCATTTATTCCTTATGGTGGTTCTCAAAACTATAATGATGTTTATCTTTCAAGTGGAAGATCAGTAAAGACAACAGCAGTTCTTTCAAATCATACTTCTAATCCTGTTTATATAACACCAAGTTCGTATTCAAATGTAGGTACAGCATCGACTCCGACTGTGTTAAGCGGATCTAAGGTTTCATCTGAGTGCTGTAAATTTACTACACCTGAATATGGTTACTACATTGATACTTCTGGAAAACTTCAATACGGTGAACATGCAATGGTAGAAAACCTTCTGAATACTCTGAACTCAATTCCAGACGACGACTATCAGCATTTGATCGAAATTTATGGTACTATAGATAGTGATGGACTTGCAGCAATAGCAAATGCGATAAAGAATACTACTTACAATTCTGATGGTGTAAGAATAGACATTTCCAAAGCGACAATAAACGGTTCATTAAATGCAGAAAACGCCTTTAACGGATGTTCAAAGCTTATGGAATTTGTATATAACCAATCAACGTTTATTGTCGGATCAAATACCTTTAAAAATTGTACTAATTTGCAGACAATTCAGGTTTATGGAAATAATTCTCAAATTTCTACTGCAAGTTGGAGTAATGCTTTTAGTGGTTGCAATAGTTTACGTGCTTTTGAATTTAAGGATTCAACAGATATTGTTTTTGATACAAGTTTTATGAGTACGACAACCTATGCTAACAAAACATTGGATGTCTATTTCCCAAGCAACATGACCAAGCTTAGACTTGGTAATTGTGGATCATTTACTCAGATGTTCCTGCATGTTGGAAGAACTAGGACTAGTTTCCAATCTAATGTTGATTTGAATAAGATTTCGGCAAATACTAATACCGGAAGAGCGCATATTGATTTTTCCGATCTTACGTTCAAAATCTGGCAAGGAAATCCTGTAGGTACAAATGGCGGTTCATGGGAGTCGTAATAAATTGTCGCCGCACCAAAAATACTTGTCAATTAATGACTCAGTTACTTGATTAAATCCCTAAAAATCATTAAACTTTCTAAACATTTTAGAAAATAACAAACTTTTGTTTGTGTTTATAGACGGAATCGCCGGAAAAAGGAGGTGAAAATTAATGGCAACTATTAGCGTTGAAGAGTCAGAGAACCTGGAAAAAGCAATCAAACGTTTTAAGCGTATGGTTGAAAAAGAAGGTATTATCCGCGAATACAAAAAGCGTGAATATTTTGAAAAGCCTTCTGCCATTCTTCACCAGAAGAAAACAACTTTGGAGCGTAAGCTTTTGAACAAGAGACGTAAGTCTGAACACAAAGATTTCTAATTTTCTATAAAGAGAATTAAAAATGAAAAAAGTGCACTTAATTAAAGGTGCACTTTTTTTTTGCGCGGTATTATAAAATGTGGCTTTGCTGGCTGTATTAAATCCGCGAATTTCTTCTTTGTTTTGGAGTTGTTCCTTTTATCTTTTTATAGGTTCTGATAAAGTGGCTTGCATCTGTAAAGCCTGTTTCCTGACTGATATAATCCAAAGTTTTGTCTGTATATAATAGAAGAGTATCAGCCTTACATACCCTTACAAATTCAATGTATTCCTTGCAGGTTTTTCCAAATTGTGCTTTAAACTGTTTTGCAAAATTTGAATAGCACATTCCGCATTGAGAAGCGAGTTTTTCTATGCTTATATTTTCTGCAGAATGCTTATCAATATATTCAAGAACAGAAAAATCCTTTGAAGAAAACTGATCAAATGTTGTTTTTGTAGAAAAGTTAAAGCCATGCCTCATCCATATTCGTACAAGTTCTGTAATAATCAGACTGATTGTTGAAGCAACTTTTATATCATAACCAAAGGCTTTATGTTTGGTTTCCCAGATGCAGTTTTCAAAAAATAATTTAACAGGATTAAACCTTAATTCTTCTGCGGTAATTAAATTTGTTGCATCGTTATCTCTCGTTACTGCGTCTAAAAGGCGCGGAAGCTTTGGAGAACCCGGTGTTGTATTTGAAAGAATCATATCATCAAACTTAATAACGTAGAAAAACGGCTTATCTGGGTTATTATTATCGTTTGGATAGTCTAAAAATGCATGTACCTGCTTGGGATGAAAAATAATCATGTCTCCGGGACTCATTGTGAATTTTTTCCCTTCAACCTCTGCATAAAGTATTCCGCTAACCAGATAAACCATTTCGGTAAAATAATGCCAGTGTGGCTTAACAAATTTCCAGTCACCCGAAAAAGCCTGAAAAGGAGCATTTAAACTGTCGCTATATTCAAATAAATTGTCCATAGGCACCTCATAGAGATTTGTACAATTATTCTTCTATTTCTTTATATCATCAAATCAATACAAATGCTAGAGTTAAAATACATTATAATTCATTTGATTTATGATGATGGAGTATTTATGAAAAAAAATACTGCTTTTTACTGGATATGGACATATGTAAGGCGCTATAGATTTTTAATGCTTATTGGTCTTTCTTTAAGTGTTATTGTTGCCGCTTTAAATATGATAAATCCTTTAATTACAGGAAATATTGTTGATAAGGTTATTCAGGGCGGCCAGCATTCAATTCTGCTTAAGCTTATTTTAATAATGATTTGTACAACTGTAGGAAAATCTATTCTGCGTTATACCTATCAGGTTATTTTTGAACATTGCTCACAAAATGTAATTTTAAAAATGCGTCAGGATTTGTATGCACATATTCAGACATTAGATTTTTCCTGGTACGATTCTTCTCATACAGGAAATGTAATGACTTTATTAACTTCTGATCTTGATAAGGTAAGACATTTTGTTGCCTGGGTTTTGTATCAGATACTCGAAAATTCTTTGATATATATTTTTTCAATAATCACACTTTCTTCTATTAATTGGAAGCTTACTCTGGCATTTATGGTTATTGCGCCACCGGTTTTATTATTGATTAATAAATTTAAAATAAAAATTAAACCTGCGCATATGGCTGTTAGGGATCAGTTTGCTGTTTTAAATACGCGGGTTGGAGAAAATATTGAAGGAAACCGTGTAGTAAAGGCTTTTGTAAGGGAAAAATACGAAATAAGTAAATTCGATGTTGAAAATGAAAAATATCAGGATGTCTCTGTTAAGAATGCAGATGTACGCGTAAAATATACTCCGTGGATTGAAGCTTTATGTGGAATACTTCCGGTAATTTTGATTTTGTTTGGCGGATATCTTGTAATTAATAATCAGATGACAATCGGACAGCTGGTTACTTTTAACGGATTAATGTGGGCCTTTACTCAGCCAATTAATATGTTTGGAATTCTTGTAGATAATACTCAGAATTTTGCTGCTTCAAAAGACCGTTTATATGAATTGTGGTGTGCTGAATCAAAAATCAAAAATACAACAGAAAAAACTCCTGTAAAAAAGGAAGAAAGTATTTCGGGAAATGTTCAGTTTAAGAATGTAAGTTTTTCTTATAACGAAGTTCCTGTTTTAAGAAATGTAAATTTTGAAATTGAAAGCGGAAAAACAGTTGGAATCCTTGGTCCAACGGGTTCGGGAAAATCAACGCTGGCTAATCTTTTATGCCGTTATTATGATGTTTCTTCCGGAGAAATTCTGATTGATGGAATTAATGTAAAAGACTATGACCTTCAGTATTTAAGAAGAAATGTTGGAATTACAATGCAGGAAGCCTTTTTGTTCAGTGACACAATAGAAGGAAATATTGCTTTTGCAGATATTGAAGCTGATTTTTCTGAAGTTGAAAAAGCCAGTGAGCTTGCAAGAGTCAAAGAATTTATTGGTGATGTTACAGACGGCTATGACACAATTGTCGGCGAAAGGGGAGTTGGATTAAGCGGCGGCCAAAAACAGAGAATCGCTCTTGCCAGGCTTTTCCTTGCAAATCCAAAAATTATGATTCTTGATGATACAACCAGTGCAGTTGATAACGATACTGAAAAGAAAATTCGTGAAAGCATAAAGCTTCAGAGTAAAGGACATACAACTTTTATAATAAGTCATAGGGTTTCTTCTTTTGAAGATGCAGATATTATTATTGTTCTGGAAAACGGATCTGTTACACAATATGGAACTCATAACGAGCTTATTGCGCAGGATGGATATTATAAACAGGTCTGGGAAGAGCAGAACTGTGTCTGATTGAGAGGTTTATTATGGCAAGAAATAAATTTGATGCTGATGAAGAAATTGAGCAGAAATTTAATGCTCACATAATTTTAAGATTGCTTAAGTGGATAAAACCTTTTTCCGGATGGATGGTATTTTCCTGCGTATTAATGCTGCTTTCTTCGGGAATTTCATTAACCAGCCCATATCTTATCCGCATGGCAATAGATACAGCTATTCCAAATAAAGATTACAGAATGCTCATTATTCTTTCTTCGATTATGTTAGTTTCTACTCTTGTGGTAAGAGTTTTACTTGCAGAAAAATTAAAGATAATGACAAGAGTTGCTCAAAAAATAATTGTAAATATCCGCAAGGATGTTTTTACAAAATTGCAAAGTCTTCCTTTTACATATTTTGACAGCCGGCCGCATGGAAAAATTTTAATTCGTGTTGTTAATTATGTAAACTCACTTTCAGATTTACTTTCTAATGGAATTATTCAGCTTTTTTCAGATTTATTTACTCTTATTGTAATTATCATTTTTATGCTTGTTATAGATGTAAAGCTTACGCTTGTCTGTATGGCTGTTCTTCCTGTACTTTTTATAATTCTTTTTTCAATGAAGAAAAAGCAGCATGAGGCCTGGAAGCAGGAAAGTTATAAGCGTTCAAATTTAACAGCGTATATTTCTGAAAGTCTTAACGGAATGAAAATAACACAAAGCTTTGCACGCGAAGACGTGAATCAGGGAATATTCAACGATTTATGCCGCAAGTGTAAAAAGGTTTGGATTAAGGCCGTAAACATTAATAATATTATCTGGCCGGTTGTAGATAATCTTTCTACATTGGGAGTTGCTCTTGTTTATTTAGCAGGAATTGCCTGGCTTGGAAAAGAAACAGGTCACGCTGTTACAATCGGAACTCTTGTTGCTTTTGCAGGCTATATCTGGCGTTTCTGGTTTCCTATTCAGAGTCTTGGAAATTTTTATAATTCAATGGTTACAACAGGTGCTTATGTTGAACGCATTTTTGAACTTCTTGATGAAAAAGAAGATATTACCGATTGCGAAAATGCAGTTGAACTTCCGCCAATCCGCGGGCATGTTACCTTTGATCATGTAAATTTTTCTTATGAAAAAGATACTCCTGTCTTAAAAGACGTAAACTTTGTAATTACACCCGGAATGACTGTTGCAATTGTTGGTCCTACAGGAGCCGGAAAAACTACAATAGTTAATCTTTTGACAAGATTTTATAATCCTGATAATGGAAAAATTTTGATAGATGGTCTTGATATTCAAAGCCTTAAAATAAAATCTATAAGAAAACAGGTTGGCGTAATGCTTCAGGATTCTTTTTTATTCAGCGGAACAATTATGGAAAATATTCGCTACGGAAATCTTGAAGCAAGTGATGAAGACTGTATAAAGGCTGCAAAAACAGTTCAGGCTCATGAATTTATTTCTGCGTTCCCGGAAGGCTACAATACAAAACTTTCTGCAAACGGAGGCGGCTTGAGCCAGGGACAAAAGCAGCTTTTAAGTTTTGCAAGAGTTCTTTTAAGTGATCCAAGAATTTTAATTCTGGATGAAGCAACTTCTTCTGTAGATACTCATACAGAAAAAGCTTTGCAAAAAGGTCTTGGTGAGCTTTTAAAGGGAAGAACAAGTTTTATAATTGCTCATCGGCTTTCAACAATTCGCAATGCAGACATAATTTTCTATGTTGATCATGGTCAGATAGTTGAAAGTGGAAATCATGAAGAGCTTATTAAACTTGGCGGAAAATATGCAGACATGGTAAAAATCAAAAGATAGGAAAAAACATATATTTGTGATATATTTTATATATGAAAATAATTCATCTTGCGGATTTGCATTTAGGAAAACGTGTTAACGAATTTTCTATGTGTGAAGATCAGAAATATATCATAAATCAAATTTTAGAAATAATTGACGAAAAGAAGCCTGACTGCATGATTATTGCCGGCGATGTTTATGATAAATCTGTTCCACCTGTAGAAGCTGTAGAGCTTCTTGATTATTTTTTAATTCAACTTTCAAATAGAAAACTTCCTGTATTTATTATAAGTGGAAATCACGATAGTCCTGAGCGCCTTGCTTTTGGTTCAAGTCTTATGGAATCAAGCCAGGTTTTTGTTTCGCCTGCTTATGATGGCACTGTTAAAAAAATAACTTTGAATGATGACTTTGGCGCGGTGAATTTTTACTTATTGCCGTTTATAAAACCAACTACCGTTCGTCAGTTTTTTCCTGAAGAAAGAATCGAAGATTATAATGATGCTGTAAAAGCGGCTTTAAAAAATTTAAACCTTAATAAAAAAGAAAGGAATGTTCTTGTTGCTCATCAGTTTGTTACTGGTGCGCAGACCTGTGATTCAGAAGAAAAATCTGTAGGCGGGATGGATAACGTAAGTGCAGAACTTTTTTTTGATTTTGATTATACAGCGCTTGGACATATTCATGGACCGCAGAAAATAATCAGAGAAAATATAAGATACAGCGGAACTCCTTTAAAATATTCTTTTTCGGAATGTAAGCACAAAAAAAGTGTTTTGTTTATTGAATTAAAGGAAAAGGAAAATTTTTCTTATGAATGCATTCCGTTAAAACCTCTTCACGATATGAGGGAAATTAAAGGAACTTATGATCAGATTATGCTCAAGAAAAATTATGAGAATACAAATACAGAAGATTATGTTCATATTACATTAACTGATGAAGAAGATATTCCGGAAGTTTTTTCAAAATTGCGAACTGTTTACAAAAATCTTATGAAAATTGATTATGATAATTTAAGAACTCAGTCTTATAAAAATATTTCAGAAAATATAGTAGAAACAGCTTCTCCACTTGCTTTGTTTGAAAATTTTTATGAATTACAGAACAATTCAAAGCTTGATGAAGAATCAAGAAAATTTTTGATTTCACAAATCGAAGAAATTTGGGAGAAGTAAAATGCGGCCGTTAAAAATTTCAATTGAAGGTTTTGGAACGTATTGCAAAGCCGTAGAAATAGATTTTACTAAATTCGGAAACTCCGGACTATATTTAATTACCGGCGATACCGGCTCTGGAAAAACAACAATTTTTGATGCAATTACTTTTGCATTATATGGAGAACCGAGCGGCTCCTTCCGTCAGTCTTCAATGCTGCGTTCAACTTTTGCAGATGAAAATACTCCTACTTATGTTGAGCTTGAATTTTTATTCAGAGATAAAATTTACAAGGTAAACAGAAATCCGTCTTATTTAAGAAAGGCAAAAAGGGGAGACGGATTAGTTTCGCAGGATGCAGATGCAGTTTTGTATTGTCCTGATGGAAAGGTAATTACAAAAACCCAGACTGTAACAAATTATATAACTGAACTGCTTGGACTTGATAGAAATCAGTTTATGCAGATTGCAATGATTGCTCAGGGGGATTTTCAAAAACTTCTTACAAGTGATACAGCCAATCGTCAGGAAATATTCAGAAAGATTTTTAAAACAGACAAGTACCAGCAATTACAGAAAAATCTTTCTGCAAAGGAAAATGATTTAAAAAGTCAATGTGTTGTTTTGAGAAATTCTTTAACAACTTTTTTTTCATCTGCAATTTCAGACTCACAGGAATTTTTAGAATTAAAAGAAAAGGATTTTTTCTGGGAAGAGAAAATTGAATTCTTGAATCAAATAATTTTAGAGAATGAAGAAGAAAAATCAAAAAAAGAAAAGGAACATGAAAAATTAAAAAAGAAGCTTGAAGATTATGCTGTAAAAATTTCTGGTATAGAAGATTATAAATCTGCTGAGTATGAACAAAAAGAAATTCTGCAGCTTGTAGGTATTCTTGAACAAAAGAATTCAGAACTGTTGAAAAATAAAAATGAATTAGAAAATCAAAAAGAAGCTTTTTCGCAAAAAGAAAAAAGATTAACTTTACTTAAAGATTCCTTAAAGAATTACGAAAATTACGAGCTTCTGTTAAATACAAATGAATTGCTTTTGAAAAAAAACAAGGAACTGAATGTTGAGTTTGAAAAATTAAATGAGCGGATTTCTAATGGAGAAAAATTAATTACTGAAACAGAAAAGCTTATAAAAGAATTATCTTCAGCTAAAGAAATTTCCTTGCTTTTAAAATCAGAAAAAGAAAAGTTAATATCTAAAGAAAAAAATATTCAGGAAATAATTGATTTAGAAAATCATAAAATTTTTTTAGATGATGAGCTGTTAAAAACACAAAATGAATTAAAAGAACAAATTGCAGAAAGTGAAAAACTTCAGAAAGAATATCTGGATGCATATAATAACTTTTTAAATGCTCAGGCGGGAATTCTTGCTTCAACTTTAAAAGAAAATTCTCCATGCCCGGTATGCGGTTCATTAACTCATCCATGTCCTGTTGCAAAATCAGAAAATGTTCTTTCGCAAAATGAACTTGAAGCTTTAAAAAAAGATTCGGAATCAGCTTCTAATCTGGCAAAAGAAAAAAGTCAGGCTTGTGCTGTATTATTAACGAAAATAGAAAACGTAAAAATACAGATTCTTGAAAAAAGAGCTGATGTAAAAATTGAAGAAAATGAAAAAAATATTTTGGAATATCTTGAAGACGTGCAGAATGATATTTTAAAATGCGATAATCAGTTAGTTGAAAATAACACAAAGGTTGAAAGCTATTCTGAATTAGAAAGTCAGCTTCCAAAATATAAAGCTCTTGCGGAAGATTTAAAGAATCAGCGCGATGACAAAAAAGAAGAAATAATTAAAAACGAATCGGAAGCTTTGAATAATGAAAGAAATTTAAATGAATTAAAAAAAGAGCTTGAATTTTCTTCAAAGAAAGAGGCAGAAGAATTTATACAAAAACTTGATTCAGAAATTAATGAATTTAATTCCGCTCTTAAAAAATGCAGTGAGGAATATTTAACCTGTAAGGAAGAATTAGTTCAGAAACAAACTTCGCTTAAAGAAATTCAAAAGCGTCTGGAAAAGCATTTTGATTTTGATACAGAAGAAATTATAAAGCAGTCACAGGAAATTGAAGAAGATGAAAAAGCTTTGCAGGAAACTCTAACTCAATTATATCATCAAATAGAAACAAATACTTCTGTCCTTAAAAATTTACGTGAAAATTCGCAAAAGCTTTATAAACTTGAAAGTGAATATTCAATGATTCAAAAGTTATCTGCAACTGCAAATGGAAAAATAGGGCAGGGAAAAGACAGAATTATGCTTGAAACCTATGTTCAGATGACATATTTTGACCGCATAATTGCTCATGCAAATAAAAGGTTTTTAATTATGTCTGGTGGCCAATATGAGCTCGTTAGAAAAAAGAGTAGTGATGATGCAAGAATTATCAGCGGTCTGGAATTGAATGTTATAGATCATTACAGCGGATCTGAAAGAAGTGTTAAGACACTTTCGGGTGGAGAATCTTTTGAAGCCTCTTTGTCTCTTGCGCTGGGACTTTCTGATGAAATTGCCTGTACCGCAGGCGGTATTAAAATAGATACGATGTTTATAGATGAAGGTTTTGGAACTCTTGATTCAGATACAATTCAAAAAGCATATAATGCTCTTGTTCTTGTAAGTGAAGAAAATCGTCTTGTGGGAATTATTTCTCACGTAGATTTTTTAAAGGAAAAAATTGACCGGCAGATTGTCGTAAAAAAAGAATTGGATAAAGGAAGTTATGTAAAAATTGTTTTGTAAACAATTTTATGATACAATGAAAAAATGAGTAACAAGAATTTTCAGGTTGCAGCATATTTAAAAAATCAAAAATCAGATAGCGAAACTGATGCCAGATTAAAGGCTACAACAGATTATTTAAAAACAGGCGGACTTTTAAAAGTTCCTGTAGAACCACAGAATAGTGACGGAAAAGATTCTGTTTACAGAAAGGTTGCAAAATTTCTTTTGATAATTGGAGAAGATGAAGCGGCTAAAATACTTCAGCATCTTCCAGAAAATCAGATAGAAAAAATTATCCCGGAAATTGCTTCTATTAGAACAGTAAGTGACGAAGAAGCCACTGTCATTCTTGAAGAATTTAATGAACGTGCAAATCGGGCAAAATCTCAGGGTGGTGCTCAAACAGCGCGAGAGATATTAACAAAAGCTTATGGAAAAGAACGTGCAGAACAGCTTCTTTCAAAATCTATCCCGGCTCAAACAGAAACTCCTTTTGAATATTTATTCGATTTAGATAAAGAAAGAATTTATCAATTATTAAGTGATGAAAATATTGGCATTCAGTCGCTTGTAATTTCTAAGCTTCCTCCTAAAAAAGCCGCGAGCGTAATTAACATGATGAAAGAAAATGAAAAAAAAGAGCTTGTTGTTCGCCTTGCTAAAATGGAAGCAATTTCGCCTGAAGTTTTAAGACGAGTTAATCAGGCTATGATGGAAAAGGAAAAAAATCTTACTGTAGAAAATACCGATTCTATAGATGGAAGAAATGCTCTTGCTCAGATTTTAAAACGCATGGATTTTGCTTCTGAAAAAGATATCCTTGAAACACTTTCTGTTGATGATCCGGATTTAGGAAAAGATTTGCGTTCACGCTTATTTACCGATGAAGACGTAATTAATGCTGATGACCGTTTTATTCAGGAAGTTTTACATAATATGTCCGAGGTTGAAATTGCATATCTTCTGTGTGGAAAAAGCCAGGACTTTAGAGAGAAAATTCTTTTCTGTATTTCTTCCGGCCGTCGTATGGAAGTTCGGGAACAGGAAGAAATATTAAAGCCTATGAGAAAAAGTGAGTGTGATAGAATTACGAATGAATTCCTTGCAAAACTCAGAACAGGCTTTGAAACGGGACAACTGATTATTAAAGATAGAAATGATGATGACTTTGTAGAGTGATAAAATGTTTGACGTAACTGATAAAAATAATATTGGAAAAGAATATAACGGGTTTATTCTTCTGGGGATAGACGAACTTGCTGATTATAAAACTCAGGCTGTTTTTTTGCGACATAAAAAAACAGGTCTTGAAATATATCATATTTTAAAAGAAGACAAAGAAAATTTATTTGCCTTTGCCTTCAGAACTTTTGCGAATGATTCAAAAGGCTGCGCTCACATTATGGAACATTCAACCTTGTGCGGCTCAGAAAAATATCCGCTTAAAGAACCTTTTACAACTCTTGCAGGAACAAGCTTAAATACTTTTTTAAATGCGCTTACTTACCCGGATAAAACTGTTTATCCTGGAGCTTCGGTTATTCGTGCAGATTATTTTAATATGATGGATGTTTATGCCGATGCAGTATTTTTCCCAAAGCTTGATTATACGACCTTTATTCAGGAAGGACATAGACTTGAGCTGGATGAAAATGGAAATTTAAGTATTCAGGGAGTCGTTTACAACGAGATGAAGGGCAACTATTCAAGCTTTAAGGATATAGCAGTAGATGCCCAGATAAGAACAATGTACCCGGACTGTTTTGCTTCTTTTGATTCCGGCGGCGATCCTTTAAATATTCCGGAATTAACTTATGAAGAGTTTCTTGAATTCCATCAGAAATTTTATAATCCAGATAACTGTCTTTTATATCTTTATGGAAATATTCCTACCTGCGAGCAGCTTGACTTTTTAAATGAAAGATTTATTAGCAGATTAGAAAAAAAATATAACTGCACAAAAGATATTGAAAAATATAATTCTGCATTGCCGATTGTCAAAACAGAAATTAAAGAATTGCAGAAATTAAATCTAATTCAGAAATCTACAGAAGTTCGCTGCATTGCTCCAAAAACGGGAAGCACCGGCGAAGTTGTAACAATGAACTGGTATTCCGGTACTTACGATATGGAAAAATATTACCTTTCCGAAGTTTTATGTGGAAATGACAGTTCACCATTAAGCTTCCGATTAATGAATTCAAAGCTTGGAGATGACCTTTCTCCAATCTGGAGTAATTTTGGACAGTTCCAGGAAGAATTTTTTACTTATGGTCTTTCAGGCGTAAAAAAGAAAAATGAACAGAAGGTTTATGATTTAGTTCAGAAATCGCTTATAGAAATTTATGAGGAAGGAATTTCCCAGAATGATATTGATTCTGCCGTTATGGGAATTGATTTTTCTTTGCGCGAAGTTACCCGATATTTTGGCCCGTATTCTCTTGTTCTTATGGATAAGGTTTTAAAAGGCTGGAATTATGGAAACGCTTGTTCAACTCAATTATCACCAATTTCTACTTTTGAAAAACTGAAGGAAAAAATTAAAAATGACAAGGATTTTACAAGAAATCTGATAAAAAAATATTTTCTGGATAATAATGTCGTTGTAAAACTTGTTGTTGAACCTTCTGATAAATTTTTTAAAGAACGTGAGGATTCAGAAAGAAAACTCATAAAAAAGCTGTCTTTAAATCTTGATAAAGAAAAATTAAAAAAGGAATTGGAAAGCCTTCATGCTTATCAGCAGTCTATAGAAACTCCGGAAGATACAGCCTGTATTCCAAAAACAAAGCTTTCTGAACTGGATAGAAATCTTGATATTCCAAAGCTGGAAATTTCTGAAGTTGAAGGAAATAATTCAGCAAAGATTCCATTGTTCTTAAGTGAAGAAGATACAAATGGAATTTTTTATGTGGATGTTCTTTTCCCGTTTGATACGATTGGCGTAGAAAAAATGAGGCATATTCCTTTTCTTACAAATATTCTTACAAATATCGGCTGGAATTCTAAACCCTGGAATGACTGCATTACAGAAAGTTCCTGCGTGATGGGCGATGTTTGGGGAAGGGCTTTGTGCGGGGCTTTTTGCGATTCACCTCAGTCGCTTGAACTTATAAAAAAATACGAAGATAAAAAATTTATGAACCGCCAGTGGATTGGTGTAAGCTGCAAGGCATTAACCTATAAAGCAAAAGAAACCTTTGAGCTTTTAAGCGAAATTATTACAAAAATGGATTTTCTTGATGAAAAACGTTTTGATAATCTTCTTGCAGAATTTGTTGCAGATAAAAAGGCATCTTTTGTAGCAGACGGAAGAAATTATATTTTAAAGAGAACTTCTTGTTTGTTTGATAAAGATTATGCTTTGGGCGAAATTCTCTGGGGCGTAAGTCAGTTTAAAACAATTTCTGAATACATGAAAAACGGCGCAAAAAAAACATTGCAGTTATTTAAGGATATATATAAATGCTGTATGGAAAGCGGGGCTGTCGTGCACATAACTGCAGATAAAGATTCATTTGAAAAAATAAATCCGCTGATTTCTGATTTTGTAAAAGCCTCTGATTTTAAAGCATTAAAGCCTGCCGTTCCATTTTCTGTTGCTGATATCAGGCCATATATAATTAATTCAGAAGCTGCAGAAAATAATGAGGTTCAGATATTAAAAGTTCATTCTCAGACCGGCTATGCAGCAAGCTGTACAAAGTCTTCTTCTTATCTTTCTAAAGAAGCTGCAGGCGAAAATGTATTAGCTTCATGGCTGGGAAATCATTCATTGTGGGATAAAATCAGGACGATGGGCGGAGCTTATGGAGCTATGATGTGGATAGATAATATTCATAAAGCTTCATTTTTCTCTTCTTACAGGGATCCAACGCCAGAAAAATCTCTTGAAGTATTTAAAAGCTGTATAAAGGAAATTGCAGAAAAAGAATTTTCAAAAGAAGAGGTTGAACAGACAGTTGTTGCCTGCTACGGAGATGCAATTGTGCCAAGAAGTCCGATTGGAAGGGCAAATTCAAGTTTTGAGAATTTCTTGTATGCAAATCCTTCTGAATTTAAAACAATAAGAATTAATAATGTTCTCGAAGTTTTACCGGAAGATGTTCATAATGCGGCTCAAAGATTCTATAAATGGTCCGAAGAACTGTATAATGGGGCAATATTTGTGGATAAATCAAAAAAATGTAGTGGAAATAAAATAAATATTCCGTTATAATTAATATAATCTTTTGGAGAAAAGTCATGGATAAAAAAACATTGCAATGTGTAAAAATGTTGCGTGATTTAGTTTCTGATGTTCAGGGAGCACCTTTTCCGGGGCCTGATTTAAAGCCTGAGCTTTATGAAATCTGGTATGAACACGCGCAGAGAGCGGCTGTTACCTGTTTTGAATTCTTGAACGATAACTTCCCTCAGGAACAGAAAGAACTTAACAAAGCGATTGGTAAAATCTTTCAATAATCAATCTATAAAACTCTTCTTCTTATGTTTTTGATTTTTATGCCGATAATATACGTGTAAAGGTATATTGTTTTATGGCAGCAAAGACGAAGAAAATTAAAGATTTTAACGCAGGATTTAGCGGAAAAAAAAATAAACTAGGAATTAATATCTGGCGTTTCTTTTTTAACGGAATTAATTCCGTTTCAGGCTCAGAACAGATGTTTTTTATTGAGTTTGAAATGTTAAATCCTTTTTTATCCCCGTCTGAAACCATATTAAGCTTTAAAACAAAGGTAAAAATTTCTGCCGAAGACCTTCAATATGCCCTTGCAGGAACTGATTCGGCTTCTAACTTACAGATTGAAGAAAAAAATCTGCCTTCATATTGTGTAATCCGTTGCGGAATGCTTGGAATTGTCCCAAAACAAATCTGCTGCTACACTCCTATAAAGCAAATAACCTTTAAAAATCACCCCTTTGAAATTCAGACTGAAAGTACTATATTTACAGAAAATAAAATTTCTGGAAATATAAGCCTTTCAAAAACAGAATGTGAAAAGCATCCTGAATATTTCTGTGATTCAGGCAATGTTTCCTGGGATATTACTTACGAAACAAACAGCGAAGTTGGAGAAGGTGAAAATACAAAGAATTTCCGCTGGTTTCCATACGGATTAAAAACTGACTATTCAGGTAAAATCGTTTATGACGGTGATGAATATATAATTAATCCTAAAAAGAGTTTTGGTTATTCAGAACGTTATTTTGGAAAATCTCTTGTTGAACCTTGGTTCCATATTTCTGCAGAAAACCTTACAAGTGTAATTACAGGAAAAACTTTATTTGATTCTGCATTTGCTGTTCAGGGAATTTTTGAAAATAGAGTTGCTTTTGCAGGAAAGTTTGAAGATAATTTAATTGTATTCGAAACTGATAGTTCAAAAAGGCAATTCTCCTGTGTATGGGATTGTGTTCAGATGCCCGAAAACGATAATCCGGAAGAAAATCTTCTTCACTGGTCAGTTAGCCTGAGCAGTAAAAAATGGATTATAGATATTGATGTTTTTTGCCGCATTAAAGAAATCTTCAACCGCAAAATAGAACTACCAGACGAAAGCCGTCTTGTATTAAATATGCTTCAGGGCGCAACTGGAACAGGTGAAATAAAATTATACAAAAGAAATGGCAGCAATCTTGAACAGATTGAACACGCTAACCTTACCAAGGTAGTCTGCGAATTCGGTCACACTGAGCAGGGTGAATTTTAAAAAAAATATAATGTAAATTTGCCGAATGACAAAAATTTTACTATCTTAAAATATGAGAGGTGGTAAAATGAATTATGAAAGCTATACAATTAAAAGTCAGGAAGCATTACAGGAAGCCTCTTCAATTGCTAATAAAAACGACAATTCAGAAATAGGCACTGAACATGTTCTTCTTGCTCTTCTTGAACAGCAGGATGGTCTTATTCCTCCTGTCGTAGAACGAATTGGAATTTCGACTTCAGAGCTGATTAATAAAACAAAAGATTTAATTAACTCAAATCCAAAAGTTAGTGGAGCCGCTCAGGTTTATCTCTCTTCTTCAATGCAGAAAGTTCTTGCAAAAGCAGAAAATGAAATGTCTGCAATGCACGATCAGTTCCTTTCTACTGAGCATATTTTTCTTGCAATTACAGAGTGTGGTGATAAAACCGGCGACATGCTTAAATCCTGCGGAATAAATCACAAAGCTGTTCTGGAAGCTTTAAAGTCAGTTCGAGGAAATCAGACTGTAGATTCAAACGATCCGGAAGCAAAATCCCGTACTCTTGAAAAATACTGCCGTGATTTAACTGCTGCAGCACGACAGGATAAAATTGATCCTGTTATTGGACGCGATGAAGAAATAAGACGAGTTATGCAGGTTCTGTGCCGCCGAACAAAAAATAATCCGGTAATTATTGGAGAACCGGGAGTTGGTAAAACAGCCATTGTAGAAGGTCTTGCCCGTCGAATTGCTTCGGGAGATGTTCCTGAAAGCCTTAAAAATAAAAGAGTTCTTGCTCTGGATTTAGGAAGTCTTGTTGCCGGTGCTAAATTCCGTGGTGAATTTGAGGAACGATTAAAGGCATTAATAAATGAAGTTTCCAAGAGTGAAGGGCAGATAATTCTTTTTATTGATGAGCTTCATACTCTTGTTGGAGCCGGTGCAAGTGAAGGTTCAATGGATGCAAGTAATTTGTTAAAGCCGGCACTTGCGCGTGGAGAACTCAGAGCAATTGGCGCAACAACTCTTGATGAATATAGAAAATATATAGAAAAAGATGCTGCACTTGAAAGACGATTTCAGCAGGTTTATTGTGCTGAACCTTCAGTAGAAGATACAATTGCGATTTTGCGAGGACTTCGCGATAAATATGAAATTCATCATGGAGTCAGAATTGAAGATGAAGCTCTTGTTAGCGCTGCAACACTTTCCAACAGATATATTACAAACCGTTTTATGCCGGACAAGGCAATTGATCTTGTTGATGAAGCAGCCAGCCGCTTAAAAATGGAAATTGAAAGTCAGCCAACAGAGCTTGATCAGGTTGAACGAAAAATTCTTCAGCTTCAGATTGAAAAACAGTCTTTGAGTAAGGAAGATGATCCTTCCAGCAAAGAGCGTCTTTTAAAACTTGAAAATGAGCTTTCAGAAATTTCTAACCGTCGTGATGCAATGAAGCTTCAGTGGCAGAATGAAAAAGAACAGATTGATAAATCACGAAAGTTAAAAGAGCAGCTTGAACAGGCTCGTTTTGAAGAAGAAAAATTTACTCGTGAAGGTAATCTTGAAAAAGCAGCAGAAATTAAATACTCAATAATTCCTTCTTTGCAGAAAGAACTTACTTCGGCTCTGGAAGCAGATGAAAAACGTAAGGAAGATGGAAGAAATTCTTTGCTGCGCCAATCTGTAACAGAAGAAGATATTGCAAAGGTTGTTTCCAGCTGGACAGGAATTCCTGTTGCAAAAATGATGAAGGGCGAAAAACAGAAATACATTGAACTTGAAAATGTTCTTCATAAACGTGTTATTGGTCAAGATGAAGCAGTTACTGTAGTAAGTGATGCAATCCGTCGAAACCGCAGTGGACTTAATGATCCTAACCGACCGCTCGGTAGTTTTATGTTTATTGGTCCAACAGGTGTTGGTAAAACTGAACTTGCAAAAACACTTGCAGATTTTCTGTTCAATGATGAAAAGGCATTAACCCGAATAGATATGAGCGAATATATGGAAAAATTTTCTGTTACTCGTCTTATAGGTGCACCTCCGGGATACGTTGGTTACGATGAAGGTGGTCAGCTTACCGAAGCTGTTCGTCGACGTCCTTATAGTGTAATTCTGTTTGATGAAGTTGAAAAAGCTCATCCCGATGTATTTAATGTGCTTCTTCAGGTTCTGGATGATGGCCGATTAACTGATGGTCAGGGAAGAGTAGTAGATTTTAAAAACACAATTATAATAATGACCAGCAATCTTGGAAGCGATTTAATTCTGGAAGCTGAATCACAGGATAAACTTGATTCTATAAAAACAGAACTCGATGTACTATTAAGAAAAACATTCAGACCGGAATTCCTTAATCGAATTGATGAGATTGTTATGTTCAGACAGCTTACAAAAGATTGTATTAATTCTATTGTTAAGCTTCAGCTGGAGCGTGTTCAGAGCCGACTCGAAGAACGAAAAATTAAACTGGACTTTGATGCTTCTGCTCTTGATTTCCTTAGTGAAAAAGGTTATGACCCGACAATGGGTGCAAGACCGGTAAAGCGTGCCATTCAGAATTATGTTGAAAACACGCTGGCAAAGGAACTTTTAGCTGGTAATATTCTGGATGGAGAAACAGTAAAAATTCGTTCCGAAAATGGAAAACTGATTTTTGAAAAATAAAATTATACATGGGGCTGTCATTTTACGGATTTATATTCCTTTTATGCCAGCTCTATGTATAATCAGTTATAATTAATTATTCGCCGCTTAGTGCAATTACGGGATCCAGCTTTGCAGCTCTTATTGCAGGATTCAGCCCAAAGAAAATTCCTACAAAAACAGAGAAAACAAAAGATATTATGCAGGCCTTTGTGTTTATTGTAAGTGCCTGTGATTGAATGTATTCAACTGCAAGGCTTATTATTATTCCAAGAATAATTCCCATAATTCCGCCCAAAAGTGTAATGCTTGCTGACTCTACCAGAAACTGCTGCCTTATGTCTTTTGGACTTGCACCGAGTGCTTTTCTTATTCCTATTTCCTGTTTGCGTTCTGTGACAGTTACAATCATTATGTTCATAATTCCAATTCCTCCTACAAGAAGAGAAATTGCTGCAATTGCGCTCAAAAGAAGACTGATAGTGCTTGTAATTTTACTCATCTGTTCAAGCATGCTCTGCATACTTGTAACATTTACAGAATATTCTGTTCCAGTAAGGCTTGTGCAATATTCTTTAATTGAAGTTACCAGGCTTGTAGCTTTTTCTGCAGCAGTTGCCTGAACCATTACATTAGCTGCAGTCGGATTTGGACTTATCTTTTTTGCATAAAATCCGCGCGGAACAAATGCTGAACCATTTTCCATACCTGTAGTCTGTTCTGCCAGGACTCCTATAACTTCAAAACTGAATGTTATATTGCTGGAAATAACTTTAATTTTTTTACCGACTGCATCTCCGTCCGGGAAAAAGCTTTCTGCAGTATCATGATTCAAAATTATTTTTTGAGTTCCTTCCTGATTATCTGTTACATTAAAAAAACTTCCGGCTTCGAGTATAAGATTATACATTTCGAGATAGCCTGTTTCTACGGCAGTTATATTTACGCTTGACGAAGTTTCTCCATAAGTTAATGTTCCATTTAAACTATTTTTATACCAGACCTTTTTTATATCCTTTACATTTGCAAAAAGATTTTCCCTGAAGGTTTCATCAAATGAAAGTGTAACAGAATCTCTTCTTCGACGCATAAATCCCTGACTTACGCTTACTACATCAAGACCGGAACTTCCAAAGGTATTTTCTATTTTTTTCGTTGAACTTTGTCCCATGCTCGTAATTACAATTACCGAAGTAACACCAATAATTACACCAAGAAGAGAAAGAAAAGTTCTTGTTTTATTACTCTTAAAATTCTTAAAAGCGTTAATAAAATCTTCCAGCATATTAGTTTTCCTGAAGTTTACCATCCAGAATTTTTATGCATCTTTTTGTAGATTCACCAATTCTTGGATCGTGTGTTACAATAATTACAGTCGTTCCATTATCTTTGTTGATTTGACGGAACATATCCATAACCTGATGTCCTGTTTCTGAATCGAGTGCACCTGTCGGTTCATCAGCGAGCAGAATTTTTGGCTCTGTAACCATAGCGCGTGCAATTGCGACTCTCTGCTTTTGTCCTCCAGAAAGTTCATGAGGCTTGTGATGCATTCTTTCTTCCAGTCCTACAGCTTTTAATGCAATTTCTGCCCTGCGGTGTCTCTCACTTTTTTCCAGCCGCTGATATTTTAATGGCAGCATTACATTTTCAATTACGTTCATTGAAGAAATTAAATGATACTGCTGAAAAACAAAACCAATTGTTTTATTTCTTAAAACAGCCAGTTCCTTTTCACTCATTTTTGCAGTTTCGCGGCCGTTTATTTTAACAATTCCAGAAGTCGGGCGATCAAGACAACCTATCATATTCATGCAGGTAGATTTGCCTGAGCCGGATGGTCCCATAATTGCAACAAATTCACCCTGTTTAATTTCAAAGCTTACACCCCGCAAGGCACGAACTTCGTTGTCGCCCATAATATAAGTTTTTACAACATTATCAAGATGAACGACAGTGTTACTTTCGTCCATATTCATTATCTGGCCCCTCCACCTGAGAAGCCTCCTCCGCCGCCACCTGGGAAGCCTCCTCCGCCACTATTTCTGTTGTTCCTGTTTCTATTAAAACCGGAAACTTTTGGCGTAGACTGTTGAACTAATACCTCGCCACCCTTCAAGCCTTCTGTAACTTTTACATAATCGCTTCCGTATGGCTGAACCTTTACGTTAATTTTTTCACCGGTTTTTGCAAGAACAACATAGGCTTCTTTATCTTCGTAACCGATTGCATAACGTTCTACAACAACATATTCTTCTGTAGGGCTAATTTCAATTTTTCCTGTAAAAGAATAATTTGGCAAAATTCCTTCCGGATATTCATCTATTCGAATTTTTGCTTTTACAATTGTTGCTCCGCGCGAAGTAATTTCTCCAATTGCCGGCCAGCTTGTTACATATCCTTTTACAGTTTCTTTACTATAAGCAGAGAAGGTGAACAGAACTGTTTGTCCAACTTTTAATTTTGAAACATCAGTTTCTGTAATTTCTACTTCGGTTGTAAGATAATCTACATTTACAATTGTACCGACTTTATCTTTTGCTTCGAGAGAATCACCAACTGCAACTTTAAAATCTGCAATTACACCATCAAAGGTTGCAACTACCTTTCGGTCGTTAACTTTCTGTTGAAGCGCATGAAGCTGAGTTTCCATTAATTTTAATTCGCGTGCAGAACCAGAAACTTTTTTTGTCTGCATTTCGTAATCCTGTTTTTCCAGCTGATAAAGCTGTTCAGAATCATCCAGTTGAATAAGGACATCTCCAGCTTTTACATGATCACCGGCTTTTACGTAAACTGCAGTAACAGTTCCTGCACTAAGGGCCTGCAGCGTCTGTTCCTGTGCTGCCGAAACTGTTCCGGAAATTTCTATTACGTTCTCATAAGTTTCTACATTGGCAGTATAAAAAACAGCACCGCCTTTTTTCTTATTTGAAAGTACAGTTCTTATAATGAACAATATAAGTAGTATTAAAAGAATTCCAATTATAGTAAAAAATATAATTTTTGTTTTTTTAGATAGTTTCATTTTTAATTTCATAATTCCTCCAAAAACTCCGCGTTAGCGGTCGCGCATGGATGCGCGAAATAAGCAGTTTTGCCAACGGCAAAAGTGCAGTTGAAAAAAGTACAGGGAAGTACTTTTTTCAAACTCCTCCAAAAACACCGCGTTAGCGGTCGCGCACGGATGCTCATTTATTTCTGCACGAAGTTCGACTTAACTTCATCATTATAAATCAAAAGATTTATTTTATTTATTATTGTCTGAACTTTGTACTGATTGTAATTTGTCTTTGCAGAAAGATATTCACTTTCACTTATAACTCCATTTTTGTACCAGGCAGCAAGATCTTTTTCTAACTCTTCATACATCTCATAACTTTCCTGTGTAGTGTTCTGTTCCCATAAAAGCTGTTCAAGATTTTGTTTAGCGGTAATAAGATATGTAATATAAGAGGTTTCTGCTGACTGAATATCTAACAGTTCCTGTTCTTCTGTAAGTTCATTTGTTTTTGTGGTGATAGAAGCTTTTCTAAAGCTGTTCAAAGAAATGGAGGCACTTACCGAAAAAACAGGATTAGAGTCTTTTACTCCTACAGGAAGTTCAACTCCGGCACCAAGCGTAAGTCCACGATAGGTGCTGGAAAGTCCGGCATTTACTGTATCTGATTTTGTTGTAGAATTATCTATTGTGTAGCCTCCGTTTGCAGAAAGCGAAAAATTCCTTTTTGCTTTTCGTTCTATAGAATTGATCGTATGATTCCAGTTTGCACTTTCAAGCTTTGTATAATCTTCTTTATTAAAAGTTTCTGCATTAAGGGGGGCAGCATCCTGAATATCTGATGGAACTAAAGTCATAAAGTCTATTTCTTCAGATATTTGTATATCGTAGCCGCACTTTTTATAAAAAACTATATAATCGTTAATAAAATCTTTTATTCCGCTGTTTACTGAATGAGTGTCTGAGACTACCTTCATCTGAGCAAGTCTATAGGTAGAAGAAGATGTAGAATAACCTTTTGCCTTTGTCTGTTCAAAATTTATTGTGTCTGAATATAGAGAAGACTGACTTTTTATAATTGAATTGATTGAATTTAAAAGATTTTTTAATTCTGTGTAAAATTCTTTTTCTGCAGCAATAGCTCGAGTCTTGACTGCGCGTTCTGCTTCTATCCTGGAGCGTTCAGCCTTCATTAATGAAACTTTTCTTGAAGAGTTTTTATCAGAAATAATATCTATGCTTGCAGAAATTGTAGTGTCAGAAAGTTTTGTTTCGCTTGAAGTTTTTTCAGTTGAACTTTGAGTAAGATTAGTTTCTCCTTTTAAGACAAGATTTCCTGCAGGAATAACATCAATTTCGGCTTTTGGTCTGGCAGAAATTTTTGTTCCTGTTTTATCTGTTTTTATTGTAACTGTTCCCGAAGAAAGAGAAATATCAAAACCATTATCTATTTTTACAGATTCTTCTGAAAGCTGTGCTTTTTGTGCGCTCAAGGTGAGCTTTTGAAGCTCTATATCATTTTCAAGATATGATAATAGAAGTTCTTGAGTAGGAATTAATTCCTGGCCATGCAGTATTGAAAATGAAAATAAAAAGCATGCTGTTATAATTAATATTTTTTTCACAGATTCCTCTCTATTGTTTTTCTTAAATCTTTTATATTAATTAAACAATAAAAACCTGAAAAAAGATATATGAATAACAAGTATTTATTTTTTAATAACAAATTATTAAAAAAATAATGCAGCTCAAAAATTTTACATAAAGTAAAGCTATTTAATAAATTTTTCTGCCAGATTCTGAATTATTTCTGCGCCACCTGCAAAGGTTCCTATAGTGCTTCCTAAAGAAGAAAGTATAAATACTAAAAGAATTCTTAAAATTCTATTTTTATACCAGCCTTTGAAAGAAGAAACATCGTCTTGAAGTGTTTCCATATCGCATACTTTTGGTTTGCATAAAAGGGCCTGAACAATTCCTGCAACAAAACCAACTCCAATAAACGGACATAAAGATGTAAACGGAGCGGTAACAAGGGCTGTAAGGATTGTAACAGGATGGGCGAGTGCAAGAATAGTAAGCAGGGCAGAAGGAATTCCATTATAAAGGAACCAGATAGAAAGAGCTTCTTTTCCTGCCTGAAATCCACCATAAATAAAGCCTGCTGCAATAAGAGCAATAATAATTGCAGGGATAATAAATTTAATTATTTTAGAGAAGAAAGATTTTGGTGGAATTTCTGATATTTCACTTACATTACTTGTTTCTTCTGCTCTGGCAATTTTATTTAAGTGTGCTTCTACACCTGGCAAATGTCCTGCCCCAAGAACTGCTACAATATTGTTTCCTTCAGATTCAAATATTTTGCTGGCAAGATATTTATCTCTTTCATCTATTAATACTTCTTTTATAACCGGCATATAATCGGACAATTCCTTCATCATATTGTCCATTTCGCTGGTATTTTTTAAATTTTCAATTTGTTCGCTTTCAATTTCTTCTTTTGAAAATGCGCTGGAAAGAAGAGTTCCAAGAAGCTTGCATTTTCCAAAGAAAGAATTTTTTGCCCAGGCTCTCTTTAAGGTTATCTGAATCGGGCGGTCTACAAGAGAAGTCCTGATTGATTTTTCTTCTGCAACAGATAATGCAGCAAGCATTTCATCGCCCGGCTTTACTCCAACATTTGCTCCCATTCTGCGTTGAAATGAAGCCAGAATTAAATTTGCAATCATTAAAAAGCCTTCATTCTTTTTGAGAATTTTAATGATATCAAGGTTTTTATATTTATCTGCATTCTTAATAGAATCTGCGCGTTGAGAATCAAGTTCAATTGCTACGCAGTCCGGGTTTAATTCGTTTATTGTCTGTTTTACTTCTTCTATACTTTCTTTTGAAACATGAGCTGTTCCAATTAATGTAATTTTTCTTCCGTTAAGCTGTAAAATTTTTTGAGTCTGACTCATTGCTGTAATCCCCATTCGGCAATTCTGTATTCAAAGAACATTGGTGCCTGCATGCTTGTGACATCTGCATAATATTCTTTTGCAACATCATCTGCTTTATTCAATTCGTAGTATAATCCTATGTAGAATAACATTTTGCCGCGATTATTGCTATTAGTTTCTTTTTGAATTTTCTGCTTAAGGGTAACTTCTGCATTACGGCTGTAATTGTCATTATAGAATCTTACAAGATCATATTCTGTTGTATTTGGTGTAAGTTTTTTTAATTTTGCCTGAAGAATTTTTTTAGCAGTAAGCGAATCATTCAATTTAAAATAGCAGGCAGCAGTCATAAGTGTGTAAGAATAATTATCTGAATATTCTGCTGCCTTCTGAAAATACTTTATAGCATTTTTATAATCTTTTTCACGATAAGCTAAAATAGCTGTTTCTTCATAAGCATAAAAATAATTTGGATTTGTTTCTATAACCTTTAAGTAATTTTCCAATGCGAGATCCCATTTTTCAAGATCATCATAACTTCCCGCAAGATAAGCATAGGCAAGAAAATAAGATGGATTTACTTCTGCCGCTTTAGTCCAGGCCTTATGAGCTTCATCAAATTTTCCAAGGTATCTCAAATAAGTTCCTTTGTCTAAAAGATAATCGTAATTATTCGAATCATATTCCAGAGCTGTTTCTACATATTTATAAGCGCGAAGATAATTTCCGTCATCGTAAGCCAGTTTTCCGAGATATGCATAAGCCTGTGCGTTGTCTTCCTCTATTTTCAGAACTTTTTCAAAATAGTTTTGCGAGGCTTTTAAATCGTCAGTGTAATAAGCCATCTGCGCATAACCAAGCATTGCATCTATATTAGAAGGATCACCTTTTAAAGCTTTTGCATAGCAGTCTTTAGCAAGCTTGTATTTTTTTGTTAAGGCATAATCCTGTGCTTTTTGAATATTCGCAGAAGAATTATTTGGATCAGCTGCTAAAATCTGATTTAAAGATGTCTGATATGCTTTTTTGTCGCCTTTTGCTCTGTTACACATAGATAATAGTTCAAGAGCTTCCATATTTTTATTATTTGAAGCTAAAACTTCATTTGCTATTTTTATAGCTTCGTCATACTGCATGTCTGAATAAAGAAGAGCACCCAAAAGCATTTTTAATTCAGTGTCGTCTTTAAGTTCTTCTGGAAGATTGTCAAAATGGCTTATAGCTCCTTTTATATCATTTTTTTCAAGAAAAGCCTGAAGTTCACGTACAAAAATTACGTCAGGACTTTCCTGTACTTCAGGCTTGTCCTTCTTTTGTTCAACTTTTTTTTCTTCTTTTATAACGGGCTTTTCTACAATTTCCGGTTCATCTGCTTTAGCAATTTCTTCTGTTGTTCCGCAGGAATTAATGGAAAAAATAAATAATATAACAGAACAGAAGGTAATCAGCTTTGAGGTTTTTGAAAAAAATCGCTTTGTAATCATTTTATCCCACCTTTATATAGTATTACTATAGTTGAAATTTACCGAATCATTTACTAAACTAGCATTATAATGAAAATCAGGGCACTTAGAAAAGCATCGGTACTTTTATTAGTTGATGTTGTTATAATAATCGGCATTTTTGTTCTTCAATTTAGAACAGACTCAAATATAATAGAAAAATTAGGTAATCTTCAGCTTACATTTTTAAAAAATGAGGAATCAGAAGTTCTTTCTATATCAAATTTCCTGCGAATGTCTTTTAACGGAATAAATATTTATTTTGATGATCAGAATCCTGTAAAGGCAAATAAAGATAACGTAGAAATTCCTTTAACTCTTAAAAACTATAAAAAAACGGATAATCTTTCATATTCTCTGTATTTTTCAGAAGACGTTATATTAAATGTTGCCTTATCTTCTGAAGATTCAAATGCCCAGCTTTTGCTTCAGCCGAATTTTCCTTCTTCAATCTCGCATCTTGTTATTCCTTATAATTTTTCTACAAATATAAAAATTCAAAAGGAATCTGATAATCAGATTGTTCTTGAAGGTAAAAAGAGCTTATGGGAAGTTACTGCTTCTTCAACTCAAAATAATTTGCTTGCCTTTGAGCATTCAATGTCTATTGCAAGATATGGAATGTATACAGAATCTCAGAAATTTTCTCTTGATATTCTTGTTGATCTTCCTGGTGCTGATTCAGCGGTTTTTGCTTCAAATGTACAGAAGTTTAAAAATAATATTATCAGCAGTTATAATCCGACTTCTCAGGAAAGTTCTTCGGAACAGGTTATTGCAGCTTATGTTGCAGCTATGGCAGAAAACGGTGATTATACAAAGGCTCTGGAAGCTATTCCTCAGTCATTTAAGAAAGGAAAACAGAGAACCTATTTTACTGCTCCTTTCTTAAATACTCTTGAAGAAATGAACGATACACTTGATGCAGCTGTTGCAGAATATGAAAAGAAGCTTACTTCAAGTATGCTTTCTTCATCGCTTGATATCTTTATGATCCGCAATATAGCTCCATTCATGTATATACATTCTACACCGCAGTCTGTAATTAAGCTTCTTGATTTTGCTGCTGCAACAGATGTTTCTACGCTTTCTCTTGCTCAGGTTACGGGAATTCTTGAGGTTTATGTAGATTTGCTTTCTCTTGATTCCGGTTATGCAAGACATCTTGAGCCTGTCCTTGAAGACTGTATACAAAAAATAACGGACTGTTGTATTTACGAAAATGGCGTTCTTACAATTTCTGAAAACGACACCTTCCTGTCTGTAATTCAGGGTGTAGAAACCGGAATGGCTGTGCTTCGTTACGGAAGAGCTTCAAATAATGATGTTCTGGAAAAAGCCGGATATGTAATGGTTAATTCTTATCTTTCTGATTCTACTTTTGATATAAGAACTTCTGCAAATCTTTATTCAGTTATTGCTTATGATAGTCCTTATTATCCAGGATTTAAAAAGATTGGAACTGTTTTGGGTAATAAAGTTTGGGCATGGACTTGTGCAAAAGATATAACTTACACACTATCTTCAGATAATTCAGAATTAATCTTTACAATTGACTTCCCGCTTGAGTGGACTCATTACGTAATTATTAAGGGTGTTCCAAAATTCGCAAAAATCTTTATTTATGACATGCAGTTTAGAACTGATCCTCGTTTTGAAACTTATAATTCTTCTGGTTATGTTTATAAAGCTTCAACAAAGACTTTGCTGCTTAAATCACGTCACAAAAAGCAATTAGAAACAATCCGTCTTGAAATTGAAAAGGAAAGACCTGTAAGTGCTGTTCCTGCAACTGCAGCTCCGGCTGCAGCTACTGCTTCTCCGGTAACTCCAGCTGTAACTCCAGCTTCAGAAAAACCGGCTGCAGAAACAGGTTCAGAAAATGGAGTTGAAAATTCTCCGGAAGATTCTGAATCTTCTGCAGCAGAAGAAACAACTTCTACAAGAACATATTATTATCCGTCAAATGTTCCGATGGAAGGCCGATATCGTGTAGATGTGGGCGGAAATGAAGAGAATAATTAAATTTCTTCTATATAGTCTTCAGATGCAGTTCTCTTTAATATAATAAGACTTATATCATCTGTAATTGGTGACTGATCCATAAACGAAGTATATTTAGCTATGACCCTGTCTTTTATTTCTTCAGCAGAAAAGTCTTTATTCTCTTTTATAATATTCATCAGGCGTTCTTTGCCAAAATATTCGCCTTTCTGATTAACCGATTCTGTAATTCCATCTGTATAGCAGACAAGAATATCGTCAACTGCAAGTCTGCAGGAAACCGGCGGGAATGAAACTTCAAGATCTTCAATTCCTATAATTCCGTACTGTTCATCGCTATTTTCGTATTTTAATTCAATAATTTTATCTTCCTGCTTAGAGTAAATAAACGGGTAGGGATGACCTGCGTTTGCAACTTCCAGACTGCAGATATCATTTTTATTGAATTCGCTGAAATGGAAAAGCAGACCTGTAATGTAATTTTCTACATTTACTTTTTCCTTAATATATGACTTATTAATTTCTTTTAAAATTTCTGATGTAGATTCCTTATCTGCAATTCCGGCAAGGAAGTGCTGAGAAATAATTCCTTTTGCGAGAATTGTCATAAGTCCGGCAGGAATTCCATGGCCCGAAACATCAAAAAGTCCAAGTCCATATAAGGTTGATTTATTGTAATAATAATCATAAAGATCGCCTGAAACTTCATGATCCAGAGCCCTGTAGCTTACGGCAATTTCCCAGCCTTTAAGAGTTTTGCTTTTTGGAGGAAGAAAGTTTTTCTGAACATGAGAAACAGTTTCCAGACCACGCGAAAGAATAAAATTTGCCTCGGTAACTTCTTTTGTTCTTATAGCAACAACATCTTCAAGATGTGTGTTAAAGGAAGATAACTGCTCTTTTAATTCAATATTGTTTATATACATTTTTCCAAAGCGCAGTAAAAGGAATACAAGGAAAATATTTCCTGTTATGAGCCAGCCGTAAATTGTAAAATACGGCATATGATCTATCTTTAAGATTACCTTTACAATTGTATCAATTATTACGCCAATATCTACTGGAAGAAAACCCAGCAAGAGCGTAATTGCATCTTTTCGCTTTGATTTATCAAAGAAAGATTTAAAAAGGCGCGGAAGACTGAAGAAAAACTGAGTTAATAAAAAGGCTGTAAAGAACGGCGCTGATTTTACCAGTGCATTAAGATTATTAAAGAATAAAATAGCAATTGTAGGAATAATCCATAATAATAATCTTATAATAATGATTTTTTTAGAATCTCTTATTCCTATGTAATGAATTATAAATGAATTAGCAAAGTAGATTGTTGTAAAAGTTCCAACTCCAAAGAAAAATTTTATGATTGTAAAATATGAAATAAAGGCTGGCTTAATCCATGGAATTTCTGTAATAAAAAAAGGTACCAGGAAGTGAATGCTGTAAAACAGGAGCATTGAAAAAGACATAAACTGAACAGATTCTTTATATTTTCTCAGCAATACAAAAAGTAAAAAGAAAATAATAAAAAGAACAAGCATTATTCCAGAGCAAATAAGGAGAATTCTTGAATTAAAAAATGTTTTAATTTCGGCAAGCTCGAGTACATCAGTTTGTTCGCCTATAAAAAAATAATCAGAAAGCGAAACAATTGAACCCGGATATATTTGGATTAAAATTTCATTGGTTCCTTCCTGATTTAATAAAATCTGTGGAATCATAAAATTTTGAGAAGCAAAGCCTGCAGAAATCTGATTTGGCGGAAAAGAACCATATCTTCGTAAAAGAGTGTCGTTTATATAAAAAGCATCAGCGGCGTTTAATTGTGCAATGAATACACCCAGATTCTGGCCTTTTAATTTTTCAGGAAGATAAAAACGATTCCTGAGCCATAAAAAATCACCATCTTTTCTGATAAGATTATTCAGTTTTTTGAATTGAGACTTATCTAACGGTTTAAAATCATTTTTATGATTTTTTATATTTTCTATATTATATTCTGCAGGCGTTTCAAGATATTCTACATAATCTGATAAATAATATCTGAATGCTTTTTCTTTAGCAGATAAAAAAGAAGTGAGACATACAAAAATAAGAATTAAAAGAGATGATTTTTTTATATAATTCATAGCGCTACTATTATAATCTTTTTTACCTTATATTGCAAAAAGTTTTTAAACGTTATATAATACGATGTCATATTTATACTTTCTTTTTTATTTTTCCGCATAAGCGGTAATTAATAGGAGTTATTTATGGCGTATTTTTTTGAAGAACCTTCCCACACATTTGATGAATATCTGCTCGTTCCTGGTTACACAGGCCCAGATTGTATCCCAGCCAACGTTTCGCTGCAAACTCCTGTTGTGCGGTATAATAAGAAAAAAGGCGAAAAAAGTCCCCTTACAATGAATATTCCAATGACTTCTGCTGTTATGCAGTCTGTTTCGGATGATAAATTAGCAGTTGCTCTTGCAAAAGAAGGCGGAATTTCATTTATTTACGGTTCACAGACTATAGAAGATCAGGCAGCAATGGTTGCCCGTGTTAAGGCCTATAAGGCTGGTTTTGTTTCTTCTGATACAAATATTCGTCCAGATCAGACAATTTCTGAACTTGTAGCTGCAATTGAAAAAACTGGTCATTCAACAGTTGCTGTAACAGAAGATGGAACAGAAAACGGAAAGCTTGTTGGAATTATTACAGACCGTGATTTTAGAATTTCTCACTGTGGCCCAGATGCAAAAGTAAAAGATTTTATGACTCCTTTGAGTTCACTTGTAATGGCTCAGGAAGGAATTACACTTGAAGAAGCAAACGATATAATCTGGCAAAAAAAGGTAAATCAGCTTCCGGTTGTAGATAAAAACGGAAAGCTTTTGAGCTTTGTTTTCAGAAAGGATGCAGCAAGTCATGAAGAACATCCTCTTGAACTTCTTGATTCTCAGAAAAGATATATCGTTGGTGCCGGAATAAATACCCGCGATTATATGGATCGTGTTCCAGCCCTTCTTAAAGCCGGTGTTGATGTAATGACTTTGGATTCTTCTGAAGGCTTTACAGAATGGCAGAGAAGAGCCTTGCAGGACATTCACGGAAAGTGGCCGAATGCAAAAATTGGTGCCGGAAACGTTGTAGATGCAGACGGCTTTAATTTCCTTGCAGATGCCGGTGCAGACTTTGTTAAAATTGGTATTGGCGGCGGTTCAATTTGTATTACACGTGAACAGAAGGGTATTGGTCGTGGTCAGGCTACTGCAACAATTGAAGTTGCCAAGGCACGCGATGCTTATTATGAAAAAACTGGTATTTATATTCCAATCTGTTCTGATGGCGGAATAGTTTATGATCATCACGTTACACTTGCTCTTGCAATGGGTGCAGATTTTGTAATGCTCGGACGTTATTTTGCCCGCTTTGATGAATCTCCTACAAACAAGCTTATCGTAAATGGAAATTATGTAAAGGAATATTGGGGTGAAGGAAGTAACCGTGCCCGTAACTGGCAGCGCTATGATTTGGGCGGTAAAAAAGGAATGGCATTTGAAGAAGGTGTAGATTCATATGTTCCTTATGCCGGAAGTCTTCACGATAACGTAACCCTTACAACAAGCAAAGTAATTCATGCTATGTGTAACTGCGGTGTTACAAATATTCCTGATTTACAGAAAAATGCAAAAATAACTCTTGTTAGTGCTGCTTCATTACGAGAAGGTGGCGCTCATGATGTTATTGTAAAAAATACAGTTAAAGCAAACTAATGAAAATAGATTCTACTCAGTTAGCATTTATTCTGGAAAATACGCCGTCTGAACAAAATATCATGCTTGTCGGACGGCACGGAATTGGTAAATCAAGAATTCTTGAAGACTTTTTTGGAAGCCGTGGAGAAAATGTCGTAACACTTTTTCTTGGGCAGATGAGTGATCCAGGCGATTTAATCGGCCTTCCTCATCTTGATGAAAAAACTGGACGTACAGAGTTCATGCTTCCATATTGGTTTCCTACAGACGGTAAGCCTGTTGTTCTTTTTCTTGATGAATTAAACAGAGCCCGCCCGGAAGTTCTTCAGACTGTAATGGATTTAACTCTTAATCGCAAATTAGCGGGAAAGAGTTTGCCGGCTGGCAGTAGAATTATAAGTGCGGTAAATGGCGGAAGCGAATATCAGTTGACTGACCTTGATCCAGCGCTTGTAAGCCGGTTTAATATTTATGAATTTGCTCCAAGTGTTGAAGACTGGATAAAATGGGCACGTACTGAAGGTCTTGATGAAAGAATTATTTCTTTTATAGATGAAAATTCTGAATATTTAGATGGCGATGAAAATTTTACAGCCGAAAATCTTGAACGAACTCCAGATCGTCGAAGCTGGGAACGTGCGTCAAAAATAATTCAGAATTTTGAAGAACTTAATGCTATGGTTCAGCCAATGATTTCTGGAATTGTTGGAAATCGTGCTGCTGCAGCTTTTTTTGAATTTGTAAATTTGCATCACCTGCCGTCCGTAGAAAGTCTTTTGGCTCACGGTAATTTTTCTGAAAATAAAAAAATGCTTGATAATCTAAATTTTACAGAATTGACGCAGCTTAATGAAGCTGTTTTCCGCTGGCTTGAAAAAACTTCACCAATGATTGCTGCGCTTTCAACAGATGCTGCTGAGGTTGTATCAGAAAATCTTATTTCGTATTTTGACTGGTTTGCAGCAAATAATAAAAAAGAACTTCAGGCACATTTTGCAAGCCTCGTTTCTGCACAAAAATTTCCTCATGCGTTAAATTTTATTGTAGAAAAAGCAGCTCCTCTTTACACAAGACTTCTTGATTTAAGTTCTGAACTTTAATAAGATTTCGGACGTAATTTATGAATTGTGAAAAACGGCTGAATGACATAATAAAAAAATGGTTTATAACAGAGCCGCTTTTATTTTCGGTGGTAACGAATCATCATTTTGTAAATAATGAATCTTTGTCTGTTCCCTTACGAACCGGTCATCATTGTATTGAGTTTTCTGAAGTTATCACAAATCAGCTTTCCGAAAATGAACTTACTGATTTTTTGAAAACTGAAGCATACAGAATTTTATTAAAGCATCCGTATGCCCGCCAGCCTCATAATGCAAATCCAACAGCGCTTCAGCTTGCAAGTGACGTAATTATTTCAAAATATTTTACACCGCAAAGTGGAATTGAAACTGCAGGAATTGTGTATTTAAAAAGTCAGGCGTGGCGATTTTCTACACTGGATTATCCGCTTGGAAAAAAATGGGCCGGAACCGAAGAATTAAAATTTTTTCAGAGAAATCTTCAGGTTGATCGTGGAACAGGACTTTTAAAAACTGTAGATGATCTTACTTTTGAGCAGTGGTATAAAAAGCTTGTCTTTTTAATTCGTGAAACTTCTGCAGGAGGCGGAGAGGCAAGTGGAGAAGGTGCTCTTTCTGATTATGATTTGTCTGCTGTTACAGAAAGCTCTGAGCTCTGGCAGGAAGATGAAAACGCTCAGAATGAGATTAATGAAAAAATAAAGAAGGCAGAAATTGAAGAAGGCTGGGGAGAAACTGGTGGCAATCTTCAGCGTGAACTTTCTGATAATGTAGATTTTTCTTTTGATTACAGGCGTGCACTTACAAAGTTTCGTCAGAATATTGTAAGCGCCAGCAGACATCTTACTCGTATGAAACCAAGCCGGCGTTATGGCTTTGCAGCTATGGGAAGCCGCTATGAACGAAAAGCTGATATTCTTATTGCAGTGGATGTGAGTGGTTCAATTACAGATGAAAGTTTTAATAGATTTTATCATGCAATTAATAATTTTTTCTATTTAAAGATTATCGAAAATATTGATTTGATTTTTTTTGATGTGAATCTTAAAAATACATCGCCTGTTAAATTTTCTAAAAATTTTAATTTAAAAGAAATTACAGGTCGTGGAGGAACAAATTTTCAGCCGCCGATTGATTTTTATATGGAAAATAAAAATCGCTATTCCGGTATGATAATATTTACGGATGGTGAAGGTGAAGTTCCAAAAATTGGAATTTCTGGTTCCGGCAGAGGAGCAGGTTCTGCTTCAATCCTTTGGATTTTAGATAACAGACTTGCTTATGAAAAATCACGCTGGTGGATAGAAAGCCTTTGTGGCAGCTTTGCAACATTTTTGCCATGCAAACTTTCCTAGGAGATGGAGATTAAAATGTCCGCACAAAAATATATTGATAATGAAGCAGATTTCTGGAAAGAACATTTTGTTCACCTGCAGCATAAAAATATGGTCCGCACAGATGCAGAACCTTTGTGTTTGGAAAATTGTCATTCAGCATTTGACGAATTTTCGGCTTCTCATCCAGAAGCAAAAATAAATGTTGAATATTTTGAATCTTACTGTACTCTGGAAATTGCTCTTACATCTAATATAAAACTCCGCCTTTTCATTCAGTCTTCTATAAAAGGAAGTCTTTTGCAAAAAAAATCAGGAGACTATGTAAAGCTCTGCGACGCAAAATTTCCCTATAACCCGCTTCCAGAAATAGATGAGTTCCTTAGCCGACTGCCGGATTACTTAAAAGAACTCGAAACTTCCCTTGAAAACAAATCCCGATCTCACCGCCGCCAGAAGCTTGCCCTGGAGTTTATTAAAGCCTATGCCAGTTCACACCTCAAACAAGCCTTCACAATAAATCCCAATGAAGACGGCACCTTCACCCTGACCCTGCCGGCCAACAGCATAAATATACAAATCACTGAAGATAATTTTATGCAAAAAATCGATGAACTGTAAAATAAATCCAGATATCTTGGCTTCCAGTCGTGATCCACAGGTCAAAAACGCGGAATAATCCGCTAGACGTTTTTTGGGGTATGGAAACCATATTAATGCCGCTCACGCGGCATCCCCAAAAAAAGTCTTTTTGCCCTGTGTCTCACTCCTTCGCGCCAAATTAACTGACTTAATAATCAAAAGATTGTTTGCATACATGCCTGTGTATCACGACTGGGAGCCAGGTTTACAGTTAATTTTATATAATCTCTTGCATATTTTTGCATAAAATTGTATATTTTTTGTATATTTATGCAAAAATATGGTGGTTGAGTAAGCAAATCACACGCTTATTGAGCTTGTCGAAATACGAAACCACCAAGAGAGGTTATATATGGCAAAAGATAAGGTAGTTCTTGCTTATTCAGGTGGACTTGATACAACAGTAATCATTCCATGGCTCAAAGAAAACTATGACTACGATGTAATCGCAGTTTGTATCGACGTAGGACAGGGAGATGATTGGGAAGCAATCAAATCCCGCGCCCTCAAAACAGGTGCAAGCGCATGTTACGTTGTAGATGCACGTCAGGAATATATTGAAGAATACATCTGGCCGGCACTCAAGGCAAATGCAGTTTACGAGGATGAATATCTTCTCGGTACTTCTACTGCACGTCCTCTTATCGGAAAAATCCTTGTAGAATATGCACGTCAGGAAAAGGCAGTTGCAATCTGTCACGGTGCAACAGGTAAGGGAAATGACCAGGTTCGCTTTGAGTTTGCAATCAAGGCTTTTGCTCCAGATATCAAGGTAATCGCTGCATGGCGCGATGACAAATGGAATATGGACAGCCGCGAAGCAGAAATCAAATATCTTGAAGACCGCGGCCTCGAAGTTCCAATGAAAAAAGATCAGTCTTACTCACGCGACGAGAACATCTGGCATCTCAGCCATGAAGGTCTCGAGCTCGAGAAGACAGAAAACGAGCCAAATTACAAGCACATGCTTAAAAATACAACAGTTCCGGAGGAAGCTCCAAACGACGGTGAATATGTAACAATCGACTTTGAAAAGGGTATTCCTGTTGGACTCAACGGCAAGAAGATGAACTCTCTTGACCTTCTTAACGAGCTCAACGTAATCGGCGGACGCAACGGTGTTGGTCTTGTAGATATCTGCGAAAACCGCTTTGTTGGTATGAAGAGCCGTGGTGTTTACGAAACACCGGGTGGAGCAATTCTTTACTTCGCTCACAGAATGATGGATCACATCTGTCTCGACCGTGAAACTTACCACTACAAACAGCAGGTAAGCCTCCGCATGGCAGAGCTTATCTACGAAGGAAAATGGTTCACAACTCTTATGGATTCCTGCATGGCCTTTATGGACAAGGCAGAAGAAACTGTAACAGGCTGGGCAAAGGTAAAGGTAGTGAAGGGCGCAATCCGTGGTGCAGGTTCTGGTTCAAAGTACAGCCTCTACAACGAATCAATTGCTTCATTCACAACTGGTGAACTTTACAACCACAAGGATGCTCAGGGCTTCATTACACTTGCAGGACTTCCACTCAAGGTTCGCGCTATGATGGAGCAGAGTGTTGGCGAAGGTCAGGCAATTGCAGAAAGCAAGAACCTGAAAAAAAGACCAACTGAGTAATGCCAAATATAGCAAATGCGTTAAAAAAGACAGTCCATCGGGACTGTCTTTTAGCATTTACCTTAAAAATAGCTCGCGAGATTTATCGAGCGCTACAATCGAGGAACCGCGAGCAGCCTAAAATCGAGGAACCGTTAAAAACAGGGCTGCGACAGCGGGATAGTAGTAGGGCTAAAAATTGCGGTGCAATTTTTTTAACGCCCTGCTATAGAACACCGGCCGCCAGCGGCCTTACACATTTAGGTTCATCGGAAGAATGGCTCAAGCTGCGAGACTATGCGAGCAGCCAAAAATAAATCTGTTATTTTTTTTCCCATTTTTGCCCGTCATAATTATAAATTGTTTCTTCGCAGTTTCCTTTTAAACCGCTTCCCCAGAAAGTTTCGATTCCGTGATTATCAAGATAGCACATCATTCCGGCAAGTAAAGCGCCATGTGCAACAATCATAATTCTGGAATCAGGTTTGCTTTTTTGAATTGGTTCAATTATTGTCTGCACAAATTCTTTTGTACGTTTGCATACGGAACTTAAAGTTTCTCCACCCTCAGGAGGTATATATTCTATAGGATTTGTAAAGAAATACTTGCGATGGTCTTCTGTATTCATCCATTCGTCATAAGGCATTCCTTCCTGACAGCCAAAACTGATTTCCCTAAGCAGCGGATTTTTTATTACAGGATAATTATTATCGCCCCTGATAAGGCATGCAGTTTCATAGGCACGTTTCAAAGGAGAAGAATAAATGCAGTCAAAGCTAATATTTTCGTTTTTAAATCTTTTGCCAACTTTAATTGCGAGTTGTCTTCCTTCTTCATTCAGATTTATATCCTGTGATCCCTGGAATCTCTTCTGTTTGTTCCAGTCTGTAGTACCATGACGTAATATATAAAGTTCCATTATCTCGTATTCTATTGATAATACTTTTTTTGGTCAAATTCACATAAAAAAAATGGGATTGTAATACTCTCTGAAAAATGATATTTTATTCTATATATTTGTTTATATAGGAGCAAAACATGACATACACTGCAGAAGTGGAGCATATGTGTCCTTTGGCAAAAGGCGCATATCATGGACCAGCCCCAATTCCTGAAGAAGGAGAATGGGTAAAGGTTAAAAAAATTGAAGACGTTTCTGGATTCACACACGGTATCGGTTGGTGTGCACCTCAGCAGGGAGCTTGTAAACTCTCTTTGAACGTAAAAGACGGTATTATTGAAGAAGCTTTGGTTGAGACTATCGGTTGTTCTGGTATGACTCACTCAGCTGCTATGGCTTCTGAAATCCTTATCGGAAAAACTTTGCTTGAAGCTCTTAACACAGACTTGGTTTGCGATGCTATCAACACAGCTATGCGCGAACTCTTTATGCAGATTGTTTACGGACGTACACAGTCAGCTTATTCTAAAGACGGACTTAAAGTTGGTGCTTCTCTTGAAGACCTTGGAAAGAACCTCCGCTCTCAGGTAGGAACTATGTTTGCAACACGCAAAACAGGTCCTCGCTATCTCGAAATGACTGAAGGTTATGTAGAAACTTGTGCAGTTGATAAAGACAACCAGATCATCGGTTATAACTGTATCAACTTTGGTAAGTTAATGGATGCCCTCAAAGCAGGAAAACCTGCACAGGAAGCTATCGAAGGTGCACGTACACACTATGGTCGTGTAACTGCAGATCAGGGTATGGTAAAACTTATCGACCCAAGAAAAGAGTAAGTCGCAGGAGGAAATTGAATTATGGCATTATTTGAAGATTTTGAAGGCCGCATTCCTCAGGTGAATAAGGCTCTTAAAGAATATGGTTTTAAAGAAGGTGAGGCTGGTTTGAACGAAGCACGCGATCTTTGTAAGGCTCGTGGTTTCGATCCATACGAAATCTGTCAGTCTACACAGCAGATTTGTTTCGAGGATGCTAAATGGGCATACGTACTCGGATCTGCAATCGCAATCAAAGAAGCAGAAAAGACAGGAGACAAAACTGGTTCTACAGCGGCTAGCAACATCGGTAAGGGACTCCAGGCATTCTGTTTGCCAGGTTCTGTAGCTGATGACCGTAAAGTAGGGCTAGGACACGGAAACCTCGGTGCACGTCTTCTTTCTGAAGAAACACAGTGCTTTGCATTCCTGGCAGGACACGAATCTTTCGCTGCTGCTGAAGGTGCTATTAAGATTGCTGCTAACGCTAACAAGGTTCGCAAGAACAAGCTCCGCGTTATCTTGAACGGTCTTGGAAAAGACGCTGCTCAGATTATTTCTCGTATCAACGGCTTCACATACGTTCAGACTGAATTCGACTATTTCAACGGCGAAGGTACAGACAAGGCTCTTAAGGTTGTAAAGGAAGTTCCATACGGATCTAACCCAGACCGCCTTATCGTAAAGTGCTACGGTGCTGACGATGTACGCGAAGGTGTTGCAATTATGTGGCACGAGGATGTTGATGTTTCTATCACTGGTAACTCAACAAACCCAACACGTTTCCAGCACCCTGTTGCAGGTACTTACAAGAAGGAGCGTCTCCTTGCTGGTAAGAAATACTTCTCTGTAGCTTCTGGTGGTGGTACAGGTCGTACACTCCATCCTGATAACATGGCTGCAGGTCCAGCTTCTTACGGCTTTACTGATACTCTCGGACGTATGCACTCAGATGCACAGTTCGCAGGTTCGTCATCAGTACCAGCTCACGTTGAGATGATGGGATTCATGGGAATGGGTAACAATCCTATGGTCGGTTGTACCGTTGCCTGTGCAGTTGCAGTTGCTGGTAGTTTCTAAGCAATTATAGTTGTATCGTTGTTTTTCGAAGTCTCTAAAGCAACGGTACAACCTTAGGCGCCCGATAAATCGGGCGAGCCATTTAGTAAGTAAATGCTAAAAAACAGTCCTGTGGGACTGTTTTTTTTAACGCATTTGCTATTTTAGGCATGTACCGTTGCCTGTGCAGTTGCTGTTGCTGGTTCATTCTAGTGATATACTGTAAATAAAAAAAGGGCACTTCCATTAGGAGATGTCCTTTTTTATAGGCACAAACTACCGGGCAGCCGTGCGAGTTTTATCCGTTTTTTTTGCGCATGCAACAGCGAGCTGTAGCCGCCGTTTATTTATCTTCCATAAGATAACCGCCAAAGCACCAGCCTTCTGTGCCTTCTGACAGGGTGTTGTTATTGCGGTCTATAGTATTTTCAACAATTTTTACTTTTACCCATGTCGATAAAATTCCGTCAATAACTTCAGGCTGACCAAAGTCAACTATTGTAACTTTTGTATTTTCGTTCATTATTGTAATGACCTGACTTTTCCTGTTTTCTGATTCACGCAAATTTAAATTTGAATCGGCTTTGTAAGTTACTTCTTTATATAAATGTTTGTAAGGTTTACAAATTCCACGATAAGTATAAATTCCTTTTGGAAGAACTTCCTGTTCATATTTTTTTATGTAACGAGCCCAGTAATCTACAAATACTTTTACGGTGCTGTCAAGCCAGACTCCGTATGCAATGGCAAGAGTTTTTAAATTATAAGGATTTTGCATTGTATCGCCAGTTTCATAATTATATTCGTAATCGTTGTAGTATGAACTAAGAAGATAATCAGAAATATCATTATTACAATACCAGTCTTTTGAATAAATCCTGAAGAATTTTCGTGATTCTTTTATTATATAATTTTCTATTTGCTGATGATATTTTTTGCTGTAGTTTTCATAAAAACTTTCTTCAAGAATTGTTCCCGGATTAATTGCTCTAAAAGAGCAGGATTCATATCTGTTATCATAAATCTCAAAAAATGTTTCATTAACAGATTTAATATTTTTTATGCCTTTATGAAAGAAACTTGTGTCTTCTTTAATTTCAATTTGATTTCCGCTTAAAACTTTATATTTAGCTATAAGTGTTTCTTCGGGGGCTTCTGAATCAGACGAAAATAATAATCCTTTTGCCTGATCTTTTTCAAAAACGACAATTGCTTTTTTTTGAGTGCTGCGGCCGTCTATGTAAGAAGTCATTTCCCATACGTGATTTAAAAGAAATCCGGTCAGATCTTTTTTTGTCCAGTCCTCTGTTTGCCAGATAGTTTCACGATCTATAAAGTCTGAATAGGGATCCCACCATAAATCATCCGGATTATTAATCCAGCCAATCTGATTTCCGTTATATCTCAGATTATCTGGTAGAAAAATTGCAGCCCAATCGAGATAATAATCATCGTAAAATTCACTTTTATTGTTGCTTTTTGGCCCGCTGATTGCTACAACTCTGACTTGAGTTGCCGGCGGTAAATGAACAAGCGTTCTTGAATTTTCATCTGGTTTTTCTTTTACATCCATCCCTTTTTTGCTTAAGACAAAAACCTGATCAATATTAAAATAATCATAATCTTTATCAATTGTATATGAATAATCATAAGGCATTGTACCTGAAAAACAATAAAAACTGAAAATTAAAAACGAAATAAGAACAGAAGAAAACTTTTTCATATAATTCAGTATATTAAAAAAAATAATAAAAAAATAGAGGAAAAATCACGAAATCCCGGAAAAAAATTAAAATCATTTTTATTATGTTTTTTCAGGAACTATTTGCTAATATTGACTTTTTTTCTTCTAATTAGTATATTTTTAATGTCATTTTAATAGAATTTATTAAAAGACTCGTGACTTCTCACGGGTCTTTTTTTTGTAAATTTAAATTTTTGAAGGTAACAGATGGAATATACAGCTTATAAGGATGTTAAATATTATAAGGAATGTGCCGCTTTAGTTGAAGGAATGGGATATGTCCTTGTTGAATTAAAGATTGTTCCTGCAAAAACTACTACAAAAATTTCTGCAATGATTGCTTCTAAGGAACCTGGAGTTAACATTGGTGTAAATGACTGTGCAAAAGTTCACAGAGTTCTTCTTACAAAACTGGAAGCACTTTTGGGAACTGAAGATACAATGATGGAATTAACAAGTCCTGGAATTGAGCACAATATTAAAAATGCAGCTGAATTTTCTGTATTTACTGGTCGTAATGTCAGAGTGTGGGATAAAACTGTAACAGACTGGGTAAATGGAAAAATTCTTAGTGCAGATGATAAATCAGTAATATTGGAAAAAGAAGGTGGTGAAAAACTTTCTGTTTCTTATGAAAATATAGCGAAAGCAAAATTTATTTATGAATAAAAGGGGGCATGAAAATGTCTGAAATGGCAGAGGCAATCCGACTACTTATTGCTGAAAAAGGTTACTCTGAGGATTCTGTAAAGCAAACAATTGAAAAGGCTTTGAAGGCTGCTTATAAGAGAACTTATGGAACTGATGAAAATGCAATTGTAAAATTTAATGATGATTTATCTGATGTTGCAATTTATTCCAGAAAAGTTGTTCTTGATGGAGTTTGGGATCCTGTAAAAGAAATTGAATTAGAGGAAGCTAGAAAACTTGCCGGTGATGAAGTTGAAGAAGGAGATGAAATCGATATTCTCGAAGATCCAAAAACTTTTGACCGCTCTGCAGTTTCAACTGGAAAACAGACAGCTCATCAGGGCTTGAATGAAACTTATAAAAATTCTTTGATGAATGAATATAAAGACAAGATTGGTGAAATTATCATCGGTTATCATCAGCGTGAACGCAATGGAACAATTTATGTAGATTTGGGAAATGCAGGAAAGGTTGAAGGTATTCTTCCTGTAAAGTATCAGTCTAAACTTGAATACTATGAAAAGAACGATAGAATTAAAGCTTTAATCGTAGATGTAAAACCAACAAATTCTGGAATTCAGTTAATTCTTTCTAGAAGCGATCCAAAACTTGTAAGTTCAATTCTTGAAAAAGAAGTTCCTGAAATTGCTGATGGAACTGTAGAAATTCATAAGATTGTCCGCGATGCAGGTTATAGAACAAAGATTGCTGTTTATTCAAAACGCGAAGAAGTAGATCCTGTTGGAGCCTGTGTTGGTATAAAGGGTGTCCGCATTCAGAATGTAATTCGTGAACTTCTTAATGAAAAAATTGATGTTCTTGAGTGGAATCCGGATCCAGCTGTATTTATAAAAAATGCACTTTCTCCTGCAGAAGTTGAAAGAGTTGTAATTATGGATGCAGAGAAACGTGAAGCTCTTGCAATTGTAGAAGAGAGTCAGTTCTCACTCGCAATCGGTCGTCAGGGACAGAATGTTCGACTTGCAAATCGTCTTTGTGACTGGAATATTGATGTTAAGACAGTTGAACAGGCTCAGAATATTGACTTCTCTAATGTTAATACGGTTCAGAATGCAAGAAATCTCTTTAATGATGAGAACGTTTATGACGAAATTGCTACTGTATCAGAACTTCCTGGAGTTGATGAAAGAGTTGCGGCTTTACTTAAAGAAAATGGCTTTGATCAGATTCAGGATTTTGTAGATGCATTTGATGCTGATACAATTCATATTGAAGGTGTTTCTGCTGATGATCTTGAAAAGGTTTCTGATTTAATTTCTGAAAATGTAGAATTCGTTGAAGAAGAAAATGAAGAAGCTGCAGAAGCTTCTCAGACAGAAGAGTCCACAGAGGAAGAAGAAGCTGAAGAAGAATATTTCTGTCCTGAATGTGGTGCTAAAATTACATTTGGAATGACAAAGTGTCCTAACTGTGGCATTGAAATTGAATTTTCAGATGAAGAATAGTTGAGTGGTAAATAGGAAGGTATAAGGTTATATATGGCTGATGAATTAGAAAAAAAGCCCGAATTTGTGGTTCACAAGAAACAGCAGGATTCCGCACCTGCTTCATCTGGTGAAAAAAAGAAAGTTGTTGTCGTTAAAAAGAAGGCTAGCACAGCAGGTGCAGCTCCTTCAAATAATGCTCCAGCAAAGTCTCATGTTGTAATTAAGAAAGCAGAAGCCACTGGTGAACAGAAGGCTGCTGCTCAGACTACTGCAGAAACTCCTAAAGATAAGGTTCCTGCGGCAGCAGAGGAAGCTCCAAAGACAGCTCAGAAAATTGACAATAAGCCAAAGAGTTTTGATTACACATCTGCAAGACCAAACTCAAAAGCTGGAAATCTTGCTGATAAACCACGCAATAATTTTAATCGTGGTGGACAGGGTAACGGCTTTAATCATCAGGGAAATTCCTACCAGAAAGGAAACGGTCAGAACGGTTATCAGAGTCGCGGAAACGGTCAGGGCGGCCCAAACAAAGCTCAGGGAGGCTTTAATCGTAATCAGGGAAATGCATCCAATGGTGGTTTTAGTGGAGCACAGGCTCGCCAAAGCTATCAGAATAGAGAACGTAACGGACAGAATTCTCAGGGCGGCTGGCAGAATCGCGGAAACGGTCAGGGCGGAGGATTCAATAAAGGTTCTCAGGGTGGATTTAACCGCGGTCAGGGACAGGGAGGCTTTAGAGGCTCTCGTTCACCAATGGGCGGTGCTGGTGCTGTTCCTCCAATGGATACAAGCAGACAGTCTACAAAAAAAGCATTTAAAGGCAAGAAACAGATATATAATAGAAAAGACGAAGAGCAGTATGATGATAAGTTCTTTGAAACAAAGAAGAAGTCAGATACTCCTGCAACTGTAGTTCCAAAATCAATTGATATTATGGAAACAATTTCTGTTTCTGATCTTGCACGCAAAATGAATCTTAAGGCTAGTGAAGTAATCGCAAAGCTCATGGGAATGGGTATGATGGTTACAATTACACAGTCTATCGATTCTGATACTGCAACTCTTCTTGCAAGCGAATATGGTTGTGAAGTTCATCTTGTAAGCCTTTATGATGAAACAGTTATTGAAAGTGAAAAGGATGATGGAATTGAACTTTCTCCACGACCTCCAATTGTAACCGTAATGGGACATGTAGACCATGGTAAAACAAAAACACTTGATGCTATCCGTCATTCACATGTTGCAGAAGGCGAAGCTGGTGGAATTACACAGTCTATTGGTGCTTATTCTGTAAGAACTCCAAAAGGTTCAATTACATTCCTTGATACTCCGGGTCACGAAGCATTTACAATGATGCGTGCACGAGGTGCTCAGGTTACAGATATTGTAGTTCTTGTTGTTGCAGCGGATGATGGTGTTATGCCTCAGACTCTGGAAGCTATTGCTCATGCTAAAGATGCAAAGGTTCCTATTATTGTTGCAGTCAATAAGGTTGATAAGCCGGAAGCAAATCCGGATAGAGTAAAAACTCAGCTTTCCGAAAAAGGACTTACTCCGGAAGAGTGGGGTGGAGATACACAGTATGTTCACATTTCTGCTCTTAAGAAAGAAGGTATTGATGACTTGCTTGATGCAATCCTTCTTCAGGCAGAAATGCTTGAGCTTAAGGCAAATGATCACTGTCGTGCCGAAGGTAAGATTCTTGAATCTCGCGTTGATCAGGGACGTGGTGTAGTTTCTACTGTAATTGTTCAGAGAGGAACTTTGTGCCAGGGAGATCCTTTTGTAGCTGGAATTTATTCCGGCCGTGTACGCGCTATGTTCGATGATCGCGGAAACCGCATTCAGGAAGCAGGTCCATCTACTCCTGTAGAAGTACTTGGTATGGAAGAAATGCCTAATGCTGGTGATCCGTTCCAGGTTACAGAAAGCGAAAAAGATGCTCGTGCAATTTCCAGCAAGCGTCAGGAACTTAAACGCTTTGAAGCTGCTAAGGCTGTTCGTAAAACAACTCTTGATACACTTTATAAAGATATTGAAAACAGCGAAGTTCGTGAACTTAAGGTTATTATTAAGGCAGACCTTCAGGGTTCTGCAGAAGCCCTTAAGTCTTCTCTGGAAAAACTTTCTACACGAGAAATCCGCCTTTCAGTTATTCATTCAAGTGCGGGTGCTATTAACGAATCCGACGTTACACTTGCTGCTGCAGATTCAAATGCAATTATTATTGGATTTAATGTTCGTCCTACACCAAAGGCAAAAACTCTTGCCGAACAGGAGCAGGTAGAAATCCGTAAGTATAATATCATCTATAAGTGTGTAGAAGAAATTCAGGCAGCTATGGAAGGTATGCTTCAGCCGGATACAAAAGAAGAAGTTATTGGTATGGTTGAAGTACGCGATACATTCAAGGTTCCAAAGGTTGGTGTTATTGCTGGATGTTCTGTATCTGAAGGTATTGTTCGCCGCACTTCAAGTGTAAACCTTGTTCGCGAAGGTATAGTACTCTTTACAGGAAAGATTTCTTCTTTGAAGCGCTTTAAGGATGATGTTAAAGAAGTATCTACCGGCTATGAATGTGGTATTGGTCTTGAAAACTGGCAGGACATTCAGGTTGGCGACCGTCTTGAAATCTTTGAAATTGTTGAAGTTGCTAAAAAGCTTGGAAAAACTCTTGCAGAGGAACAGGCCGAAATTGAAAAGAGAAATGTTACTGGTTCAAGTGAAGACGGAGGTTCGAACTAAACATGGGACAGTACAGATTGCAGCGTCTTAATGATCAGCTGCGAGATGAAATTTCTAAGCTTATTCTCCATGGCGATGTAAAAGATCCCCGTGTTTCTACTTTTCTTAGTATAAACCGGGTTGAAGTTACTTCTGATCTTGGATATGCAAAAGTTTATGTTTCTACTTTTTTACCTGATAATCAATTAAAAAAAGGAGTTGATGGATTGAATGCTGCCGCTGGTTTTATTCAGCGCGAAATAGCAAAAAAAATGCGGATCCGTCAGTTTCCTAAACTTCAGTTTTTAGTTGATGCAGGAATGAAAGAAGGCTTTGAAATGGTCCAGAAGCTTAACGAGCTTGAAAAAGGAAATGAAGCAGAGTAGAAAAACAGGGTTTTAGGTTTCTCCGTAAAACGGCCCGCTGCCGTAGCCCGTTTTTTAACGGATTATCTATAAGGGCGGGATGAAGTTTTCCCCGCCATATTTATTAGTCCATTGACGAACTGCTTGATTTTTTTATATAATATTTAATCATTTTATCTTGTGATATTATTTTTATTTTAGTTGACGGTAGCGGAATGATAGATGCATTTATTGCAGGCTAGGGGCAGCCGGGCGTAATATCGGGCAAGAGTATAGGAGTAAAACATGAAAAAGGGAATTCACCCAAATTACAAACTTACAAAAATCACATGTGTATGTGGTAATGTAATTGAAACTCGTTCAACTGTAGAAAACATTCACGTTGAAATTTGTTCTGCCTGCCATCCATTCTATACAGGAAAGCAGAAACTTGTTGATACTGCCGGTCGTATTGATCGCTTCAACAAACGCTACGGCATTAAAGGCGATAAATAAATTTTGTAATAAAAAGTCTGCTTAAAAAATCAGACTTTAAAATCTGTTGATACGGATTTTTTGAGATTTGCTTTCCGCAACCCGAAAGCCGACCATCAAAAGATTCGCGTATGCAGAAATAATTTTTTTTTAAGGGGTTCCAGTATGGCACTTGCAAAAGAAACAACTTCAGCAACTGTAAAAAAATACGGTGCTAAAGAAAATGACACAGGAAACGTAAAAGTTCAGATTGCTTTGATGACACAGCGTGTTCAGCAGCTTACAGACCATGTAAACGCTTTCCCAAAAGATGCAACAGCAAAACGTGCACTTTTGAAGGTAGTTGGTCAGAGAAGAAAGATGCTCCGTTACTATGAACGCACAGATCTTGAAGGATACCGCGCATTCATTAAAGAGCTTGGTCTCAGAAAGTAGGCTACAAATCAGGCAAATTGCACTTGCCGGTTTTTACAATCCCGCTGTAATGCGGGATTTTTTTTTGATTTTTTTATTCTAATAGGGAGTTATTCTGTGGGATAGCTCTTTTTTTTTACTTTTTTTTTAAGTTAAACGATTAACTTTTTGATTAAAATAAATTTAAACTTGCTTTTTTTTAAGTTAATGTTAAACTAAAATTACTTAAAAGATTAAGTTAGGAGGACATTTTAATGAAAAAGTTACTTAAAATTGCCGCTGTGGTTACTGCTGCAGCAAGCTTGATGATGGTTACCAGTTGTTCAAAAAAATCCGGCTCAGAAAAATCTTCTGGTAAAGTATTGCAGTATGCAGAAATTGAACTTGGAAAAACAGGTACAGATATTTCTGCAACTTTAAAACTTCTCAGTCATAGAACTGATATGCTTCAGGATTCTTATACTGGAGTTACATTTAAAAAATATCTGGAAGAGTTTAATAAACTTTATCCAAATATCAAAGTTGAAATTGAAGGTATTACTGATTATGCAAGTATTGCTCTTCTTCGTCTGCAGGGTGGAGACTGGGGTGATATTATGATGATCCCGGCTATCGATAAAAAAGAACTTGCAAATTATTTTGTTTCTTTTGGAGATCTTTCTACAATGGAAAAACAGATTAAATTTGCAACTAACTGGGAATATGACGGACAGGTTTATGGAGTTCCGTCAACAGGAAATGCTCAGGGTGTTCTTTACAATAAAAAGGTTTTCAAGCAGGCAGGAATTAACACACTTCCAAAATCAACAGATGAATTTATAGCAGATCTTAAACTTATCAGAGAAAAGACAAATGCAATTCCTCTTTATACAAACTATGCTGCCGGCTGGACAATGGGTGCCTGGGATGCATATCTTGGAGGTTCTGCAACAGGTGATGCAGATTACATGAATAATGTACTTCTTCATACAAAGAATCCATTTAAAAACTATAACGATGGAACTCATGCTTATGCTGTTTATAAGGTTTTGTATGATGCAGCTGCCAATAAACTCATTGAAGATGACTACACTACAACAGACTGGGAAGGTTGTAAGGGTATGATAAATCGTGGTGAAATTGGAACAATGGTTCTTGGTTCATGGGCATTTACACAGATGCAGGGTGCCGGACCTAATCCAGATGACATTGGATATATGTCATTCCCAATTACAATTAATGGAAAACAGTATGCTTCTGCAGGACCAGATTATTGTTTTGGTATTAATTCAAAGGCTTCTGAGACAAACAAAAATGCTGCAATGATTTTTGTAAAATGGTTCACAGAAAAATCTGGATTTGCATTTAATGAAGGTGGTATTCCAATTGCCGCAAACGATGATAACTATCCGGCTGCTTATGCTGCTTTCTCTGAAAACAATGTAGAATTTGTTTCTGATAATCCTGCTGCTGCCGGTGAATCTGATTTGTTCAATGAACTTAATTCTGAATCAGAATTAAATATTAATGCTGGCGGAAATCTTAAGGTTCAGCAGATTATTGAACACGCAGTAAACGGAACTAAAACCTTTGATGCAATTATGGATGAATGGAATTTAGCATGGTCTGATGCTCAGTCTAGTGCTAATGTTCAGATAAAATACTAGTCGTTAATTTAGACCACAAATAACAGAAAGAATAAGGGCTAAGGCTTCTTTGTAAGCAGCCTTAGCCCGCCTTTTGCCATGGAAAAAATTATGAAAAAAATAAATATACATTATTCAAAGACAGCCGTAATACTGGCCTTTATAATAATTCCTCTTCTTCTTCTTTTTACTTTCACCTATCTTCCATTTGGTGAAATGGTAACATATAGTTTTTACAAAATGAAATATATTGGTGAAAGAACTTTTGTCGGATTAAAAAACTACAAAGATCTTTTTACCAGAGAAGATATTTTTAATTCTCTTAAAAATTCACTTTATTATATGGGCGGTTCTGTAGTTCAGTTAGTGCTTGCTCTTCTTCTGGCTACTTTATTAAGTTTTAAAACTAAGCTCGGGAATCTGTTTAAGGGAATAATGTTTTTTCCGTTTTTGATAAATGGAATTGCCATTGGTTTTATTTTTAAATTCTTTTTTACACATGGCTTTGTATTTGATACAGTTCTTAGCTGGCTGGGATTCCCAAAGGATAATTTACCTTACTGGCTGAAGACACAGGGCTTAAATAATGTTTCTCTTGTGGGAACTTCTGTATGGCGTTATCTTGGCCAGAATATGGTTCTTTTTATTGGTGCAATTATGTCTGTAGATGCGGAATTGTATGAAGCTGCAGAACTTGATGGAGCATCAAAGGTTCAGCAATTCTTTCATATAATTCTACCTAGTATAAAAACAATCGTTACTTTAAATATCATTTTGTCTGTGACTGGTTCTTTAAGTGCTTTTGAACCGCCTTTTGTAATTACAAAGGGTGCAAACGGCACAGGAACTTACTTTATAATTATGGATCAGGTAGCTCATACAAGTCAAAAAGTTGGACTTGCTTCTGCTATGGCTGTATTCCTTCTTGTTTTAATTTTTATTGTTACAATTATTCAAAAAGTCGTATTAAAATATGCATTCCGAAATTCAGGTACAGAATCTGGTAAGGGGGATATTCTATGATGTTTGAAAATAAAGCAAAATATTCTTCGTTACTTAAAAGCTTTTTTAAATATTTTATTCTTGTTTTTTTTGCCTTCTGGACTATTCTTCCTTTAGTATCCTGTATTATTACTGCACTTAAAAATACTGAAGAATATCAGACTACGTCTGTAATGATGCTTCCGAAAATAATATATTTTAAAAACTTCTGGAATGCGTTTACATTGGCAAATATGGGAAGAGCCTTTCTAAATTCATTTATAGTTCTATTTTTTGTTCTTGCAGGTTCTATTCTTATTAGTTCTCAGCTGGCTTATATTTTGAATCGCTTTAAGTTCCCTGGAAATACATTGATTCGCCGTTTGTTCCTTTTTGCAACTTTACTTCCGGGAGTTGCAATGCAGGTTTCTGTTTATTCTATTATGGGAAAACTTGGTTTTATAAATCATCTTTATGGTTATATTATCATGATGATGGGAACTGATGTAATTTCCATATATATATTCATTCAGTTTATGGAAAATATACCGGTTTCTCTGGATGAATCAGCTATTATTGACGGGGCTTCCTATTTTAAGATTTACTGGGAAATTATACTTCCGCTTTTAAAACCAGCAACTATTACAAGTTTGATTTTAAAAGGTGTAAGCTGTTATAACGAATATTACTGCGCAAATCTTTATCTGCAGGATGTAAAACTCAGGACAGTGGCAATTTCTCTTTATACTTTTACAGGCCCTTTGGGAAGTCAGTATAATTTGATTTGCGCCGGTGTAATAATTTCAATAATACCGGCATTTGTTGTGTTCATTTTATGTCAGAAGCAGATTTATTCAGGAATAACTGCAGGCGCAGTAAAAGGATAAATTTAAAGCTTAATTAAATAAAATAAATAAATACCCGCTGATTAAAAATCCTGCCGTTTTTAGGATTTATTACAACTTCTGAAAACGGCGATGTCAAGGCTTTAAGCGTGAACGTGCCTTGATGCGATGTATCTTTTTTTCAAAAATATTTCCCGCTGGAATTAAAAATCAGTGGGTAAAACTCACTATCTTTTTTTGTAATAAAAGCCTCATAATAAAATCATTCCTTAATCTGGAAAATATTTTGCGCTAATTCAAGCAGTTTTGCAGAAGGCAAAAAACTGCTTATATGTGCGCAGGTGCGCGAGCACTGACGTTAATGGAGTTATTATGAAAAAGACTTTTAAGCTTTCGTTTTATTTTGCGGTTTTGTTAATGTTATTTAACATTGTTTCCTGTTCAAATCCATCGAATCCGTCTGGTTCTTCAAGTTCTGGCGGCAGTTCAGGTTCTTCTTCAAAAACTGTTCTTGCTACATATAGCGGGCCAAAAAATGGTTACACAGATTCCGTAATAGTTTATTCTGATGGGACCTGGCAAGAAATTTTTTCAAATGGCATAATGTACTCATGTGGTACTTATACAATAAATAGTGGTGATGAAACTAACGGAAATATAACTCTAACTGTAACCTGGACGTATCCTGGTATTACTCTTCAGCCTGGAGTTTATTCTGTTGATATTTCAAACGGTCAATTTTATTTTGATTCAGCAACATATACGAAAGTATGATTTCATAATATGACATTTGTCTGCGGTTATTTTCTGATGTATAATAAAAATTCTGAAGAATTAAGTTTAGGATAACGATTTGTGGAAATTATGAATTCAAAATTAAAAAAATATATTACATTATCTTTCGTTGTTGTGATTGCAGGAGTTCTGGATTTTGCAACTGCCACTTTGTTCCAGACACTGCTTCATGTTCCTCTTTTTCTGGATATGACTTTTGCAATGGCGGTGCTCTTTGCTTATGGAGTTCTGCCTGCAATTATGACTTATGTTGTAAATGTAATCTGCGGTTGTCTTAAGCTTGTAATTCTATACGGCAAAAATGATTATGTTTATTTATTCACGCTTTCAGCTCTTACTATTATTCTGATAACCTGGCTTTTTGTGCGAAAAAAAGAAAATCTGAATAAGGGTGTGAATTTAACTTTTTTATATATTTTAAGTGCGGCTATTTGTGCTGCACTTGCCTGTTCAGTTGTTAGTGGAATTATCAGTTATTTTACATACAGTTTGAATGTTGAAGCAGGCCCTTTTGATAAAATCATTTTTGCTTTTAGCGGAGAGCAGATGGGAGTTCTTGCTTCCTGCATTGTGGGACGCATTCCAATTACAATTCTTGATAGAATTATTACTACTTTTGCAGGTTATGGATTTTTTATTATTTATAAAAGATTTATGCTTCGAGGTTCCTGTTGAAAAAAAATAAGAATCTTTTGAATGTATTCATTCAGGACTTTAGGGCTTCCCGGGTTCAATTATTCATTATTACAATTCTTCTCATGTTTTCTTCCTGTTCTCAAAAAGCACAGGAAAAGTTTATAGACTCAAAAGTCCTTTATGCTTCCTGGGCGGAATTTCAGCAGAAGAAGGATGAACCTTCGTGTCTGGCTTTTATAGAGAATCTTGATCATTACGAAATAGAAAAATTTAATTCTTATCCTGAACTAAAAGCAGCTGCAAAAAATCAGATGGAAATCTGCAGAGCAGAGGCTCAAAATATTTTAAGGATACTTGAAGAAAGTAGCGGCGGTGAGCTTTCTTCTTCAGAGTTCATAGCCCTTGATAATTCAATCCAGAAAATTGACCTTGCCATGCTCGCATATCTTCGGAATCAGAATTATGCGCTTGAAGATACACACAAAACTTTTTATCAGTATTTTGTCATGTATATTGTATCTTTTGCAGTGGGTGCAGTAATTTTGATTTGTCTGAATGCGCGCGAAATAAAAAAGCGCGACAAAGTAATTTCGGAATCTGAACAGTTTTTGCGGCACACAATGGAAGTTCAGGAGGCTGAACGCCGGAGAATTTCCCGAGAACTTCATGATACGGTTGCACAGTCTATGCGTTATGTTTCGCTGCTTGCAGAAAATCTTAGTGATAAAGAATCAGCTGCAAAAATCATCTCTACGCAGAATCACAATATAGAAGATATCCGTAAGCTCTGTTACAACCTGACTCCGCCTGCGATTTCTGGCAGCGAAATGATTGATTCCCTTGAACTTTTGGGAAGTAAGATTTTTGGTGAAAGTGATGAAAAGGAAAATGTTGAAGTCCGCATTGTTGCAAAAGACTCTGTTGATTTTTCTGTCTGGAGTGATGAAGAGCTTATGAACATATACCGGATTGTTCAGGAGGCTTTTCAGAATATTAAAAAGCATGCAGGCGCGGGCGAGGTTACTGTGCTCTTTAAACAAATACCTCGGGATGTAAGCCAGTCAAAAACAGCTGCTAAAGAGTCACATCTTAAATTTATAATTACTGACGACGGCAGTGGTATGAGCCGCGAAATGGTGAATCAGATAAACGACGGTCTTTTTGATAAAACTGAAAGTTTCCATTTTGGAATTAGAAATATTGTGGAACGCGTTCAGCTTCTGGGAGGTACGGTAACTTACAGAAGCGAAATTGATTGTGGAACGCAGATTACAGTGGAGATTTAGAATTGATGAAAAAATCATTTTATATAGTTGATGATCACGAAATGCTTCGGCTTGGAACTTCGCTTTGGCTGACTTCTAATTCCGACTGGAAATGCTGTGGAAGTTCCGGAACACACGAGTCTGCTTTAGCTGATTTTGAACGCATGGCAGGTGAGGAGACTAACGAAACTGAAGTTAATGAAAAGCTTCCTTCCATACTTATAAGTGATTTAAATTTTTACGGAGAAAACACCGGTTTTGAATTTATTTCAAAAATCCATTCATTATATCCGGATGTGAAAATTATCGTTTATTCAATGTTCTTTGCTGCTGGAATTGTGCAAAGTGCTGTAAGAAGCGGGGCAAGCGGTTATGTTTCCAAAAATGCTAACTGTACGGAACTTTTAAACTGCATGGAAAAAGTACTTGCAGGAGAATTGTTTATTCAGGAAGAGCTTCAGACCAATCTGAAAAAATATAATAATTTTACAGATGCGTTGACTCGTCGTGAAAAGGATGTAATGGAACTTTTAATCCGCCGCTACTCAAACGACGAAATCGCAAATCAGCTTGGAATAAAAAAGCGTGCGGTAGAAAACTACATTTCACTGATATATGAAAAGACGGGTGTAAATGACCGAAACGAATTATTAGCCAGATATGGATAATAAACGGCGGTTTTCTCTTATAGAATAAAACTTAGAATTGGCAGTCTTCTGAAATCCAGTGAGTAAAACTCACTGGATTTTTTGTACGGGATTTTTTTTGCCCGGCGCAAATTCACTACCATGAATTTGGTTAACTCCTTGACGGAGTTAACCAAATGATTATTCATTGAATAGAAGAGACTTATTTTTTTTTATTTTAAGGAGTTTAATAATGAAAAAATTAAAGATGCTGGCTGCTATGATTATCTTAGCAGGAATTTTTACAGGCTGTGCAAGTAATGGCGGAACTTCCGCTCAGAAAGCAAATCAGAATTCAAAAATTGATGAAAAGAATCTGGATAATTATCTTGTAGATTCTGATTACGATTTTATTTATGAAGTCGTAAATAAATTTAATGTGAATGTAACTGTTTCTCCATTTGTTCATGACAGTAAGAAAGATGCTGTTAGCATTACAAGTGATGTCGTAATTGCTCCTGGTGAATCTTATGCGTTCAAGTTTAATACAAAAACTCTTTTTAAAACTTTCGGTGAAGATATTTCTATCCGCTGTTATTTTCAGCCGGAAGGCTATAATAAAAGTCGCGGCTGGATAAGTGATTTGTATTCTGACAGAAACACAAAACATACTGTTACAATAGTAAAAAAGGATGACGGCTGGTCTGGAGAAAATTCATGGGAATATTTTGGTCCTGAACTTGTTATTTATAAGGACGGAGATTTTTCCTGCAAGATTGTAAATAAAACTGATTATTCGGTAAAAATTCAGGGATATGTTCGTGATCCGGATAAACAGGCTGTTACAAAAGAAGTAGTTCTAAAAGCAGGTCAGGCTTATGACTTCAGATACAAGATGGAAGAAGTTGCGGCTGTCTGTGAAAATAATTCTTTTGGACTTGGCTTTAGTTTTGAAATGCCGGAAAAAGACTGGTACTGGGGCGGAATGGAAGACTGGTATAATAAAAATGAACTGAATAAAGTTGAGAACAGAATTTTTTCTATTATTCCTGATGGAAACGGAAGCTTTACATTTGAAGAATAAAAAACAGTTTTAGTGCGTCAGGTTAGAAACTCTGTGATCAGTTTTCCAATGGTTTGTGTAGACAGAGGTTCTTCCAGAGTTTCCATTGTAATTATGAGATTGCGGCCGGCGAGAATTCCGTTTTCTGTGTAGAGGCGGAGTTTGCCGGCCGCATTGTTTGAGTAGGTTGGGTCGTTCATAAGTCCAAAATGTTCCCAGTAGAATTCTTGACGGGTGCGCGTGTTGAGGCAGAGAAAGTCGGGGTGAAGTGTAATGGAAGTGTGGTGACCGGATATGGTGGTGTTGCCGGTGCTTGTGGTGTGATTGCAGGTGGATGTGTTGCCGGTGCTTGTGGTGTGATTGCAGATGGATGTGTTGCCGGTGGCGGAGTTTGTGGTGTCGGAGTTGCCGCCGCCGATGGCTTTTGTGTGGATGCCGGAGTCAGAGATGATGCGGTGATTGCGCTTTTCTAAATTATCACGGGTTGCTGTGGTGCCGCTGCGGCGGAGCGTGAGCGGATACTCGTAGCGGTAAGGAATTTTGTGGCGAAAAAGTGTATCGGCGATTATTACTTCAGACTTGGAGCGTACCCGCTCGCCGCGGGCTGTGTAGAGAAGTGGAGCCTCTTGTGAGAAAGGCCGGCCAGTCCAGGAGATTTCCTGCCAGCGGGCCGCGTACTGCTCATCTGTGAAAGTTACAGGAGTAATGAGAGCGCGGCGGGCCGGGCAGAGAGAATCGTAGAGTTCTGAAATAGCGCGGCCATCGCTTGTCTGCTTCAGGTAATTTTGCAGCGCGTCGATTTCTTTTTGAATTAATATTATAACTTCTGTATCATAATTTTTTTGAGCCAGTTTGTAGGCAAAGTCTTTTTCTTTAAGAGGAATGTAGCGGCCTTTTGGATTTGAACTCTCTGTGTAATGATAAAATTGACTTCTGCCATGCCTCTGGGCAATTCGCAGGTGCCCTTCAAGTTTTTTATTAACTTCCTTTTCTTTTTCCATTAATGTTGTCTGTAAATTTTTAAGTCTCTTCTCAATTTCTTCTTCCAGATTACATGGGGGTAACAGTTCTTCTTTCATGTAGTTTTCTCCTTCTGATTTTTGACAGCCTGCAGGGCATCAGTTTCAAATTCTTGTAGTTTTGTAGATCATGCGACCTACAAAACTACTTGCTTTAAATATCTTGTAGGTCAAGACTCCATTTTGCAGGAGCATTTTTCGAAAAGTTGACCTACAATACAGGCTACTTCCCTTGATTTGTAGGTCGCTTGCAGGGGAGTACTCCAAGATTCTTGTAAATTTTCTGCAATCTCGACCTACAAAAACACTTTCGGCTCATATTTTGTAGGTCTCAAAACTCGGTGAGCGGCCTGCTTTTGGAATTCTCGACCTACAAAAAAAGCCTCATTTTACACTTTGTAGGTTGCATCCTCGGCTTACACAACAAGGCAGCGGCATAATAACCTACAAGACATTAATGCCCGCTTGTTTTGTAGGTTGCCAGCTCTGTGGTTTATTTGGTTTTCTGTTATTTTGACCTACAAAACAGCCTTGTTGCCATATCATGTAGGTCTAAAAAAACTCTATATATAATATTGTCTTTAAATATACATTTTTGACAAAATTTATGAAAAAAAAATGAAAATTTTTGAGTGCACAAGTTGTCTGCAATAAAGCCTTGTGGCTAGGATAAATGAGAATGGCGGTGTTGGAAACGAAGGCGCTGACTGGTGGTCTCAGCAGAGTGAGATTGTTATTGATAAAGACGTTTAAAGAAAATGGATCAACATAAATCGGCATGCATATCTTGCCTCCGAGCATTTTTTTTATGAACCTAAAGCGACCCGCTGTCGCAGCTCGCTTTTTAACGGTTCTTCGATTATAGGCTGCTCGCATAGTCTCGCAGCTTGAGCCCTTCTTTCGATGAACCTAAAGCGATCTGCTGTCGCAGCTCGCTTTTTAACGGTTCTTCGATTTTAGGCTGCTTCCATTGATTATTCTCCATTTATGGATTAAAATTGTATAACTACACTTTTTATATGAAGTGGGGCGTTGCGGGGCGGCGATTGAGCCCCGCAGAAGGGGTAGCGGAAGACCGCTTGCGGGCTGAAGCGAGGGGAAGGCTTTCCCCGTCTTAATAAAGAATATTAGGAAACTAATAAATATAAAAAACACGCGTCGGATGTAGTGACGTGTGTAGGAGAAAATTATGTCTGTAGAAAGAGTAACCTACAAACTTGGAGATGCCGATCTCATCCTGGAAACTGGAAAAATCGGTAAACAGGCTAATGGTTGTGTTTACGCTCAGTGGGGCGGAGCCGCTATTATTGCAACTATTTGTGCTTCGTCTGCTGTTACAGAAGGTCAGGACTTTGTTCCTGTAACTGTTGAGTACAACGAAAAATTCTATGCTGCCGGAAAAATCCCTGGCGGTTTTGTAAAGCGCGAAGGTCGTCCTAAGGACAAGGAGATTTTGGTATCTCGTCTTATCGACCGCCCAATGCGTCCACTTTTTGAGCCATCATTCGGTCACGAACTTCAGATTGTTCCAACTTGTGTTTCTTGCGATGGCGTTCACACTCAGGATATTCTTGCCGTAATCGCAGCTTCTGCTGCAACTTGTATTTCTGATATTCCATTCCACGGTCCGGTTGCTGCCTGCCGCGTTGGATATTTGAACGGTGAATACATTATCAACCCTACATTTGAACAGATTGAAAAGGGTGAACTTGAAATCGTTGTTGCCGGAACTAAAGACGGCTTTACAATGGTAGAAGGTGGTGCTAACGAAGTTTCTGAGGAATTGATGCTCGGTGCTTTGGAACGCGCTCAGAAGTTCATTACTGATATGTGTCTCTTGCAGGAAGAACTCGTAAAGAAGGCTGGTAAGGAAAAGCTTCCTTTGAACCCTCTTGATGTAACTCTGGACAACGCTGAAGCTATCGAAGCTGAAGCAACTCCACTTCTTAAAGAAGCATGCTTCAAGGGCAGCAAGATTGAACGCGGTAAGGCAATTTCTCAGGTTCAGAGAGACCTCGCTGCAAAATATGCTGAACAGCTTTCTGACCCTATTCAGGCAAAGCTTTTCTGTACTTTGATGGACGACATTCAGTACAAGCTTCTCCGCAAGTCTATTCTTGACGATGGAGTTCGTGTTGACGGCCGTAAGGTTGACGAAATCCGCCCAATCACCTGTGAAATCAATGTTCTTCCAACTCCTCACGGAAGTGCACTCTTTACTCGTGGTGAAACTCAGTCTCTTGCTGTATGTACACTTGGTACTGCAATGGATGAACAGACTTATGATGATATCGATGGAGACCGCTCAGAGCACTTCATCCTCCACTATAACTTCCCTCCATACTCAGTTGGTGAAACTGGTAAGCTTACAACAGGCCGCCGCGAAATTGGTCACGGAAACCTCGCTCGCCGTTCCCTTGCTGCTATGGTTCCAAGCCGCGAAGAGTTCCCATACACAATCCGCGTAGTTTCTGAAATTATGGAATCTAACGGTTCTTCATCTCAGGCTTCTACTTGTGGTGGTACACTTTGTATGCTGGCTGCCGGCGTTCCAATGAAGAAGATGGTTGCCGGTATTGCTATGGGTCTTATCACAGAACCAGAGGGAGACAATCCTTATGGCCGCTATAAGATTTTGAGCGATATCCTTGGAGAAGAAGACCACCTTGGTGATATGGACTTTAAGGTAGCCGGAACAAAAGACGGTATTACTGGTTTCCAGATGGATATTAAGATTGCCGGTGTAACAACTGAAATCATGAAGAAGGCTATGGAACAGGCTCGCCAGGGTCGTCTCCACATCCTCTCAATCATGGAGAAGTGCATCGACAAGCCGGCTCCACTCGCTAAGAACGCTCCACAGATTCTTACAATGAAGATTCCTGTAGACAAGATTGGCGCTCTTATTGGACCTGGCGGAAAGAATGTTAAGGCTCTCTGCGCTCAGTATGATGTAACAATCAACACTGAAGATGACGGAACTGTAACAATCTACTCTAAGAACGGTTTGAACGCTGAAGCTGCTAAGAAGGCTGTTAAGGGCATTACAGAAGATCCAGAGGTTGGAACAATCTATCAGGGAACTGTAAAGCGCATTATGGACTTTGGTGCCTTTGTAGAAATCCTTCCTGGAAAAGAAGGTCTCTGCCACATTTCTAAGCTTTCAAAACAGCGCGTAAACAAGGTAACTGATGTTCTTACAGAAGGTCAGGTAATTCCTGTTAAGCTTCTCGAAGTAGACAAGCAGGGAAGATTGAACCTTTCTTATATAGATGCGCTCGATGAGCAGAAATAATTAATTGTACATAAAAAAATCTGACACGGAGCAGAAAACGACTGACGACAACATGTGTAAGGCCACTGGTGGCCGGTGTTGTATAGCAAAGCGTTAAAAAAAATGCGGAAGCATTTTTTAGCTTTACCACAATACCCGTTGGCGACAGGCTTTTTCGGCGGAAGTGGCAGATTTTTTTTATATATGCAAGAATTTAGCATGCCGTCTTTGCAAGATCAGGGACGGCTTTTTACATTACTGTTACTTTTTTTTTGTTTTTTTGTTAGAATTAGTATATGAAGAAAATAATTATTTTAACCCTCACATTTTTAAGTTTAGTTTCCTGTTCAAAATCAATAAAATATTCAGAAAAATCACTTTATGCTGCTGAAGCTGAATATGCAGATGAATATGCGGGAGAGTATGTAACTGATTCCTTTTCTGGTACAGGATACAACGGTAATGCGGTTTCTTCAATGAAGAATTCGAATTCGTATACGTTTATAGATGAATCTTATAACGATTCTTCTGTTTCTTCTGAAGGCGCGGCTTCTGAAATAATCGAACGCAAGCTGATAAGAAATGGAACAATTTCAATTATTGTTGAATCTATGGAAGATTCTGATTCAAAAATTGAAGCATGGATAAAAAGTTTAGGCGGATATATTTCAAATTCGCAGATGAATAAATATTATAATTATTATACAGTGCGAATTCCTTCTGAAAGATTTGATGAAGCCATGAAGTTTATAGGCGGACTTGGAGAATTGCAGAATCGTTCTGTTTATATAGAAGATGTTACCGACCGCTGGTATGATTTAAAAGGAAGACTTGAAACAAAGAAAATTCTTGAAGAAAAATATAATCAGTATCTTAAAAAAGCAGATAACATGAAAGATCTTCTGGAAGTTGAACGACAGCTTAATAATGTAATTTCTGAGATTGAATCAATGGAAGGACAGATGAAGCGTCTCAACAATCAGATTGATTATTCAACTATTAATATAACCGTAGAAGCTAAAGTGCCGACTTATGATACACAACGCCATGTTATCAGCCTGAATTTAAAAGACTTTATTTATGACGTTGGTGATTTCTTTGTAAAATTTGTGAAGGTTCTTCTTGGCATCGTTATTTATGGAATTCCAATTTTAGCCTTGCTTGCGCTTTTGTACTGGCTGCTTTTTGGAAAGATCGGGCTCTTGAAAAAACTCTTTATCTGGCTTAGTGGAAAAAAGAAAGCTGATAATAAATATGATAAAAATAAGAAAATTTCCTTGAGTGGAGAAAAAACTGATGAATAAGGTTGATGTTAAATTCATTGCAGAAAAGGGAGCCATAATTCCTGAATATAAAACTTCGGGTGCGGCAGGAGCAGATGTGTGTGCCTTTTTGAATGAACCTGTTACAATTTCTGCAGGCTGTTCAGCTATGATTTCAACAGGACTTTATTTTGAAATTCCAGAGGGCTATGAAATTCAGGTAAGACCACGTTCCGGCCTTGCAGCAAAAAATGGTGTTACGGTGTTAAATACACCAGGAACAATTGACAGCGATTATCGAGGTGAACTTCGTGTTATTTTAATTAATCTTGGAGCGCAGAATTTTACAGTTCATAACGGCGACAGAATTGCGCAGATTATAATTGCTCCGGTTACTCAGGCAGTTTTTTTACCGGCCGAAAATTTAAGCAAAACAGAACGGGGAACCGGCGGTTTTGGTTCTACAGGCTTGTAAAAATCAGGTGGACTTTCTTTGAAAATTTACGGTGATTTATTTAAGGAAACTTTCTCTAGAATTTATGATAATATCAGAACTACAAAAGTTATCCGGTTTTTAACAAAATATATTTCCAGGTTCAGTAATTTTTATGCGCGAATTACTCATAAAGGTGAATTAAAAAATCATATATTAATAAGATATCTTTTACGCGATTTATTTTTATATTTCTTTGTAAGCTTTCTTTTCTTTTTTATGATATTTTTTGTAAATCAGATTCTGCTTACTGCCGAAAAATTACTTTCAAAATCTGCACCATTTGCAGATGTTGTAAGAATTATGTTTTACAGTCTTCCGTTCATTATTGCTCAGTCGGCTCCTTTTGCAACCCTTGTTGGATTTTTAATGAGCCTTGGCGGAATGATGAGTAATAACGAAGTGCTTATTTTCCGTGCTGCAGGTTTTTCATTCATAAAAATTTTTATTCCAACAATTATTCTTGGAATTGCAATTTCCATAGGCTCTTTTTTTGTAAATGACTATCTTCTTCCTTTGGGCTCTATAAAATACAATCAGTTAATGCGAAAGATTTCTAATTCAACTCCGACTATAGAGCTGGAATCGAACAGTGTAAAAAAACTTGGTTCGTCACAGATTGTAATTGGTAACGTTACAGATTCTCAAGTTTCGGATTTAATTCTGTTTGATACAAAAGACGGTAAAGAAAGAATGATTTTTGCCGGAGAGTCCAGTTTGCAGGGCTCGTCTTATAATGGAGTTTTGCTTGAGCTTAATATGAATGATTCATTAGTTTTTTCTGTAGATAGATATAAGGTTGGCGATTATGACATTATTTCTTCTGATAAAACTACGCTTAATATTTTTGATTCAGTAATTATGGGCAATACAATGCAAAGCGCGCAGGAAATGACTTCTTATGATTTAAGCAAAACTATTAAGGAAATGAGAATTGATGTTCAGGAAAATCCGAATTTAAAACAAAAATTAAATGTCTGGGTAATGGAATATCATAAAAAGTTTTCATTACCCTTTGCTTCAATATTTTTTGCATTCCTTGCTTTTTCTATAGCATTTCTGGTTGGCAAGCATAACGGGCAGACAATTGGTCTTTTAGTTGGAATTGTTATATGTGTTTTGTATTGGGCTATGCAGATTATGGGCCAGCTCTTTGTTGTGCGGATAGGTTTAAATTCCTTCTGGTGTATTTGGGTTCCAAATATTTTAATTGGATTAATTTCAATTATTCTTTCAATAAGGTTAATAAAAAAATAGAAAAATGTATTTAGTAATTTATTTATTCAAGAAAATATTACCAATTTTTTTAGGAGCTCTTTTTTTCTTTTCTCTTGTTTTAAATCTTGTTGATTTATTTATGAATATTGCAACTTATCTTCAAAATTCTGCGCCACCGCTTCAGATTATTCAGGTAATGATATATTACATTCCAAAAACTTTATGGTACGCAGTTCCGGTTGCATTTCTTTTTTCAACTTCTTATGTGCTGAGTGATATGTATGCTCATAACGAGCTTGAAGCTTTATTTGCTTCTGGTGTTTCTCTTTTAAGATTTACATTGCCTGTTTTGATTGTTTCTTTTTTAATGAGCATCGGACTTTTTATTTTTGAAAATGCAGTCGTTGTTCAGAATTACGAAAAAAAAGTAACACTGCAGGATGTACTTTTAAATAAGTCTGCAGAAAAAGAAAACAATAAAGATGTAATTGTCTTATCAGAAAATGGAAAAATAATTTATAAGGCTGATCGTTATAATGAAGAAAATAAGTGGCTTGAAAATTGTACCTTTGTATTCCGTGATGAAAATAAAAATCTGGATGCTGTAATTATTTCTACAGGAGCATTCTGGATTGAAGAGCAGAATCACTGGATTTTACAGAATGCTGTTGAATATTCTTTTGATAAGGAAACTAAAACCTTAAAGAAAAGAGGAATTGAAAATGACAAGCTTTTGCAATTGACCGAAAGTTATGAAATTTTCAGAAATTCAGATATCGACATCCAGTCTGTAAATTCAAAAACTGCAAGACAATATATTAAGCACTTGAAAAAAGCCGGACTTCCTTATAGTAAAGAATTATCTGAATATTATAAAAAGTTTGCTTTTCCGCTTATTGTATTTATTGTAGTTTTTCTTTCTATAGGATTAACGGGCAAAACAAAAAAGAATGTTCTTTTAATTAGCCTTGCATCCTGTATAACAGCTTCGGTATTGTTTTATGTAACTATGATGGTTACAATGGTATTTGCAAAACATGGATATATTTCTCCATTTATGGGAGCTTGGTCTCCGGTAATACTTTTTACAATATTAAGTGCATTTTTATTAAAATATTCCAGGACATAGTATGAGTGAAATTTTACAGAATTTTGAAATAAAACATAAGGATGGAAAAGCAAGAACAGGAATTCTTCATCTTCCGCATGGAGATGTAAGAACTCCTGTATTTATGCCGGTAGGAACAAATGCAACGGTAAAAGCTGTTCCAAATGATTTTCTTGAAGAAATTGATTTTGATATTATTCTTGCAAATACCTATCATCTTTTTTTACGGCCTGGCCCGGATTTAATTAAGGAAGCTGGTGGCCTTCACGGGTTTTCTAAATGGAATAAAAATTTCCTTACAGATTCAGGCGGCTTTCAGATTTTTTCTTTATCCAAGCTTAGAAAAATTACAGATGAAGGTGCAAAGTTCCAGAGTCATATAGATGGCAGTTACCATTTATTTACTCCTGAAAATGTTGTTCAGACACAGGCAAAATTTAATTCTGATATTCAGATGCAGCTTGATGTTTGTTCTGCATGGGGAGTGGACCGGAAGGAAGCTGAACGTTCGTTAAAAATAACAAGTGACTGGCTGATACGTGCTAAAAATGAATGGGAAAAACAACGCGAAGAAGGTTATAAAGGTTTATTATTTCCGATTGTTCAGGGAAACTTTTTTGAAGATTTGCGAAAGCAGAGTGCAGAATTTGTATCTTCTCTGAATATGAGTGGAATTGCAATTGGTGGCTTGAGTGTAGGGGAACCTCCGCAGGAGTTTAAGAAATTCTTAAATTATACAGTTCAGTTTTTGCCTGAAGAAAAAGTTAAATATGTTATGGGAATTGGAACTCCTGAATATATTTTGGACGCAGTTGAAAATGGAATTGATATGTTTGATTGTGTTTTGCCTACAAGAAATGCACGTAACGGTTCATATTTTACTCATCGGGGAATGCTTAGCATAAAACAGGAACGCTGGATTCACGATTTTTCTCCTTTAGATAATGAATGTAATTGTAAAGTTTGCCGCACTTATTCCCGAAGTTATTTAAGACATCTTTTTAAAGAGCAGGAAATTCTGAGTTCAATACTTGCAAGTTATCATAATCTGTATTTCTTGAATAATATGCTTAAAGAAATACGGACAGCAATTGAAGAAAACAGATTTGCTCAGTATAAAAAAGATTTTCTGGAAAAGTTTTCCAGCGGGGTATAAGGAAAATTTTTATTATTTTGAGAGGCAGCATTATGAAATTTAGAAAAATAATTTTTGCTATATTCATTTTTTCGTTTTTGACAATTTCTGTTTATTCGCAAGATAATTCTGCAGACGATAATACACTGAATGAAAATACTCTGGACGGAAACGGAATTTCTAATGATGAAGTAAATCTTTCTTCAGACAATTCATCTGAAGCTTCAGAAGCAGAAAAAAATGAATCAAAGGTAACTGCTTCAAAACCTGGAAAATCAGAGATTCCGAATTCTAAAAGACCAGAAAAGCCAGACAGCGAAAAAGTAAAAGCTGCAAAAGAAAAAGATGAAAACGATTCTACAGAAAAAGAATATTCGCAGACAATTAAATATGGGCTTCCATCAGAGCTTTCGGACTTAATTGATAAACTTATAGAAAATGATGATCCTCGTTTTTCAGATGATATTTATGATCTTTTTCAGACAACAAAGAATAAAAGCGTTCAGGAAAAAATCTTAAAATATTTTACAAAGCTTGAAGATCCCTGCCTTGAAGATTTTGCTGTAGAAATAATTAATGATCCGTATGACGAAAAAAACGAAATTGTTTCTGCCTGCTTTCAGTATATTTCTGCAGTAAAAACAAAAGAAGCTGTTCCCGCAGTTCTTGCCTTAATTGAAAGTGAAAATGAAAATTATTTTAATGCTGCAATTGCAGCAATTGGAGAAATTGGTGGTCCCGAAGAAGCTGTTTTCCTTGTTGAATTTCTTGACCGTGATGATTTGACAGATGCTCAGCGCCAGATTCTTATGAGAACCTGTGGAAAAATGCATGCTGTAGAAACCTGGGATCGCCTTGTTGATATTTTAAATGATGAAGATGAAAACTCTTATGTAAGAATGTATGCAGCAGAAGCTATTGGATTAATGGAAAAAAAGGAAAGTGTTCCTGTTCTTGCAGAAGCCTTTTCTTCTTCCGATCCGAATTTGCGTCAGTATGTTATAAAAGGTTTGCTGAATTTTCCTGATGTTGTAGAAGCAAAAAATGTAATTATTCAGGGAATTAAAGATGAACATTGGCGTGTAAGACAGGAATCTATAAAAGCTGTTAAGGAAATGAATTTTAAAGACGCTGTTCCTTATTTAATTTACCGTGCAAAAAATGACAGCGAAAAGGTAATAAAAGAAGATTCAATTAAAACTCTTGCAGCAATGAATAATTCAGAAGCAAATGATTTTCTTATTGAACAGCTTAAAGATAAAAAACTTGCAGATGGTACAAAGAAAACGATTGTTGCTGCATTAATTGCAAATGATTTTGCAGGTGAAAAAGAAATAATTGAATTAGCTCTTGAATGTGCAGAAGACGACAAGCGAAAAGATTTGCGCTATGAAATTGGAAAGCAGCTTGCAAAAAAGCCTAAGGCTTCTTATGAACCTGTATGTTTAAAATTTCTTGCATCAAAGGATGTTACAACAATCAGTCTTGGAATAGATATTTATAAGAATAAACATTTTTCCAGCGCAGAAGATGTGATGCGTAACCTTTATAATGATAAAAAAACAAATTCAAGTATAAAATCACGCATTAAGAAAATTCTTGAAATTGAAGACGAGTAGGCTGAAAACTGGTTTTATAAACGAACATGTTTTCGCAGCACGAAAGAAATACTTTTTATTTGCCAGAAATCTTCCCTGGCAATTTTTTTCACAAAAAATAGATTTTACTCATACAGCTTATTTACAAGTGCAAGAGATGCGTTGATTCGTTCTTTTTCTTCTTTTGAAAATTCCACATTTTCTTCTATAAGCTTTTCAAGACTCGAATGTGTTTCAAGAAGGGCTGTAGAAAAGCCTCTGGAAACTTTGAACCAGTAACTTCCGTTTCCGTTATTATAAAGAGTTATAAAACCGTATTCCCTGTCTTTTTGTTTAGCAATTGCCGCATGCAAAATCCATTCAAGAGAATCTATGAGCTGTTCCTTTTGAAGCTGTTCATAAACATTTACATTCATTTTCCTGTTCCATTTTTTTTCTGGAAGAGGATGTAAATCCAGCTGCTTAGCCAGTTCAATAATTAAAGAAAGCTTTTCGCCGTTAAGAATTGTTCCGCCGTCATTAAATCTTATTGCTCCTTTTAATGCACCACAGGAAGCAAGTTTTCCCTTGTCTTTTTCATTTAAAATTGCATGAATAAAATCATCAAGCGGTAATATTGCAGTTTTTTTGCCTTTGATTTTTTTCGTTTCGAATATATAGTCGCCAAGAGAAAGTGCATTTTCATCCTGAACTTTTTTCTGCTCAATCTGATTCTTTTTGTCTTTTCTTTTTTGATTTCTTTCCGGATAATCAGAATTTAATTTTTCGTGTATGACAGATTGTTTGCAAGAAAGAAGGCGTTCAAACAGTTCAGGAGAAATTTTATCAAGCATAGGTCTTGTAAGTGGAGAAACACTCATTGCAAAAATTCTGCTTGTTTTAACAATTTCTCCGGCAACAATAAATACCGGATTCTGGCGGAACATAACGCTTCCCGGATGAATGCAAATATGATCTGCCGTAAGGCTTCTGTAATTTTCGCGGCCTGTTCTAATACATACAAACTGAATCATTCCGCTTGCTATACAGCACAAATAATCGGACATGTCGCTGTTTTTGCTTGTAATCGGTAAGCCAAGCTTATCTCCTACAATTTCAGAAAGCTGAAGCTTAATGTTTTCAATTTCTGACATAACACGTAAATCAAGATAATTCTTTTTGCAGAAGTTTTCGCGGTTATCTGTCTGAATAAAGGCCCGGTAAAGATTAAGATATGTACAGAAGTCTCCCTGAATATTCTGGAACCGGTGATGAGCCTTTCTTGCTTCCATTTCTTCATTCTGAGGTAAAAGAAACGGTGAATTTGTGGATAAGAAAGAAGCTGCAATCAAAACATCTTCCATACAATCCGGATAATTCATAATTGCTTCTACAATAATTCTGCTTATCCTTGGTTCAAGCGGAAAATAAACCATCATATTTCCAATTGAAGAAAGTGTGTTATCTTTATCCAGGGCTCCAAGCATATTTAAAGTATCTACGGCGCCAATAATTCCTTCTTTTCCCGGACTTGCAATAAAATCAAAATCATAAAAATCTGTAATACCAAGCTCACTCATCCGCAAAACAACTTCACTTAAATCTGTGCGGTAAATTTCTTCTGTAGTATATTCCGGACGGATTTCAAAATCCCGACGTGAATAAAGCCGGTAACATGTTCCTTCGTGAGTACGTCCTGCACGACCTTTTCTTTGATTGCAGGAAGCTTTAGATACTGGAGTTTCTATCAGGCTTGAGGTAAAAGTACGCGGACTGTAAAAATTTAATTTACATAAGCCCGAGTCAATTACTGTTGTAATATCACTGATTGTAACAGAGGTTTCTGCTATATTAGTTGAAATAACAACCTTCCGTTTTCCGGAAGGTGGAGCTTCAAAAACTCGTTCCTGTTCTTCTTTGGAAAGTCTTCCATACAATGGAAGGATATGAAGCTGTCTTGCAAACGGTGCATGACAAAGATTATCCAGACAGTCTTTAATAATTTTTTCACCAGGTAAAAATATTAAAATACCACCGTCTTCATCATTATCTAAAACTCTTTCAACTGTGTTTCTGATTTTATTTAAAATATTGTCACAGCCTGCCTGAGTTGAAGTTGTAATTCCTCCCTGAATAGGATCATAAATTACTGTTACAGGATAGGTGATTGTGTCAATAGAAACGATTGGTGCATTGTCGAAATATTCAGAAAATGCCTGAGTGTTCATTGTCGCTGAACTTACAATTACATGAAAATCTTTTCGTTCTTTTAAAACTCTTTTAACAAGACCAAGTACAAAATCAATATTGAGGCTTCGTTCATGCGCTTCGTCAATCATAAGTACGCTGTACTTACTGAGCCATGGGTCCAGCTTCATTTCCTGAAGAAGAATTCCATCTGTCATGATTTTGATGCGGGTATCGTTATTAGTGTAATCTTCAAAACGCATCTTGTAGCCGACGAGCCCGGGGTAAGTCGTGCCTAACTGCTTTGAAATAAATTCACTTACACTCAGGGCGGCAATTCGGCGTGGCTGAGTTACACCAATCATTCCGCTGGTTGCGTAACCTGCTTCGTATAAAATAACAGGAATCTGTGTTGTCTTTCCTGAGCCTGTAGGGCTTTCTACTATTACTACCTGATTGTTTTCCAGACACTCTAATATTTTCTGCTTTTGTGCATAGACCGGAAGATTTTTGTAATCAACTGTTACTGCCATTCAATTAAATCCTTTGTTGCTTCTTTATTAATATTGATACGGCGTTCAATATATTTTGCCCAGTTTGTTCGCGGAACGTCGTAAAGGTAATCTACAAAATCCTGATTGAGCGGTTTAATAACATACTCGTTTGCAGTGTTAATGTAGGTTGTTATAAAATAAGGTTCACATTTTTTGATTTTCATGGAGCCGTCTTTTTCTCTGTGCATTGTGACAATATAAAAAAGTCCGTCGCCTGTGTTGTCGCGTTCACTGTTTGGATTTTTTGCCGTGAGTTCAGGCTTTGTCCGCTGGCCGGAAATTGTGTTGCCGTTTGCATACATAATCAGCTTGTCACGGCCAGTTTTTGTATCTACCACGATTTTTCTGTCTTTGATGATATGTGCATGGTTAGCCCAGACTATATCTGCACCAGCGTCCAGTAAATCCATATAATATTGATTCTGTTTTTCTGTAACCAGGCGTGTGTATTCCGGCTCGCTTGTATGAACAGAAATTATAAAAAGATCACATGGATTTGCTTCACGCAATTCCTTTGCATATTTTATAAAAGCTTTGCGTGATTCTTCATTAGGCTTTATGAAATTTATGTATTCTGCTGAATCGGGACGATTTAAAAGTTCAGTTATTGGAAGAAAAAGAATTTTCCAGCCGTTTGCCTCAAAATAATTATAGGTGAGTGCAGAAAGCGTTGAATCTCCTGTCTGTTTGATACCGGAAAAATAAATGTCGTTTCCGGATTGTTCTTTTGTGTATTCTGTAATTGCCTGTGTCGTTTTTATGGTTTCTAGAATTCCGTTTTTATACTGGTCGTTTGTGTGATTATTGCAGAGTGAAAAAACATCAAAGCCGGCATCTACGGCTGCCTGAACGTATTTTTGAGTCATATTGAAATTCGGATAATTAGAGGCAGCTTTAGTTGTGTCTATTGGGGCTTCTATGTTAGCGAAGGCTAAGTCTTGTTCCGTGATTATTTCACGGACATCACGCCAGATTTTTTCATAGCTTGTTATGTAATAATTTACCGAATGGGCCATAATATCGCCCGCGAATAAAAGTGTAATTGTATCTTTGTCGTGCTTTTGATGATGTGATTCTGTATCGGAAGTTTGTGCGAGCTGCTGGTCTTCCGCAGGTTCTTTAATGATTTGTGAGGTTGTACCGCAGGCAGTAAGGAGCACAGTGAAAAGAATGATGAAGAAAACTGTGATGTATTGTATTCTTTTCACTGCGGCCTCGTTTTAGCGCCAGATCTTCTCACGTACGAAAGTCTGGTTTCTGTCTGCACCTACAGAAACGATTCCAACCTTTGTACCTGTAAAGTCTTCGATGAACTCTACATACTCGCGGGCAGCCTTTGGAAGTTTTTTGTAAGATGTACACTTTGTGATGTCTGCCTTCCAGCCTTCAAACTTTTGAAGAACTGGTTTTGCGCGGTTGAGTTCAGGAATGCTTGCAGGGAAGTCTGTTACAATTTTTCCATCAATGTTATAAGCAACACAGGCTTCGATTTCGTTCATGTCGTCGTAAATGTCCAGGTGAGTAAGTACAAGGTTATCGATTGAGTTTACGTGACATGCATAGCGGAGAGCAACGAGGTCAAGGTAACCGCAGCGGCGTGGACGTCCTGTTGTTACACCAAACTCATTACCTGTGTTACGAACGTAGTCGCAAAGTTCGCCTTCTGTATCAGCATTGAACTCAGATGGCATAGGACCGTTTCCTACACGAGTTTCATAAGCCTTGAATACACCGTAAATCTTGTCGAGGGCCTTAGGACCAATTCCGGAACCTGTAGCAGCACCAGCAGAACAGCTTGCTCCAGAAGATACATAAGGATATGTACCTGAGTCGAGGTCGAGCATAGCACCCTGTGCACCTTCGAAAAGAATATTGTCGTTGCGGAACTCGTACATTTTTGCAGCGATGTTCACGCGCATAGAAAGGAGCTTGTCTTTGAACTGTTCAAGGAATTTCTTGTCTGCATCGTCGAGGTCATTCCACTTTTCATCCCAGTCAAGGTCTGCAAGACGGATACCGTCGCGTTCAGATTTCATAGAATAAGTAGTTCCAATTCCGCGGCCTGTTGTACCAATTGGGCGCTTACGTGCTGCATCGCGGGCCTTATCCATTTCGCGGTAGCCAGGAAGTGTAAGGTGAGCGCGGTCAGAAATGAATACGCGGCCTTCCCAGTTAATGCCGTTGTCCTTGAGCATCTGGAGTTCTTTGAAAAGAGCTTCAGGGTCAATTACCATACCACTACCAAGGAAAACTGATTTTTCAGGGTAGAGGATTCCAGACGGAACCTGATGGAGAGCATACTTCTTTCCATCTACTACAATTGTGTGACCTGCATTAGCGCCGCCCGCAAAACGAACAACGTATTTTGCATCCTGTGCAAGGTAGTCTACGATTTTTCCCTTGCCTTCATCGCCCCACTGGGCACCCATAACTACTACGTTCATGGTTTACTTCCTTCCGCAGAATCATCGCGGATTAAAGAGATTTTTTTGAACATAAAAACGCCGAAGAATCATCTCAGAGCTTTTACAAGTTTAATATAGCACAAATGTTATTTTGTGTCATGTAATTTTGCATATGTACTTTCAACATATAATTTAAAAACATTGAAAATTATTAACATATTAATTATAATAGATATGTTTGAACTAAAGGATAAATCGAAGAGATAGTTTAATGTACAAAAAATTTTTGTTCTATAAATTCAGTTATTTATTTATTTTATTATTTATCTTTTTGCAGCTTTTTCTTTCTTCATGTGGAAATATAACCTTTAATGAACCGGTAAACGAATTTTTTGAATATTATACAAATTCAGCAGAAATAATTGAACATAATATCTTCGATTCTATTGGAAGCGGAAATGACGGTCTTGATACATTTCTAAGTGATTCTGATAAAACAATTTATTTACAGCTTCGTAATCCCCAGCAATATATTCTTGATTTTAATTATGAATTTGACAATTCTCAAATAGCTGCAAAGGCTGCTCAGTTTTCTGATTCTGTAAGATTCATTCAGGCTTCAGATAACCAGTCTGCAGTGCTCATATTCGGAAAGAATTTTCTTAATAGCGTAGATAATAACGAAGTCATTTCCGGAACTCAAATTATAAAAGATCTTTCTGGAACAATTACAGTTCATGAAGCTTCAACTCAGCGCGAATTTAAGTCTTATAAAATTTCTGTAATGGTTAATACTCCGCCACCTCGTGTTGCAGGTGCAGTTTTTCAACGCGATCAGCCGGTTTCTCTTACTCCGGGCACAACAGCTCAGTATATAGTCTGCTTTAATATTAAAAATCTTACTGGAACTCTTCACGAAAAAGATACAAAAGATTTGTATATTGGAAGTGAGCATTATAGAATAAGTTACGAAACTGGAAGTCTTGTTATTTCAGATCCAAATAATTATGGAAAGCTTTCTTTAACACCGCCAGGCCTTTACAATCTTGATGGAAGTGCACAAATATTTACGCCATTAACTTCTGCCGGATATACAGCAGTTTATTATTCATCAGGAATAGATCCTAACTCGATAGAAGCAAGCTCAACAATCGGCTATTCTCTTGCATTATATGATGATTTTGGATTTAGTTCTTCAGCATATGTTTCTAATCGTTCAGATAAATTAAGGCCGCCTTCAATAAGCGTTTTATCTACCGGAACAGATTATTGCGCAGATGATGATACCGGAATTTATAATGTAGTTTTGAGTCACAACCGAAGCAGCTATCATTATGATGAAAATGGTGAAACTGAAGGAGAGCCTTCTTCCGGTATGCCTGTAATAACTTATACCTTCTATAATGCAGCTGATAATTCTGAAGTTTCAAGTGGCTCAGGAACGGCTCCTGTTACAATTCCACTGGAAAATGGACAATATTATGTAAAGGCATTCGCATCATATAATGGTTATGTAGACAGCGATTTAATGAGTGAATGTTCAACTACAACAAGTAAATTTACAATTCATAAGAGTGCAAATTATTATATAAACAAAAATGCTTCTGCAGATGGAAACGGTTCAAAGAGAAAACCATATTCAAAAATTACTCAATGTATTGCAGCAATTAATGCCGCAGAAAACAATGATCCTGTTTCAACAGGCTATAAAATAATTTTACAAAGTGATCTTTCTGCAGATAATAGTGAAAGTACGACAGATGCTTTTGCAGCAATAGATAGTGCTATAAAAGTTACGGTAGAAGGAAATGGCTATACAATAGATGGAACTGGTTATGATAGAGCCTTCCTTATAGCTTCTGGAGCAGAAGTTACATTTAATAATTTAAATATTTCAGGCTCCGGAATTGATGTTAATAATAGTAAATTAAGCTATGAATCAGGAAGTATTAGTGGTATTCAATCTACCGGTTATGCAGGTTCGGCAATTAAAGTTTCTGGTTCTTCCGGTATTCTTGAGCTTGGTTCGGAAGATGGAATTGTAACAATAACAGGAAATACAGCAGGCTTTACACAGCCTTCCGGAGCTGTATATATAGATAATGATTCTACATTGAATCTTTATAAAGCGGTAATTAATAATAATTATGATGGAGATGGAAATAAAGCAAATCTTTATCTAAAATCTTCAGATTCAATTCCTGCAAAAATAAATATTTGCAGTCCGCTTACCGGTTCTCAAATTGGAATAAAATCTAATCTTCCTCCGGCTTTAGGAACTACTATTCAATTTACAGAAAGATATGGCTACAATGGTGGTTACAACAATGGCGTAAATCCAGGAACGTATTTTATTGGCGATGAACATGGTGTAGGCTACGATGAGTCAAACGGAGAAGCTATTCTTGCCCTCAGTGGTGGAGAAATTAATCTTGATTTTGACGAGACTGTAACATTCTCTCTTGAATCTGCTTATATTCCTTTCCACGAACGAAAGTTAATGAATATAAATGTAAGGAAGACTATTGGAACAGAAGAAATTGATATAACTTCGGCTTGTACTGATTTTAATTATAGTCTTTCTTATTTTGGTGAAGATGTTGGAAATAGTTATTATGATAATACCAGTGTAACTAATTCTGTTCAAATATATAACAATCTGCGTTCTGGAAATTATGTGCTCTTTGTAAGGTGTAAGTACAATGGCTTTACTTATTCACAGGAGCTTAATGTATATGTACGAACGCTGGATGAACTTTATGTTTCTGAAACCGGAGACGACAGCAATAGTGGAGCAAGACAGACCGAAGCTTTAAGAACCTTCTCTCGTGCACTTGGTTTGATTCGGGAATCTGGAACACGTAATTTTGTTATAATACATATTTCTGGCAATGTTGAACTTGGCGATATTTCAGCAGCCGGCCATTTAAATACCTGTACATCTGAACTTGCAAGACTAACTGTTCAAGGTAGTACTTCTAATGCAAAAATTACGGCAAGCGGCTCTTCTGTGTTAGAAATTGGCAATAATGGTCCAAGATCTATAGTTCTGGACAATATATGCTTTGAAAGAGAAAATGATAATTCTTCAACAATTAAACTTATTCGCCAGGATTGTGATTTAACGCTTAGAGGAAACAGCAGAATTTCTGGAAAACTTGAAGTTTCAAAGGGTTCTGTAATTGCTGTTGATTCAACATATACAGCTTCTCAAAATGTGAACATTCTGCCAGCTTCAAATGACAGCACAGACAGAATAATTGTTTCTGGAAGCAGTGATGCAGATTTATTAGCAAAATTTGTATGTGCAAATAACGAATGGTCTATAGACCGCGAAGGTCGTCTTGCAGCTCCGTTAAAGGATGCCCCGGATGCTGTTGGTGACTTAGTGCTTAAAAGTGGAAAAGCTGTAGCCTATAACAACCGCACAAAAATTAACAGTACACAAAGAGCAGATGCTATTGCTGTTATTTTCTATGACCACAACGATGTTTATAGTGGTGTTAATCAGAAAATGGGAGACCGCCTCCTTGGAGTTGGAATAGGAAGCTTTGATGGTCATACAGAGCGATACTCAATAGGCGAAGGAACAGCTGCTGCAAACGGCTGGTTTAAATGGATTGATGCAAATAACAGTGCTCCATGCTGGTCAGGTGGTGATTTCAGTCGTAACGGTAATGGAATTAGTGGGGATGTTGACGGAAGTGACAACCTTGCACAAATTGGAGCTCAGATGAGGGCATGGGGAAAAACAGATGATACTAACGAGTGGCATTATAATGCCATTCAGTGGGCTATGTGGTCTTATCATAACCGATTTGAAGAAGAGTGGCGAAATGGCTGGTATTTACCATCAGCTCCAGAATTTTTAGTGTTCTGGTGGAACCGCGATGTGGTAAATAACGTTTTGGACTATGCTGCACCTGACTTACGAAAGTTTAACACAACAGACTGGTTCTGGACATCTACAACTCCTGTTGGTGACTCTTGTGCTGATCGTGATGCCATCTTCTTCAAATGGGGAGAAGGAAAAACAAACTGGGAGGACAGTTTTAGACAGCATTGTGTTTGTGCTATCCGCAACTTTAAATAGGAGAATGTAGAAAATGAATAAAATCAAATTGCTTTTAAGCTTAATATTTGCTTCTCTTTTCTTTACTGCCTGCCAGAATTTAACAGAATCCATAGATCAGTCATCAGAGCCCGCAGATGAACCTGTCAGAGTTCAAACAGGAAGTGTTTCGGGCAGCTTATATTTTTATGGTGATGTTTTTCCGGAAAATTTAGTACAGCTTTCTGATGATAGTGAAAATCAAAATAATTCCCGTTCTCTTTTTCCTTTAAAACCGGATCTTACAGATTCTTCTTACGAAATAATTATTAGTGCAGTCAAGCAAAGCGACAATTCAAAAGATTCTGCAGTAATAACTGATTTAAACAATTCTTCCACTCCTTGTATTTTTAGCGTAACAAATCTTACACTTGATATCTGGTATAAAATCAAAATAGAAGTAAAAAGCGGAGATACATTTATTCTTGAAGGTTTATCTGAACGCTTTCAGCTTACTTCCGGAAGTCCTGTAAATCCAAATATGCATATTACTCTGGCTCCATTACAGAGTCAAAATGGGACTGGAACAGTAATTTTAAATACAACTGTTTATTCAGATATTAAGTCGGTTTATTATAGTGTTGTTTCTAATGCAGAAAAATGGACTAATAATGGTGTGAGAACAGCAAGCCTTTCTGTAGAAAATTTTTCTGCTTCTAATCCTCTTATTAATGAAACTGATGTTCCATCTGGAAGTTATGATTTTTTAATTAAATTTTATAGCTCTACCGATTGCAGTGGTTCTCCGCTTTATGTAACCCGTCAGTCGGTAAATGTTTTTGATGGACTTACAACGAAACGCTGGGCAGGTAACGATGAATGTATTTCTGATGGCGGAAGTGGCGTAACCCTGAATATAACAGAAGAGCTTTGTAATAACTTTAATATTATTACAGATTTTTATATTGATTCAAATAATGGCAGGGCAGACAATTCCGGCACCTGGGTTTATCCGCTGCAGACAATTGAACAGGCCTTTGCAAAAATGAATGACTCTTCAAAGGATTATACAATTAACATAAGTACAGACCTGGGACCTCAGGAAATTAATATTTCTTCTATAACTGCAAATTCTGTAACAATTCGTGGTGATGGAGAAAATATAAAAATTCAGGGAGATTCAACTCACCGGGCACTTTATTTAAATACTCCTTCAGGCAAAGATATTATAATAGAAAATATAAAAATAACCGGTGGAACTTCTGAATACGGTGGTGGAATATATATAGGCGGTCAATCAAAGATTTCGCTTGGAAACGAAGTTTTAGTTACAAATAATACAGCAACTCAAAGTGGCGGCGGTATTTATATTACAGGTGCCTCTAACACAAATTATCCGACATTATCAATTCTTCCCGGAGCAAAAATTACTGGAAATATTAATACTGCAACTGGCAAGGGAATTAGTATAGACAAATATGCAAAAGTAACAATGACCGGAGGCGAGATTTATGATAATACAGGTTCCGGCACAAATGGCGGTGGTATTTATCTTAATGATCATGCTGAATATACAATAACTGGTGGAAAAATTTCTGGTAATGAAAGTTCATCCGGTGGAGCTGTTTATATTACTGAAGGCTGTAAATTTATAATGAGCGGGGCAGCTTACCTTCCTTATGGAGCTAACGGAGCAACTGGCGCTGGTAAAAATGATATTTATCTTCCTTCTTCAAATACATGTATTTATATAGGCGGTCACTTAATTCCTCCTTCAGAAGCAACTGTTAATGGAACAACTATTGTTGCAACAATTACTTCATATGAATGGAATTATGGAATAAAAGTTCTGGAAGGCCTCGCCGATACTTATGAAAATATTCAAAGCGATATCGATTATTTTAACGTAAGCGATACAAATGGCTGGACAGTTATGCTTTCCGGCGATAATAAAACTGCTACACTTGCTAAACCTATTTATGTAGCTGCTTCAGATTCTACAAGAAAAGTTTGTTCAGCACCTCCTTCAACTGGTGCAAATGGCTCTAAAGCAAAACCATATTCAAAGCTTGAAGATGCTCTTTCGCAGTTAAATAATAAAGATGCTGATTTTTATATTTATATTGATGGAATAATTGAGGGTGAGCAGAAAATAGAAGAACTTGGAAAAACATCTTCAGCCAGTCATAAAGCAAAATCTCTAACTGTAACCGGTATAAATGATCTGGATTCACAGGGTAAACCACAGGATGGATTTAACGGAGCCTTTACCGCTATACAAGATAATAAATCTGTTTTATCAATTTCTTCTGGTTCATTAGCTCTTAATGATGCAACACCGGTTACACTTACTAATCTTTTAATTAAAGGTGGCTGGTCTAAGGCAAACGGTTCAGGCCTGAAACTTTCTAATAATGCAAACGTAATTATTTCTGATGGAGTTTTAATTAAAGAAAATATAACTACAGCAAACGGTGGAGGAATAAGCTGTACAAATTCTCTATTAACAATAAATGGCGGAGAAATTTCTGGAAATACAGCTGTTAAAGGAGATGCTGTTTATTTGTCTGGAGCAGCAAATACTTATCCGCTAAGTCTTAGCGGCAATGTATATATTCCGGCAGGCGCAAATGGCGCAAATCATATTTGTGTAGAAAATGGAATTGTAAAGCTTGAAGGAACTCTGGCTAATCACAACTCTTCATCAAAAATTCAGATAATGCATGGTAAGCCGAATCGTGGCTTTGCTCTTCTTGGCGGAACTAAGCTGAGCGATGAAATTGGAAAAGTTTCGCTTGTACTTAATTCAGGCTTTATTCTGGAATCTTCTGGAACAAATATAGGAAAACTTAAATTAAAAAATACACCAAGTACTCTTTATGTAAACTATAGTTCAACAGATGCCTTTGACGCAACTTCGTCAGATTATGCAGGAACAAAGGCCGGAGAGTATGATTATATCTGGAATCCTGCAGGAAGTGGAACTACCTGTTATAACGAAAATTCTACTATGCCTTCAGATAAACCTTTTAAAAATTTAAAAACTGCTCTTCTTTTTATTACAAATCAGAATGTTAAACAAAATTATACAATAAAAATTATTGGTGAACTTTCAGGCAGCCAGAGCATAGAAGATGACACCTCTACAGCAAAGCCTGTAACACTGAATACAAGTACTACTGTTTCTGCCATCACTCTGGAGGGAAATACCGGAAGCAGTACAGATAGTATTAATGGAGGATATTCATCAACTTCTCAACAAAAGGGAAGAGCCCTTAAAATAAATACCTCTGTGCCTGTAACAATTACAAAATTAAAAATTACAGGGGGCTGGACAAATAATTCGAACAATGAAGAGGGCTACGGAGGAGGAATATATATTACCGGTAATGGTACTGTAAAACTTTCTGATGATTCTGTAATAATAGGAAACCATGCAAATTTTGGTGGCGGAATATATGTATGTAGTGGCTCTACATTATTTATGTATGGCACAGCATTAATAGGACAGTCTGGATATACTGGAACTTCTGATTTAGGTTTTAATAATGCGAATATCAATGCCGCTAGAAAGTCCGGAGGTGGTATTTATAGTGTTGGATCGGTTTATATTGGATATAGTGGTTTTGATGAAAATTCAAAACCTGCAGGAACTGCAATGTCTAATTCCAGCAGTTATGGAATTTTAAGAAATTATGCACTGGAAGCTGGCGGAGGAATTTGCAGTTCAAACGGAACCCTTGTAACCCTTGTAATTAATAACGGATATATAAGAGATAATAAAACAGCTGGAACTGGTGGTGGAATTTATTGTACAGGAAATAATAATTCAATAAAAACTGCATATATTAATAGCAATGAAGCTGCGTCTGGTGGTGGAATTGCAGTTTCAGGTAGTGGACTTCTTACGATTGATGATGATGTTACAATGGAGTCTAATCATGCAAGTAACAATGGTGGTGCTATTTTCCTTGGAGGAGGAAACCTTGTAATAAGTAAAGGTCATATTGGAGGAGCTACTAGTACTAAGAAGAACAGGGCTGATGGAAATGGTGGTGCTATTTTTGTAAATGGAACTGTTAAATTGAGTGGAGATTTAGTATTTTCTTCTGGAGGAGCTGGGGTTGATGATATATATTTACCACAAAATAAAATTATTTCTACCGGCGGAATAACTAGAAATACTCATATAGCTGTTACAATGTTTTCCTATTCAGCTGGAGCAACAGTACTTTCAAAAGCAGATGGCTGTTCTGATGAAGATTTCCAGTCTGATATTAGTAAGTATACTATTTCTAATCGTTCCTGGGGAATCAGTAACGAAGGCCTTCTCCAAGCTGTTGTGTCGGTTACTGCTGATGAGGCTGTAGATGCTTTGGATAGTATTCAAAATGGGCAAATATTAAAAATTACCGGTGCTATTACTACAGACCAGCTTAATCAAATAAAAACTAAATTGAACAGTATTGCACATGATATTTGGAGCGGAAATATGGCTGCTAAATTATTCAGTTTAGATCTTTCTGGGGTAACAGGTCTTACAGCAATTCCTAGGGAACAGTTTTATGCTGGTCTTGATTATAGAGAAATATACCCTCTTGAAACTATAAAATTGCCTTCAACTGTAACACAAATTGGAAATAAAGCATTTGGTTTAAATCATAATTTGAAATCTGTTAATATACCTGATGGAGTAACATCAATTGGTTATGAGGCTTTTAAATATACTGTAATAGAGAATATTACTATCCCAGCTACAGTTACTGCAATTGGTGCTGGTGCATTTACAGAGTCAAGTATTAAAAAGCTTATAATTCCAGATAGTGTTACATCTTTAGGAGTCGAAGTTGCTTACAGATGTCATAATCTTGAAGAAATTCGTTTTCCGGATAATTCTAGTATTACAGAAATCCCTGAATCTTCTTGTTCATCTTGTGAAAATTTGACAACAGTTACTTATGGTTCTTATATTACAAAAATTGGAGAAAGTGCTTTCTCTGCTTGTCAAAGTCTTGAGTCATTTGAAATTCAACCTCAAATAACAGAGCTTGGAAGATGTTCATTTAGTAGTACTAATAGTTTAAGTTCTATTACCATTCCAGCAAACTGCAGAAAAATTGGAGAATATGCATTCTCTGGAAGTGGTTTGACTAGTATTTCGTTTGAAGTTACCTCTGGATGGAAAAAATCGGAAGATAATACCCCTGTAAATGTTACAAGCCCTGACTTCTTTAATGATTTAACATATTCAGCTATGTATGGTGTTACAGGCCAAATGCCTGAATTAGTTAGATAATAAAATGTCTTTTCCCTCTTTTAGGATTCTGCTATAATATGCGGATATGAAAGACGAAATGGTAGTAATTCGCGGAGCGAGAGAGCATAATCTTAAGAATATTGACGTTACATTTCCGCGCAATAAGCTGGTTGTTATTTCCGGTTTGAGCGGTTCGGGAAAGTCTTCGCTTGCCTTTGACACGCTTTTTGCCGAAGGCCAGCGCCGCTATATGGAAAGCCTTTCGTCCTATGCCCGCCAGTTTCTGGGCCGTATGGATAAGCCTGATGTTGATTTGATTGAAGGGCTTTCTCCTGCAATTTCTATTGAACAGAAATCTACAAATAAAAACCCTCGTTCTACTGTGGGTACAATCACTGAAATTTACGACTTTTACCGCCTGCTTTATGCCCGCTGTGGCCATGCTCACTGTCCGAACTGTGGCCGCGAAATCCGTGAGCAGAGCGTTGACCAGATTATTGATACCGTAATGGGCTGGGAAGACGGCACAAAAATGCAGATTCTGGCACCGGTTATCCGAGGTAAAAAGGGTGAGCACCAGAAGATTATTGATGATGCCAGGGCATCGGGCTTTGTACGCGCTCGAATTGACGGCGTAATGGCTGATCTGGACGAGGCAATCAAGCTTGATAAGCAGAAAAAGCATACAATTGAAATTGTTGTAGACCGAATTATAAAGGGCGACGAGGTTCGAAGCCGCCTTGCCGACTCAATCGAAATTGCCCTTAAAAACGCAAACGGAATTGTTGTTGTTACCCGCCGCGTTGGCGACAAGGACGAAGAGGTTTTCTTCAGCCAGAAGAATGCCTGCCCGGACTGCGGTATTTCCATTCCTGATTTGCAGCCGCGACTTTTCTCATTTAATAACCCGTTTGGTGCCTGCCCGGAATGTACCGGCCTTGGCGAAAAAATGGAATGGGACTTTAATAAGATTCTGCCGGACCGTTCGCTTTCGTTCAATGAGCGGGCCTTTCCATTTTTCAATCCAGACAGCGAATGGAACCACACCATGTTCCAGGCAGTTGCAGACGCAGAGGGCTTTACCCTGGATACACCAATTTCCCGACTTACAGCCGAACAGTTTGAATACCTGTGGAACGGAGACCCGGACCGCAAGATTCACTGGGTTTATAAAAAGCAGAGCGGGGAAGGCTACAGCGAATATAACCGCCCATGGCCCGGAGTTCTCAACGAAATGAAGCGCCGTCACGCAGAAGCCTGGGGCGACAGTATGCGTGCTAATATAGAAGAAAAGTTTATGAAGGTGGGGCATTGTTCCTGCTGTAACGGACAGAGACTTCGTAAGGAAGCCCTTGGCGTAACTGTGGGCGGTAAGAATATATGGGAGCTTTGCTGTCTTTCTGTTGCAGAGTCAATAGATTTTTTTGATAAACTTGAGCTTACCGAAAACGAACAGAAAATTGCTGCCCAGATTATGAAGGAAATCCGTGCCCGTCTCCGCTTCCTGCGAGATGTAGGCCTGGACTATCTTACAATGGAGCGCGCCGCAGAAACTTTAAGTGGCGGTGAAGCCCAGCGAATCCGTCTTGCAACCCAAATCGGCTCAGCCCTCTGCGGCGTTATGTACATTCTGGACGAGCCTAGTATCGGACTTCACCAGCGCGACAATCAGCGCCTTATAGACACACTTATAAGCCTGCGCGACAACGGCAACACAGTAATTGTAGTAGAACACGACGAACAGACTCTGCGAACAGCAGATTACCTTATAGATATCGGTCCCGGCGCGGGGGTAAATGGCGGACGTGTAGTTGCCGCCGGCACTCCTGCAGAAGTTGCAAAGGTAAAGGAAAGCCTTACAGGCCAGTACCTTGCCGGCACCCTCAAAATGGACATTCCGGCAAAACGCCGCGCAGGCAACGGCAGCTTCATCAAAGTAAACGGTGTAACAGAACACAACCTCAAAAACGTAAGCATTCAGATTCCTCTTGGAACCTTTACCTGTATAACAGGCGTTTCCGGCTCGGGAAAATCTACCCTTATGAGCGACGTCCTTTATCCTGCCCTCAGTAACCGCGTTATGCGCACAAACTATGATGTAGGCGAGTGCGAGGGTGTGGAAGGCGCAGAGTTTATAGACAAGGTAATCAACATAGACCAGTCACCAATCGGCCGCACCCCGCGTTCAAATCCTGCAACTTATATTGGAGTCTTCGACGCAATCCGCGACCTCTTTGCAAGCCTGCCCGAATCAAAAGCCCGCGGCTACCTTAAAGGCCGTTTCTCCTTCAACGTAAAGGGCGGCCGCTGCGAAGCCTGTCAGGGCGCGGGAGAAAACGTAATCGAAATGAACTTTCTGCCGGATGTATATGTTCAGTGCGAAGTCTGCGGCGGAAAGCGCTTTAATAAAGAAACTCTGGAAGTTACTTACAAAGGTAAATCCATAAACGACGTACTAAATATGTCTATAGACGAAGCCTGCGACTTTTTTGCAAGTATTCCTCATATTGCCCGCAAGCTTGAAACCATGAAATCAGTAGGACTCGGCTACATTCAGCTTGGCCAGAATGCCCTCACACTCAGTGGCGGCGAGGCTCAGCGCGTAAAACTTGCCAACGAGCTTGCCCGAGTTTCTACCGGCAAAACTCTCTATATAATGGACGAACCTACAACAGGTCTTCATTTTGCAGATGTTAAGCAGCTTATGAGTGTAATTCAGCGCCTTGTAGATCAGGGAAACTCTGTAGTTATGATTGAACATAACCTGGACGTAATCTGCCAGGCTGATTATATAATTGACCTTGGACCGGAAGGCGGCTTCCGCGGCGGTAACATAATTGCAACCGGTACACCAGAAGAGGTAGCCCGCGAGCCAAAGAGCTACACCGGTCAGTTTATAAAGGGGCAGCTGGGGCTATAACAAAGGTGGTGTACGGCTTAATTATATGAAAAAACTGTTTTTACGGACAATTGTTTTTTTTCTCATATTATTAATTCAATCTTTTTCTGTTTATGCACAGAATGAAGACAATGAATCAAAAAAAGAGCCTGAAATTACAACAATTACAATTAAAAATGCCCGCGAAACAGATTATAAAAAAAATGAAGAAGGTCAGGACTGCATTGTTTTAGAAGGTTCTGTAAAACTTATTGTAGAAAAAAATGGAAATGAATCTGAAATTAATGCCGAACACGTAACCTATAACCGCTCCACCGAAATGCTTTTTGCACAGGGAAATGTAACTATAATTACAAAAAATTCAAATTCGGGCGGAGAAACAACAACTGCAACTTCACTTTTGCTTAATACTTCTACACTGGAAGGTGTTTTTGACGGTGGAAAAATAATTCAAACACAGTCAGATGCAATTAATCTTCCGGGCGGTTCAACCCTGATTGTATTTTCTGATCTTTTTGGTAAAACCGGAAACAATGTAATTACCTTCAAAAATTCAAGTCTTACTTTTTGTGATGATGAAAATCCTCACTGGCATATAGATGCAACAAGAACCTGGCTTTTACCTGGCGGCGAATTTGCGTTTTTTAATGCACTGCTATATGTAGGCGTTGTTCCTGTCATGTATTTTCCGGCATTTTATTATCCAAAAGATGAATTAATTTTTAATCCGGTTTTTTCTTTTACGCCACGCGCTGGTTACAGCATTCAGACTACATCTTATGTTTTTGGAAGAAAGCCTCTTGATGCAGCCGTTTCTTCAGAAAATTCTTCACAAAATAATAATGAAAAAGAGGACAGTTCTGCAGCGGAATCAATTAAAGCTTTGTATAATTTTATGAAGCCTACAACCTTAAAAGAGCAGGTTCAGGAAGGAATTGTTTTACATAATTTAGATCAGGATTATAAGGGAGACACTACAAATTATGTAAAGGTTATGGGCGACTGGTATTCTAATTTAGGATATCACATAGGCTTTGACGGCAATTTACAACCTTCTAAAACATATTTAACCAGCCTTAAATTTAATTTAAATCTCGGTTTTTCAAGAACAGTATTTTTGGATCAGCTTAACGGACAGTATTATCCATTTTCTATAGCTAGTGGATTAACTTATAATGATAAATCTGATTTTCTTGGCATGAAGCTTCCGTTCCGTTATGCGGCTAATATTGACTTAAAGCTTAATAAGCCGCTTTCAATTTCTCTTTCTATTCCAATTTATTCAGATCCATATTTTTCTTATGATTTTCTGAGGAACCGTTATGAAACTATGGACTGGATTTCTTATATGTTAGATAACATTAACGGAAATGAAAAAAAAGAAGGTCCTGCTTCAGAAATTTCTAACTTTGAATGGAAATTCAATACCTCTGCAAATCCTTCTGTAAATGTATTAAATCCGTATATTTCTTCCATAAATCTAAATCATAATTCTTCTGTAAATATCAGTTCCAAGGAAGCTAATTTTACAAGTCAGATTAGTAAAGATACAGGAATGATAGAATTTAATTATGATGAATATGAACCTTTATGGAGCTTTTATACTCCGCAGCGAAGATTCTATTATCCTTCTTCCGTAACACCACTTTCTACAAATATGAGTGTGAGCGGAACTATTTTTTCCTGGCCGGTAAAACATAATAATAATATTAAAAAAACTGATTATATCAGCAAGATAAATATGCCCGATTTAGATGCTTCTGAAAAAGAAGGTCCGGAAGAACAGAATCCTGAAGACGAAAAATCAGATCAGCCTGCTAAAGACAAAGCAGAGGCCGAAGCTGAAGAAAAACTATATGAGTATGATTTAAAGAATACTGAGCTTTCTTATGATATTCCAAAAGTTCCTCTTGCAGAAGGTTTTGCCTATAAGCTTTCATATTCTGTCAGAGGAAATTTTATGAATCAGTATGCTTATTCTTCTATTAATTTAAAACTTCCTTCAGATTTTGACTGGAATAATTACCGTTCATACATGTATACAATTAAAACTCCGGTAACTTTAAGCAGCAATACAAGTTATGGCGGAAGTTTTATTTCTATGGTAAATGATTTTACCTATTCTCCGGTTTTTCAAAGCCATCCATATATTTCAGATAAAACCGAAAGTGAAGGCGGTTATACAGACCGGCAGAGAGAAGCTTTAAAACTTGCAGACTATAATGCCGAAGCTCAGGATATTATTAATACAAATACAGTAACTTTAAAACCGTTTGTTTATTCCTCTGTTTTATCTGATTCTTCTTTATCCTGGAATATTTCTGAAAAAGTGTTTAAAAGAACTTTTGTTGGAACTGTAGATGAACCGGAATGGAAAAATGAAACTGTAGATTTTGCCGATGAAAAATTTGTTACGGCGAATTCTATTACAGCCGTAATTGCGTGTACGGAATTCAATAAAAAATTAAGGCAGAGTCTTACGCTTGGTGCAGTTATGAGACCGCTTTTAATGCAGTATACGGCTTCAGCAAATGTTACTTTTCCGCATTTAAGTGTAAGCGCCGGCAGCGGAATTAAAGAAGTAACTAAAGAAGATGTTCCTTACGAAGATAAATGGAAGAAAAATCCTCTTACTCAATCATTAAATCTTCATTTTTTTGATTCAAATTTATCTTTTACCGAAGATTATGTTTATAACCTGGAAGAAAATTATCATGAAAGCTTAAAGCTTTCCCTTTCAGCATTTAAAATGCTTCAGGTTATATATCTTCATTCATATTCTTACGGTTATGATTTTTCTAAAGAAATTGGCTGGAAACAGAAGAATGAAAAGGAATTTATTCCGTATTCTTTAACTTTTTCTTTTGCACCAGAAAAAAAGACTTATTACCGCTGGTTTAACAGAGTTTCTTTTGCTCCAGGCCTGAATATGAGCCTTGTTGCAGATTTAAGGCGTGCTACAGACAGTTATTTAACTTTTTCTCCATCATTATCCTTTAAGATTTTTGAATTCCTGGAGCTTACATTTTCTTCTACTTCAAGAAACTCTGTTTTGTACTGGTATTTTCATAACGAAGAAGGCGATTTGTACAGCGAATGGGGTGGCTTACCTGGAAATATCGTAAAGGATTTAATAGATTCATTTAATTTTGGAGACGAAAAGAAACGTTCCGGTTCGGGCTTTAAATTAAAGAGTTTTGAACTTACTGCAAGTCATGATCTGCATGACTGGAAAATGAATATGCAGCTTAAAATTGAACCTCGGTTACTTAAAGAGGCTGGTCAGAAACCTCGTTATGATTTTAACCCATATTTTACAATCGGAATTGTATGGAATCCTATGGAAAGCATTAAGACCAGCATTGTAGATGAATATGGTGAATGGAAAATTGAATAAGGAAAATAGATTGACAATACTTTATGTATAAAAGATAATATATATAGGGAAAGGAGGATTAAAAAAGTCTGACTGGCTTTTGCCGTGTCGTTTATTTATGAATGAATATACAATTGTCGTTCCGGATAATTCAGTCTTAGCTTGTGTTTGCGGAACAAATGATAGAAATCTCCAGCTCATAGAACAGCATTTGGGTGTTCCGGTTTTTACAAAAGGAAATGAACTTTCGGTTCATTGCGATGCACCGGACATTTGTCAGAAATTTCAATTTATTGTTGACCGCATAGTAGATGAAATTCAATTGGGCGGTTTTGACAGCGAAGAAGTTGTTCTTTCAGTTTTAAATACAGATAAAAAAGTCCCGGATAACGGAAAAACCTCCGGAGAACTTTGCATTATTGTGCCTGGTTCTCATAAAAAAGTTTATCCAAGAACCCAGAATCAGTCTGATTATATAAGGCTTTTGCAGAACCATGATATGGTTTTTTGTTCTGGAAGTGCCGGAAGTGGAAAAACCTTTCTTGCCGTGGTTTATGCATTAAGTCTTGTTCTTGCTCATAAAAAAAATAAGCTTGTAATTACAAGACCTGTAGTAGAAGCCGGAGAAAGTCTTGGTTATCTTCCGGGAGATTTAAAAGATAAAATTGCTCCTTATTTAAGACCTTTAAGAGATGCAATGGAAGCGGTTATTCCGCCGGAATCTGTAAAAAAACTGTTTGAATCTGAAGTTATAGAAGTTGCTCCTTTAGCATATATGCGGGGTCGTACATTAAGTGATAGTGTAGTAATTCTTGATGAAGCGCAGAATACTACAATTGCACAGATGAAAATGTTCCTGACAAGAATGGGTGAAAATTCCAAGGTAATTATAACGGGAGATTTGTCTCAAATTGATTTACCCAAAAAACAGACTTCGGGTCTTTTACATGCTTTAAATATACTTCATAATATAGATGACATTGGATTTATGGAACTTACAGCAGAGGATGTTGTAAGAAATCAATTAGTTAAACGTATTGTAAGGGCATATGAAAATGAAGAACAAGACTAAAAAGGATTCTGAAAAAAAGAGTACTGCAAAAATCTTTTTTTCGGATGCCGGAAAATACATAAGGCAGCATTATAAGTATCTGCTTTTACTTTTTATAGGCTTTATTGTTGTTTCTGCAGTTAATTTTGTACGGGTAAGTACTTCACAAACAATAGCAAGCTTTTCTCTTTCAGATTTTGAAGTTGGAATGATTGCAGACCGTAATATTGTTGCAGACCGTTCTTTGCCGCCGGATGAAATTGAAAGCGTTAAAATAGAGAAGGGTGAAAAAATTATTAAAAAAGGCTGGCCTATAACAAATGAAGATTTTGCAAAATTAAAAAAGCTTGCTACTTCTCCTTCGTATATAGATTACAGAGCCTTTGCAAATAGCGAACTCTTCCTTCTGCTTCTTGCATTAACCTGGTATCTGTTGTTTTCTTTTATTCCTTTTCATAGAAAAATTACATTCGGGGAACCACTGCTTCAGACAATTCTTTTTGTTTTTGTTTATACAATTACAGCGTTCTGCCAGAAGTTTGTAATTTTTTCAACTCCGTATTCAATAAGTATAGTAATTCCAAGCGCCTTGTGTATAATGCTTGTTGCAATTTTATATGGAAATCTTTCTGCAGTTTTACTTTCATTTATAATTTCGCTTGGAGTTTTAAATGTAACAGGCTGGCAGATAGAAACCTTTATTTTTACATTAACTGTAAGTTTAGCTTCTGCAGGAATTGTAAGAAAAATTGAACGCCGTATAGATTTAGTTTTGTCTTCGCTTATGCTTAGCGTTATGGAAATTGTATTCATGCTGATTAATTTTGTTATTTTTAATGACATTATTTCAGAGCTTCCAAAGCTTGTAATTGGTATGGCAATAAACGGATTTATTTCAGGAATTTTAACGCTGGGACTTATAACTCCTCTGGAAATTATGCTTAATACTGCTTCGGTTTTCCGTCTTATGGATTTGAGCGATTTGAATACTCCATTAATGAAAAAAATGCTTATTCAGGCGAGCGGAACCTACAATCATTCTATGATGGTAGCCCAGCTTGCAGAAAATGCATGCCGCCAGATAGGAGCTAATGCACTTGTAGCAAGAGTTGCTGCATATTATCACGATATAGGAAAAATAGAACAGCCTGAATACTTTGTAGAAAATCAGAAAGGCGAAAATAAGCACGATGAAATTAACCCGACTCTTTCGGCTTCCGTAATAAAAAGTCATGTTAGAAAAGGAATAGAAAAAGGTCATCAGATGCATTTGCCACAGGTAGTTATAGATATAATTGCCGAGCATCACGGAACAAGTGTAATTGCATATTTTTATAATATGGCAAAGGAAAAGGATCCAAGCCTTTCTCCGGAAGATTTTTCTTATCCGGGACCGCTTCCTTCTTCAAAAGAGTCTGCAGTTGTAATGCTTGCCGATACTGTAGAAGCTGCCTGCAGAACTCTGGAAAATCCTTCTGTTACAAGACTCGAAAAATTCATTACAACATTAATAAATGCAAAGGCAGAGCATAATCAGCTGGACAATTGTGAATTAACTTTCCGCGATATTTCAAGAATAAAAGATTCTTTTGTTCAGATGCTTGCAGGATATTATCACAGCAGAATTGAATATCCTGATCAAAAAGATCCGGATAGTAATCAGAATAATTCAGTTCAAAATAACACAAATGCACAGACAAACACTAATGTTCAGTCTGCAGCATCTGCAAAAAAAATTCAGACTTCACAAACTGCCTCTGCTGCTGCTAAAAAAGTTCAGTCAACACAATCTTCTGTTCGCGCAGCTTCTGCTTCGCGTACAGGAGCTGCACAGCGTTCTTCTGAAACTTCTGTAAAAAAATCAACTTCGGCAGGAACAAAGTCATGAGTGTAACAAACAGGGTTTTAATTTCTTTTATGGAAGAAATGAAAATTCCAAAAGAGATTTCTGAGAAAATTTCTTCGCTGCAAAAAAATATTGAAGACTTTATTCAAAAAGTAATGTCAGAACTTGGTTTTGCAAATCAGGAAGTTTCTGTATTTTTTTGCGACAACCCATATATAAAGGAATTGAATAAAACTTACCGCAATATAGATAATGCTACCGATGTCCTTTCTTTTGAAAACGGCGACGAATACGAAGATGAAGAAGGCAAGTGGAAATGTGCTGGTGATATAGTAATTAGCTTTGAAACTTTACTGGAAAATTCAATTTATTTTGACGAGAATAAAGATGATGAGTTTAAAAGACTTTTAGTTCATGGATTATTGCATTTAAATGGTATGGATCATGGAGAGGAACATATAGAAAAAGGTGTTGAGCCGGAATGCGAAATGCTTAAAATCCAGGAAAATATTCTGCAGAAATTTAAGGATGAAAAAATTATATTATGAGTTTTTTTAAGAAAAAGAAGAAATCAGAAGCTGAAGGCGCGGAAGAACAGATTCAGGAAAAAATTCTGATTGAAGAAAAAAGAGATATGATTCAGGGAGTAGAAGATTTGTCTAAAACTTCTGTGAAGGAAGTTATGGTTCCCCGAATCGACATAGATTTTATTTCTTCAGATACGCCCGAGAATGAATTATTTTCAAAAATAGTTGCAAGCGGTCATTCGCGAATTCCGGTTTACACAGATTCAATTGATAATGTAATTGGTGTTCTTTACGTAAAGGATTTAATTAAATGTCTTGCAGATAAAGTAGATATAGATTTGCAAAAGCTTGTTCGTAAAGCATTTTTTGTTCCTGAATCAAAAAGAATTGACTCTTTGCTGCGGGAATTTAAAAGACGTCACCTTCATATTGCTATTGCTATTGATGAATACGGCGGAGTTTCTGGTCTTGTTACAATGGAAGATATTATTGAAGAAATTGTCGGCGATATTCAGGATGAGTTTGATAAAGAGGCAGAAGATATTATCTGCGTAAGCGAAAATATCTGGCTTTGTGATGCAAGAACAAATCTTGATGATTTGAATGAATCTATAGATGCTGAATTCCCTGATGACGATTTTGACAGTCTTGGCGGATTTGTATTTGATTTATTTGGCAAAGTTCCTGTAAAATATGAAAAGGTTTCCTGGAAAAATTTTGATTTTATTGTACAGGATATGGAAGGTCACAGAATTAATCTGGTAAAGGTTATAAAAAATTCTGAACAAGAGAGCGATAATGAATAAAATTTCAAGAAAATTAAAAGCAGGTATAATTTCAACCATATTTTTTGTTTTTAGTTCCTATTCAATTTTTGCCCAGGATTCTCAGTCGGCACTTTCTCTTTATAATAAGGCAGTTTCTCTTGAACAGGATGAGCAGTGGTATGAAGCCTCTCAGTATTATATGGAAGTTGTAAGAATCAATCCTGCATTCAGCGATGCCTGGCTTCATCTTGCAGACTGTTCATATAAACTTGGTGAATTTGATCTTGCTTTTTCTTATCTTGAAAGTGCAGAAAAGTACGAAAAAAATAATTCTTCCCTGCAGAATTTAAAAGGAATGATTTGTATTTCGCTTGGCCGCTTTGACGAGGCAAAAAATATTTTTAATGAAGTTTTAAAAAAGTATCCTAATGATATAGATTCTCATTTTGGTCTTGCAGAACTGGAACTTTTTGAAGGCAAATATTCAGGTGCAGAAAAACAATATGAAATGGCTTTAAAGCGTCAGGGTTCAAATAGAAAGGCATTGCTTTCTCTGGCATTACTTTGTGCACAGACTGAACGTTATTCGCTTGCAGAAAATTATTTAAAAAGGGCTATGTCTTATTATTCAGGAGAAAGTGAAGTTCATTATCTTGCATCAATTATTTATATGATGAAGGGTGATTATTCTACAGCAGAAAAGCATGCCCGCATAGCTGTAGAAATTAAAACTGATTATTATAAAGCTTATGAACAGCTGGCAACAATTTTGTATCTGGAAAATCGCAACGAAGATGTTATAGATATGTGCGATTATCTGATTTATCAGAACCGTTCAAATTCGCTGGCGTGGTATTTAAAAGGAATTGCTCAGGAAAAACTTTCTAAGCATGAAGAGGCTGTTGCAACCTGGAATACAGGCTTGAATATACAACCGCAGGATGAATTCATGCGTATGATGCTTGAACTTTCTGCAAAAGAAAATGTTCCTTTGGATGATTCAAGGCGTACAGTCTGGGCAAATTATCATCTGGAAAATGCAAGGCAGTACGACAGCCGTTTTGATAAATCCGGATCTCTTTATGAATATCAGAAGGCATTAATTCTTAACCCTTCTAATACAACTGCACGTTTAGCCTATGCAAATATTCTTGAATTGAATGGAATGCATGAGCATTATCTGGATCAGCTGCAGTTTATTAAAAGCCTGGATGAAGAAAAAATTTCTACTTCCATCAGTGATACAATTGAAGCATACGAAAATCTTCTTTCTGATACACTTGCAAAAAAATGGAATATAGAACCTTTTTATCTTGATAAAACAAGATGGAATATTGCAGTTTTTTATATGACGAGTGATGCATCTTTCAGACATGCAGATTTGCAGAGACTTGCCGCTCTCGCATGCTCAGATGTTTTTACGGGCGTTGCTATTACAAGCGTTAAGACTCAGGTTACTCCTGTAAAAAGCTTTTCTGAAGCTTTTCAGAATGCAAGAAAAAATTCCTTTGATTATTTTATAATTGTTTCTGCAAATGAAGGTGATGACGATATCAGCCTTTCTTCTGTAATGTATAATGCAAGAAGCGGAGTAGAAGCAGATAATAAAAAATTCTATGCAACAGGAAATAACAGACTTTCAACTGTATTAAGAAGATTCAGAAATTCAGTTCTGGAGAATCTTACAGTTCGTGGAAAAATTCTTGCCCGTAATGGAAAAACTGTTTTAATAGATTTAGGTCGTTCAGAAAATATTTCTGAAGATTTTGAATTTAAAATTATACGCAAAGGAAAGCTTACAACAGCTGATTCTGGAACCGGACTTTTTTACAAAGATGATGATGTAGTTGGTACTTTAAAAATTTCAAAGGCCGGCGAAGAAGTATCTGAAGCATTAATTACAAAATCAGGCTTTTATGACAGAATTAATGTTGATGATGAAGTTGTTCTTGTAGCAATACCGGAAAAAGATGACTCGGGAATGGATACAGTTCCGAATGCAGATGAAAACGGAAACACTATTGTAGAGAATAATGTTTCCGGAGAAGAATTTATTTCGGAAATTAGAAAGGCTGTTGATCGTCCTGCAATACTCGACTTACTTAGAAGTATTTTCTAAAGTCTGTCCAGTGAAGAGTTTAACCATTTTTTAATTAACACAGGATATACATTCTCAAGTTTTACAAAAGTTTTTACAGCTTCTTCGTAATGTCCCATCATATATTGAGCTTCGCCAAGATAAAAATATGTACGGTTTCTTGTATTGTCATTTATATTTGTTCCGGCAAGCCTTTGTAACTGAACAGCTGCTTCTTCATATTTTCTTTGAACAAAATAATCTTTTAATATATTAAAAAGAAGATAATCATCACCGCCATCCGGCGAAATTAAATCTTCTTCAAATATGTATTGGGTAAGCGGTTTTTCTTTTGTTTTATTTTTAGTAATTAATGAATTTGTTTTTGCTTCTGTTGCTTCAGAAAAATCAGCTTCTTTTTTATCCATTTCTCCCGAAAGATTGATTGAAGGAAGCGGAGTTTCGCGTAAAACGCCTTCAGGATAAAGTTTTTCAGAAATTGAATCCTCTTTTGGAGGTTCTTTATATTGCTCTTTTAGTTTTGCACCTCTTACTGTTGAATTGTAAGAAAGAAGGACAATTTGAACTGGTTTTGTAGTAACTGTAATTACTGTATAAAAATATTCATTAAAATCATTTACAGTGTCTGTATAGCCTGTGGTTTCGCTTGAAACTTCATCAACTGCCTCAAGCTTTTGAATCTGCGCATATGAGGTTATCTGACTGCGCGTTCTGTAAATTTTATATCCTGTAATCTGATTTTGCGGATCCTTCGGATTTTCCCATTGAACAGAAATCTTATTTCCTTTTCCTCCAAAGGCCTGAATATCCTGAACAATCAGACTTTGTGAGTAGGCACAAAAAAACATTACAAATGATAAAGCTGACAAAAAAATTTTCTTCATAAAATAATAATATAGTTAGAATTGCAGAAAATCAAGTTTACTGATATTCTATGTGTTATGTTAGAAGAAATTAAACAGCCTATAGAACAGTTACGTGAAGATATTATGAATGTTTGGGGGCGTCTTTGACTCTGCCTCAATAGATAAGTCAATTGCAGAAAAAGAAAAATTAACCGAAACTCCTGGATTTTGGGATGATCACGAAGCTGCAGAAAGAGTCATGTCTCAAATAAGAAAATTAAAAAAGCGTGTAGAACCATGGCGTGCCTTAATCGCAAATGTTGATGATCTGGAAGCAATGTATGAACTTGCAGAGGAATCTGCTTCAGCAGATGATGAAAACGAAGTTCGTGCAATGTATGATTCTGCTAAGGAAGAATTTGAAAAACTGAATATTTTAAATCTTTTGAGCGATGAAGTTGATCAGAACGATGCATTTTTAACAGTTCATGCAGGCGCCGGCGGAACAGAAGCCTGTGACTGGGCCTTTATGCTTAGCAGAATGTATCTGCGCTGGGCAGAACGTCACGGGTATAAAACAGAAGTTGTCGATGAACTTGAAGCAGAAGGCGGATTAAAATCTATTACAATTCAAATAAGTGGCGATTTTGTCTACGGTTATTTAAAGGGGGAAGGTGGAATTCATAGACTTGTCCGTATTTCACCTTTTGATGCAAATGCCCGCCGTCATACAAGCTTTGCTTCTGTTTATGTATATCCTGTTCTTGATGACACAATTGAAGTTGAAGTTAAGCCGGAAGATTTACGTGTAGATACTTATCGTGCCGGTGGAAAAGGCGGCCAGCATGTTAATAAAACAGATTCTGCTGTAAGATTTACACATATTCCAACAGGAATTGTTGTTGCCTGTCAGACAGAGCGAAGCCAGTTAATGAATCGCCAGACTTGTATGAATATGCTTAAAGCCCGGCTTTATGAATATTACAGGGAACAGAAAGAAAAGGAAAATTCAAAATTTGCCGCAGAAAAAAAAGACATTTCTTTTGGAAGCCAGATTCGTTCTTATGTTTTCCAGCCATATACAATGGTAAAGGATCATAGAACAAAATTTTCTGTTGGAAATATTCAGGGAGTTATGGACGGCGACCTGGATGAATTTATGAATGCCTATCTTGTTGCAAAATGGAAAGGCCTTCCTATGGATTCTTCGGGAGATGATGACGACGAGGCTTAATTTACAGAATAAAAATATAAAAAGCTTGTTTGTATTTTTATTGCTCATATTTGTAAATTTTAAATGCTTTTCTCAGAATGACGGAAAATGGACTGTTGGTGCTGCAAAATTTTCCATAGCAAAAGGTCAGCCTGCAAATCCTGTAATAGAGTCAATGGCTTCCGAGCTTCCGTCTGCAATTCTTTCCAGAATCGGCCATTTACTGGAACGTAATATCAGAATTGATGAAGTTTATGAAAGAAAAATTCAGGAAGTAAATGAACAGTTAATTAGCCTTGCACTTCAGCTTTCTGCAGAAATAAAAAAACGAGATTCACTCGTTTTAGGAAATTTTACAGAAGGACAGCTTAAATCCAGAATTCGAGAAGAAGATAAAAAAATAGAAGAAATTCAGAAAAAAATTAATTCGGCTTTAACAGAAAAACAGAATCTTATTGAAAAATCTCAAATAGAAATTGAAGATGCAATGTATAAAAATTCTTCTGAGCTGACTGAAGGCGAAAAATGGCTTAATCTTATTGAGCATTTTTTTATAAAAAAAGATGCATTGTATTCTTCAGAAAATATTGTTTTTTACAGAGAAGATGCTTCTGTTCTTTATGCTTCAGATTTTACGGAGCCTTCATCGGCAGCTTTTGCAAGACGTGCATATTCAGAAAATATTAATGCACTCATTACCGGCGAGATTTCCATATTAAATGATTTCTTTTCGGTTTCTATAAAAGTTTATTCATATCCTGCAGGAAAAGTTATTGGTGAACTTGTAGAAGTTGGATTAATTTCTGATTATGAAAGTGTCGTTGCTTCTGCTGCTCAAAAAATAATTCCTTTCCTTACAAATTCAATTCCGCTTCTTCTTAACATAAAAATTATTTTACCTGAGTCAGCATCGTCTCAACAAATTGAAGGAGAGCCGTCTGACACTCCTCAAGCTTCATCGCCAGCTTTAAATGATATTACTGTTTTTATAGATGATATAATTGTAGATTATAATTCTCCAGTTACGTTGGATTCCGGAGTTCATACAATTCTGGTTTCTTCAGAAAAATATAAAACACTTTCAACAACATATTTTTTTGAAGGCAATACCTTGTACAATGCCGACTTTACTCTGGAAGATCTTGAAGAAAATTTCTTAAAGATTTCTACAAAAAAAGGAAATGAAGGCCGCTTTCTTCTTAATGGAATTGAAATATTTAATGAAGAACTTTCTTCTTCCGTTACAGGAAATATTTCGATTAACGGAAAAAATATTTTAGGACAATTTGTAAATGAAGATGGTGCTTCTGCTTTTTTCTATGTACCAGAAAAGCTTACCTATAATGGAAGTCACGTAACAATTGATCCTAAAATTTTTGACAGAGACGAATATATTGATACCAGACGAAAAATAATGTATGCAAGCTACAGCCTTTTTATTGTTTCGCTCATTCCAACTTTTTATAGTTATGGAAATTATTTGAATCAGGTAAAATTATATAATAAAGGTGTAGTTGAATATTCTACGGCAGTAAATGCTCAAAATAATCTTAGAATCTTTCAGGGAATTAGTATTGGTTGTGCAGTTTTATGGGGATACGAATTATTCCGTTATCTGTTAGCTGCAAATTCTGTTCTGCCGCAAAAGGCTGTTATGGAAAAATAAATTTTTTAAAAGGAATAAAATATGAAGAAAAGTTTTGGAGAAAAATTAAAATCTCTTTTCACAAAGAATTCTCAATCTGATGATTTTTATGAAGAGCTTACCGATCTTCTTGTAGAAGGTGATCTTGGTGCAAAGACTTCCTACGAGATTGTTGAACAGCTGGAAAAAGAATGCAAAAAAGATAAACTAAAAGAAGAAAACGAAATTTTAGCAAAATTAAAAGAGATGCTTCTTGTCCATGTAAAATCAATGGATCTTGAAATTCAAAAAGATAAAGTAAATGTCTGGATGATTCTTGGAGTAAACGGAGTTGGAAAGACAACTTCTGTAGCTAAGCTTGGAAAACTGTTTTCTTCAAAAGGCGAAAATGTTGTTCTGGCCAGTGCAGATACTTTCCGTGCAGCTGCCATTGAACAGCTGGAAATGCATGCAAATAATCTTGGAATTCGAGTTGTAAGTCATCAGCATGGTTCAGATCCATCTGCTGTTGTTTTTGATGCTGCAGAAGCAGTAAAGGCAAAGGGAAATGGAATTGTCCTGGCAGATACAGCCGGTCGTCTTCATAATAAAGAAAATCTCGTTCGTGAATTACAAAAGATAGATAAAACCTGCCGTTCAAAGGCAGATGAAGGCTGCTACAAAAAAATAATTGTAATTGATTGTACAACAGGTCAGAATGCATTGCGTCAGGCAGAAGTTTTTAATGAGGCTGTTGGACTTGATGCTGTTATAATGACAAAATACGATTCTACCGCAAAAGGTGGCGTTGCTGTAACAATAGGAAAAGAATTAAATCTTCCTGTTGCTTATGTGTGCACTGGAGAAAAGTATGATGACATTCAGAAATTCGATCCGGAAAAATACATAAATGAATTTCTTGGTTTATAAACTAATAGGTGTAAGGATAGACTGACAAATGTTTCATTGCGGCGCAACGAAAGTAAAAAATATTTTTCTTCTCATAAGCTTTTTCTGCTCTGTTTTTTTGTGCGCTCAGAATTCTGTGGAAGAGCAGCTTTCTGAAAGTGATGAAGCACTTGAGGTTTTTGATTTAAAACCGCGTTCTTTAGAATATTCAACAGAAACTAATGGATTAGTTTCCATGGAGTTTGAAGGAGAATTATTTGTTCCTCATAAAATTCCAGACGGTCTTGAAATTGTTCATTCAAGTAATAACGATGTTACCAGATTTTTTTATGATAATTTATTGCGCATTACAAAAAAAGAAATCTGGAATATAAGAAATTCTGAAAGCTATAATGCAGTAAAAAGCGTAATTTATGAATACACGGCAGAAAACTTTTATCCTTCAAAAATCATTAATATAGAAAATCAATCTAAAGATATAAGTATTTACGATAATGAAAAAAATCTTCTGGAAAGAAAACAGTATGTAACTTTTAAAGAAAAAGAATTTTTAATTTTACAGGAAATATATCTGTATGATTCAGAAAACAGGATAATCAATTCAAAAATTCAGGAGAATAATTATTCTGAAGATTATAAAAAAATAACTTATAAATTTTTAAAAGAATATCGTTATTCATACAACGAGTTCGGCCAGAATCTTGAATATTATGAAAATTCAGTTCTTAAGAATCAGATAAAATATACCGGCGAAAATGAATATTATTCACAGTTTTATTTTGACGGTGGTATTTCAATTTCTTCATATTTTAAGGATTCAAAAAAAGTTTATGATAAATATATGCAGAATTCAAAGGTAATCAGGGAAGTAAAGTATGAGTGAAAAGAATTTGCTTTCCAGCATAAAATGGATTTCTCTGGTTTCAAAACGTTTTGCCCGGGTAGACCGAAAAGGTCGTTCGGCTGCAACATCATTCCTTGCAACTCTTGGAATTGGTTTTGGCGTTATGACTCTTATTGTTGTAATGAGTATAATGAATGGTTTTCAAATGCATTTTATAGATTCCATTCTTGAACTTTCTTCTTATCATCTTCGTATTACAGATTTGCCTTCTAATGAAGAAACAGCTTTGATGAACTTTTGTAATGAAAATTCTAAAATTCGTTCCTGTACATATTTTTACGAAAGTCAGGCTTTAATGGCAGGGGATAACGGAGGAGAATCTGCTGTAATTTTGCGAGGAATAAATCCTGAGCTTCAGTTAAAGGATGAAGGCTTTATGAAAGAGCTTTCAATTATTTCCGGAAAATATAATCTTGAAGATGAAGATTCAATTATTCTTGGAAGCACTCTTGCAAGAAATTTAGGTGTAAGAACAGGCAGTAAGGTAAATCTTCTTCTTATGAGTGGAGGAAGTGATGTTGAACTTTTTTCTCAGGATAGAATTTTTACAGTAAAAGGAATTTTTTACTGTGGTTATGCAGAAATAAATTCTTCTTATGCATTTATAAATGAACAAAGTGCTTTACGTTATTTTGGAAAAGACAGCAAAAAAAACTGGGGAATTAAAATTCAAAATCAGAATGATGATATGCATTTTGTTTCTTTACTGCAAAAAAAATTTTCTTCTTCTCAGGTTTCTTCCTGGCGCGATTATAATAAAACCTTCTTTGGCGCACTGCGCATAGAAAAAAATATGCTGCTTCTTCTTGTTGCTTTAATTTTTGTTGTAGTTGCTGTAAATATTTACAACGGAATGCGCAGACTTGTGTTTGAGCGGAAAGTAGAGATTGCAACGCTTTCTGCTCTTGGTGCAAGAAATTTTGAAGTAAAATGTATTTTTATAATGAAGGGATTATTAACAGGACTTATAGGTTCTGTATTTGGTCTTATTCTGGGACTTTTGATAAGTAAAAATACAGATGTGGTTTTTAATGCTGCAAGTAAAATAATGTATTTTATTCAATATGCCTTTACTGCAATTACTAACCCGGACAATCTTATTTTCTTATCTGAAAATTCTTCTTATAGTTTATATGCGCAGATACCTGCAAGAATTTTTGGTGGCGAAGTTGCTGCAATTACTTTATTCGGAATATTTAGTCCCCTTGCTGCTTCTTATCTTGCAGGCAAAAATGTTTTAAAAATGAATGTTTCGGAGGTTTTACATAATGAGTGATATTATAGTTATTAAAAATCTTGAAAAAACATATTCTACAGATAGCGAAAAATTAACGGTTTTGAAGAATCTTGATTTGACAGTTCCTGAAGGTTCAAAAATTGTAATTACCGGCGAAAGTGGCTGCGGAAAAAGTACTCTTCTTAATATAATTGGAGGAATTGATAAACCTACAAGCGGTTCTGTTTTATCGGGAAAATGGAATCTTGAAAGTCTTTCAGAAAAACAGCTTTCTGATTACCGGTCAGATTTTCTTGGATTAATTTTTCAGTTTCATTATCTTCTTAAAGATTTTACTGCTCTCGAAAATGTTTATATGCCTGCAGTTATAGCCGGTGTTTCTAAAAAAGCCGCTATAGAAAAAGCAGCAGGCTTACTGGAAGATGTCGGCGTAAAAGAAAGAATGAATCATCTTCCTTCAGAACTGTCTGGTGGAGAACGTCAGAGAGTTGCTACAGCGAGAGCGCTGATTAACGATCCTACACTTATTCTTGCAGATGAACCAACAGGAAACCTTGATCCAGCTAATGCAGAAAAAATAGGGGACCTTTTATTTTCTATGGTAGAAAAATATCGTAAGACTTTGATTTTAGTTACTCACGATATGAATCTTGCGAAAAAAGGTGAAAAAGTTTATAAAATTGCCGGAGGCCATCTGAAATGACATTTTCTTCTTGTCTGGCCTTTGCAAAAAGTCTGGTTTTTCCAAAAACAGAAAAAAAATCCTCTGCAAGAAAAAGCCTTTTTGGCGCAATGATTTGTATTGCGCTCAGTATAATTCCTCTTATTGTTGTAGTCGGAATCACAAACGGAATGATAAGCGGAATGACAGAAAGAATTATTAATCTTTCTTCATCTCATATTCAGGCTTATGTTGCTTCCAACATAAAAAAAGTTGCTTCAAAAGATTCGTTTATTGAGTATTCTTCTGGTTTATTAAATGTCGATGGAGTTTTAAATGTTTACCCTCAGGTAGAACTTTCTGCTCTGGCTGCTGGAAAACAAAAACGAAGCGGAATTCAAATCAGGGCTCTTGAGCAGGATATTTTCAAGAATAACAAGGGGTTTGTTGAACTGTTTGAAATAAAAGATGGAAACATTAATGATTTTATTGAAGGCGAAGATAAGAATGCTGTGATTGGAGAAAAAATGGCAGCAGAGCTTGAATTAAAAGCTGGAGATAATTTCAGGATTATTACAACAAAAAAAATTAACGGACGAATTGCACCAAAGCTTACAACTTTTCGTGTTGCTGCAATTGTTTCTTCAGGATATCAGGAGCTGGACCAGTTCTGGGTATTTATTCCGATGGAATATGCATATTCTTCTTTGTATCTTGAAAATGCTTCTTATTCAGTTATGATAGAAACAGAAGATGCGTTTTCGCCTGAGCTTGTAAAAACTCAATATAAGGTAAATGAGTATTTTGGAAAATATGCAAATGTTTATCGCTGGGATCAAATCCATACTGCCGAGTTTGAAAATTTTTCTTCTACAAAGGTTATGCTTGTTTTTGTGATGATGATGATTGTCCTTGTAGCATCGGTAAATATTTCTTCAGCAATTATAATGCTTGTTATGGAACGAAAAAAAGAAATTGCAATTTTAAAAAGTCTTGGTGCAACTCCAAGAGGAATTACTTTTTCTTTTCAACTTGCGGCTCTTGCCTGCTGTTCCGGCGGATTATTATGCGGAATTCCTGTTGCGCTTGGAATAAGCTACAGTGCAAATTATCTTGTACATGGAATAGAAAAATTTGTAAATTTATTTACAAAACTTGCTCACAAGGGTGAGGTTCGCTTAATGGATCCTGCTTATTATCTTTCTAAAATTTCTGTTGAAATTTCATTTGGTCAGATACTTGCCATCTGCCTTTTAACTTTATTATTATGTATATTAGTAACGTTCATACCTTGTTCAAAAGCAGGAAAAGAAAAACCTCTTGATATTTTAAGGAAAAACTAATGAAAATTTGTAAAGGTTGCGGCTGTACTTATGACAAAATTGTAGAGACTCAAAAAATCGGTTGTGCAGAATGCTATTATGAATTTAAAGATGAGTTCAGAGAGGTTCTGGAAGGGCTTGGTGTAAAAAGCAAATACAAGGGAACATTGCCGCTTCATGTTTCCGGTTATCGTTCTATTTTAGTAGATAAAATGGTTTTACAGCAGAAGCTTGAAGCTGCTGTAAATAACGAAGAATTTGAAAAGGCAGCTTTATACAGAGATTATCTGCAGGCACTGGAAAATGGAAGAAAAAACTACACAGAAGGGTAAGGACTCTTCATGGATTTTTAAGCCTGGCAAAGATGATGATATTGTGTTGTCTTGTCGTGCCCGATTAATCCGAAATCTGGCTGATTTTAAATTTCCTCAGTATTTAATTCCAGAAGAGAAAGAAAGAATTGATTCTCTTGTTTACGATGCATTAAATGAAACTGGAAAAATAACCGGTCTTAAAAAAGAACAGTTGAATGAAAGAAGCTTTGAAATTCTTAAAATGAACGGTTTTATTAATGATGAAGATTTTTCTTCAATTTATATAAGCGAAGAAGATGATAGTTTTTCTTGTCTTGTAAATAACCGTGATCATATAAGATTAAGTATTTTTTCAGAAGGCAAAGAATGCGAAAATATAATTCAGAAAATCTATAATATCGATTCGCTGCTTCAAAAAAAACTTCAGTTTGCTGCAAACGTAGAATTTGGATATCTTACTTCAAATATAAAAGACTGCGGTTCGGGATTAAAAATATCCTTCAGACTTTTTATACCGGCAATTATTTTTTCAGGTCATTTTGAGGATGTAATAGCTTTAGTTCAGAATGGAAAATTCTGCCTTAGGCCTGTTTTTAAGCCTGTAGAAGGCACTCCTGCAGCATTTTATAACTGTATATTTGAATTATATACAAGTTTTTCATTTAGCGGCACAGAATTTGATCAGATGGCTAACATTCTTGGTGCAGTTCAAAATATTTTAAATACAGAACGCAAGATTCGGGCTAAATTTGCCGATAATAATTCTACCGTAGTGTTGAATCTTTTTAAGCAAAACTATGCTAAAGCTATGTATTCAATGTTGCTTACCTATGAAGACGCTGTAAATGCCGTTTGTGCCGTAAAGTGGGGACTTTCGCATAAGCTTATCAAAGGTATTTCAGATTTATCGTTAAATTCCCTTTTTCATAGGACAAAAGATACCTATCTCAAAATTATGTGTGAAGAACAGAACATTAATTTTGAAGCAGATATTGAGCATAGCATTGCATTAAAAATTCAAAGATTACGTGCAATATTATTACAGCAGTCTTTTGAGGAAATTGAGAATGAAAACCCTGTCTCCTAAGGCAAAACGTGTGCTTCATATATTCGCACAGGATGAAGCTAGAAAACTTGGAAGCCCACAGATTTTACCAGAACATGTTGTACTGGCTATTTTAAACAACAAGGCCTGCATCGGATATTCTGCAATATTAAAATTGAATTTGAATCCGGATATTCTGAGAGAAATGCTCCTTGAGCATTTTGAAAAAGATCCTGTTTCTCCAACACTTCAGGATATTCCAAAAAGCCGAAGATTTCAGTTTTTAATAGATATTGCAGACATTGAATCATCTGCCTTGCATAATAATTACATTGGAACAGAACATCTTTTACTTGCAGCAGTTCGTGAAGAATCTGGAATTACAGCTCATTTTTTTGAAGGACAGAATTTTAATATAGAAGACTTAAGGCTTACTGTAATGGAGCTTCAGAATGAAGGTTATTCTTCAATTCATCAGACAGCAGCAGAAACAATTGCCGATTCAATATTCCGAAGTCTCTTGAACGATGGAGAAGGCGGAGGTTTATTCGGAGTGTTTGATCAGGAAAAAGATAAGAAAAAGAAAAAAGAAGATAAATCTGACGATGGAAAGCAAAAATCTTTCCTTGAAGAATATAGCCGCGATTTAACAAAGATTGCAAAAGAAAATAAAGGCGATCCTGTAGTTGGCCGTGATAAAGAAATAAAAAGAGTTATTCAGATTCTTTCCCGCAGAACTAAGAATAATCCGGTTTTGACAGGTGAACCTGGAGTTGGAAAAACTGCAATAGTAGAAGGTCTTGCCCAGCATATTGCAGACGGAAATGTTCCAATTGGACTTTTAAATAAACGTATTCTTTCTCTTGACCTTGCTGCAATGGTTGCCGGTACAAAATATCGTGGTGAGTTTGAAGAGCGAATGAAAAAAATGATGAAGGAGCTTCAGGAAAATCCGGATATCATTCTTTTTATAGATGAGCTTCATACAATAATCGGTGCCGGTGGTCCGGAAGGAACAATGGATGCTTCTAATATTATGAAGCCTGCACTTTCGCGTGGAGAAATTCAAATAATCGGTGCTACAACTACCAAAGAATATACAAAGCATATAGAAAAAGATCTTGCTTTGGAAAGAAGATTTCAGGTAGTAAAAGTTGAAGAACCAGACGATAAGGAAACTCAGCTTATTCTTGAAGGAATTAAAGAAAAATACGAAAATTTCCATCATGTAATTTATGAAGATGATGTAATTCCAGCAATTGTAAAACTTTCGCGACGCTATGTGCCGGAAAAAGTTTTGCCGGATAAAGCTATTGATATTCTGGACGAAACCGGTGCTGCTAAAAAAATTCTGGAAGAAATTCGTCCTACTGAATTAACTGAGCTTGAAAGCGATATTTCAAAATTAATTGAAGAAAAAAAGAAGCTTGTTTCAAAACAGGATTACGAAAAAGCAGCTTATGTACGTGATAAAGTTGTTGAATTAAAGCATACGCTCGAGGTTTACAAAAACTACTGGCAGGATAATATTAATTCAAAGGCTAAAAAAGTTACTGTCAGCGATGTAGAAGATGTAATCAGCGAAATGACGGGAATTCCAGTCCATAAACTATCTTCATCTGAGAATGAAAGAATTGTCAATATGGAAAAGGAACTTCATTCAACTGTAATTGGTCAGGAAAATGCTGTCAGTATTATTTCTGGGGCAATCAGGCGGGCTAGAGCGGGAATTTCTTCTCCACAGCATCCTGTAGGTTCATTTATCTTCCTTGGTCCAACCGGAGTCGGTAAAACTCAGCTTGCAAAGGCTCTTGCTAAATATCTTTTTGGAACAGAAGAATCTTTAATCAGAATAGATATGTCTGATTTTATGGAAAAGCATACAGCCAGCCGCTTAGTTGGTGCACCTCCAGGATACATTGGTTATGAAGATGGTGGTGTTCTTACAGAAAAAGTCCGACGTCATCCATATTCTGTTGTTCTCTTAGATGAAATTGAAAAAGCTCATCCTGATATATTTAATCTTCTTCTTCAGCTTCTTGAAGAAGGTGAGCTTTCTGATAATCTTGGTCATACGGTAAATTTCCGCAATACTGTAATTATTATGACAAGTAATGCGGGGGCAAGACAGATTACCAGTGAAGGCCGGGTTGGCTTTGGAAATAGAGAAGGGGTATTGTCGTATGACGAAATCAAAAGCGATGCAATGAATGAACTCAAAAAATTCCTTAGCCCGGAATTAATGAATCGAATTGATGATGTTATTGTTTTTGATGCTCTTTCAAAGGAAGAAGTTTCTAAAATACTTGATATTCAAATGAATGAGCTTTCTGAACGAGTAGAACAGAAAGGCTTAAAAATTGAATTGACACAGTCGGCTCATGATTATCTTGTAAAGAATGGTTATAATCCTGCTATGGGAGCAAGACCTATGAAAAGACTTCTTAGAAAAGAGGTTGAAGATCCGCTTTCTATGGAAATTCTTTCTAAGCCGTATAAGCAGTTTAATAAAGTTAAAATTGACTGTATTGATGAAAAGCTTTCGGTTAAGCTTGAGTCTGATTTAATTGAAAGTCAGTCAATTATAGAAGAGAAACTTCGCCTAGTGCAAAAATAAGTTTTGTGTGGTATATTTAAATATCGCGCATCCATGCGCAACCGCTAACGCGGAGTTTTGGAGGATATTGTAAAAAAGTACATCCCTGTACTTTTTTACAAATGCAGATTTTGTCGTTGTCAAAATCTGCGATATCGCGCATCCATGCGCGCCCGCTAAACGCGGAGTTTTGGAGGAAGGATGATTAAAGAATTTTTGCCTTATGAGACTGTTAGAAATGATGCTTTAAAGCTTGCTCATAAAATTTATAAAGACGGTTTTATTCCCGATGTTATTTATTGTTCACTTCGCGGCGGTGCTTATATGGCAAACGTTATTAGTGAATATTTTAAAATAATTTCTAAGGTTGAAAAATTTCATCCGGTTTTATATGCTGGTGTTGTTGCACGTTCTTATTCAGATGTCGCTCAACATACAAAAGTATTTATTGATGGCTGGACCTATCCCCCAGAAAATCTTCGTCCTGGTGATAAGATTCTTCTCATTGATGATATATTTGATTCTGGTAGAACAATTAACTGCCTTGTAGAAACTCTTATTAACAGTCGTGGACTTCCTAGAGAAGATATAAAAGTTGTCGTTCATGATTATAAATATTTCACCTATTACAAAGAGCAGCTTCCTATTCAGCCGGATTATTTCTGTAGAAAATTTATAATTAATTCTCCTGAGGAAAACAGATGGATTCATTATATGAGTCATGAGCTTGTTGGTCTTTCAGAAGAAGAACTTCAAAAGCATTATTATAATGCAGATGAAGAATTAAAAGATGTTCTGGAGCCGTTTTTAGGAAAAGACTGATGTTTGAAAGTTTTAAAAGAAAAAAAATATTTTTAATTTTATTTCTCTTTTTAAATTTTAGTCTTTTCTCTCAAATAAAAATTTTAAGTCCTGCAGAAGGTGTCTGGTCCAATCCGCAGATGCTTGTAATAGAAAATTTTACTGATGGAGAAATTTTCTATTCCGTCGATGGATCTGATCCAGAGCTTTTTGGCTTTGCATATGAAACTCCAGTTCTTCTGGAAATTTCAGGAAAAATCTGTTTAAAAATATCTCATGTTTTTAAAGATGGACATAAAGAGTATCAGGAAATAAATTACGAAGTACAAAATAACCGTGCAAAAAATGCTTCTTATTTTGATTTTATTCAATCCTTTTTTGATAGCGGAGTGATAAATTACAGTGCCGGTTCAATTCTTGAAATTCCTGATGAATTAAAATATTCTCTGGAAAACTCTGTTCAGTCAGATGTTGATAACTTTATACAGGGAACAAATCTCAGCCTGAATCCGTCTTGTGTTCAGACCAGATATATCCCATGTACCATTTATGATGAATATTCAAATAACTTTTATCGTTTTATAATAAGAACATTGCCGCAGTCTGCCGGTGTAAATACAAAGAGGGATGTCCCATTTTCAATTGAAGACTGGGAAACAATTTGTTTTGAAGACGATTCATTAATATTTAAAATTGATACTGAATACTGGTATATGCCACTGGAAAGCCGTAAAATTGACCGAAGTAAAAGTCATATAATTTACTGGCAGCCTGTTGATTATAAAGAAGACAATCCTGTGGAATTTTATGTTCTTCCTCCAAAGCCTGAATTTGTTAAAAAAAATAATAAAGATGGAAGTATTTCTTTTTCTGTAAGCGGCGATTCGTCTTATATGCTTGGATTGCTTTCTGCCGGGGAAAATCAAACAGAAGACCTGAGCAGTAAAAAAACAAATGTTGAATTATTTAATGAAATTTCTATAGATGCTTTTTCTGGAGAAAAAATTGAAGGAAGGGCACAGATAGGAATTTATTCTAATTCAATTTATCAGGGAAACTTTTCTTCAGAATTTTTTATTGATAAACGGCCACCGGCTGTTCCAAAAATTTCTTCTTCAGCAAAATCATTTTATTCAAGAAATCCTGCTAAAATAGAAATTTCCTGTCCAAAAGATTGTGAGCTTTTTATTTCATTCAGTAATCCTTTTCCTGTTCCAGGCTCGGAAGAAATCTATACTCCAAAAAGTCCTCTTTTTGAAAAAATACAGATGGGAGAATTTAAAAAGATTTCAAAAAATTCCTTCTCAGTAATCTGGAATCCAAGAAATTCAGAAACTGTATATTATAAAGTTCAGGCTTATACAAAGCGTGGAGATAATGTAAGTAAAACTGTTGAGTACGGTTTAATTATTGATCAGACAAGCTATTATTTTGATAGTTCAGCATTAACAGAAAATGCCGAAGGAACACAAGAAAATCCGTTTACAGAGTTCGAACAAATTTATGAAGTTTTAAAGGATGTTCGTTCTGCAACAATCCATGTAAGCGGAAATATGGAAATTGCAAAAGAATATCTTCTATACACAAATTTTGTTTTTATTGGCGAAAATAACGCTACCATAACTTTTAAGGATTCAGGAAGTTTAAAGCTTAAGAGTTCAAATTTTTCATTCTCAAATTTTCATTTCCAGAATATAATCAATTCTTCTTCAAAAGAAAATTCTGTTTTACAGCTGGAAAATGCTGTTCTTTCAATAAAAGACTGCACGATGGGATTTAATTATTTAAATAATGCAAATGTAATCGATTCTTATAATTCAATCATTATTATTTCATCTTTGACTGCTTCTGTAAATTCAAAAGCTTATTGTTCATTTTTGTCTTCTGTAAAATCACGAATTGATATAAATAATTCTTCGATAAGCGCCAGTTCTAATACCTGTGTTGTAATTTCAGCAAATGAAGGAAATATTTCTTGCATTAAAAATTCATTTTTAATTACCGGAAAGACCGGACGAATTGCCGAATTATTTAGTGTAAAGGGAAATTTAAAAAACAATTCATATAAAGTATGTATTGAATCTTCTGATAATGCCCAATGTGTTTATAAAAACGAAAACTGCAGTGTTATGGAAGAGGGGAATAATATAGTTGTCTTCTAAAATTCTTTATGCTGGTTTTGATGAAGCTGGCCGTGGTCCTCTTGCTGGTCCTGTAAGTGCGGCTTGTGTAATTTTACCTTTTGATTTTCCTGTTGAAATTTTAAATGATTCAAAAAAACTTTCAGAAAAAAAACGAATTGCCGCCGAAAAAATAATTTTGGAAAAGGCCTGTTATGGACATGCTTTTATAGATCATAAAAAAATTGATGAAATAAATATTCTACAGGCTAGTTTACTTGCAATGAAAAAAGCCTGTGAAGCAATGCTTAAAAAATTGCCTGATTGGGCTGTAAAGAATAATATAGATCTTAAGGAGTATGTAATTTCTGGAATTGCAGATGGAACTTTTATTCCTGATGTTATGATTGAATGTCGTGCAGAGCCAAAGGCCGATGCAAAGTATCCATGTGTAATGGCTGCAAGCATTATTGCTAAAAATGAGCGTGATCGTTATATGATAGAAATGGATAAACTCTATCCGGAATATGGCTATGCAAAGCATAAGGGATATCCTACAAAGCTGCATAGAGAAATATGTAAAAAAATTGGTCCTTCACCAATTCAAAGATTGAGTTTTAATGTATAAAAAAATCCAGGTTTTTCACACCTGGATTTTTTATGAAACATGAATTTATTAAGATTTATTGCTTTTTGCTTACAATATGAACACGTCCTGTTCTCTTTACACCATCGTCTTCTTTAGTTGTAGAATCCTTTTTAACTTTGTAAATCTTTTTTCCTTCAGCAGATTCTTTCTGAGCTTTCTTTTCTTTTACAGCTTTCTGTTTTGTCTTACGGTCTTTTTCAACAAAATCAAGGGCTTTTTCCATTCCCTGAAGGAATTTCTGCATGTCTTCTGCAAAAATGGCAATCTGATGTCTGTCTGCTTCTACACCGTCTCTGTTTTTACTTTCTACAATCTGCATAAAAACATCACCAGAGCGGTTTTCTTTTACATTAAAAAAATATGAACGATTATCAAGATAGACTTGTGTAGTAAAAAGTTCTCCTCTAGCTCCCATAAAAAAAACTCCTTATATTAGGGGAGAGCCCTTAAAAAAAACGCAAAGAACCTTCCCTTGTAATTTCGATTAGATTTAAATATAAAATATCATATATTCGAAAAATTGTAAATTAGAGAATATATAAAAACTCTATTTATTAAATTGTGAATTAATTTCAGAAACTGCGGCAACTAATTCATCTACAGCTTTGTCTGTTGTATGCGGACCAAAACTAAAGCGGACTGCATTTTCACGAAGCTGCGCATCTACATGCATTGCTTCAAGTACAGGTCTTTTGTTTTTTTTTGCAGAGCAAGCACTTCCTGTTGAAATTGAAAATCCTTTTGAATCCAGAGCACGAAGCATTACATTTCCTGGAATATTATTAAATGCAGCCTGAACAACATATGGCGAAAATAAATCTTTTTTCTGCAAACGTCCCGGGGGAATAATTGTGCAGCCAGGAAGTTCACCCAGTTTTTCTATAAAATTATTTGTACGTTCCGCATCTGATTTTTTTGCCTTATTATAATACCGTTCAAGACATTTAGAAAAAGCAACGGCTCCAAATACATTTTCGGTTCCGCTGCGAATACCTTTTTCCTGGCCACCGCCTCTTAAAAAAGGTTCACAGGCATCTTTCATGTAAAGAATTCCAATTCCGCGTGGTCCACAAATTTTATGAGAACTTAAGGCCGCACTGTCGATTCCTTTATAAGAAAGATTTAAATTTATTTTCCCCGCTGCCTGAACACAATCAACGTGGAATTTTGGACGGCGTTTTCCTTCACTTGCTTTTGTGATTGCATCTGCAATTTCGTAAATCGGCTGAATAACCCCGGTTTCATTATTTACAGCCATTATGCAGATAAGAACTGTATCATTTGTAATCATTTCGGCTACAGTTTGTGGCTGAATAATTCCATCTGAATCAGCGGGAATCTGGAGTACTTTCCAGCCGCAGTTTTTTAATGCTTCTGACTGTTCACGAATTGCCGGGTGTTCAATTGAACTTACAAGAACTGTACCTTTCATGGGTTTTGTCAAAACAGAAAGAAGTGTAATCTGATCGCTTTCGGTTCCGCCAGAAGTAAAATAAATGCATTCAGGTTTTACACCAATTGCATTCGCTGCACGAAGTCTTGCGCTTTCAAATAGTTTACGTGCTTTTTTTCCAACTTCATGTGTACTCGAAGGATTTCCCCAAAACTCAAGTGTTTCTTCAAGCGATTCTCTGAGAATGTCTTCGTCAGCTGGACTTGTAGCAGCCCAGTCAAAATAATGTTCAATATTCATAAATTATTTTTGCCCTGGAACAATAATTATTTTAACACAGAAAGTATATCTGAATCACTACATTCTTCAATTACTGTGCTGCAAATATCTTTTTGCATAATAATCTTTATATTCTGATTCTGATTCTTTTTGTCTGAATGCATAACCTTAATTAAACGTTCTCCAACTCCGCCGCCTTTTATACAGTCTGGAATTGACTTTGTTTCCCAGTTATACATTTTTAATATATTTAAAACTTCATCTTTATATGAGCTTCTGCATAAATCCTTTTTGTATGAAAGCTCTAGACAACGGCCAATTCCCCAGGCTACTGCATAACCATGAGTTACAGTTCCAAAACCGGCAACTGATTCCAGAGCATGCCCGAAAGTATGACCAAGATTTAAGTGAGCCCTTATATTCTGTTCTGTAAAATCTTTTTCAACATAATCTGCCTTTGCTTTTACACATTTTTGAATTATAGTCTGCAAAATCTGAGGATCTCTTTTATTAATTTTTTCAGCTTCGTTTTTAAAAAGTTCATAGAGTTCTTTATCTGCAAGTAATGCTGTTTTAAAAGCTTCTGCAAGTCCTGAATTATATTGATTTTCGCTTAAATACTGGACAAACTGTGGAAAATAGTAAAGCCTTTTAGCAGGAAAGAATGTTCCTATTATATTTTTACAGTTTTCATAATCGCAGCCTGATTTTCCACCTATAGAAGCATCAACCATAGAAAGAAGTGTAGTAGGAACAAATTCAACACTTGCTCCTCTTTTAAAAATAGAAGCGGCAAATGCTGTTATATCGCAGATAACACCACCACCAATTCCAATAAAAGTATCTTTCCTTGTAAGGCCAGCTTTTACAGCTTCAGAAATTATCTGAAGAACACTTTCGATAGTTTTATATTTTTCACCGGAACCAAGAATTAATAGAGTATCATTTTTATAAGTTCCGTCTTCAAATTTCTGAACAAATGGTTTTACGCATTCCAGAGTTGCAACTGTAGAATCAGTAACAAAAAATCTTTTTCTATCGTTGTTTTCTGACTGATTTTCTGAATAAAAGACAGAATATAAATCAATCTGCTCATTATAAAAATTTATAATAGACTTGTCTGTTCCAGAATGGATTGAAGGGTAGTTAATCGAAAAATTTAGTGCATTCATAATGCGCTATTCTAGTATTTTTTATCCATATTGTTAAGTTCATTTATGTTTTTTTCTACTCTTTCTATTTCCCGATTAAGCATAGTTTCGTAATTCAATTCACCAGTTTTTATTCTTTCCCGTTCATCTTCCCAGTTCTGGAGATCTGAAAGGAACATAAAATTAAATGAAGGAGCATCTGCTTTTTCGTACCAGAGTTTTGCTTCCTGCCAGTATGCAAGACCAGCTTTATAATAGGTTAGTGCAGTATTCAAATTTCTTAAGTATTCATCTTTCCACGGTGAATCGTAAAAATATATGCATTTTTTGTCATAAAGGCGTGCAACCCGCAGATGCTGTTCAATGAGCTTTAAATTCAAATGCATCTGAAAGAGATAGCGGTATTTTTCCCATTGTTTTTCTGTTTCTATTTTAGCATTTGCATAAAGCGGATTACAAAAATCAGCTTTTGTAGCCTGCTCAAGGTAGTAAATATTTTCTATACAGTCATCAACGTCCTGCTGATAGTGAATATGATAAAGTCTGTACCAGTCTTCCTTATACTTTACCATATATGCATCAAGAGGCATTGTAAAAAAAGAAAAAAAAGTAATTAAACAAATTAAAGATAAAATAGATTTTTTCACGTTTATATTATCGGAGAAAAATGCGTTTGCCCTGAAGGCTTTTTTTATATATACTTAGATTATGGTATTAAAAAATTTTATTGTATTTGAAGGAATAGATGGCAGCGGAACTACAACTCAGCTAAAGCGCCTGGCAGAAACTAATCCTGAATTATATTATCAGACAGCAGAGCCAACTTCTCTTCCGACCGGACTTTTTTTACGAAAAATGCTAAAAGGAGAATTTTCTGTAGATGAAAAAACAAATGCTTTTTTATTTGCTGCAGACCGTTGTGAACATATTTACGGAAAAGAAGGAATAATTAATCAGATAAATAACGGTAAAATTGTTATAAGTGACCGATATTTTTTTTCAAGTCTTGCATATCAGTCTATAAGCTGCGGAGAAGAATTTCCATTAATGGTTAATTCTCTTTTTCCGCTTCCAGAATATCTCTTTTATTTTAAAATTGATGCAGAAACAGCCTTAAACCGAGTAAACAGTCGTAACGGTCAGAAAGAAATTTATGAAAAACTGGATTTACAGAAGAAAATAGCTGAACAATATGACAAAGTAATTTCTTCATATGAAAAAAAGATGAATGAACTTTCTTTATCAGATGCTCAGACTCAAATAATGAAAATTATAAAGATTGATGCTTCAAAAAGCATTGATGAAGTTTCTCAACTCATAAACAAAGCGTTGAATTTGCAATAACTCTCACCGCTTTTCAATAAAATCTATATTCTTCAAGCCTGCTTAAAATTTTGCCTGAATTTTTATATCTATATTTTTCTCCGATTTTTTGATATAATTATTCGGCTAAAATGGGCGTATTGTCTTTTATTCGGCGGGTCCGAAGCTACATTATGATTATACTCGTTATTGTTGCTCTCGCAATTCTGGTTCCTGTAAGAAACCGAATAATTTCTTATGCCCATGCGCAGATAGATGAATTCAGCGGACAGGTATATGATTTAACAGGTTTACGATTCACTTTCGATTCTCTTTCTCCTTCTATTCTTTCTGGGGTTTATATAAGAAACATAAAATTTTACGACGAAAATAATAATCTGGTACTTTCCATAAATAAAACAAAAGTTGGTATTAAGCTTTCCAAATTATTAAAAAATGATGTAAGCAATGGAGTTTACAGCGTAGTTGTAGATGGAATAAAACTCGATATTGACGGCGCAATTGATTTTGGCCTTAGAATGAAGAAAATTTTCGGTGTAAGAATAATTGATTTTGAAAAGATAAAGCAGAATATTCCATCATTAATAAAATTAAAGAATGTAACCTTATTTTATACTCAAGATGATTATGATGTTTCGCTGGCAGTTAAAGCTGCTTCGCTTTCGAATTCTTCCAAAAAAGATTCTCTTGAACTTCATCTTGATGGAATTGCAAATGCAGAAATTAAGAAAATTAAACAGAAAATTAACGGCAGGGTTCAGCTTTCTGCAGTTGTTCCAGGAACTTTAGACGGATCTTATTTGAATGCTAAACTTGAAAATTTTACTAACGGAGATGTTAAATTAAACAGATTAAATCTTTTTGCCTCTTATGAAAATAGAAAAATAGAAGTTAGAACCGTTCAATCTGTCAATCCAATTTTTATAGGCGCAGTTTATTCAATAGATAATTCAGATTTAAATATTCAGATAAAGGCTGAGAATTTAAAGCCTGCTTCTCTTATTTCTATAAATTCAAAACAAAAGGAATTGAATAAATTTAAAAATGTAATTATAGATACTGATTCGATTTTAAAATATCAGATAAAGGATAATATTTTTAATTATTTCTGTGATTTTTCGGGAACAGTTCCTTCTTCTGTTATAAAAGGCGGACTCGATGTAAATGCTTCCTTTTTTGGAGATGAAAAACATGTCGAGCTTACCGATTTTGATATAACAGGCTTAGGCTGCAAGGCAAATGGAACTCTGGATTTTGTTTTTGATACCTTCAGGGCTTCAGGTTTTCTTTATATACCGTTTATAACTTTATATAATGGCAATGAAATTTCTACAGAAATTTTCTTTGAACCAGGCCAGAAAGATAAGCCCGAAGAAAAAGGTTTTGTTGCATATGCGCCAAGCCTTATGATGGGCCTTCAAAACCTTTCTGATATTCAGCTTTCGGTCAGTCCGGTAAATGATTCCTTTGACTTCATTTTACAGGCTTCGGATTTTTCTCATTATGATGAAGCTGGTGAAGGTCAGATTCGTGCCGAAGGAAGTTTTATTACTTCTTCAGTTTACCTTCAGTCTAATATAACAACAACTTCTCTTTATGCAGACAGTATTGTTTCTATTGTAAAAGAATTTTTGCCTTATGAGGCTGCTGAAAATGTAGAAAAAGTAATTCCTTCGTTAACTCCTTATGTTTTTTCTAACGATCTTTATGTTTCTACAGATTTTAAGAGTTTTTCTTATAACGTGCCTTATATCATTCTTGCCAATACAAAAAAAGAAAATCAGGTTTTGATGGCTGGTTTTGACGGTAATCTTGAAAATATTCAGATGAATATGTTTTCTTTAGTTTTAGGAAAACATTCAGTAGAAGCCACAGCTTCTTTAGATAGAAATCCATTTTCTTCAGACTTCTTCTTTGATCTTTCTTTAAATGCCGATTCAATTCCTTATCATTTTTCAGGATCCTGGTATTCAGATGTGTGTTCAATTGTCGGTGATTATGGTGTTCAGTCAGAAATTCGTTTTGATAAAAACAAAATTTATGGAAATCTTAATGCAGAAAATTTCCCGGTTAAGCTAACGGAAAATCCATTAATAATTGCTGCCAATACAGATTTTTCTTTTGATAAGAAAAATGGTCCGGAAATTTCTATAAAACATTTCGAAGTAGAGCAGGCTAGTTCACTCTATTCTGTAAATCCTCGTTTAACTTTTTCTGCTGATGTTTCTAAGTATGGTGCAACAATTTCTTCAATTTCTTATTCAGATATATTTTCTGTTATGGAAGGCTCGGCTTCGGCTCTTATAAATATAAACGATGGAATTTTTAATTCAGCAAATATTCAAATGCAGCTGGATAATCCGGTTGGTGATGAAAAAATTTCTTTAGACGGAGAATTTTCTAATCCGGACGGAAAGATATTTTCTTCAGATAATATTTTAGATTCTCTATACATGAATCTTATGGTAAATATTAATTCATTAAGTTTGAATCGCTTTACAGTTCAGCAGAATGATGATAACGCGCTTACGGGTTCAATCTTTGCAACCGGAACAATTCTTCATCCATTTGTTTCGCTTTCAATAGATAAAGCAAATATTTTACTATCTTCTGAACTTTTGCATTTAAAAGGCGATGTTATTCTTGAAGACAGAGAGCTTTCTGTAATGGATTTTTCTGTAAAATATGCAGATGTTTCTGTAAATGAAATTTCTGCGCATGCTTCTGTTTCTGATATGACTCTGGAAGCCTCAGGAAATCTTTCATATGAATTATTAGGAAAAAAGCTTTCTTCGCCATTGTCATTATCTATAACCGATTCTTATATTCCCGAAGGAAAAATTCTTCCTCAATCTTTTACAGCAAATCTGGAAGCTGTAAATTTTTCTGGGGATTTACTTAAGAAAAATTTTCCGCTTTCTCTTTCTTTAATGTATTTTGACAAAACCTTTAATCTCTGGTCTTCGGATAACATAGGACTTTATGGAACTTACGATGCCTCTAATTATCTTGAACTTTCTTTGGATAATAAATCGTTTGCGGCTTTTAAACTTGATGGAATTATAAATAGAACAGAAGCAAATCTTGCTTTATATGATTTGTCTGTAAATCTTGCTTCTGTTTTTTCTTATTTGAATTTTGATGAGCTTATTGCAATTAAAGAAGGCAATCTTGAAGGAAATATAATTCTTTCAGGTTCTTTGTATGATCCTGATTTCTATGGTTCTATTGAGGTTGTAGAGCCTGTAATTAATATGCCTTCTATTACGCGAAATAATCTTTCAACACCTTCAATAAATGCCGTATTAAATCATAATGAAATTCTTTTTGATCCATTTATTGTTAAAGCAAAAAATAATCAGAGAGTGGAGCTTTCGCTGAATGTATATTTAAATAAATGGCTGATGGAAAATATGGAAGGAACTGTTAAGACTTACAAAAAAGATTTATTCCCTCTGTATATTAATTCTTCTATTGTAAAGCTTGAAGGAGATGTTTCGTGTGATCTTTCTTATTATTTTGAAGACAGAACACTTGATGTTAAGGGTAAAGTTTATGGAGAAAATATAGACATAACTTCAAGCGTTGGAAATACTTTTACGGAGCTTACTAAAACTGAATCAAAACCGTTTCCAATTTTTGTAAAGAGCGATATTGAACTTACAATAGGCTCTCATTCTTCTTTAAATTTTGACCCGCTTTTAAGATGTGTTTTTGTTCCTAACAGTTCAATAAATGTCCGCATGGATATGGAAGATGCATTTTATTCTGTGGACGGAGCATTAAAGATTAAATCCGGTGATATTGCATATTTAAGCCGAAGTTTTTATATAAAATCTGGAGAATTAAAATTTAATCCTGCAGAATTAACTAACCCTATATTAACGTTTAATGCAGAAACCAGAGAAAAAGACAATAATGGTCAGACTGTAAAAATTTCTATGAATGTAGAAAATCAGTATTTACAGGATTTATCGCCAAAATTTACTGCGGTTCCTGCAAGGTCGGAAAGCGAAATACGAAACATGCTTGGACAAATTGCAATTGCAGATGCTATGTCTCCTACAGATTTAATAACTGCTGCCGGAGATTATGCGCTTCAATCTGTTGTTGTAAGACAGGTCGAAAATGCATTGCGTCAAGTCCTGAATTTTGATATATTCTCTGTCAGAACTAATGTAATTCAGAATACGGTTAATCTGCGACTTTCTGATAATTATGGAAAAGGCAAAATTACTTTAGGTAACCTTTTTGATAATTCAACTGTTTATATTGGTAAATACCTGGGAAACGCATTATATGTTGATGCAATGCTTCATGTTTCTATGGAAGACAATCGTATCAATGAATATACGAATACTGGTACCTTAAAATTCCAGCCTGAATTTGGACTGGAACTGGAATCGCCATATGCAAACATTCGTTTTAATATGGCGCCAGATATAAAAGCTTTATTTAATAATCAATTTGTACCTTCCACGTCTTTGACGTTATCCTGGAAATTTACATTTTGATTTTTTTAGGAGAATTTGATGCATCGACGGCTTGTTTCTGTTGTTTTCATTTTTTTTGCTGTTGTATTCTTTGCCAATGCGCAGAGTAATGAATGGTTTTGGAATCAGAATGTTTCTAAAATTGATTTTGAAGGGTTAAAAACTGTAAAAAAATCTGAATTAACTGGAATTACTTCTTCTTATATTGATAAGCCTTTTTCAGAAGATTTGTATAATGAAATTCTAGACAGACTTTATGCACTTGAATTTTTTGATGATATTACACCTTATGTAAAGCATGCCTCTAAAAACAGTGATGACGTTTTACTCGTTTTTGAAGTTGTTGAACGTCCTCTGATTGCAGAAATAAATTTTATCGGAAACCGCAAAATCAGAAATGGTGAATTACGCGAAAAAATAAAATCAAAAACCAGTGATATTTATATTGAAGCAAAAATCCTTCTTGATGAAAGAACTATAAGAAATTATTACCTTGAAAAAGGGTATACAGCTTCTTCTGTTACCCATACTGTGAAAGAAACAGAAAAGGGTGTTGTAGTTTCTTTTGAAATTAACGAAGGTCAAAATACAATTATTAAAGAAATTCACTTTTCAGGAAATTCAGTTGTTTCTGAAAGAACTTTGCGCAGTAAGCTTTCTATGCGCGAAATTGGAATTTTTGGATTAATTCATGATGGTGCCTATAAGCCTGCAGCTATAGAACAGGATAAGCAGAAAATCGTGATGTATTATAAAGATAAGGGTTATGCCGATGCCAGCGTTCTGGATGTAAACATAGTCACAAATTATAATGCAGATAAACAGCGAAATGAACTTATATTAACATATATCGTATCTGAAGGTTCTTTATATACTTATGGTGGAATGAAGATTACAGGAAACGAAGTATTCTCTGAGAAACAGCTTTTGTCCGGAACAAAATTAAAAGCTGGCAATACATATAATGAAACAAAGTTCCAGGAAGACATGATGACTATTACCGGCAAATATTATGAAAATGGTTACATGTCTGCTCAGTTCTATCCTATTCCAACAAAAAATACAGATAAAAACGAAATTTCTTATGAAGTTGGTATTATAGAAAATTCAAGAGCACATATAGAAAACATTGTAATTAAAGGAAATACAAAAACAAAGGAATATGTAATCAGAAGGGAAATCCCTATTGAATCTGGAGATGTATTCTCTCAAGACAGTATTATTAATGCGTTCAGAAATTTAATGAATCTCCAGTACTTTTCAAGTATTATTCCAGAACCTGGTCCAGGAAGTGAAGAAAATCTCGTAGATCTTATATGGACTGTAGAAGAACAGTCAACAGCAAATGTTCAGTTCGGTTTAACATTTACTGGTGTTACAGAATCTAACTCTCTGCCAATTTCTTTGTTTGCTAATCTTGAAAATACTAACCTTTTTGGAGAAGGAAGAACAGTTTCTACAGGTGTAAAACTTGCTTCTGATAATCAGTCTTTTGACTTAGGCTATGCACAAAACTGGATTGGTGATTTACCAATTGCCTGGAGCGAAAATTTATCTTTCTCACATGAAAAAACATATTCTTCCCAGCTATATTTTGACAGCTTTACAGGAACATTGGAACGTGGTGCTTTAAGTATGTCTTATGATAATTATGCGGCTACTCTTTCTTCTGCGCTTTCAAGAAGATGGTATCCTAACTATGCTATTATTACTTTAGCTGGTGGTCTTACAAATTCGCTTCAATATAATGCATACGATGCAAGTCTTAATGTTCCTGTAAATACCGGACTTTCTTTCTATGAAAACAGACTTGGTCTTTCTAATTCTATATTTACAAGTATTTCTGTTGATAACAGAGACTTTATGTATGAGCCATCAAAAGGCTGGTTTGCTAATGAACGTATTGCCTGGTATGGAATTCTTCCTTCTGTAGAAAAAGAATTCTTTATGCGAAGCGATACAAAGCTTGAGGGGTACGCTAAATTGGCTCAATTCTCATTCTCAGACTTCTGGACATTTAAACTTGTTCTTGCAGGATATACTGGAGTTTCATTTGTATTGCCAACAGATAAATCAAGTTTAAGCGATTCAAATAAGCTTTATATAGATGGTTTGCTTAATGGACGCGGTTGGACAGATGCATTTTCTGCTTCCCGCGGACAGTTTATGCTTTCTAATAAGCTTGAACTCAGATTACCGGTTATTCCAAGCATAATTGGAATCTGCGGATTCTTTGATGCAGCTTATACAAAACCGGATTTAAAGCATAGCCTTTTGCCAAAAACAGAAGACTGGTACTTTAGCTGGGGACCTGGTGTGCGTTTCTTGATTCAGCAGTTTCCTCTGCATGTACTCTTTACATTCAGAGGAAAAGTTGTTGATGGAGACTGGACAACTCTGCCATTCCAGCTGGTACTTTCATATAATATAGTAAATCGCTAAAATAGAGTTATTACATTGATTTTACAAAAGTAATTGGAGTTTTGTTATGAAGTCAAATATTAAATTTTTTGCAGTTTTATTAATTTTGTTCTGTTCAGCAAAAATGTATTCTCAGCAGATTACAAAATTCGGGGTTGTAGATACTTCTAAAGTTTATAATGCTTATTATAGAAATTCAACTGCAATCAGAAATTACGAAAAGAAAAAGGCTGAATTCCAGGAAGAAATAAACAAACAGACAGAAAGCTTGAATCAGCTTCAGCAGAAGCGTCTTGAATATGTAAATTCAGGCAATGACACAGCTGCCTTAAAAGTTGAAGCAGAAATTACAAAGAAAAAAGAATATATTACAGAATACGCTAATGCAAAAAATGTAGAATTAGAGACTATGCAGAAAACCTTGCAGACTTCTGATGATTTTTATAAAAAACTATATAACGTACTTGCAAAAATTGCAGAAAGCGGCGGTTATAGTATGATTTTAAGTCTTCAGGATGCAAATTCAATTTTATGGTATAGCTCATCTGTAGATATTACAAATCAGGTTATTTCTGAATTAGGTGGTTATTAATTTTCCTATGCCGGAGATTCAGTCAGACACCCCGATGATGATTCAATGGCGGGGAATTAAAGAAAAGTATAAAAACGAAGTTTTATTCTTCAGACTTGGTGATTTTTATGAAATGTTTGAAGATGATGCAAAAGAGGTTTCCAGATTATTAAACCTTACATTAACACATAGAGCCGGAAGACCTATGTGCGGTGTTCCATATCACGCATCAAAAATTTATATTGCCCGTCTTTTACGCCTGGGCAAAAAAATTGTAATTTGTGAACAGGTAGGCGATGTTCCTGCTGCCGGAAAAGGAATTACTGAAAGAAAGGTTGTAGAAATAATTACTCCCGGAACTGCAATTGAAACTGAATATCTTGATGGAAATAATGCAAACTTTTTAGCTGCCTTAAGCATAACAAAAGCTCAGGCGGCATTTGCTTTTATAGATGTTACAACTTCGGATTTTCAGGTAACAACCTGGCCAGCTAGTAAAATGGCTGAATATTTTAATAAGGAATTAAACAGGGCAAAACCCAGGGAACTTTTGCTTCCTAATTCCTTAAAAAATAATGATGTCATAAAAGAAACTATTGCTCAGAATACAAATCTTTCGGTTTCTTATTATCCAGACTGGGATTTTTCTCTTGAATTATCTTTTAAGAAACTTACTGCGCAGTTTAATACAGTTAATCTAAAGGCTTTTGGAATGGAAGAAGATGATCCTGCAATTGTTCCTGCAGGATTTCTTTTAGATTATCTGGAAAAAACTGCAAATACAAAATTGCTTCATGTTTCTTCAATAAAAAAATACTCAGATTCTGATTTCTTAATTATGGACAATAGTTCCAGAAAGAATCTTGAAATTACAGAAAACATGAGAGATGGAACATCAGCCTATTCTTTACTTGATTGTGTCAATTACACGCAGACGGCAATGGGCTCAAGACTTTTAAGAAAATGGCTTTTATTTCCATTAACGCAGCTAGAGCCAATCGTTGTTCGTCAGGAGAAAATTTCAAAATTCTATAATGATAGAAATCTTCTTTCAAAAATTAATCTGGATTTAAAATCAATTTTAGATGTTGAACGTCTTACTGGCCGTATTGCAATGGATAAAGCTCATGCAAAAGATTTACAGGCTTTAAGGCAGAGTCTGGAGTATTGGGATAAAATAAAAGGCTATCTGACAAATTACGATTTTTCTTTTGTAGATAATGAACAGTCATTAAAAATCTGTAATATGATAGAAAGTGCGATTCTTGATGATCCGGCAACTTCATTAACAGATGGTGGAATAATAAAGAGCGGCTGGTCAAAAGATCTGGATTATTGGCGTGGTATTCATGATAATTTTAACAGTGTGCTTGATGCTTATGAAGAAGAAGAACGTGAAAACACAGGTATTTCAACTTTAAAAATAAAATATACAAATGCATTCGGATATTTTATAGAGGTCAGCAAAGGAAAACTTTCTGCTGTTCCTCCACATTTTATTATGAGGCGTGCACTTGTAAATGGAGACCGCTATACAACAGAAAAACTTCAGTCTCTGGAAATGCAGCTTAATGAATCTTCTACAAAAATACTTGAACTTGAAAGAGATTTATTTGTTGAAATTAGAACTGAACTTCATCAATACATAAATTATCTTTTGCAGGTTGCAGATGAAATTGCAGATACAGATGTATGTGCTTCTCTTGCTTATGCCGCAATTGAACATGGCTGGACAAAACCTGAGCTGGAAAATTCAACAATATTTGATATAAAAGATGGACGTCATCCTGTTGTAGAAAAGCATCTTCCTGTAGGTGAGTTTGTTCCAAACGACAGTATGCTTTCCAGTGAAAATGACGATTCTCCTTCTTTTGATTTGATTACCGGACCAAATATGGCAGGAAAAAGTACGTATCTTCGACAGAACGCTTTGATTGCTTTACTTGCTCAGACCGGTTCGTATATTCCGGCTTCTAAAGCACGGATTGGTCTTGTAGATAGAATTTTCTGCCGTGTAGGAGCTTCTGATAATCTTGCAAAAGGTGAATCTACCTTTCTTGTAGAAATGACCGAAACTGCAAATATTCTGAATGCAGCAACAAGAAAATCACTTGTTATTATGGATGAAGTAGGGCGCGGAACTTCCACAGAAGATGGTCTTGCAATCGCAAGAGCTGTTTCTGAATATCTGCTGGATACAATAAAGTGCAGAACTCTTTTTGCAACTCATTATCATGAGCTTTCAAGAATGGAGCATCCTGCATTAAGAATGCTTTGTATGGATGTTCGCGAAGAAAATGGCGCTGTAGTTTTTTTACGCAAGGTTAAAGATGGAGTTACTCAAAATTCTTATGGTATTCATGTTGCAAAGCTTGCAGGGCTTCCTCCTTATGTTATTCAGAGAGCTTCAGATATTCTTTCATATATTCAATCGCTTGCAAATGAAAATCCATTAGTAATGGATAATATTCCTGTATCTGAACCAAAAAAAGATAATAAAAATGTTTCGGCAGGACTTTTTAGTGATGAAGAAATAATAATTTCAGAAATTCTTTCCTGCGATCTTGATAATATGACTCCAATGGCTGCGCTTCAAAATCTTTCAAGATGGAAAAAAGAACTTTCAGGATTGTAATAAAATCTCATAAATTATAATAAAATAATTCAGATAATGAGCATTTTTTTGCGAAGCAAAAAAATGCGTAAATTAAAAAAAAAAAGCACTTCGGTGCTTATTTTTAGATAATGAGCACTTTTTTGCGAAGCAAAAAATGCGTAAATTAAAAAAAAAGCACTTCGGTGCTTTTTTTTTTAATTATATTTCCTTTTTTTAATAGTTTTTGCGTTTATATATATGTGAACAAATTTTTCTTTGAAGCACAGCAGTTCCTTCTTTCATTTTTGAGGATATTCAATTCTTATTTAAAAGGTGGATATGATTGCATTATCTGCGGAAGAAAGACATTTTTAAGACAATTGTGTCCTGTATGTTTAAATTCTTTTTTTAATGTAAAGTCTGCACTTGAAAAATCCAGATGTGAAAGATGCGGAAAGGTTCTTGTTTCTGCGGAAAAAATCTGTTTCAGCTGTCGGGAAAAGCCAATTCTGTTTAATGTCGATTTGATGCTTCCTGTGTTTTCTTACAGATTGTGGAATAAAGAATTAATGTTCTTATGGAAAAGCGAAGAAATACGAAGTCTTTCTTCTGTATTTGCCAGAGTATTATTTGAAGTTTTGAAAATTCATTCGGAAAAAAATGGATTATTCAGTTCTGATAAAATATTCATTGTTCCAGTTCCTCCAAGGAAAGGTAAGATTCAGGAAAAAGGATGGGATCAGATAGAAGACTTGTGTCAGTTTTTGGATTACCGATATGGTTTTAGAATTTTAAGAATTTTGCAGCGCAATTCAACGGTACAGCAGAAAAAATTAAATAGAAAAGAAAGACTGTCCCATATGCAATCTGCGTATTCAATGAAATGTAATGCGGAACTTCTAAAAATTCTAAAACCTTTTAATATGCAGCTTCCAGAAAAAGTATGGCTTATTGATGATGTATGCACGACAGGTTCAACAATAGAATGCTGTGCAAAAATTTTAAAAGAAGGAGGAATAAAAACGGTAAATGCTGTAACTTTATTCAATGTAGATTGATAATTTTGCAATTAATTAAAGAATACAAAACTAAAGATTGCAAAATTTACCTTTTTGGAATATAATTAAATAGTTAATCTTATGCATTGACAGATTTATTATATTTCTGCGCTTGCGGATTTTGGGAGAAAATATGGCTGGTGAATCTCAGTTTCAAATGGTAACATTTCATCTTGGTGAAGAATTGTATGGTGTAAACATCATGGATGTAAAAGAAATTGTTCGTTTACAGAATGTACGTGTAATTCCAAACGCACCTTATTATGTGGAAGGAATTATTAATCTTCGTGGAGAAATTATCCCTATAATTGACCTTCATAAGCGCTTTAAAATTCAATCAATTAATAAATCAGCTGATATAGAAATTGAAGGTGGTTTTATTATTCTGAACATTGATGGCGGTAAAATCGGTATTATTATTGATAAAGTAGAACGAGTTGTTACTGTTCATAGTGAAGATGTAAAAGAGCCTCCTCAGATGCTCAGCGGTATTGGTACAGAATATATTGAAGGGGTAGTACGAGAAAATGAAGGCTATCTCATCATGCTCAATACCAGAAAGCTTTTCAATGCAAAAGAACTTCAGAAAATTATTGAGAATCAGTAAGCAATGATAAATACTTATAGTACAACAATCCGCAGAAAAGAAATGGACGCCGTACTTACATGTATGGTAGATGAAAAAATTGGTCCTGGTGATATTAATGTAAAATTAATTCAACAGTTAAAGGAATTTATTAAATGTGACGGTGCCATAGCATTAAGAAGTCCGTCTATTGCTCTTGATTATGCTTTAAAGGCTTTAGATTTGCCAAAGGGATCAAAGGTAATGATTTCTGCTTTAGCTCCAGGCTGGCAGTACACTTCATTAATTTCTTTTGGTTATGAACCTCTTGTCCTTGATGTTCAGGAGGAAAATGCATTAGTTTCAGTTGAGGCTGTAAAGGCTGGTATTGAACAAGGTGGAGCCCTTTTAATTTTACATGAAGCAGAAGGAATCCTTCCTGATTTTGAAGGAATTAAAGAATTGGGAATTCCTTTTATAGAAGATATTTCTCAAAGTGCCGGTGCTTCTGTAGAAGTAAAGACAGAAGATGATTCTGCACAGGGAGAAAATGCTCCAAGAATTAAAGCCGGACAGTTTGGCGTTTTTACAATTCTGGGACTTGAAGAAAAAGATGTGCTTACGGCAGGTGGTGGAGCAATTCTTTTTGCAGCAGGAAGAAGAGACTGGATTGTATTAAAAAAGTTTGTTGATGTTGCTCCATTAACAGATCTTTTGCCTGATATAAATGCGGCTCTGGCCTGGGTTCAGTTTAAGGAATTTAACAGGAATGAAAAGGCAAGAAAAGAATTGTTCGCAATGTATCAGCATGCCTGTTTGATGGGAAAACATAAAATGCTTGTCAGAGAGATGGATGAAGGTTCAACAATCTGTTCATTCCCGCTTGTTCTTTCAAGTTCTTATAAAGATGTAAAGCAATATACTTCAAAAAAGGATATTGAAATTCAGCTAGCATTTGAGAATTCTGTTATTGCAAAAAATGACGATTTATCTCAAAAATGCATTCATGCGAAATCTTTATATTTGCGATGCATTCATGTGCCTCTATATTCCAGATTAACTCATGCAGAAAGCGCAAAGATTGTAAAGGTTTTAACAACATTGCCGTAAGATTTTTACTTTTGTACTAATCTTTTATTGGAATATGAAAAAAGTTCTTATTATTGTTAACACAGGAAAAAAGGAATCAGTTGCTCTTTCTGTTCAGATTAATGATTTTTTGCAGACTCAAAAAATTGTTTCTGATATTATAAATTTTGACGGCAAAAAAATAGATGTTGATTTTTCAAAATATAGCTTTATAGTAACTCTTGGTGGTGATGGAACTGTTTTATTTGCGGCAAGAGGCGCTGTTGAATATGGAATTCCGATTTTTCCTGTAAATTTAGGTCAGTTTGGTTTTATAGCTTCTGTTGAACCTTCAAACTGGAAAAAGCCTTTAGAAACTTTTCTTGCAGGCAAAGCCTTTTACGAAGAGCGTTCCATGCAGAAAATTCAGGTAAAACGAAATGATAAAATAATTTTTGAAGCTCTGGCATTAAACGACAGTGTAATCTGTGCTTCTAAAATAACTTCTACCGTTTTGCTGGATGTTAATTATGATAACCTTCCTTTGTGTCATTTAAAGGCCGATGGTATTATTGTTTCTACGCCTACAGGTTCTACTGCTTATTCTGCAGCTGCAGGTGGTCCGATTGTAGATACCCATCTGGATGCTTTTGTAATGACTCCTATTAATTCATTTTCGTTATCTGGAAGGCCAATTGTCCTTAGTACCGATGGTTTGTTATCTATAAGCATAGCAAACAGCCGTGCAAAAGAAATGAGTCTTACTGTTGATGGACAAAAGCCTTTTCCTCTTTGTATAAAAGATGAAATTATAATTACAAAGTTTTCAAAAAAAGTAAAACTTATTTTTGCATGCAGGGAAAGATTTTATAATGCTCTTCGTTCAAAATTAAATTGGCTCGGAGGACCTTATGCTTGAAGATTTAACAGTAAAAGATTTTGCGTTGATAGATTCTGATTATCTTGAATTTTCTAAAGGTTTTACAGTTTTTTCCGGAGAAACCGGAGCAGGAAAATCTATTCTTATTGGTGCTTTATCTTTTTTATTAGGTGGAAAAGCAGAAGTTTCTCAAATAAGAAGCGGAAAGTCAGAAGCCTCCGTAAGCGGAACTTTTTTATTAAATGCCGAATCAGTTCGGGAGAATTTTTCGGAGGATGATGAACCATTAAATGCATCTGAATGGCTTTTTATTCATGGTATACAACTGGAAAATAATCGTGTCTTACTTAGACGTTTTATTCGTGATTCTGGAAAAACAGGTTCATGGATAAATGATACTCCGGTTACTAAGTCAGATCTTGCAGAATTTTCATCTTTCCTTGTTGATATTCACGGCCAGCATGAACATCAGTCACTTATGAAGATAAGCGAGCATCGAAAATTTCTTGATGCAAGAGCCGGTATTGTTGATGAAGTTCAAAAATTTACAGGCCTTTATTCAACTCTTGTTTCTAAAAGAAATGCACTTGCTCAATATTCACTTTCGGACAGTGAAAGACTTCGTAAACTTGATATGATGAGTTTTGCAATTAAAGAAATTGAAGAATTAAAGCTTAAGAAAAATGAAGATGAAGAGCTGGAAAGTGAAGAGTCCAGACTTTTGTCTTTTGAAAAACTATTTTCTGATGTAAAAAATGTAAATGAAGCTTTGGAAAATTCTGAGAATTCGATATTAAGCCAGCTGAAAAAAACATTAAGAGATAGTTCACGAATTTGTGATAATGATAAATCCGTATTTTCATTGAATGAAAGACTGGAATCGGCATTTTATGAACTTTCTGATATTTCAAGTGAATTTCAGAATTATGAAAGAAATTTAGTTTTTGATCCTCAGCGGCTTGCAGAAATTCAGGAAAGACTTTCGGTAATTAACAATTTAAAGAAGAAATATGCTTCCTCTGTGAATAGTTCTTTGAATGAAGTTTTTGAATATTATGAAGAAGCTAAAAAGTTCGTAGAAGAAAATTCTAATGGTAACGATCAAAAATCAGTTCTGGAAAATGAAGTCCGTGTTCTTGAAAAACAGGTTTTAGCTCTTGCAGATTCTATTTCTAAAAAACGAAAAGAAACGGCTTCTGTCCTCAATTCAGAAGTAGATTCAATCTTAAAAAATCTTGGCATGAATGGTACACATTTTGAAGTAAGCATAAAAGAAAAAGAATCTTCTGATGCTATTCAAAAATGCGGGCCGTATGGAAAGGACGATATTGAGTTTTTAATAAGTGCAAATCCCGGAAATCCGCTTTTACCTCTTGCAAAAATAGCTTCTGGTGGTGAACTTTCGCGTGTAATGCTTGCCTTAAAGACAATTTTTGCAAGAAATGATGGAGTAGAAACCTTAATTTTTGATGAAATTGATACTGGAATTGGTGGAGAAGTTGCTGTTGCAGTTGGTAAACATCTTCAAAATCTTGCTAAAAACAGACAGATTTTTTGCATAACACATCTAGCGAGTATTGCTGTTTATGCCGATAATCAAATTAAGATTGAAAAAAGCGTAACTGGCGAGATAACGTCTTCGAATGTGTTCGTTGTAGAAGGAGAAGACAGAGTTACCGAAATTGCACGAATGCTTTCCGGTGATTCTGACACTCAGCAGTCTCTTGAACATGCTCGAACGCTTCTGGCTAAGTATAGCGGAGGTATGTAATGGCAAAGGTTTCTGAAGAGTCAAGACTTCAATTCGGCGAAGCAATTATTCCTTATAAAGAAAAAATTAACGGATTGCTTGAAAAAGAAAAAACTATGCTCAACAGTACTCACAAAGGTGATATCGATTACGAAAATAAAAAGCTTATGCTTTGTGAGGATATGATTTATCTTTGTTCTCTTTATGTTGCTCTTAATTCTCTTTCTTTAAAAATGATGGATGTAAAGAATAATGATGCTTTAAATGATGCCAGAAAAATTCTTTATAAGGCAATTATTTATCTTGAAGATATTGTTACTGATATTATTGATGTTTCTTATGGAGATTTAACTGATTATTGGGAAAGGTTAAAAAATGTTTCGATTCACAGACGATTTTTAATTGTAAGAAAACTAGGACTTGCTATAAATATTCTAAAAGATGCTTTTGGTGATAACAGTAAATGGAAATGGTCATTTGTAGAAATTGAAGGTCGTTTTACTACAGTTGCAAAAAATATTCTTGATATGCGTAACAGTACAAAAGATTATTTTGATCCTAATTCAAATGATTATGAAACAACAGTTTTGTTTGTTAGACTTGTTGAAAATTTATTAAGTGAATCAGCAAATGCTTACCGTGATAAATATGAACTTTCTACCAGACGTATTGATGATATGAAAAATGCAATAAAATATCTTCTGGCTCAAAGAAAATTATATGTTGCTTTGGGAAAATCAGAGCTGGCCGAAGAAACTAAAAAGAAAGCCGTTGTCTGGAAAGATAAGATGGATGCAGATCATAAAAAAGGACTTAGTAATTAGGTTTTATGGAAAAAGAGCTTGCATTTAAAATTTTCGAAGGATTTTCTATACAGCGATGGAATGATTTAGTTCGCCCTTTTGATATTGTAGAAATGGATAAAGCCGGCGAAAAAATGGTTATTGCCTATATTCTTGGAAAGTTTGAAGAAAATCGCGGGAAGAAAATTGACTGGCTCTGGATAATCTATGCTTCTTTATTTGATTTATTAAGAAAAATTTCTCTTTGTGATATTAAATCTCCTGTTCAGCAGATGCTAAAAAAGCAGTTTCCTAATGAATACATGCGTCTTAATGAATGGGTATTGAACCAATATCGTTCAATGATAAAAGATGAAAAGCTTTTTTCTGAATTTACAATTTATGTAGGACAAAAGTCGGGTTCTTTTTCAATTTCAGATGAGCTTTTACCTTCTGTAAGGGTTTATAGTGCTGCACATAAATATTCTACAATTCGTGAAATGGAAATGCTTGAAGTCGTAAACGAAAAAGAGCGTTTCCTTGATATAAAAGAAGAACTTGAAAAAGAAATTCAACCATATCTGGATCTTGAAGGTCTTCAAAAATTAATGACTCATCAAAAATCTTATCAGTTCCTGTTAAAAATTGAACAGTTAAGGTTTCAGACCAGATGGAATCAAACCCCAAGAATTCCAGGTACCTCAGTTCTTGGACATTGTTTTTATGTAGCCATTATGACTTTGCTGTTGGGAAGGGAATGTAATCCAGATATGTGCCGGCAGCGGGTCATTAATAATTTTTTTAGTGCATTATTTCATGATCTTCCTGAATCTGTTACCAGAGATATTATTTCTCCAGTAAAACAGGCAACAGATGCTCTTCCTAATATTGTTAAAAAAATTGAAGATGAAATTGTAAACAAAGAACTTGTTCCTCTTATGGAAGATTTTTTTGTGAATGAATTGATTTATTATACAAGTGATGAATTTTCTGACCGAATACTTGATGCAGATGGAAAAACAAAACATGTTTCATGGGAAGAGTTAAATCAAAAATATAATGAAGAAAAATTTCAGCCTGTTGACGGGCGCTTAGTAAGAATCTGCGATCATTTTTCTGCTTTAATGGAAGCTGATATTTCAATAAAATATGGAATTTCTTCTGCTCATTTAACTTCCGGCAGAGAATCAATATTAAATCATTATGCAAAGGGCGAAATAATAAGCGGAATAGATGTTAATTCATTTTATAGAAATATTATAATGTAATAAGATTTCGTTTTTTTTTGAACACTTTTTGTTCTTAGCTTAAAGTAATTTCTAAATATCCATTAATTTCTGCCGATAATATATTTATGAAAATTTTTAATAGAAAATCAATTATTGTTTCCTTTATTCTTTTATTAAATACTGTATTATTTGCAGAAAATACATACAAGGTTGATAAAGGAGATACATTATATTCAATAAGCAGAAAATATCAGATTACAGTAGCCGAGCTTAGAGCTGCAAATAATCTTTCAGAAAATGATGTTATTAAAGCCGGTCAAAGGCTTATAATTCCTGATGCAGATATTGGAAATGCTGCGGCTTTATCTTCTACATCTAAATCTAATAATTCTTCTATTAAGACTACAGAATATACGGTTCAAAAAGGAGACACTCTTTATAGAATTGCAAAAAATAACGGACTTAGTGTTGCTGAACTTCTTGCAATTAATAATTTTGATTCAAATACAGTGATTAAAGCAGGTCAGAAAATCAAGATTGCTGCAATTAATACAAATGCTACTATTTCTTCTGCTGCAGATAATTCTTCAACAACTACAAAAAATACACCTGCAGAAAAAGCTCCGGATACAAGAACTTATGGAACTACAATTACTGCTGATTCTTCAATAAAGTGGCCGGTTTCTAATCCTACAATTACTCAGGTAAAAGGAAAGGTTTGGGGAGTTCAACTTTCTGCAAAAGAAAATGAAGCTGTAAAAAGTATAGCCGAAGGAACAGCAATGTTTGTAGGAATTTACAGAGGCTTTGGTCAGGTTGTATTTGTTCAGAGTAAAACAGGTTTAATTTACGCTTATACAGGTCTCGGTTCTGTTAAGGTTCATAAAGGCGATTATATTCTTTCTGGAAGTGAGCTTGGTTCTGTTGGTTTAGATTCTATAAGCCAGAAGCCTCAGATGACTTTTATGGTATTCCAGAATGGTCAGCCTATTGATCCTTCTAAAGCTCCTAGAAACTAAAATAACGATAACTGAATATCCTCATTTTCTTTTTTGTTGAAAGCTGGTTTTCCATTTGGATAAAGGCATTTTTCAAAAAGTAACATGCAGGTTTTTGCATCATCTAAAGCCCTGTGTGAATTCCCTTTGTCTATTCCAAATTTATCTGCAAGAAATGAAAGTTTATGAGATTTATAATCTTTAAATACGATTCTTGAAAAGCCTAAGGTATCTATAAATTTATTGTTAGTTCTTTTCAGAAAATTTTTTGCACATTCAGAGTTTAAAAAATCTATATCAAACTGAGCATTATGTGCCACAATTACAGTATCTCCAAGAAACTCAAGAAAGCCTCTGATTTTTTCTGATAAATGTGGTTTATCTTCGAGCATTGAATCTGTAATGTGAGTTAGTTGTGTTATTTGCGGTGGAAGCTTTATTCCAGGATTAAACAGTTCAGAATAAGTACTGATAATTCCGTTGTAATTGAACTTTATGGCACCAATTTCTATTATTGTTGAATCAATTGGTCTTAAGCCTGTTGTTTCTGTATCAAATGCTGTAAAGACTGTACCAGCTTCGTAAAGCTTGTACAGTCTTTTATAATCAGCTAATTTTTTATTTTGCTGCATCAATTATTTTCTGAATATCGCTGGAAATTCCATCGCACAATGCAGCTGCTTTTTTCTTTGCATCTGCAAACCATGCATCGCTTCCGTCTCCTGCTGGTACCATTGAATTAATGTAGAATTTAATTTTTGGTTCTGTTCCAGAAGGACGTGCACTTACTATAGTTCCGCTTTCAAGGTAGAACTGAAGAACATTGCTTTTTGGAAGATTTGGATCATTCATGCAGTCGCGGATTTTTACAACTTTTTCTCCGCCTAATGCAGCTGGTGGATTAGCACGCATTGATGCCATCATATTTTTCATTGTTTCTCCACCAGAAGCTCCCGGGAAGTTTTGAGAAATTGCTCTGTCTTCAAAATAACCGAATTCCTTGTAAAGCTCATCAAGATGTTCAAGAAGAGACTTTCCCTGACTTCTCCAGTAAAGAATCATTTCTGCACACATTGCTGCTGCTGAAACTCCATCTTTATCCATAACTTCTTTTTCAACCTTGTAGCCATAGCTTTCTTCAAGACCAAATACATAATTGTATGAACCGTCTTTTTCAAAACTATCTTCTATAGCTGCAATCCATTTAAAGCCTGTAAGACATTCAAGCATTGTTACGCCATATTTCTTACAGATGTAATCTCCGAATGGGGATGTAACGATTGAACGGATAATTGCCGGATTTGCAGGCATTTTTCCAAGCTCTTTTCTTGAAAGAAGAACATAATCCATTAACAGGGCACCCATCTGGTTTCCGCTTAAAAGAACAAAGTTTCCGTCTTTGTCTGGGAATGCTGTACCAAAACGATCTGCATCAGGATCTGTTGCCATAAGTCCATCTGCTTTTTCTTTTGTTGCAAGTTCAACAGCAAGCTTTAATGCAGGTTTTTCTTCCGGATTTGGTTTTTCTACAGTCGGGAATCTTCCATCTGGTTCTCTCTGCTCTGGAACTGTAATCACGTTTAATCCTAAATCACCAAGAACTTTTTCAACGTGCATGGCACCAGTTCCGTGAAGAGGTGTGTAAACAATTCTTACATCTTTAGCCTTTGCCTTAATTAAATCAGGACGGAAAAGCTGTGCCTTACACATTTCCCAGAATTTTTCATCAATTTCTTTATCTATAATCTGTAAAAGGCCTTTGCTGATTGCTTCTGTACGAGTCATTGTCTTTACGTCTTTTACTTTATTGACTTCTTCAATTATTCCTTTGTCATGAGGTTCAATTACCTGTGCACCATTGTCCCAGTATGCTTTATATCCATTGTACATTCGTGGATTATGAGAAGCTGTTACAACAACACCAGTCTGTGCTCCTAATGTTTTAATTGCAAAAGAAAGCTCAGGTGTAGGACGAAGGCCTGAGAACAGATATGCTTTAATTCCGTTTGCTGCAAAAATCAATGCAGTAGCTTCAGCAAATACATCTGAATTCAATCGGCTGTCATAAGCAATTACTGCGCTTAATGTACCGTTTTTTGCTTTTTCTGGAAAAGCTTTAAGAACATAGTTTGCAAGTCCCTGTGTTGCAAGATTTATTTCGAGAGTATTCATACGGTTTGTTCCACCGCCCATAATACCTCTAAGTCCACCTGTTCCAAATTCCAGAGTTTGATAAAATCTATCTTCCAGTTCTTTATAATCTTCTTTTGCGATGAGTTCCTTTACTTCATTACTGAAGCGTTCATCTTTTTCTTCGTTGATATAAGCGTTTGCACGTTTTAAGATTTCTTCTTTATCCATTTTTTCCTCCAAAAATGATAATATGTATTTTAATATTATTTATCTGCTTTCTCAAGCATTTGTGTTTCCCATTGTAAAAGTTCCTTTTCCATTTTGCAGGCTTTGTCATCATTTCCTTTTACATCGCACATTATACGGAATACTTTTTCTGTTCCGCTTCCACGCATCCAGATGAATGCAATGTTTTCTGCTTTTGAATTTTTAAAAATGATTTTTAGGCCGCCTTTTCCCGAAAGAGAAAAATCCTTAACATCTCTTGTTTCTTCAGTTCCTTTTGTAATTACTGCTTCATAATCACAAATGTCAAAATCTTTTTTTAATTGCTTTGATTTTGATTTCCATTCTTTTTCAAAGATAGTCTGGAAATTCTTTTTTAGAACAGAGTGATCATTTGCCTTAATTTTTAAAAGTGCCCTTGGATCAGAAACACCGGTAGTTGTATATTCAGGAAGACTTTCTATTACATCTGTTAGCGTATAATTTTCTTTATATTTATGGCCCGATTTTTCGCACCACATTTTGTAAAGTCCATTTTCTTTCATTAAAAGAAGTTTTAAGAGTGCAAAAATTGTGTTTAATGGATCTCGTACAGAAGATGGATATGTAATTGTTCCTCCGTTAGAACCTTCTCCTAAAATTCTGATGTTATATCCTTCGTTTCTTTTTTTCCTTGCAAGATTTACAACGTTTGCTTCTCCAACTTCTGCTCTAAAAACTTTTGCTCCTAATTTTTCTGCAATTTCTTCTATTCGCATGGAAGTAGGGCAGTTAACCGCAATTGCTGGTTTAAAGTTACTTTCTTCGCTGTGCTGCCAGATTGAATAAGTTAATTCAGCCAGAACAGAAAGACTGAAAACTTCCTGGGCCTGTAAAATTTCTGCCCTGGATTTTTTTTCATTCCAGTAAACAATATTCCCCCTGTCACCGTCGCAATCCGGCATATAACCTAAAATAACATTTTCGTAGCCTTTCTTGTGAAGATTTTCCATTTCTTCTGCTACAAACTTTAAGTTATCTCCTTCAGGAATTATTTCGTGCGCAATATTGAATTCATTTATAGAATGAAAATCAATTTTATTTTCAGCAAAGAATTCCCTGTCTATACTTAAATATCTTGAACTTCCGTTAAAATCACAGACAACGCCAACCGGGCATTCTGTTATATAAGTTGCCAGCATACCAAAAAAGTCAGTCTGATATTCTTTGTTATCTGTTCCTGTTATTGTTTCTCTTGCAAAATTTTTGTAAGCAAATAATGCATTGTGTTTTGAGCTGTCTTTTACATCGTATACAGTTTTTAATTCAGAAGTGGTGCAGGAATCTGCTTTTTTAACAGAAGCTTTTACTTCTTCATCATTTTTAATTCTATTTGTAAAGTCTTCAATTAATTTTGCATTTTCTTCTGCGTTTAAAACTCCACCTTCATTTGTTCCAAATTTTATTCCATTATGACCAATCGGATTATGACTTGCAGAAATATAAATAAAACCATCCAGCTTTTTTGCGTAGGCCATAATTTCTGGAGCAGAAGTAACTGCAGAATATTGAATTATTGCGCCTTTTTTAATAAGAATACGGATTATTGCATCCGCTATGGCAGGTCCTGTAGGGCGTGAATCTGTTCCAACTGCAATTACAGGAATTTCCTGGTTAGACATTTTTTTTATGTAATCAAAGTAGACTTCACCTGCAATAATACAGAGAGCTCTGTCTTCTTCGGATATTACAGGGGTTTTATCCTGCTCATCTCCAGAAGCGGCAAAAATTTTTCTCCAGCCAGAAGCCGAAAGAATCATATTGTGTTCCAAAAAAGCCTCCCAGAATAATTCTGCAGAATTACTCTTGCAGAATTAGTATACTGTTATATTATAATTCACCTGTCGTCTATTTTCCAGATTATCTTCAATTATAAGTGTAAGGGTCGCTTTTCCAGAAGTAAACATAACTTCACCTAAAAGTTGAAGCTTTTCTGAAGGGAAAATGTCGCTGCTGGTATATTTTCTTTTTCCTGTTACAAGCAGTTTAGAATTTTCCTGAATAATCGTATCATAAAAAATCTCATCCAGAACAACGCCATTTACTGCAACTGAAGTTTTGAAAGGAAATGCAACTTCGTTTCTTTTGCAGTAGATTTTATGAATTCCGGCCTGAAAATTTTTATGATTAGCCAGTTCAAACTGTTCACCATTTTTATTCTGTACAACAATTCCTCCAAGCGATAGTTGAAGTTCGCTTTCTATTCTTGGCATAAGAATTTTTGGATTAATTGCCGTATTATTTTTTTTATCTATAATCTGGAATTCAAGATTACTTTTTCCATGCTGCCAGCCTGTATCTCCGCTTTGTGCAAGCAACTGACCAGCTTCTACTTTTTGAATTCCATTATTACTTATTGCTATAGATTCAGAATCAAGATTTGCATATACAGTAAGCAGTTCATCCTGATGATTTACAATTACAGCACTTCCTAAGGTTGAAGGAAAAAAATCATTATCTTCTTCTAATTCTGTAATTACAACAAGGACAATTCCTTCTTCGCTGGCATGAACTTCAGATGGTTGTGAAAAAATCTGCGAGGTTGAAAAAAGGTCTCCACGATTCTGCGCAAAATATAAACCATAGGAATCTGGAGTTATTTCTTCTACCGGCCATTCAAAAGCTGATAAAATAAAAGAAAACGATATAATAAATGCAAATAATATTGATTTTTTCATTTTTTATTCCTTAGTAATTGCAATTCTGGAAATTGAAGTGTCGCTTCCAATAAAAAGATTGTTGTTATCGCAATTTATAAAAGCACTCTGTGCTTCAAAAGAAAATAATCCTTCCAGAGTATTTGTTTTATCTATTAAGAAAACAGTGTAGTTTGACTGATTTTTCCCAAGAAGAAATACAAAATCATCACTTTCTTCTATAGAAATTATTTTACTTTCCATGTTTATAAAAAAGTTTTCCTGAGTTTTTATATTATAAATTCCTATTGAATCCTGGCAGCAGTATAAAACTCTTTCATTGTCATTACAGAAATGAACTAATGTTCTTGAAGATGTTTCTTTTTCTAAAAATGTATGGAATATAATTTTCTGCTGATTTGATTCCTTGTGAGAAAGTACAAAGCGCTGACGATCATGGCCGGAAATTGAAGCAATATATAGCCCGTCATTAGAAATATCAAGACCTAAAATTACAGGATAATCACTTCCTCCAGGAACAAAATCTGATTCAATATTTCCAGTTTTATTATCGTAGACTTTAATGCTTCCGTTTGCGAAACCTGCCGTACAGAAATTTTCTTTTGTAGAAAAGGCTGTAATTGGAATAACACCTTCATAAAGCCATAAGGTTTCTCCACCTGCATCGCATTTAGCAAAAGAGGATCCGCCTGGCAAAAAACGGAATATGGAATCTTCAACAATAAACGGATAGCCTGCGCCTTTAATTACACCTGCTTTTTCGCCATTAGATGTAAAAAAATCTGTATTTGATGCATCTGTATTGTAAAGGGCAAAATAAGAATCTGATATAGAAACTTTTGCAGGAAATGTTCTAAAGCAGGTAATTTTTCCATCTTCTGTAAAATATCCTGCAGTTTGTCCCAAATGGAAATAATACTGTTTTGACAGGTCCTGAACATCATCAACTGCCGGATTTGCAGTGTTTATTTTCCATACCGGTGTAAACTGATAATCTTTGTGTAAAGGCTTTGCTGCAAGAATTATATATAAAATTGTAAAGAACAAAGCAATAAGTATAAAAGGAATCAATGCAATTTTTTTCTTCATTATATAATTATATTAGAGTATAATGTGCTAAAATTCAAGAAATTATTTGACTTTTCGCTACTTGTGGGTTAAGATATTGACAATATAACGTAAAATATGCAAAATATTCTAAAGATTTCAAAAATATGGGAGTATTCAATATGGAAGAAGATATTTTAACCATAGAAGAAGTTGCCAGATATTTAAGAGTTTCTGACAGAACTGTTTATGATTGGGCCCAGAAGGGTGAAATTCCTGCCGGTAAAATTGGTACCGTATGGCGATTTAAAAAGTCTGAAATTGAAAATTGGGTTAATGCTCGTCTTTCTTCAGAAAATTCCCGTCCTCAGGAAATAAGTGTTCAGGCAAAAAACATAATTGCTCCTAACAGAGTTGTTTTCCTTAATCAGAATTCTAAGCACGATGCTATTACTTATTTGTCTCAGGTGCTTGCAACAGCTCCTCAGGTAAAAAATGAAACTGAGCTTACTCAGGAAATTCTTAAGCGTGAAGAGTTAATGTCTACAGCAATTGGAAGAGGTATTGCAATTCCTCATGTCAGGCTTTCTTCTGTTACAGATTTAGTTATGGCAGTCGGCGTTTGCCGTTCACCACTTCTTGATTATCAGACAATTGATGATGAACCTGTAAATATTCTGATTATGATTGCTGCTGCTTATAACCAGCATTCTTATTATTTAAAGACTATTTCGCATTTTAGTGCCATGCTTAAAGATAAAGATTTAAGAGACGCAATGATAAATGCACTTAACGAAAAAGAAATTTATGACATTCTTGTGAGTGTGTAATAACTAAATACGCAGGCCGGCTTCTTTGAAGCCGGTTACGCTCATCTTTTTTTAATAATTAATCAAAAACAATTGGAATCCATTGAGATTCATCCGAATAATTCTGAGGAAGCATACCCCAGGTTACATTATCTGTGGTTTCTCCGTAAAGATAAGTTTTTCCATTTTCCTGAAGAGTATATTTTTGTCCTGGCGCATTATTATTTACACCTGCCATTGCATGGGAATAAGCTGGCGAAATCAGCATTATTGAATCAATTCCTGCATAATTTAATAAAATGCAGACCATCATGCTGCGGCTGTCGCAGTCATTTCCAACTCCATATAGAATTTCTATCATAGAAGTAAAATCTGTTTCGTTTTTTCCTTGATTCCTTTTATATTGAAGCGTATGAACATAGTCTAAAACAATCTGTGCATAGGCAATGTCTGGATTCTGCGGATTATTAAGCTTTGCCTGAGGGTAATATGTTTTGTAAAAGGCTTCGCTGAAGTTTTTAAGCCGCTCATAGCTGTCTTTATATATCTGACGGTAAAAACGCTTCCAGGCTTCAATTCCGGCTTTATGCTCTTTATAAAGACATAAAACTGAATATTCCAGATCTGTGATAAATTTATTTCCTTCTAAATCCTGGTCTCCGATTGTAAAATTGAATTCCTTTCCATTTAATTTTTCTACGCCGGAAACTTCCTTTGTATTTTTAAAAGCAAGGCTTGAAATTATTCCTGCTGTATTTTTATATTTTTCGCTCATGTAGAGCGAATTTATTGTAGAAATAATGAATTGTTCAGTTATTTCCTTCATATCATAGGGGGTGTAACACATTAAGTATAAATAAGAGTTTTTAACATCACACGGAACACAGACTGCCCAGGTGTAATATGCTTTATCAAGCATCATCGTAAAATTAGAAACTGTGCAGCTTCTGTCATTCCAGGTTATAGAAGAAGTATTTTCTTCTGTTTGAGTAACTGAAAGCTTTGAAAGTGCAGTTTTCATTACCTGCATGGAATTATTATATTGTGCTTCGGAATAGATTTTTATAGCTAGGTTTACAGGAATGTTCGGATGGTAAAAAAGATAACTTTTTCCATTATCTTCAGACTGTTGAATCTGATAACCTTCTGGAATATCCAGATAATAGCCGAATTCATTATCTATAAGGATTTCTGCATTAAGGCAAAAAATTGAAACAAAAATAAACAGGCAGCACATTAATTTTTTGATTATTTTTTTTGAACTTATTGAATCTGAGGTTATTGTCATTTTAATTTGCCTCCATTATATTGTTTTCGGATGAATTTGATTGATATTTTATATGAAGATAATGAAATTTATGTAATAAATAAGAGTGCCGGTCTTAGCGTTCAGGGCGGTGCAAATATTTCTCATTCACTTGATGTTGATTTTGCCAGGCAGACTGGTCAGAAGGTTTTTCTTGTTCACAGGCTTGATAAAGATACCAGCGGACTTATGATTGTTGCAAAAACATCTTCTGCGGCTTCTAAATGGACAAAATTAATTGCCGGCAAAGAAATTAAAAAGGAATACCTTGCTCTTTGTGCAGGAACGTTAAAAGAAAAAAAAGGTGTAATCTGCGAAGATATAGAACAGCACGGGCAGATTAAACAAGCCATTACTAATTTTATAGTGGAAAAAGAATGGAATGAAAAAATTGAAGATGAAAATACAGGTCCTCTGGAACTGAAGCTTTGCCTTGTAAGGCTTATTTTAGATACCGGGCGTATGCATCAGATAAGAATTCACCTTGCTAAAAAAGGCTGCCCGATAGCTGGAGATGATCTTCATGGAAATTTTAAGGCAAACAAACTTCTTAAAAAAGCCCTAAAAATAAAAAGACTTCAGCTGGCTTCGGTAAGGCTTTCTATTCCTTTGAATTATATTTCTTCAGAAGTTTGTTATAAAACTGAAAATTCTGATTCTGCAAAGTTCAATATTTCCGGCAAAAATCTTATTATAGAAATACCTTATCCTTTTTCTGTTCAGTAGCTTTATTTTTTTCCTGAACAATGAATTTCCATACTCTATGAGGCTTTTTCCCGGCAAAATCTACGGGAATTGTCTGTGTTGTTATATCCTGACAGATAAAATCTAAACCGGCTGCAGTTTTAGCAGGAATTTTAGATATATCAAATTTAATGCGTTCTGAATTTGTAGAAAAATAAAGTGTTCCGCCTGGTGCTAAAATATTCAGGCAGTCTTTTACAAGCTGCGGCCAGTCACGGTTTATATCCAGAATGTCTGTTGTTGCCTTGCTGTTAGAAAAAGTAGGTGGATCTAAAATAATTAAATCGTAAAGAGCTTGTGAAGTAAGGTTTCCTGATTTTGCAGACACTGCTTTTTCCTGTAAAAATCGCATGCAATCTGCACGGGTATAAATGTATCGGGCTTTATCAGTAAAACCGTTGAGCTTCATATTCTCTTTTGCCCAGCCAAGATATGTATTTGAAAGATCTGCTGATTCAACAAAACGGGCATTTCCCTGTGCTGCATAAACAGAAAAGCTTCCTGTATAACAAAAAAGGTTTAGTACACGTTTTTGATTAGCTGTTTCTCGGACTTCTGAGCGCAGTGTTCTATGGTCCAGAAAAAGTCCTGTGTCCAGATAAGTGGTAAGATTAATGCGGAAAAGCTGTCCCTGTTCGAGGACAAGTCCTTCTGTCTGAGTGAATCCGCCGTTATCTGCTGATGCTTTCTGATATTGCGAATTTTCTTCGTTATCTGAATCTTTATGGCTTTTATGTCCGCGTGATTTTTTTATAATATGAGTTTTTTCAAGTCCAAGAACTTCTGCAGCTGAAGCAGCCATTGCATTTAACCATAGATTTTCTTCTTCTTCCGATTTTTCATATGGACGCTCGTAAAGATAAAGAACAGCATATGTACGTTCTTTTATCTCTTTTTCTATAGAAGAATCATTTGCACTGAGTCGTGCATTCTGCTCAGATATAAAGCGTGCAGCCTCCAGAACAGAATCAATTCCTTGTGGCAAAAATTCATACAAGTCTAAAGAAAGAGGAACTTCGGGAATATCACGGTCATAAAGTCTGTAGCAGGAAATTCGGTTTTTGCGCATTTGTTTACGCAATTCCTTATACTTGCGTTTAAGTCTGTTAGAAAATAGTTCTGCCTGATATGTAATTTTATCGTCCATGAATGTAATTTACCATAAATAAAAAAAACAGACAAACCTTTTATTATTGCGTTTCGCAATTACGTGCAGAATGGAGTGGCGTGCAATTTTGAAAAAAAAATTCCGTTTATTTAAACTTGATGGATTGAAGAAAAGACTTTAGAATACTCACGGAAATACTTTGTATTCCATTTTCCTGTTATTTACGGAAGGAGTGCATGTTATGAAAAGACTTTTATCTTTATTTTTGATTATTTTTATTCCTGTTAGCTTTGTTTTTGCCGGAAGATTTACTTTTACAGGTGCTGATGGAGTTCCGGTAACTTTTGATATTCCTGATGAATATGACAATCTTATTAATGATTATAAATCTCAGATAGAAGATGCAATAAAAGATAATCATGTTTCTTCTTCTGATTTAACCAGTGCCAAAAATGAAATTGAAAATGCTCTTGGTACATCTTCCAGTCCAAGAACAGGTGTAACATCTGGTTTTACAGATAAATATAATACAATTAAGAACGGACTTGATGATTTTACTCTTGATTTATTAAATTCAGTTTCGGCTGCGCAGGTTTTCCAGAATCAGTGGGCGCAGTCATGGATTGGTTCTCTTGTTCCGGGTGTTAATTTTGGTCTTGGTGTAGATTTTGGAGTGACAACTGTAAGCTTAAAGACAATTAAAAGAGTAAGTTCACAACTTGGTTTAAAAGAAATAGAAGCGATAAAAACAAATGTTCTTCCTCTTCCAACTGCCAATTTTGATTTGCGCTTAGGCGGATATTATCTTCCATTTGATATTGGTTTTGAGCTTGCTGTATTAAATACTTCAAAAATGGACTCTTTAACTGCAGCTCTTGGCGGATTAACTTTTAATTATTTTTCTATTGGCGGCGACTTTCGCTATGCTTTAATTAAAGATATGCCATATGATTTTAAAGTTTCTGTAAACGGCGGATTTTATTATTCAAAATTCGGTATGAATTATAATGGTTCAAACGAAATTATTAATTCTTTTGATACAACTTTTAAGACAATTACATTTACAACTGGCGGTCAGGTTTCTGTAAAACTTGCAAATTTCTTTGTTCCTTATGGTGGCGTTCGCTTTATCTTGAGTCGTGGTTCTTTAGACTGGTCTGTTTCGCCTGACTGGAAAGGTCTTTTGGGAACAGGCTCAAGCAATATCGATAAAGCTGTAAGTTATTTTCTGCCAAAAACTTTGAGTGGCGGTGTAAAAGGAAAATGGATTTTCCGTCCGCAGATTTATCTTGGTTATGCCTTTGATATTTCTGTAGTAGATCTAACTTCTGCAATCGGCTATACGTTTGTTTCGAATGTATGGAGTTTTGAGTCCAGCGTACGTTTTGCTTTGAATTAATGGAGTATAGAAAGATATGACAGCTACTGAAAAGTATCTTGCAATGAATAATGAATTCTGCCGGCTGAGAGATGCAATTTTTAATGCAAATGTTGTAGAAGCTGATGAAGATGAAAATGTTCAGCAGAGTGTAATGGCAGCCCTTGGTGTTTTGAATCAGTATCTTGATTATTATAAAGAACTGAATAAGGTTAAAACCCGGGAAAAGAAACTGTAAACACGTTTAATAGTTTTTCCTATATACATATACATTAATCTGAAAAAACATTATAATAATAGTCTCATAATTTGTATTTATCCCGCCGTCTGTGTATGGTGCGGTAAAAATATATTGCGTTAGCGCTGGGAGCACCTGCAAGGCAGCCGACCGGAACGAAGTGAGGACGGTGAGCGGTAGCGAAGTGCGGACATAGCGACCTGCTGCAGGCAGGAAACGCCCAGCCAAAAGGATTCTTATGGATTTTACAGAATTTGGTCTTGATGAAAGACTTATGAAAGGAATTGAAGCTTCCGGTTATGTTACATGTACGCCGGTTCAGGAACAGGTGATTAAAGCTTCAAAATCAGCAGAGGGTAATAAGGGCCCCGATTTGTATGTTCAGTCTCAGACTGGAACTGGAAAAACCTGCGCTTATCTTGTTGCTGTTATTGGTGAAATGCTTAAAGAGCAGAATGCAGGTAAAAAATGTTTGATTCTTGCTCCAACCCGTGAGCTTGCTGTTCAGATTGAAGAGGAAGCTAAGGTTCTTGTTGGTACAAGCGGACTTAAGGCTTTTTCTGTTTATGGTGGTGTTGGTTACGAAAAGCAGATTGCGGCTTTGAAAAAGGGTGTTGATATTTTAATTGGAACTCCTGGCCGTGTAATCGATTTGAATGAAGGCGGAAATCTTGACCTGAGTAACTCTCATTTCTGCGTAATTGATGAAGCTGACCGTATGTTTGATATGGGCTTTTATGACGATTTGCGAAAAATTTTAAAGAAGCTTCCAGAAGCAGAAACAAGACAGACAATGCTTTTCTCAGCAACTCTCAATACTTATGTAAAGAATCTTGCCTGGGAATATACACGCGACCCGATTGAAATTACAATTGAAGCAGAAAACATTACTGTAAGTGAGATTCAGCAGGAGCTGCTCCATGTTTCATCTGATGAAAAAATGAAGCTTCTTGTTGGAATCCTTAAGCACGAAAATCCGGAATCTGCAATTATTTTCTGTAATACAAAAAGAAGCTGCGAAGTTATTGCAAAGCGTCTTGTTATTAATGAGATTGGTGCTGAGTTTATGATTGGAGACCTGCCACAGAGTAAGCGTCTTGCAATTTTGAAGAAGTTCAAGGCCGGGGAGATTAAGATTCTCGTTGCAACTGATGTTGCTGCACGCGGTATTGATGTTGATGACCTTGCAATGGTAATTAACTACGACCTTCCTGTTGAGGCAGAAAACTATGTTCACCGCATTGGCCGTACTGCCCGCGCAGGTAAATCTGGAAAGGCATATACCTTCTGTTCAGAACAGGATGTTTATAACCTTCCTGCAATTGAGCGCTATATTGAAATGCAGATTCCTGCCACTGTTGCTTACCCTGAGCAGATGGAAGAAGATAAGTCTGCCGGAATGTACATTAAGACAGAAAACTGGCGCGGTGATGATGATTATGATAATCGTGGCGGCTACCGCAAGGGTAAGGATGGCGATATTCATAACAGACGTCGTGATGACAGAGGCGATAGACGGGGACGTGGTGGACACGGACGTGATGACCGTCGTGACGGTTACAAGAAATCTTATGATGGTAAGAAAGGCGATTATAAAAATAGAAAATCTAATGGTAAATCTGATTTTTCCCGAAGCGGAAATTCAAGAAATATCTCTGCTGCGAGATATATTGATCCTGCAAAACTTGCCGGTCTTTCTTATGAAGAGCGCATGAAGATGTATAAAGAAGCTTATGCTTCCGGAAGTTCTTCTGGAAAAGGTGACTTTAAAAAGAATGATTATAAGAAAAAGCCTTATGATTCAAAGAAGTCAAACTACAAAAAAGGCGACTACAAAAAGGCTGATTATAAAAAGAAGTCATATAAACAGAGTGGGGCTAATAATGCTTCCAATAAACCTGCTGAACAGAAGAAGTCTTTCTGGCAGAAATTAAAGGGATTTTTTGGAAGATAAAATCTTTTAAAAAGCAGACAGACTCCGGTTTTGTTCTGTTTGCTTTTATAAAAGAATCACTGTATAATATTATATAGTATAAAAAAATAATTTGAGGATAATTTTAAATGAAACCTTCAATCAGTTCATTCTTGTCTAAGCATAATTTTGTTAATCATGTAGATATTTATTCTGTTGCAAAAGCAATTTCTGATGATATGAAAAAAGGTCTTCGCCGCGAAAAATCGGATGAAGATATGATTCGTACTTTCTGTAATCCACCGGAAACTTCTGCTAAAGGAAAATCTGTTATAGTTATTGATGCTGGTGGAACAAATTTCCGTTCCTGCCTGGTTTCTTTTGATCAGAATGGAGTTCCTTCTATTTCTGAAATGGAAAAAACAAAGATGCCTGGTGTAGAAAAAGAACTTTCAAGAAAAGATTTTTTTGCACAGATAGCCGATAATCTTGAGCACTTAAAAAACAAATCAGACAGAATAGGTTTCTGTTTTTCTTATCCTATGGAAATTAAAGAAAACGGCGATGGAGTTCTTTTAGGTTTTTCTAAAGAAGTAAAGGCCCCGGAAGTTGTTGGCTGCGAAGTTGGAAAATGTTTAAAAGAAGCGCTTGCAGATCGCGGCTGGAATTCTATTAAACGTATTACATTATGTAATGATACTGTTGCGGCTTTGCTTGCCGGTGCTGCCTGCGCAACTGATGCAGATAAATATTCATCATATATCGGATTTATTCTTGGAACTGGAATGAACGCTGCTTATATTCAGCCGGACTGCGATTGCTGCAATATTAAAAAGCAGATTGTTGTATGCGAAAGCGGAAAATTCCTTTCTGTAAATCGTTCAGATTTTGATGTTGAATTTGATAAAACAACTGTAAAGCCGGGAACCTTCTTCCTTGAAAAACTTTGTTCTGGTGCATATCTTGGTCCGGTTTCTTTAATAGCACTCAAGTCTGCTGCAAAAGATGGAATTTTTGCAGCAGATGTTGCAAAAAAAATCGAAGCAATAGAAAGTCTTTCTCTTATAGAAATGGATAAATTCCTTCACGGTCCATTTAATAAGGAATGTATACTTGGCGAAATTGCAGGCAAGGCCAGTGCAGAAGATGTAGATTCTATGTTCCAGATTCTTGATAGTATTGTTGAACGTTCTGCAAGATATTCTGCTGCAATCCTTATTGCATGTGCAATGCAGACTGGCGCGGGAAAGAATGCTTCTGAACCAGTTTGTATTCTTTGTGACGGTACTACATTCTTTAAGACCTGGCGTATAAAAGAAAGAGTTTATGGTTATCTTGATTCTATTCTTACACAGCAGTTAGGCATTTACTGGAATATAGTTTCGTGCGATAATGATATTACACTGGGAGCTGCAATTTCTGGACTTATAGATTAGTTTTTTATGTGGGACTTTCATTTTTATACCGATTATTACGATATAAAAGGAAAGAAAACGGGGGAAAATAATGGCAGGTAAAAAAGGATTCGGGAAAACATTTGTTTTATTAATTATTTTGCTGATTCTTATTGCTGGTGGACTTTTGATTTTTAATCATCTTGGAATTGTTCACGTAAATAAATTATTTTCGCCCGTAATGAAAATTCTAAAAAAAGACGTACAGACTTCAACTACTGCAACTCAATCTAATCCTCTTGTTGCAAATCGTGACGAAGAAAGAATCCTAAAACAGCGAGAATCTCTTGAGTTATTTAAAGAAGAACTCGATAAGCGTGAAGCAGATATTCAGGCATCAGAACAGCAGTATCAGCAGATAGCTGTTGAGCTTGAAGAAAGAGAAAAAAATCTTGAAGAAAAAGAAAAAACATTTAATCAAAATAAAGAAAGATACGATATTAAAGATAAGAACATAGAGCAGATTGCCAAAAATCTGAATGGTATGAGACCGGAAGCTGCGGTTGATATCCTTTCTGCACTGGATGATCAGACTGTAATTGATGTCCTTAGAAAGGTTGAAGAAATTGCTGCAGAAGAAGGTTCATCTTCCCTGGGCTCTTACTGGCTTTCTTTAATGGATCCTACGCGTGCGGCACAAATCCAACGCAAGATGTTAAGCAAGCCGGAGACTCTGGATTAAAATTATTTGGCACTTCTCTTTGTTTTTTTAAGGAAAAAAGGAGATTTGCCAAGTGTCTTATCAGACAATAACTGACATTTTAGCCTCTTCACCAAATGTTTATGATTTTCAAAAGACTGTAAAGCTTGAGCCTGTTGATTTTTCATTAAATACAGAAAAATCAAACACAAGCTTTAGAGATTTAGTTTCATCATATTCTGATTCTTCTGAAGTTCCGGAAGAAAAATCATCTGAAGTTTCTAAAACAACTTTGGATAACGAGAATTCAAAAGTAGAAACTGAAGCTGCAGATGAAAAATCCAAAACTGATAAGGTTGAAGAAGCTGAAAAGAAAGATTCTATAGAATCTAAAAACGACAGTTCAACAAATTCTTCTGATTCAAAAGTTGAAGAAACTGATGAAAAACTCAAAGTTGAAGTAAAAGAATTCGATTTTGAAAAGAAATCTGAAATTCAGGATAAAAATTCTGAAAATCAGGTTAAGAAAAATCTTAAAAATGAAAAATCGCAGAAAAATTCAAACGATGCTGAAAAGAAATCGAAGAAAATAGAAGCTGATTTTTCTCAATTGGAAAGATTAACAAATTCATCAGCAATTTCGGAAAATAGAATTCAGAAAAATAATGTAAAAGAAAATGTCTCTGAAGAAAACGAAATTACTTTTGAATTAAATCTGGAAAATTCAGATTCTCAATTAATTTCTGAAAAATTAAATGATGATAAAACTGAGCTTTCCGGTGATTTTAAGAAACTTGTTGAAGAAGAATCAGAAAAAAACAGCGGATCAAAAGAAAAGTCCGGGTTATTTTTAGATAAAGAACAGAAGATTTCTGTTGAAGATCAGAGAACTCAAAAAATAAGTTCACTTAATGAATCTTCAAAGAGCGATAATAAGAATTCTGGAAACAATTCTGCAGAAGAAAATAATTTTATGATGCAGATGAATCAGGAAAATGCTGTTACCGAAAATGTTCTTTCAATGAATAATCAGAGCGCTTCTGCAAATGGTTCAAATTTCCAGGCAATGCTTGCTAATCAGATTTCTCAGAATGCTTCGGAAATTGTAAAAAGCGGAAATATTATCTTAAAGGATAATAATCAGGGAACAATTAATTTAGTTTTGCATCCAGATGATTTGGGAAATGTAAAAATTCATCTTTCTATGGACGGCAAAACTTTGAGCGGCCATATTGCGGTTACTACAAAAGAGGCATTGCAGGTTTTTAAAGATAATGCAGAAACTTTAAGGGAAGCATTTATTAAAAACGGTTTTGATGTTTCTAATTTTGATGTTTCGCTTAATAACGGAAGTTTTGCAGAACATAATTCTCAGGAATTTTTACAGGATGAAAGTTCAAATTATTTTGCAAAACGTGTTTACGAAAGCTCTGTAGATGGTTTTTCTGAAAATTCAATGAATTATTCTGAAAATTTTCCGGAAAATTCTAATTATTCAATTAACATCGTTGCATAAAGTGACGATATAGAAATTGCGGCTGCTGTAAAAGGCACAAGTTTTAGTGAGGTGATGATGGATATGCCAAGCGTACAAAACTCTGTAAATACTCAAATGAGTGCTGCAGATAAGTTTAACCTGGATAATGAGGTAAACTACTACAACAAAACTCTTGTGAGTGAAAATGGAAGAACGACTTCTAATCAACTTGGAAAAGATGAGTTCTTGAAACTTCTTATTACCCAGCTTCAGAATCAGGATCCTACTGAGCCTATGGAAAATACTGAGTTTATTGCTCAGATGGCTCAGTTCTCTTCTCTGGAGCAGATGACGAATATGAGTTCGTCATTTACAAAAATGGCAAATTATATTACTGCATCCGAAGCAGTTTCGACTTTAGGTAAAAAAGTTGATTTAGCTGTTGGAGATGCAAATATATCTGGAATTGTGGAAGGGGCAACTCGTGGGGATAATCCGCAAATCCTTGTGAATGGTATGTACTACACAATGGATAAAATTAAGACTGTTTATTCAGATTAATTTTATTACTACACAATTTTAGAAAAAGGAGATTAGGCTTTATGATGAGATCACTTTATTCTGGAGTTTCAGGATTACAGAATCACCAGACTAGAATGGACGTAATTGGAAACAACATTTCCAACGTAAATACAAACGGCTTTAAACGAGGACGTGTTACTTTCCAGGATATGATAAGCCAGCAGATGAGCGGAGCTGCAAAACCTACAGATGAGCTTGGTGGTGTAAACCCTAAGGAAGTAGGACTTGGAATGACTGTTGCAACAATTGACAATATCTTTACACAGGGAAACCTTCAGTCAACAGGAGTTCAGACAGATATTGCAATTCAGGGAAACGGATTCTTTATTCTTAAAAACGGTGAAGAATCATTCTATACAAGAAACGGTGCTTTTGGCCTTGATAAGGAAGGAACACTCGTAAATCCTGCAAACGGTATGCGTGTTCAGGGATGGATGGCAGAAGAGATTAACGGCAGCATGGTTTTGACAACAGCTGCAACTCCTACAGATCTTGTTATTCCTGTTGGAGCAAAAGATCCTCCAAAAGCAACACAGAATGTAAATTACAGATGTAACCTTGATAAAAACATTCCTGTAATAAGAGAAGGTGCAAGTCCTGAAGATATTGCAAAAGGTACATGGGCAACAGAACAGGAAATTTATGACAGCTTTGGAAATAAACATTTACTTTCAATTGCTTTTGTAAGAGATCCGGAAACACCTAACCAGTGGATTGCAACAGTAAATGTTGATGCAGATAATGCAGACTATACACAGACGCGTGTAGGTATTGGAACAACTGATGGTGTAGAAAATACATTCATCGTAACATTCGATAACCTTGGTGCACTTCAGTCAATTACTGACAGCGCAGGAAACACATCAAACCCGGAAGGACAGGCTTTCTTAACTGCATCATTTGCTGTTGCAGAATCTAATCCGGATGCAGACGGAAATCCTTACCGCCAGACATTTAATATTAATCTTGGAACAATCGGAAGCTTTGAAGATACAATTACACAGGATGCATCAAAGCCTAGTACAAAAGCTTTCTATCAGGATGGATATGCACTTGGATATCTTGATACATTCAAGATTGATTCAAGCGGAATTATTACCGGCGTTTATTCAAACGGTACAAACCGTACAATCGGTCAGATTGCTTTGGCAACATTTGCAAACGACCGCGGTCTTGAAAAGGCTGGCGACAATACTTATGTTGAATCTAACAACTCTGGAATGGCCATGATTGGTGAATCGGGAATTGCCGGAAAAGGTTCTTTGCTTGCCGGTGCACTTGAAATGTCAAACGTAGACCTTGCTGAACAGATGACAGATATGATTGTTACCCAGCGTGGTTTCCAGTCTAACGCAAAAACTATTCAGACTGCTGATACATTGCTTGAAACTGTATTAAGTCTTAAGAGATAGTAGGATAACATGTTAGCCTTGCGGGAGGGTAAGGCTAAGGTTATGATTTAAAGTAGAGGGGACTTTTAATCATCATTGTTAATTAGAAATTGTTTAATCCTGGAGAACAATCCATCAGTTCTTCAGGATTTTTTTTGTCCGAAGAATTTTTTATTAGTCTGTAAGAATTAATTTTCCGCGATCCAAAAATAATTTACACGATGAATTAATTATTTCAGCGGGAAAAAAATATTTTCAAACTGAAATAATAAATTATCCATAAAAATTTTTTTTGATATGAAGGAAATAAATTTTTATGGATGTTTCTATTGACAGAAACAAAATGCGGGGTTATAATAATCTTATAAATAATAAAATATTTTTATTGAGGCGGAAAAATGAAATTAACAGAACTTCAGCTTGAACAGATTAGAAACCAGATTCGTCGTGTTAAAGAATTTGGAAATCCTTTTTATGTAAATAGATTTAAGAATGTAAATCCAGAAGATATAAAAACTCAGGAGGATTTTGAAAATCTTGTTCCTTTTGTAACTAAACAGGAACTTAGAGATGCTTATCCTCTTGGACTTGCTACTGTACCTGAAGAAGAAATTGTACGTATTCATTCTTCAAGCGGAACTACCGGAGCGCCTGTTGTTATTCCTTATACTAAAAAGGATGTTGATGACTGGGCAACAATGTTTGCACGCTGTTACGAACTTGCTGGAATTACAAATAAAGATAGAATTCAGATTACACCGGGCTATGGTTTATGGACTGCTGGAATAGGATTTCAGGCCGGTTGTGAAAAGCTTGGTGCAATGGCTGTTCCAATGGGACCGGGTAATACAGAAAAGCAGCTTCAGATGATGCAGGATTTAAAATCTACAGTAATTTGTGCTACATCTTCTTATGCACTTTTACTTTCAGAGGAAGTTGAAAAACGAAATATTAAAGATAAGATTTATCTTAAAAAAGGAATTATTGGTTCTGAACGATGGGGCGAAAAAATGAGGAACCGTATTCAGAATATTCTTGGAATTGAGCTTTACGATATTTACGGTTTAACCGAATGCTATGGACCAGGAATTGGAATTAACTGTGTGGGTGAAGAAGCTATCAATATTTTTGATGATTTTGTATATATAGAAATTCTTGATCCGCAGACTGGAAAGCCTGTTCCTGAAGGAGAAATTGGAGAAATTACACTTACAACTCTTGTAAAAGAAGGTGCTCCATTATTCCGCTTTAGAACTCATGATCTTGCTGCATTTGTAAAAGAGCCTTCTAAGAGTGGTTTGAAATATCCTAGAATTACACAAATCCTTGGACGCAGTGATGATATGGTTAAAGTAAAAGGAAATATTATTTTCCCAAGTACAATTGAAGATGTAATTAAAACTGTTCCGGGTACTTCAAGCGAATATAGAGCAGTTATTGAACATGTAGACGGAAAAGATAAAATGACTGTTTTTGTAGAGGTTGAAGGTGGAACTGACAGATCAGAGGTTGCTCTATCAATTGCCTATAACTTTAAGCAGAAATACAATCTGACCCCAGAAGTTTCTGTCGTTGGAATAGGAGAGCTTCCAAGAAGTGAAAAGAAAACAAAACGAATTGATGACAGACGTTTTGAATAGAAATTATAAAGGCTGCCCTTTATATAAAGTTTTATAGCTTTAGGGGCAGCTTTATTTTTTAAATTTTCATTAACTTTTTTTGTTCTTCAATCTGTTTTGTAGTTTCATCCTGAGCAATAAAGAAGTCTGCTGTAGTTCTTGGCTTAAAGAAAGAATAGCCGGTGCAGCTTGCAATTGCAAAATTAAAGTCATGCTGATTTATTACATATCGGTTAATTTTTAATATAATTTTCCTTACATCTTCTTTTGTGATTTCTGTACAGAAAGCTGCAAAAATGTTTCCCTTAATTCTGTAGACCGGCGATTTTTCCGGGACTGCGCGTTTTACAAAAGATGCATAAGTTGTTAAAACTTTATCACCTTCTGAATAACCAAATGATTCATTAATCTGTTTAAGATTAGATATTTCAAAAATAATCAGACAGCTTTCCGGATATTTTTTTTCAGTTTTATCAATTGTTTCTTTAAATTGATACCATTTGTTTCTGTTAAACACGCCTGTCAGGGAATCAAGATAAGAAAGAGAGTCATAATGAGAAACTTTCTGAATTTTATTAAGCTGATGATTAATTCTTTTTCCTATAATTATTGCAAGTGCAATAAATGTAAATCCAAAGCCAATAAACGTAAAGTTTGAAACATTATGTTTAGTATAATTAGAAAGTAAAAGGGCAGTAAGAAAAGAAAAAACACCCATCAACAGATTTATGTCGAAAACTACTCGTGCAGCAAAAGTTTTAAATTTATAGTTTTTATTAATTAATGCAAAAACGTAGAAGGTGCTGAAAATATAACAGATATGAATAAAAATTACAGTTTCTGTCATTGCCATAATTCCGGCAATCTGAAGAATTAACTGAATAATAATAGCAGCGCAATCCATTATAAATAAGAAGACTAACATTCGTTCTTTTTTTGTAGAGGAAATTTCGCGGATGAAAAGAAAAGAAGAAAGAAGAATTAGCGGTTGAACTGCGTATTCTAAAATCCAGTGAACCGGCTGGTAAGTAATCATAAATTGTATGAATCTTGATTCTTCAAACTGCCATAATCCAACCAGTATTAAAATAATAGACAGGTATAAAAGAGAATTATCCTCTTTTAGAGTTTTAAAGACAATACAATTTAATAACATAACAAAGCCTACAATAAGAAGAATAAAACCAAGAATCAGTCTGTTATAGCGTGCAAAAAAATGTGCATATAGAATGTCAAATTCTGTTCCCAATTCTATTTCTGAGAATTCTGCTTTAGAAGAAATTTTGGGTTCAAGCTCAATAGAAATTGTTTTTCCTTTTATTCTCTGGCAGCTGATAAGATGATAAAAGGCTCTGTAAGTTTTTAGTTTTTTAGGGAAAGTTGTATTAGAAAATTCATAAATTAATTCAGAATCAGAATAAAATTTAAAGCCTGCATGATGTGAATAAAAACTAAGAAATTTACTCTCTGCAAGATCTTCAGTTTTTTCCCTATAGATTTTGTATTTACCAGAAAGCGAATCTTTTTCTGAAAGTTTTACAGGAAGTGAGTCAATTATAATTTTATTTCCCGAGTCATCATAATAATACCAGCCGGTATTAATGTATTGAATGGGATTTTTTTCTATATCAATACGTTGGGTATCACGCCCGGCTAATAGAATGATTAAAGAAAAAAGCAGAATGACAATAATTAAAAAAAGTGTAGAGTAACGGATAAAACTAACTGTATTAATTTTTTGCTTCTTTTTAGTTTCTGTTGAAGTTGAAGAATTTTCCATCGGATATATTATAACACAGGTTTTAAATTTTTTGCCATTTTTTTGATTTCCTCTTTTAAATTTTTATAAAAAGCTTATAAAAAATTTTACATAAAAATTTAAAAAAAATGGCTTTCACATGTTGACATAAAGCTTAGAAAAGTATATATTTCTATTCATCACATGCCGCAATAGCTCAGTTGGTAGAGCGCCGGACTGAAAATCCGTATGTCGTTAGTTCGATTCTAACTTGTGGCAATGGCTTCTTACGAAAGTAGGAAGCCTTTTTTTTTATAAAAGAGCCTAATTTTCAATCCTGAAGCTGTTATAAAAATCAATCTGCTTCTGACATTCTTCCTTTGTTTCATAAAACGTAAAGAAGCGATTTTCAACATAGGCATAGCTATTTGCGTCCCAGATATGCAAAATTTCTGCCGGAATATGGACGAGTATAACTTGATTTTTTACAGCAATTGCGTAACAAAATAATTAAAACTACAAAACTGATTAACAGAACTAATAACAGCATAATTAAACCTACCAATTTTAATTATTTACTTAGGTATTACACATCCGTATTTCTCATATAACGGTGACAAAAATATTCCAAAAGAAGTTATTGTTCATTTTAATGGTCTTGCATTTCGAGATTTAGGGATGTAAAAGCGCATACTTGTTTTATTATATATTTCGATTTATAATTGAATTTATGAAATGGTTAATTATTACTGACAGTCAGACTTTTACACAAAATATCACTTCACAATTAGAATTGCTGGATAAGAAAAATAAATGTGTAGTTTCTTCGTTTGAAATTGAACAGTTAAAAAAACAAAAAAAAGCTTTTAAAAGTTTTGCTTCTATAATTGTTTACTGCGAAAATATAAAATCTATTGAGGCTTCAGTTTCTTCTTTAATTTCGCTTTCTGGATTTGTTGCCTGCGAAAAAATTCCTTTGATTACAAATATAAAAGACTTAGAAAAGAATGAATTATTTTGTGATGATTTGATTCTTCTTTCTTCATCAGATGAGTTTGAAAAGAAGCTTAAAAAGGACTATAAAAAAATCTCTGAAGCAGCAAAAAAACGTCTGGCAAAAAATAAGCTTTTAGACAGAGGTATTCCATTTACTTCTGATTGCTTTGGAACTTACATAGCCAAAAATAAAATTGAAATTGTTAATGATTTCTTAGAGGCTGGAATGAGTGTTAATTCCCGCGATGATACAGGAACTCCAATGCTTAATATTGCCTGCAGAAATGATAACTATGAATTTGTAGAAATGCTGCTTGGCTTAGGTGCTGAACTTGATGCCGTATCTGATGACCGTGGCTATACTGCTGTAATGGATGCTGTATGGCGGGGAAATGAAAAAATAACAAAATTCCTTATTTCTAAGGGAGCTCAGTTAAATACAATTAACAAAGAAGGGCAGTGTAATCTTATTCTTGCTGTAGGCGCAAACAGAGAAAATCTTGTAAGGATACTTGCAGAAAATGGTGCTGATCCAGATGTAAAAGATATGATGGGAATGAGCGCTTATAATTATGCAACTTTGTTCAAAAAAGATAGGCTTGTAGAAATTTTAAAACCATATCACAAAGAAGCATAAGAATTTAGTTTTCGTAATGCAAGGCTTTTAGATTAAGTTCATAAAATTCTGGTTTTACAAGATTTTTAATTGCATCTTCTACTGAACTGTAATCTATTATTCCTGTTTTGCAAGCAGAGCCTAATAATAGAATATTTACAATTTTTGAACTTCCAAGCTCAGCACATGCTTTATCGGTATCAACGCAGGTAACTTTTGCCCCACTGCTTTTGAGAGCTTCCAGCATAACATCTTCTGAAAAAGCTTTTCCTGTAAGGCTTGCAGTAACAGGCTGAACAACCTTCTTGTTTACAATTATCATTCCATCTTTTTTTAAGTACGCCAGATTTCTTACAGCTTCTGCAGCTTCAAAGGCAATTATGATATCTGCCTGGTGTTCTGGAATTAGTGGAGAAAAAACATCTTCTCCAATTCTTACATGGCTTACAACACTACCGCCTCTTTGGGCCATTCCAATAGTTTCTGCAGAAAGGACTTTTTCGCCGGAAGAAATTGCTGCCTGAGAAAGTACTTTAGCGGCCAGAACTGTTCCTTGTCCGCCGACTCCACAAATCAATATATTTTTAGCCATTTGTTTACTCCAGTTTATTACATTTTTAATTGATTGCCTTTACAGGACAAACATTTTTACATAAGCCGCAGCCTGTACACAATGATGAATCAATTTCGACTTTTTTGTTTTCTGTACTTATGCTTAATGCAGGACAGCCAAGTTCATTAATACATTTTCTGCAGGCAATGCATTTTGCTTCATCTACTTTTAATGCGTGAGGCTTTTCCCAGCCGACTTTTGAAGCTATTGCAATACAAGGTGCCTTAAAAATTACTGCACTAACTCCTTCGCTTGCAACAGCTTCTTTTACAGCATTTACAGCTTCTGGCTGATTAAATGGATTTACTGTAATTACAGGCTTAACTCCAATAGAAGTTAATATTTTTTCTATGCTGATTTTTTCTACAATTTCGCCCATCATTGTTCGGCCAGTTCCGGGATGAGGCTGATGTCCTGTCATTGCTGTTGTTGAATTATCAAGAATACAGATTGTCTGATGTGACTGATTATAAACTGCATTTACAACACCTGTTATTCCAGAGGCAAAAAATGTTGAATCTCCTATAAAAGAAAAACATTTTCTGTCCGGTTCATTATGATAAAAACCCTGGGCCATTGTTATATCTGCACCCATACAAAGACAGGTATCGCACATATCAAGTGGTTTTGCATTTCCAAGCGTGTAACAGCCGATGTCTCCGCAATAAACTGTTTTTTCGCCTTTCATTGCCTGCTTTACAGCATAAAAAGCTCCTCTGTGAGGACAGCCTGCGCATAAAACCGGAGGGCGAACCGGAAGCTCTGGAAGCTTTAGATTTTCTGGTTCAGAAGCTTTTATTCCTGCAATTTTCTGAATTATTTCTTTAACAATTTCAACAGAAAGTTCTCCGGCTTCTGGAACAGTTTTATCAATTTTTCCATGAATGGTACAGGTAAGCTTTTCTTTTCCGCAAAGATAAATAAGAGCATTTTCTATTACAGGATCAAGCTCTTCAAAAACTGTAATTTCTGTATGACTTTCATTTGCAGAGAAAGAAAAATTTTCTGTTATAAAATCTTTTGCAAGCTGATTTGGAAATGGATAAGGTGTTCCGATTTTTAAAACCTGAGCCTTATTAATCTGCCGGTTTTCCGGATTTTCTTTGTGCAATATTGAAAGTGCTTCCATTAAATAACAGTAAGAAATTCCTCCTGCGGCAAATAAAAGCGGGGCGTTGCGGGGAAGGGTATCTGAAGAAAATTTTTCCCCGCTTGAAGGGGTAGCGGAAGACGCCGCATTTGCGGTGGCTGAAGCGAGGGGGAGACTTCCCCCTGCAAAATTCCATCTTGATTTTGAAAATTCCTGTGGAAGATTTTTTTCATTTCTTTCGAAAATTCTTTTGTGATTATTATAAGACGCTTTTGGAAAAATTACCCAGCGCTGTGTGTCTTTTTCAAAAACTCCATTTTTGCGGCAGTTTTTCAATTCTGGAAATTCCATTGATTCATATGCATGGTCTACTCTTGTTGTAGGTCGCAGAATTACAGGAGTATTGTATTTTTCTGAAAGTTCGAAGGCTTCCTGAATCATTTCATAAGCTTCTGATGGAGTTGAAGGATCAAAAACCGGAATTTTAGAATATGAACCAAAGGTTCTTGTATCCTGTTCTGTCTGGCTTGAAATTGGTCCCGGATCATCGGCACTGACAATTACCATGCCGCCTTTTATTCCCACATAAGAAAGACACATAACAGGATCGCTGGCAACGTTCAGTCCAACCTGCTTCATTGTAACAAGTGTACGGCTTCCTGCATAACTTGCTCCGGCTGCAACTTCTACGGCAGCTTTTTCGTTTACAGACCATTCAACATAGGTTCCTGTTTTTTTATTATATTTTGAAATAAACTCTATTATTTCGCTGGAAGGAGTTCCAGGATAACCTGCAACAAGGTTTACACCGGCCTTTAATGCTCCAAGAGCAATTGCCTGATTTCCCATAATCATCTGTTTTGACATAAAACTTATTCTATTATTGATTTAAAGTCATGTAAAGGGTAAAATTGACACACTTTATGAAAAAAAATAACACAAATTTAGTTGCCTTTACCGGTGGAGGAACTGCCGGACATATTTATCCCGGACTTGCTGTTGCTGATGAGTTAAAGCAGCTGGCTTTAAAAAAAGGAATTCCTCTTGAAGTTGAATGGATTGGCTGTTCAAAAGGAATGGACCGTAAAATTGTTGAAAGTTCAAAAGGTTCTGATTCAAATCAATTATGCAAAAATTTTTACGGAATTCCTTCAGGTAAACTCCGCAGATATTTTTCTCTTAAAAATTTTTCTGACCTGTTTAGAATTCTTGCCGGATTTTTTTGTGCCTTTCATATCCTTAGAAAAACAAAACCTGCGGTTTTGTTTTCGAAAGGTGGCTTTGTAAGCGTTCCGCCATGTGTTGCAGCTCATCTGTTACGAATTCCTGTCTTCATTCATGAATGCGATTTTACTCTTGGTCTTGCTAACAGAATAAATTTCCGGTTTGCAGATAAAATGCTTGTTTCCTACGAAGCTACTAAAAATAATCTTTCGGAATTAAATCAGAAAAAAGTGATTGTAACAGGAAATCCTGTTCGACCAGTTTTTTATAATGCGGAAGCTAAAGCAGGTCTTGAGTTTTTAGGAATAGAAAAGAATAAAGCTTCTAAGCCTGTTCTTCTTGTTCTTGGCGGAAGTTCTGGTGCAAAACAGATAAATGAGCTTGTTCAGCAAAATATTGAATATCTTTGCAAAAATTTTATTGTTGTTCATCAGACTGGTCTTGTAAATACTGATGGTAAAGTTTCTGAAGAGTTAAAAGAAAAATATCCTGATTATCATCCTTTTGATTTTATTTATTCACAAATGCCGGATGTTCTTGCGTGTGCAGATATTGTTCTTTCTCGTTCTGGTGCTAATTCTTTATGGGAAGCTGCTGTATTGTCTAAGCCTCTTGTTTTAATTCCTTTGTGTGGTTCGGGAACACGTGGGGATCAGGTTGATAATGCTGAATTCTTTAAGGAAAAAGGAGCTGCAAAAATCCTTGTCGGAACAGAAGCGACAGACGAAAATCTTTGCAAGGCGTTAGATGAATTTTTAGATACAAAGATTCGTTCAGAATATTCCGATAATTTACGTATAGTTGTTGGAGAAGGAAAACGTCCTTCTGAAAAAATTGCTGAACTAATTTTTGAAAAAATTGGATATTGAAAATGACATTTACTGTAGTTGATTACGTTATTTGTGGAATTATTGTTTTATTCGCTTTAATCGGTTTAATAAAAGGCTTTTTAGACAGTATATTTGGAATTTTATGCTGGGTTGCAGGTCTTTTGCTTGGCTGTATTTTTTATAAAGCAGTTTCCATAAAATATTTTAGTGCCATAAAAAATGTAATGCTTTCTGATATTCTTGCATTCCTTGCTATTTTTATTGCAGTCTTTCTTGTATTAAAAATAATTCAGACGGTTATTTCAAAGCTGTTTCAGTTTAAAATTTTAAATAGTCTTGATAAAACTCTTGGAGTATTTTTTGGAATTTTTGAAGGTTTTGCACTCTGCTGGATTTTAATCGTTTTCCTGGAGACTCAGCCTTTCTTTAAAATTGAAAATCTTTTTGAAAATAGTTATTTCTATAATTTAATTCATAATTTTATTAAAAATACAGATTTTACACAGATGAAAACTGCCTGAGAGGAATATATGTTTGAAAATCTTGTATCACAAAATATCAGCAAAAGTATTATTTCTGATATAAAAAATAACACTTTTCCGCGTTCGGTTTTATATTCAGGTCCGGTTGGCTCTGGAAAATTAACTGCGGCTTTGGAAACTGCAAGAATATTCGGATGCAGGGCAGAAAAAAAAGGTCAGTGGCAATGTGAGTGCAGTACCTGCTTACAGTCAAAGGCATTAACCTTTAATAATATTATGCTTTTAGGTCCGCGCGATTGTAGTCTGGAAATTTCTGCTGCTAAGAAAACATTTTTACAAGCGCTTTCTTGTAATGCCTCATATTTAAATGCTACCAGATATCTGTTTTTACGAAGTATAAGAAAATTAACTCTAAGATTTAATCCAATTTTATGGGAAGGTGAAACAAATCTTTCTAAAATTGGAAATATTATTCAGGGTATAAATGAGAATCTTGAAATTCTTGATTTTCCAAGAGAGCTTCCTGAATATGAAAATGTTTCTGAACTTTGTGATTCTCTTGAAAAAGATGCACTTAAGCTGGAAGAAGATTTTTTATATGATTCAATTCCGGTAAATCAGATAAGAAATCTTGAAGACTGGGCGCGAATAAAAAGTGATGAAGGTAAAAAAACTATAATTATTGAAAATGCAGACAGAATGCAGAATAGTGTAAGAAATGCTCTTCTTAAAATTCTTGAAGAGCCGCCGCAGGATTGTGTTTTTATTCTGCTTACTTCTAAAAGAAATTCAATTATGCAGACAATTCTTTCGCGGGTTAGAACATATACTTTTGCAGAACGTACATCTGAACAACAGAAATCTGTAATAAGCAGGGTTTATCATAACGAAAGTTTTAACGGAAATATTAATGAATATCTGCTGACATTTCTTCCTGTTTCTCCAGAGGTTATTAAAAAGTCTGCTGTGGAATTCTGCAAAAAAATTGCACTAAGGCAAATTCCAGATTGTGCAGAGGTTATTAAAGAATGTGGAAACTTTTCCCCAAGAATTGAGCTTGATATTTTCCTTAAAGAAATTCTTATATATTTAAAAAAATCATTTAATCTTGCAATAGAAAAAAATGAACTGTTAAATAAAAGTTCAATGGCCTTTGAATTTTTACATAATCTTTCGGCAGTTCTTCATACCTGTCGCGATAATATAATGTTATATAATCAGACGCCGCTTTCTGCTTTTGAAATTTTACTACGGGATATTTCTGCAGTGAATATAAAATATGAAGGTATTATGAAAATATGCGTGAATATGTAAAAAGAATCAATCAAAAAGCTTCTAAGCTTTCGAATGAACAGCTTCTTTCTATTATAAATGAATTGTATTCAGAAAATGAAAGCTTATATTCTCTTATAGATTCTCTTTCTAACGGTCTTTTAATTGTAGATAATAATTTTTGTCTTTTAAGAAATAATTTAATAGTAGAAAGTAGAATTCCTTTTTCTGTTCATCTTGATGAAATAAAAGATTCAAATAATCCTTTGTGGGAATATATTGAAGATGAAGAAATTGCCGGATTTTTTAAGAACTGTATGGAAAAAGAAATTACTAACAGTACAGAAGAGTTTTCTACAGTTACTTCGGGCGGTTCTGTCCGGTTTTTAAATATTTCTATTTCTCCATTAATGCAGGAAGGAAATCTTTGTGGAAAAATTATTCTGGTTAATGATATTACTCACAAAAAAAATCAGGATGTAAGACTTCATCGAATGGAAAATCTTGCTAATCTTACAAACCTTGCTGCCGGCATGGCTCATGAAATTAAAAATCCGCTTGGAGCAATGAGTATTCATATTCAGCTTATTCAAAAAGCACTTGTAAAGGCCCGCGAAAATGATTCTTTACCTGAAAAGAAATTTCTGGAAAATCATCTTGATGTTGTGAACGAAGAAATTGAACATTTAAATAAGCTTGTAATGGATTTCCTGCTTGCCGTCCGACCTGTAAACGCAAATCTTGAATTAAAGATCCCGGATACAATTATTAAAAATGTAATTGAATTTATTAGACCAGAATTCTTGAATTGCGGAATTCAAATAGAAACAAAATTTGAAGGCAACTCTAAAAAAATAATGCTGGATGAAAAATTATTCCGTGATGTGATAATTAATCTTACTCAAAATTCTCTGGCTGCAATAAAAACACGTATTTCTGAAAACCAAAAAAATTATTCCGGACTTTTTGAAATCCAGACATTTATTAATGATAATAAATATATAATTGTTCTTTCTGATAATGGTTGCGGAATGAATGAAAACACAGTTTCAAAAATTTTTGAACCGTATTTTACGACAAAGGCAAATGGAACCGGACTTGGAATGACTATGGCTTATAAAATTGTAAAGGAATTTTCCGGAGAAATTCTAGTTGATTCTAAAGAAAATAAAGGTTCAAAATTTACTCTTTCATTCCCGATTCCACAAAAAGATACAAAGCTTTTAAACGACGAAACCTGTAAAGAATAAATATAACTGCCGCTATGGCTTTTTGAATGATTTTTATAAAAGGAAGTAATTATGGAAAAATTTACAATCCTTACAATTGATGATGAAGAAAATATCAGAAATGGTCTTGCTGATAATTTTGAGCTTGAAGGCTACAATGTTCTTCAGGCTGAAAATGGAAAAAAGGGCTTAGAGATTATCAGTAAAAATAAAGTTGATGTTGTTATTACAGATTTACGAATGGATGGAATTTCAGGAGAAGAGGTCGTTCAGAAAGTTGCTTCGGATTTTCCTGCCATTCCGGTTATTGTTTTAACCGGGCATGGAAGTATTGACGATGCTACTGCTGCGATTAAAGCCGGAGCCTTTGATTTTTTAACAAAGCCTCTTGATCTTGATCACTTAAACATTGTTGTAAAAAATGCGCTTCGTGGAAAAATTCTTGCATTGCAAAATAAAGAGCTCAAAGAAAAATTATTAAAAATTTCCGGCAAGGAAGACATGATCGGTAAAAGTGCCGAAATGGGAAAAGTGCGGACAATGATTTCTAAGGCAGCTCCAACAAAGGCAACTGTTTTGATAACTGGAGAAAGCGGAGTCGGAAAGGAGCTCGTCGCAAAATCAATTCATGAAAATTCTCCAAGAAAGGATAAGCCTTTTATAATTGTTCACTGCGCAGCTTTGTCTGAAAGTCTTCTGGAGAGTGAACTTTTTGGTTATGAAAAAGGAGCTTTTACTGGAGCCGAAAATCAGCACAAAGGTCGATTTGAACTTGCAGACGGAGGTTCAATTTTTCTGGATGAAATTGGAGAAATTAATCCGGCAACCCAAGTTAAGCTTTTACGCGTTCTGCAGGAAAAAAAGTTTGAACGGGTAGGCGGAGAAGAAACTATTGAATGTGATGTAAGACTTATTGCTGCTACAAACAGAAATCTTGAAGAAGAAGTTAAAAATGGAAAATTCCGTGAAGATTTATTTTACAGACTTAATGTTGTAAGAATTGAAGTTCCTCCTCTGCGCGAAAGAAAGGATGATATTCCTCTTTTGATGCATTCATTTTTACGAGAATTTAATATCGAAAATGAAAAAAATATCAAAGGCTTTGATAACAGAGCTAAGGCAACTATGCTCAAATATTCCTGGCCGGGAAACATTCGTGAATTAAAGAATTGTGTAGAAAGTGCAGTTGTTATGTGCAGCTCTGAAGAAATATCTTTTGAAGATTTGCCATCTTCCGTGCAGTCTCGCGATAACGAACAGGTTATAAGAATTCCGTTGGGAATCACAATGGACGAAGCTGAAAAAATAATTATTCAGGAAAACCTTGCTTTTAATAATGGAAATAAATCTAAGACCGCAGATATTCTTGGAATAGGGCGAAAAACTCTGCATCGAAAAATTGATGAACTGTCTATAAAATAATACTGCATAAAAATTCATACAGTAACTGATTTTCTGAAGTAAAATCTTGATTTTATATTTGAAATTTACGGATTTGTATAAAAATATATACATGTTTTATGTAATGTATAGTAAAATAAAGTATACACACCATATTTAGTGTGCTATGCATAACTTTGTAAAAAGGAAGTATAGACACATTAAAGCTATAGTATGTATATTTATGCAGTTTTTATGCATAAATTATGAGATTATTATATTGTTTCCTGATATTTTTAATTTACACGTTTCTTACTTCGCAAAAAGTGTAAAAAAAAATACCGTGCCTAATATATCGGCACGGTATTTAAGTTTTCAATAGTAAAATAATTAGATTTCTGTTCCGGAAGGAATAACTGCACCTTTTCGAATAACTATTATTCCATCTGCGCTGTAGAATGAACCGTGATCACCATCATCATATCTCTTTCCACTTACGCCGATTTTACAGTTATCGCCAATTTTTGCGTCTTTATCGATGATTGTATTTGCAATCTGACAGTTTTTACCGATTCCTGTAGCTGGTTTTCCTTTATTTGAAAAATCTGCCTTTTCTTCGTCTGTATCATAGAAATCAGCACCCATCATAATTACACCGTCGAGTTTTGATCCTTCATTGATTATAGAGCGAACACCAATTACAGATTTGTTTAATGTAGCCTGAGTAATAATACATCCTTCAGAAATAAGAGAAGCATTTATATCAGCTTTATTAATTTTTGAAGGAGGAAGGTTACGCATGTGAGTGTAAATTGGCTGTGTTTCACCAAAGAAGTCAAAAGTAGGATAAGGTTCACAAAGGGCTATATTTGCATCATAGAAGCTTCTGATAGTTCCAATGTCTTCCCAATATCCGTCGAAAACATAAGAATTAATCTTCTTTTTTCCGATTGCAAGAGGAAGAATTTCTTTACCAAAGTCTGTGTATTTTGCGTTTTCGCCAAGAAGGCATTCTTCCATCGTATTAGCATTAAAAATATAAATACCCATAGAAGCAAGGTATTCTTTTTCAGGAGGAAGAGAGCCTCTTGCTTCCGGTGGAATTTTCCAGTCGTCAATATTTGCATCTGGCTTTGGTTTTTCCATAAATGCTTTGACTCTGTTTTCTTCGTCTATTTTCATAATTCCAAAGCCCGAAGCATCATGACGGTTTACGGCAGTTGTAGCAATTGTAACATCAGCTCCTGACTTAATATGAGCATCCATAAAGGCTTTTAAATCCATTTTATAAAGCTGGTCACCGGAAAGAATTATGTAGTGGGTTGGTTTTTGATTTTTAAAATGGATAAAATTCTTTCTTACGGCATCCGCAGTTCCTTCGTACCATCCTGAATGCTCCAATGTTTGTTCTGCAGCAAGAATTTCAACAAATCCGCCCGAAAAACGATCAAAATTATATGAATTTGTAATGTGAAGATGAAGTGAAGCTGAATTGAATTGTGTTAAAAGATAAATCTTTTTATAGCCTGAGTTTATACAGTTTGAAAGCGGAATATCAACAATTCTGTATTTTCCACCAAACGAAACAGCCGGTTTCGATCTTTCCTTTGTGAGTGGATAAAGACGAGTTCCTTTGCCTCCACCTAAAATAATTGATAGTACTCTTGGTTCTTCTGCCATATAAATGCTCCTCTATGGTTGTTCTGTAATTTTTTTTATTACTGATTAATTATAAGTCGTAAAAGTTTATAATGCAAATTATTTTTCTAAACAAATTTTTTGTAATTCCGATTTTATAAGTAAGATGTAAATTTTTTAATGGAGGATTCTTAATGATTCGAGGTTGGTATATCGGTGCTTCCGGAATGAATGTTCAGCAGAATCGGTTAAATGCAATTTCTAACAATCTTGCAAATGTCGATACTGCGGGATATAAAAGGGAAGTTTCGGTTTCTAAAAACTTTTCAGAGCTTTTAGTAAGCAGAATGAATTTTGATGGAGTGTACAGTACTGAATTTGGTTCAGCTGATATTGCTCCAATTATTGGAAAATTAGGACTTGGTGCAGAAACAAATGAAAATTATGTTGATTTCTCGCAGGGGTCATTCAAAATTACAAATACAAAAACAGATATAGCCCTAAATGGCGAAGGTTTTTATGTAGTTGATACTCCTTATGGAGAGCGATATACAAGAAACGGTGATTTTTTTATTGGAAAAGAAGGAATTCTTGAAACTAAAGACGGATATCCGGTTCTTGGAGAAAACGGTTATATTTATGTTGATGATGATAAATTTTATGTAAATGAAGACGGTGTTCTCCGTACTGAAGAAGAAGGTTCAGATATTGACCGCCTTAAGGTAGTTCGTTTTGATAACGAACGCTATCTTAAGAAGATGGGAAACAGTTTTTATGCAGAAACAGATGTTTCTGGTCCGGCTCATATTGCAGAGGGGCGTGAACGTCCGGGATTTTTACAAGGCTATACAGAAACAAGCAATGTAAATGTTGTAAACGAAATGGTACAGATGATTGAAGTAAACCGGGCTTATGAAGCAAATCAGAAGACAATTCAGTCAGAAGATTCAATGATGGGTACTCTCTGGCAGAAGTTTGCTGTACTTAGATAGGAGAAATAAATGGTAAGATCATTATGGACAGCAGCTACCGGAATGAACGGTCAGCAGTCAAATATAGATGCAATTTCAAATAACCTTTCAAATGTAAATACAACAGGCTACAAACAGCAGCGTGTTGAATTTGAAGATTTAGTTTACCAGAATTTAAAACTTGCAGGAACACCTGCAACAGAAGATACAGTAACTCCTGTTGGAATTCAGCAGGGAACTGGTGTAAAAGTTGGCGCTACCCAGAGAATTATGAATCAGGGCTCTCTTCAGAATACTGGAGTTGATACTGATGTAGCAATTGTCGGACAGGGCTTTTTTAAGGTTCAGAAGTATGACGGAAGCTTCGTTTATACCCGCGACGGTTCTTTTAAAGTAGATTCAGCAGGTCAGTTAGTTACAAATAATGGACTTCGCGTAGTTCCGGAGATTATTTTGCCGGAAGGTTATGATGTTTCTACTTTAAATATTACACAGACAGGTCTTGTAAGTGTAAAGGTAAATGGTGGTAATGATCCTGTAGAAGTAGGACAGATAGAACTTTATAGATTCCCGAATGCAGTAGGTTTACAGGCAGAAGGCGATAACTACTTTAAAGTTACAGCAGCAAGTGGAGAAGCTATTGCTGGTCGGCCAGGTTATGATGGTTTTGGCGATGTTCGTCACAAGTTCCTGGAGATGAGTAATGTTTCTGTTGTAAACGAAATGGTTCAGATGATTGTTGCTCAGCGTGCTTATGAGTTTAACAGTAAGGCTGTACAGACATCTGATAATATGCTGAGTACTGCAGTGAACTTAAAGAGAGCATAAGTAGTTCAGGCTTTTGAATTTTCGGGTGGTAAAAATGAATGTTGGTTTAGTTTCTAATACATTTAGCGGAATAACCGGCGGGCAGGATGCCTTGCAGAATGCCCGTACAGCATCTGATAAGGCTGTTTTTGCAGATTTAGTTCAGAGACTTGTTGATCAGGATGATGGCCGCGGAACAATTTCTTCCAGTCAAATTGCAGAAAAAGGAAGATTGAACGGAGATTATACATCAGGTTTTTCTGGAACTTTTACTTCTCAAGCAGATAAGACTGCAGTTCCTCGTGGTGCTGCAGCTAATCAGGCAAATATTCATGTTCAACAGAAAAATATTGATAAAACATCTGAGCTTTATGAAAAAGCCATGGAGCTTGAAAGCTATTTTGTAAAACAAATGCTTTCTGAAATGCGTAAAACAATTCACAGAGCAGAAGAATCTGATTATGCACGTCAGACATACGAAGATATGCTCTATGATGAATATGCAACAGCATTAACAAAAAATGCAGGCTTTGGTCTTGCAGATCAGATTTACTTATCACTTGTATAGTGATAAAATCCGGCTTAGCCGCACAAAATATTAAAAAACAGAGCGTTCTCTGATAATTTATTTACATCTTAGTTCCTGTCGTCGTTGGCGTGCAGGAACTTTTTTTTGAGTACATTTTATGCATCTTACCCGATAAAAAATGCATCTTACCTTTTGAAGGATTGCTGTCTGGATTTTTTATACCTATAATATAATTATAAAACAAAGCAGAATATTGCGATATCGCGCATCCGTGCGCGACCGCTGCCCGCGGTGGGGTAATAGGAGGAAAGAATGAAACCATTTAATAATTTTAAGAGATTTTTGTTTATTTTAATTCAGTGTACATGGGCTCTTGGACCAACAATTATGGGGTTTTTATATTTTCTTAAAAATATAAAATGTCCTCACAGATGGTATCGTGGTGCAATTGAAACTCAATGGAATAGTAAATATATGGGACTTAGTCTTGGACTTTTTATTTTTACTCCTACAAACGAACAGGATTATTACAGCAAGTGTAAGGTTCATGAATATGGACATTGCTTTCAGGCAATGCTGCTTGGACCGTTTTATCTTATTGTTGGTATAATTTCTACTTCCTGGGGAATGCTGCCTGTTTTTAAGAAACTTCGTGAACAAAAGAAAATTCGTTATACAGCCTGCTTTGTTGAAGGATGGGCAAGTAAATGGGGAGAACTTGCAACCGGCGAAGAAGCTGTGTGGGATTAAAAATCATTAAACAGAATTTCTGAGTTAACGATTATATTTCTTTCCAGCGTAAATATTTACTATGTGATTGTGTACTAAAGATACATTCGTTGTCTTAAATATCTGATTGTGATAAAATAGTTTTATGCAAAACTCAGATATTTCTTTACCCGAAGATTTTCGAGGTGTTCACATACATTTTGTTGGAATTAAGGGAACTGGAATGGCTGCGCTTGTGGAAATTTTATTTCATAAGGGTGCTGTTATTACCGGTTCTGATGTTTCTGAGCGATTTTATACTGATGAAGTTCTTGAAAAACTTGGTCTTCATGCAGTTCCTTTTTCGGCTCAAAATATTACAGCTGATGTTCAGTATGTAATTTATTCATCGGCATATAAAACAGATAAGAATCCTGATTTGATTGAGGCAGGTCGTCGAGGTATTCCATGTCTTTTGTACACTCAGGCACTTGGCGCATACAGTGAACGGGCTTATTCATGTGGTGTATGTGGTGTCCATGGAAAAACTTCTACAACAGGGCTTGTGGGGACAATCCTTAAAGAAATTGATTTATCTGGCCAGGTGCTTGCAGGTAGTGTAATTAATTCGTTTGGAGGAACCTGTACTTATACTTCCCCGGATGCAGGGAATGGAAAGTCCATATTCGTGGCCGAAACATGTGAATATCAGCGTCATTTTATGAGTTTTTGTCCTCAGAAAATCATTCTGACATCTGTTGAGCCGGATCACGAGGATTATTATCCTACTTACGAAGATATTCGTCAGGCTTTTATTGATTATATCTGCAAGCTTCCTGAGGGTGGAGAAGTAATTTACTGTGCAGATGATAAAGGTGCCTGTGATACCATAGACCTTGTTCATAAAAAAAGACCAGATATTGTTCTTATTCCTTATGGTGAAAAAGCTGAATTATTATCTTCGGCTGATTTTACAGTAAGCTTTGGTAAGGTTGAAAACGAACGAAACTGTTTTACTCTTGCTTTATTTAAAGAAAAAGGAGATTTTGCATTGAGTATGCCTGGTCGGCATGAGGTTCTGGATGCAGCTGCAGCAGTTGCTCTTGTGTGCCGGCTTCTTGTTACTTACGGAAAAAATCCGCTTGATTATTATGAAAATATCCAGCGGGGACTCTTAAATTTTAGCGGTGGGAAACGTCGTAGTGAAATTGTAGGACATTTTAAAAATAAAAATGGGGCTGATGTAATTGTCCTTGATGATTACGGACATCATCCTACAGCTGTAAAAACAACTCTTGAAGGTTACAGGGAATTTTACAAAGGGCGTAAAATCATTATTGATTTTATGAGTCACACTTATTCAAGAACTCAAGCTTTGCTGCCGGAGTTTGCAAAGTGTTTTACTGCGGCTGACGAAGTTATTTTGCATAAAATATATAGTTCAGCACGCGAAAATCCTGCTGATTTTAAAATTACAGGACGAACCTTATACGAAGCTGTGCTTGCAACCGGTCAGAAGAATGTAAGCTATTACGAAGAAATTCTGGATGCTGCAGACTTTGCAAAGTCAGAATTAGAAAAGGCTCCTGGCTCAGAATATCCTGATGGTTATCTTTTTATAACAATGGGTGCCGGCGATAACTGGAAACTTGGTAAAGAAATATTGAAAGAATACGAGGAAACAAAATGACATCAATGACAGGTTATGCGTATGAAGAAAAATCAACAGAGGAAGCAGTTGTATCTGTTGAAATAAAATCTGTAAATTCTCGTTTTCTTGACCTTACAATAAATCTTCCTCCGTATTTGAATCCGCTTGAAAGCTATTTTCGCAGTAAGATTACAGAAAAGGTTCTTCGCGGTAAGGTTGATGTTTATATCAGAGTGCGGGAAAATGAAAGTGATGCTGAAGTAATTCCGGATACAAATGCGGCTATTGCATATATGAATGCCATTAAAAAAATTGCAGAAGCAACTGGTTTTTCTGATGATGTTTCTCTTGGGCTTATTATAAGTCAGCCGGGTGTTTTGAATGTAAACAAAAAATATGATGTAGAAAAATTTAAGGCAATGATTGAGCCTGTATTTGAAGCTGTACTTAAAAAATTTAATGCAGATCGCGAGCGTGAAGGCGAAAATATGAAGCGAGATTTACAGCAAAAACTTGAAAAACTCTCTGAGTGTGCAAATTTTTTTACAGAATGGCAGCCAAAAATGGAAGATATGTTCAAAGAACAGATTACGGCAAAGTTTCGTGAGCTTCTGGAAGACAAGGCAGATGAAAACCGTATCATGACTGAAACGGCGGCTATGCTTGTAAAATATACAATTAATGAAGAAATTGTTCGCCTGAATAGTCATATTGCGGCAATGCGCGAGGAACTGGCTAAAAATCCGGCGCCTGGCAAAAAACTTGACTTTATATGTCAGGAAATGAACCGCGAAATAAACACAATCGGCTCTAAAGCAAATAGCTTAAACATAACAAATCTTGTAGTAGAAGTAAAAACAATCATAGAAGACGTTCGCGAGCAAATTCAAAATATAGAGTAGGAGGAAAATTAAAATGCAACTTATCAATATTGGATTTGGAAATATTGTATCTGCAAACAGAATTATTGCAATAGTAAGCCCTGAATCTGCACCGATAAAAAGAATGGTACAAGAGGCAAAAGATAGCAAAATGGCTGTAGATGCAACATATGGAAGACGAACAAGAGCTGTACTTATTATGGATTCAGGTCACATAATTTTATCTGCTGTACAACCAGAAACAGTAGCCGGCAGATTTGATAAAGACGAAGAAATTGAGGATTAAAAGGGAAAGAGGTAATTTAAAATGATGGTAAAACCAACAGTAAAGGAATTATTAAACCATGTAGAAAATC
>JAQXNX010000032.1 GCA_029098225.1 Spirochaetales bacterium | reverse complement strand
AATGACAGCAGGTACACGTGGACGTGTAGACTTGCGTCGTGACGAACTGACAACTGATAGACCCGAGAAAACTTTGGTGTCAGGTCGTAAGTCTCATGCAGGACGCGGAGCTGGTGGTCGTATTTCTGTACGTCATCAGGGCGGCGGTCACAAGAGACGTTATCGTGATATAGATTTCAGACGTGATAAGCACGGAATTCCTGGAACCGTAAAAACAATTGAATACGATCCAAACAGAAGTGCTAACATTGCTCTGATTTATTATGCTGACGGTGATAAACGTTATATCATCGCTCCAAAAGGATTGCAGGTTGGACAGAAAATTATGGCTGGCGACAATGCAACTCCTACAGTTGGAAATGCTCTTCCTCTGAATGCAATTCCAGTCGGATTTACAATTCACAACATTGAATTGACACTTGGACAGGGTGGACAGCTTGTTCGTTCTGCCGGTGCAAGTGCAATGATTCAGGGTCGTGAAGGTGATTACGTTATCGTTAAACTTCCTTCAGGTGAAATGAGAAAGATTAACGGAAAGTGCTACGCTACAATCGGTGTTGTAGGAAATGAAGAACACATGAACGTTAAACTTGGTAAAGCAGGTCATAGACGCTGGATGGGTGTTCGCCCTACAGTACGCGGTATGGCTATGAACCCTGTTGATCATCCGCTTGGTGGTGGTGAAGGTGCTGGTAAAGGACGCAATCCTGTTACTCCTTGGGGACAGCCTTGTAAAGGTTACCAGACACGCAACAAAAGAAAGACATCTAACAAATTCATTGTTAGTCGTCGTAAGAAATAGTTGCAGAGGAGATAATCGTGTCAAGATCTGTTAAAAAAGGACCTTTTGTAGAGAAAGCTCTTTATAAGAAGGTTCAGTTAATGAACAAAGAAGCAGACAAGAAAATGATTAAAACATATTCTCGCTGCTCAACAATAATTCCAGAAATGGTTGGAAATACTATTTCTGTGTATAATGGAAAATCATGGATTCCTGTGTACATTACAGAAAACCTTGTAGGACACAAACTCGGCGAGTTTGCTCCAACACGTACATTTAAAGGCCATGGTGGAACAGACAAATCGGCCTCTAAGGCTTAATGGTAGGTGGATATTATGGCTGAGAAAAAAGGTTATGTAGCCACTTCTAAATTCCTGATTGCATCACCAACAAAGGTTCGCCCAGTTGCTCATGTAATTAATCAGAAATCCTATACTGAAGCTATGGCTATTTTGGCAAACATGCCACAGAAAGGTGCAAGACTTATCAGCGATACTTTAAAGTCTGCTGCTGCAAATGCACTTTTTGCTAATAGCAAGTTGGATGAAGATATGCTCTACGTAAAAGAGATTAGAATTGACGAAGGTCCTAGACTTAAACGTGTTTGGTTCCGTGCTCGCGGTCGTGCTGATCAGCTTTTAAAGCGTATGTGTCATATTACCGTCATCGTTGACGAGAAGGCGGGGGAATAAAGTGGGACAGAAAGTTAATCCAATTGGTTTGCGCTTAGGTGTAAACAAAACATGGCAGTCACGTTGGTATGCAGATCCACGTGAATATGCAGATTTAGTTCTTGAAGATATTAAAATCAGAAAGTTGGTTTCAGATCTTCCTGAATGTAAGAATGCTGATATTGCAGAAATTGAAATTGTACGTCATCCACAGCGTGTTACTATCGTAATTCACACTGCTAGACCTGGTGTAATTATCGGTGTTAAGGGTGCAACAATCGAAAAGATTAGTGCAGATATTCAGAAGCAGCTTACAAAGAAAGTTCAGATTAAGATTAAAGAAATCAAACGTGCAGACTTGAATGCAACTTTGATTGCTCAAAACATCGGACGCCAGCTTGTAGGCCGTGGTTCTTTCCGCAAGGCAATGAAACAGGCTGTAAGCAACGCAATGCGTGCTGGAGCTCAGGGTGTAAAAGTTCGTCTTAGTGGTCGTCTTGGTGGCGCAGATATGAGCCGTACAGAAGAACACAAGGAAGGACGTGTACCTCTCCACACACTTCGTGCTGATATCGATTATGGTACATACGAAGCTTTGACTACATATGGAAAAATCGGTATTAAAGTATGGGTTTACAACGGTATGAATTATGGTGTTGAGCATAACGAAGATGCTGGACAGCTTGTAAAGAAACCAAGACGCCCTGCTCGTCAAGGAGCAGCTGATAAGGCTGAGGATTCTGAACCTGCTAAAAAGGCAAGGAGTTAGGAAATGCCACTTAGTCCAAAAAGAGTAATTCACCGTAAGGTGCAGCGTGGTCGTGAAAAAGGTAACGCCACACGTGATAATCATATTGATTTTGGTGAGATTGCACTTGTTGCAATGGAACCAACCTGGCTGGATGCTAAAGTAATTGAAGCAGCCCGTATTGCAATTAACCGTAAGTTGGATCGTAAAGGAAATGTCTGGATTCGTATTTTCCCAGATAAGCCTATTACAAAGAAACCAGCTGAAGTTCGTATGGGTAAGGGTAAGGGTGCTCCAGATCACTGGGCAGCTGTTATCAAACCAGGTATGATTTTGTTTGAAGTTGGCGGAGTTGATCTCAAACTTGCTCACAGAGCTCTTGAGCTTGCTGGAAGTAAGTTGCCAGTCGTAACAAAGATTGCTTACAAGCCTACACAAGACTAGGAGGAATAAGATGGCTGATTCAAAGAAAAAGAATGACAAAGAACTGTCTTATAAAGAACTCGTAGCTAAACGTGATGAGCTTAAAAAGGAATACATGGATTTGCGCTTCAAAATGGTCATTTCTCATGTAGACAACCCAATGCAGAAACGTACAATGCGTCGCGAAATTGCACGCTTGAATACGTTCATCAGCCAGAAAGAAAAAGCTGGCGAGAATAAGTAGGAGCTGAACCGTGGAAGAGAATGCTGTTCAGACTGTAAAGCCTGCAAAACGTTCATTTGTTGGCCTTGTAACATCGGATAAGATGGACAAGACAATTGTTGTAACTATTGCAACAAAAAAAATGGACAGACTTTACAAGAAGTATGTTACAAGAACTAAGAAGTATATGGCACATGATGAAAATAATGATGCTCATATAGGAGATACAGTTCGTATTGTTGAGTGCAGACCTCTCAGCAAAAAGAAATGCTGGCGTCTTGCAGAAATTGTTGAAAGAGCTAAATAAGCGAAGGAGTTAAAGAATATGATACAGATGCAGTCTTGTATGACAGTTGCTGATAACTCTGGAGCAAAAATTGCTCAGTGTATCAAAGTAATCGGTGGTTCACACCGCAGATACGCAGGAATCGGCGACATTGTTGTTGTTGCAATTAAGGATGCTATTCCTACATCAACAATCAAGAAGGGAACAATTGAAAAAGCTGTAATTGTTCGCCAGGCAAAAGAATATCGTCGTCCAGATGGAACTTATATTCGTTTTGATGATAACGCTTGTGTTATTGTTGACGATAGCAAGAATCCAAAAGGAAAACGTATATTTGGACCTGTAGCACGTGAGCTTCGTGATATGGATTTTATGAAAATCGTATCATTAGCTCCAGAAGTTCTTTAAGGAGTAATGAATATGTTATCTAAATCAAAAATCCGCAAGAACGATACTGTAGAAGTGATTGCAGGAAAAGACAAAGGTAAACGTGGCGAAGTTGTTCGCGTAATCCTTAAAAAGGATGCCGTAATTGTATCGGGCGTGAACATCGTTAAAAAAGCTATGAAAAAGAGAAGTGCTCAGGATCAGGGCGGAATCGCAGAAATTGAAGCACCTCTTAATATTTCGAATGTTGCAATCGTATGTAAAAAATGCGGTCCAACAAGAATTGGTTATAAAATCGACGGCGATAAGAAAATTCGTGTCTGCCGTAAATGTGGAGAAATACTGTAATGGCAAATTACGTACCTCGGCTTAAGAAAGTCTATAAGGACGAGATTGCACCCGCTCTCGTAAAAGAGTTTAATTACACAACTCCTATGCAGATTCCTGCAATTAAGAAGATTGTTGTAAGTATGGGTGTTGGTGAAGCTCTCACTAATAAGAAACTCCTTGATGCCGCTGTAGAAGATCTTACTCAGATTACAGGTCAGAAAGCAGTTAAAACAAAGGCAAAAAAGAGTATTGCTAACTTCAAACTTCGTGAGGGCAATGAAATTGGAGCAATGGTAACATTGCGAGGTGACATTATGTATGAGTTCCTCGACAGACTCATCAATGTTGCTTTCCCACGTATTAAGGATTTCCGTGGAATTAAAGCTACTGGTTTTGATGGACATGGAAATTTCTCTGTTGGTATTACTGAACAGTTGATATTCCCAGAAATTGACTTTGATAAAATTACAAAGATTGCTGGTATGAATATTACTTTTGTAACAAGTGCAAAGACTGATGCTGAAGCTAAGTCACTTCTTACAAAGTTCAATATGCCGTTCCGTAAGTAGGTGAAGTATGGCTAAGAAATCGATGATTATTAAGGCTGCCCGCAAACAGAAATATCCGACACGTGAATATAATCGTTGTCAGATTTGCGGTCGTCCACGCGGATATTTGCGCAAGTTCAAGATGTGTCGTCTCTGCTTCCGCAAATTAGCAAGCGAAGGCCAGCTTCCTGGCGTTACAAAATCTAGTTGGTAGGAGATAGAAATGAGTGCATCAGATCCAGTAGCAGATATGCTTACAAAGGTTCGTAATGCGGCTATGGCCCGCCACGAGAAAGTTGACGTTCCAGCTTCAAAACTTAAGCTCGAAATCGTAAAGATTTTGAAGACTGAAGGTTATATTAAGAACTTCAAGAAAGTTCAGGAAGATGGAAAGAATACATTACGAATTTTCTTGAAATATGATGATGAAAATAATCCGGTAATCCACGGTGTTAAGAAAATCTCTACACCAGGTCGCCGTGTTTATTCTGGTTATAAAGATTTGCCACGTGTTTTCAATGGCTATGGAACAATTATTGTTTCAACTTCTTCTGGTGTTACAACTGGAAAGAAAGCTTCTGAAAAGATGATCGGTGGTGAATTAGTTTGCACAGTTTGGTAATAGGAGGAAGAAATGTCTAAAGTAGGTAAACTTCCTGTTGCTATTCCAGCAGGTGTAACAGTAAATGTAGCTAATGGTGTTATTTCTGTAAAAGGTCCAAAAGGTGAACTTAAACAGAATTACCATGATGATGTAGAAATTAAAGTAGAAGGTTCAGAACTTACACTTACTTTAAAGAACGAAACAAAACAGGCAAATGCTTATCATGGTCTTTACAGAAGCCTTATTGCTAACATGGTTAAAGGTGTTACAGAAGGCTTTACAAAGACTTTGGTTATCACTGGTGTAGGTTATCGTGCTGAAGTTAAGGGTAAAGAACTTGTAATGAACCTCGGTTATTCAAGCGACTATATTGCAATTATTCCAGAAGGAATTACAGTTGTTGCAACTCCAGATGGAAAACTTTCAATCTCTGGTATTGATAAGCAGTTAGTTGGTGAATTCAGTTCTCAGATTCGTAAACTTAGAAAACCTGAACCTTATAAAGGAAAGGGTATTCGTTACGAAAACGAAGTTATCAGACGTAAAGTCGGTAAGACTGGTGTAAAATAAGGTGAAGCTATATGTTTAAGAAAATGAATGAAAAAGACAGAAAACGTCTGCACAGAAAAATTCATATCCGTAAGACACTTTCTGGAACACCTGAAAGACCAAGGTTGACAATTACAAGGTCTAACAAGAATCTTTCTGCACAGGTTGTTGATGATACTGAAGGAAAGACTTTAGCTTCAATCTCTACTATGGAAAAAGAGTTTGCAACACTTAAGCCTAATACTACAGATGCTGCAAAACTTGGTGAAGCTTTAGGTGCACGCCTTAAGGAAAAGAAAATTTCTAAGGTTGTTTTTGACAGAAATGGTTACTTGTACCATGGTGTTGTAAAAGCTTTCGCTGATGGTGCCCGTAAAGCTGGTATCGAATTCTAGGAGTGGTTATGGAACATCAGAAAAACTTTGATAAAGAACCAAAAGAAAAAGAGTTTGTAGAAAAACTCGTTACTCTTAATAGAACTTGCAAGACTGTAAAAGGTGGTAGAAGAATGTCTTTTGCTGCTTTGACAGTTGTTGGAGATCAGAAAGGTCGCGTAGGATACGGACTTGGAAAAGCTAATGACGTATCTGAAGCTATTAAAAAGAGTATTGATCGTGCCAAGAGAAATCTTATCACTGTTCCAATGAAGAACGGCACTTTGCCACATGAAGTAATTGGTAAGTATAAGAGCTCTTCTGTGTTGTTAAAACCTGCTTGTTCAGGTACTGGAATTATTGCTGGTGGTACAGTACGTGCAATCATGGATGCAGCTGGTGCAACAGATGTTCAGTCAAAATCATTGGGCTCAAATTCTGCTGTAAACGTAGTTAGAGCTACTTTCGACGCTATCACAAAAATGATGGATGCAAAGAAAGTTGCTGCAAACCGTGGAAAAACTCTTGATGAATTGTGGGGTTAATCATGGCTAAAGAAAAACAAATTAAAGTAACATTACTTAAGAGTACAATTGGTCAGAAACCTTCAAAAGTAGCAACTGTAAGAAGTTTGGGACTTAAGAAAATTAGTTCTTCAAATATTCTTCCAGATAACGATTCTATCAGAGGAATGGTTGCTTCTGTAGCACACTTAGTAAAAGTTGAGGAAATCTAAAATGGCAGAATACAATCCAATACTTACAGCTCCTGTTGGAGCAAACAAAAAGCCTAAGCGTGTAGGACGTGGTTCATCTTCTGGACTTGGTACTACAGCCGGAAAAGGTAACAAAGGTCAGCAGTCTAGAACTGGTACTGGAGTTCCTTATGTAGGTTTTGAAGGCGGACAGATGCCTCTTTACAGACGTATTGCTCGTAAAGGATTCTCAAACTATCCTTTTAAGAAAGAATATGTTTGTATTAATGTTGAGCAGCTTAATTCTAAGTTTAATGATGGAGATACAGTAGATAAGAAAGCTCTTATTGAAAAGGGTTTTATTTCTGCAAAATCTTCTTCAATGGTAAAGATTCTTGGTAACGGTGAAGTTTCTAAGAAATTAACAATCTCTGTTGAAAAGATTTCTGAATCTGCAAAGGCTAAGATCGAAAAAGCTGGTGGTTCTGTAAAAATTATTGAAGCAACAGCTGAAGAGACAAAGTAAGTTGGAGTAGAACATGGCAAGCAATCCAATCGTAAATATGTTTAAGGTTGAAGCAATCAGAAAAAGACTTTTGTTTACATTTCTGATTCTGGCAGTTTTCAGACTTGGTAGTGTTATTACTATTCCTGGAATTGATGCAAATGTATTGATAACATACTTTGACAACCTTGCAAAAGATAATCAAAACGCTTTCGCCAGCTATATGGACTTCTTTGTTGGAGGAGCTTTCTCTAACTTCTCGATTTTCATGCTTGGTGTAATGCCTTTTATTTCAATGCAGATTATTATGCAGCTTGCTGTGATTATTTTCCCATCACTAAAACGTATTTCTCAGGAAGACGGTGGACAGCGAAAGATTGCGCAGTATACAAGAATTGGAACAATTATTGTATGTATTATCCAGTCTCTCGGTGTCACAGTTTATGCCAACAGTATCCCAGGTTGTATACTTATTCAGAACCAGATTGCTTTTAAAGTTCTTACTATTCTGACAGTTACAACCGGATCTATGGTTACTGTTTGGTTGGGAGACCAGATTACAGCTCGTGGAATTGGAAATGGTGTTTCAATGATGATTTTTGCCGGTATCGTTGCACGATTACCGAATGCAGTTGTGGAACTCGCTCAGGGTGTATACAGAGATAACAAACCAAATCTTGTTTTTGTTATCCTTGTTCTCATTATGTTCATTGCAATTATTGCTCTGGTTATTTTTGAGGAATCTGGTCAGCGAAAAATTCCTGTACATTATGCAAAAAGAGTTGTTGGAAGAAAGATGTATGGTGGACAGAGTACTTATATTCCATTCAAAGTTAATTCTTCGAATGTAATTCCACTTATTTTTGCATCATCTATTTTGACAGTTCCTTTAACAATTGCTCAATTTTTTGCAAAAGGACAGAATTCTTCAAAGTTTATTAATGCTTTGTCTAGAATTTTGACTCCTAACGGTTTATGGTACAATATATTGTTGGTTGTTCTTATTATCTTCTTTGCTTACTTCTACACTCAGGTAACACTGAACCCTACAGAAATTGCAAAGAACATCCGTGAAAACGGCGGCTCCATTCCGGGTGTGCGTACAGATAAGACAGAAGAATATCTGACAAAAATATTAAATAGACTTATATTGCCTGGTTCTATTTTCCTTGCACTCATTGCGGTAATTCCATCTGTTATTCAGAAATTTTTTGGATTCCCACAGTCTATCAGTCAGTTGATGGGTGGTACCTCACTTATCATTTTGATTGGTGTTGATTTGGACACAATGAGCCAGATTGAAGGTCTTCTTAAGATGCATCATCAGGAAGGACTTACAAAGAAGGGAAAAATTAGATCACGAAGTTTATAAAAAAACTTTCGTTTGCTAGTAGAATTAAACTGGTAATATATGGTATATTATTTTCTACCGAATTGCTCTCATTGCGAGGTGCTAAGATTCGGTAGATAATTTTCATGGGGGCTTTTTTATGAAAGTACGAACCAGTGTAAAACCTATCTGCGATAAATGTAAGGTTATCAAAAGAAACGGAGTTATCCGTATTATTTGTTCAAACCCAAAACATAAGCAGAGACAGGGCTAAGGCTTAAGGAGTAACTGATGGCTCGAATTGCGGGAGTTGACATCCCTAACAAACATGTTGATATCGCATTAACTTATATCTACGGTATCGGTCGTGCATCTGCACGTAAAATTTGCGAAGAAGCAAAAATTGATCCAATGAAAATGGCTAATGACCTTTCTCAGGATGAATTGGCTAAAATTCGCGAAATCATCGACGCAAACTATAAAACAGAAGGACGTCTTCGCTCAGAAGTTGGTCTTAACTTAAAGCGTTTGATGGATATTGGTTGCTATCGTGGGCTTCGTCACAAGAGAGGTCTTCCTGTTCGTGGTCAGAGAACCAGAACAAATGCTCGAACTCGTAAGGGTAAGAAGAAGACTGTTGCTAATAAGAAGAAAGCTTAAGGCGGAGGAAATTAATGGCTGTCGCTAAGAAACGAAAGGAAAAGAAGAGCGTATTTGAAGGAAATATTTATATTCAAGCTACGTTCAATAATACTATCGTAACTGTAACAGATATGAACGGAAATGCTCTTGCTTGGGCATCTTCTGGCGGACTCGGATTCCGTGGTGCTAAGAAATCAACACCTTTTGCAGCTCAGTCTGTTGCCGAAAGTGCATTACAGAAGGCTGCTAGTTACGGTTTACGTGAAGTTCACGTATTTGTAAAAGGACCAGGAATGGGACGTGAAAACGCTATCCGTTCTATTGGTGCTATGGGATTAAAGGTAAAATCAATTTCTGATGTAACACCAATCCCTCATAACGGATGTCGTCCTCGTAAGACACGTCGTATGTAACAAGGAGATTAGAAATGGGTAAAAGCACACAACCTTTATTAAAGAGATGCAAAGCCTTGGGAATTAATCCTCTTGTTATGGGTTATGGCAAGGTATCTAAAAGAAATCAGAAGGAAGTTCGCAGAAAGAAGTCTGAATATGCAACTCAGCTTGATGAGAAGCAGAAGCTCAGATTTATTTACGGCGTTCTTGAAAAGCAGTTTAGACGTTATTATGACATGGCAACTACAAAACCTGGTGTTACAGGTGAAGTAATGCTTCAGCTTCTTGAGTCAAGATTGGATAATGTTGTATTCAGACTTGGATTTGCTAAGACTCGTGATGAAGCAAAGCAGCTTATTAGTCATGGACACATCACTGTTAATGGCTCAAAAGTAGATATTTCATCATATCTTACTAAAGTTGGAGATGTTATTTCTGTAAAGGAAAAGAGCAGATCTATGGCAGGAATTAAAAATATTATTCTTGGTGGACCTGAAAAATCTATTCCAGCTTGGTTAGAGTCTGACAGAGACAATTTTACAGGTAAGGTTGTAGGAGTTGTTGCTAGAAGCGATATTGATTATCCAATCAAGGAACAGCTCGTAGTTGAGTATTATTCTAAATAAAATTAAGGAGTTCAGATGGCTCGTAAAAATTTGCTCAAAGGCTTTAAAAGACCTAAAGGCATTTCATTTGAACATATCAGCACAAACCCAAATTATGGTAAGTTTACTGCTTATCCATTCGAAACTGGATTTGGAACAACAGTAGGAAACACACTTCGTAGAGTATTGTTGTCTTCTATTCAAGGGTATGCTGTTACATCGATTCGTATAACATCATACGATGAAAATGGAACATCGCATCTTATTTCTAGTGAATTTGAGGCAATTCCAGGTGTTGCAGAAGACACTTTGGAAATTATTAACAGCCTTAAAATGATCAGACTGCGACTTCCTGATGATGTTGAGCAGGATACAATTCAGTATGAATTTAAAGGACCAGGTGTTGTAAAGAGTGATGACTTTGCAAAAGAAGGTCAGCTTGAAGTTATGACTAAAGATCAGGTTATCTTTACAATGATGGAAGGTGCATACCTGGATATTGAAATTCAGGTAGATCTTGGTCGCGGATATGTTCCTGCAGAAACAAATGAACATTACATAGAAGTTGTTGGTACAATTCCTATGGATGCCATTTTCACTCCAGTTCCTAAAGTAAAGTATTCTATTGAACCATGTCGTGTTGGTCAGCGTAATGACTACGATAAACTGGTTCTTGAAATCTGGACTGACGGAAGCATTACTCCAGATAACGCACTTGCAGAAGCTGCTAAAATTGCAAAAGAACATTTTGCAGTTTTCATCAACTTTAATGACAAGGATGTTATTGGTTCTGATGACAGTGATGAAAATGATGAAGGAATTATGAAGATTCTTAATACTCCAGTTGAGGAGCTTGAACTTTCTGTCCGTTCATCTAACTGTTTGAAAAATGCAAATATTCGTACAATTGGCGAATTAACAAAAAAGACTGAAGATGATATTGCTAAAACCAGAAACTTTGGAAAGAAAAGTTTACAGGAAATTAAAGAGAAACTCCAGGAATGGAACCTTTCTCTTGGCATGACAGACTACAGTCACTTAAAGGATGCTGCCAACATAACTAAGCAGAAGGAAGAAACAGATGAATCATAAAAATGGTTTTAATCCGCTTTCTCGTACAACAGCACATCGTCGTGCTATGTCAAGAAATATGGTTACTTCGCTTTTTAGATATGAGCGAATTACTACAACAAAATCGAAGGCTCTTGAAGTAAGAAAGTCAGCAGAAAAGTTGATTACAAGAGCTAAGGAAGATACTGTACATAATCGTCGTGAAGTTGCAAAATTCATTTCGGATGAAAAGATTTTAAACAAGCTCTTTACAGAGATTGGTCCAAGAATGAAGGAACGCAATGGTGGTTATACTAGAGTTCTTAAGTTGGGATATCGTCAGGGTGATGCTGCTGATGTTGTTATCTTGGAACTTGTAGATTATAAACTGGATGACGGCAGTGGAGAAGAAAAGAAAGCTGCTAAGAAATCTGATGCTGCAAAAGAAAAGAAAACTGCAAAAGCAAAGGCTTCTGATGCTGATGCAAAAGCAAAAAAATCATCTGCTAAAAAATCTTCTGAAAAGAAAGAAGATTCAGCTGCAGAATAATCTGAACAGGAGTTTGATATGTCAAAAAACCATAGAGGTTCAGGTATTAGAAGTTTGCCTGCACACGGACGAGGAACTTGTGCTATTTGTAAGAAATCAGATATCAAGGTTCTTTGGGAAAAAGAAATTGATGGTAAAACTGTAAAAATTTGTAAATTTTGTAATGCTGCTTTGAAGAATAAAGCAAGAAATGAAGCTCCAGCAGCTGCACCTGCTGCAGAAGCTGCTCCAGCTGAAGAAGCTCCAGCAACTGAGGCTCCAGCAGAGGCTAACGCTTAAGTTTTTACGGTTTCTTAATTGTGAAAACCGCCATTTAACGCGAAGTAATTCGTAATAATGGCGGTTTTTTTATTTCAGAGTTGTTTTTTTAACAATTATTTATTAGAATATATATAATGAGTGTTGCAACCAGTCATCAGATTTCCACATATTACGATTATTTTAGAGATAAGGAAATCGTATTTACAAAGGCAAATATAAAGGCTCTTAAAGCAGATCCGCGAGGAATTTATTTAAAATGTAATGGTGGTCAGTGGCCTTGCATTATAAATTCAGTTTCTTTACGTGAAACAAAAGTTTTTGTTGGAACTTCAAGCGGATTTTATCAGCAAATATTAAAAAATAAACAGGCTCCGGTAAGTATTCGTTTTGCATTCTTTGATCAGAATAATGAACCTGTTCAGTTCTTTGTAAATGCTATTGTTGTTGAAAGCAAGCCTTATGAAGCTTCTACAGATTTAGTAATTATGAATCTTCAGTACACTCAACGGCCTTCTGATGATTTAATTTCACGTGTTGGAGAATTCCTTCAGGTAAACGAAAATTTCAACACTAAAAAAGACGAGAAAATTCTATTAAATAAAGAAACAGTTCGTCTTCTTTCTTTACCGAAAGAAGAATCTTATATTTTTATTGGCGGAGTTCCTAGAAAATGCGTTTTAAAAACACTTTCCTTTGGTGGTGCAACGATTATGCTTGTTGGAATTCCAAAATTTTTAATTGAAAAGCCAGTAGATTTGCGAATGTTTTTTGCAGATACAAATGATAAACTTTCCATTCAGGGTGTGGTTAAAACTGCAGATTTTCTTCCTGGAAGAAAAGATATTTGTATGATTACTGTAGAATTTTTAGCCGATTCTGTTCCGATGGCTTATAAATTCCATATAAATAATTTTATTACTTCGTTCCAGAAGCAGTTGATTCAAAGACAAATGGAAAATAAATCAGCTGAAGAAAAGGCTGAAGCTGAAGCAGCAGCAAAAAAAGCAGAGCTTGAAGCTAAAAAAGCACAGATTATGGCTCAAAATGATAAAGATGCTGCTAAGCAGGAAGCCGAAGCTAATGCTAAAAAAGCTTTGAGTAATATGCAGGCAAATTCAGCAGCTGTGCATAATTCCGCTCCGACTGCAAATACTGCAGCAGCATCTTCAAATACTGCTGCGCCTTCTGCTGAGAGCACAACAAAACCGGCAGCTGGTGTTGTTGAGGGAAAACCTTCAAATAATGCAGCAGAAGCTCCTTCAGTTTCAAATAGTGCCGCAGAGAATTCTACGGCTCAGTAAATTTTCTATAAAATACAGGTTAGTTTAAAATGAATAGTTCAAATCCTTTAGATTCAATATATTATATTAATATTCCTTCAAATTTTGTTCCTTCAAATTCAGCCTTTAAAATTGATACAACAATTAAGCTTCCGGTTCAGGTTAAAGCTGGTGAATCAATTGAAAACTTTAATCCTAATGATATTTCAACAGAACAAATTCTTGCCGGAATTCTTACTGTTTTTGCTTATGACAAAAAAAATGAACATCTTGATTATTATCGATCAATTATAAAAAATGTAAGACCAGATATAAAAAAAGAATTATGTGAAGCAGCAATCTTAAAAACAAAAAATGAAGATTTTGATCTTGCTGAAGAAATTTTTCTTGCTTTGCTTGGTTATGATCCTGAAGATGTTGCTCTTGTTTTAAATATGGCTTTATTTCTGGATCAGCGGGCAGAATCTTATAGAAATTCTGGATTAATTGAAGATGCAGATGCTTATGATGCAGATGCTCTGGCTTATTACGAACAGGCAATGAATGCGGAGCCTCCTCTTGCAGATGCATTTTTTAATGCTGGCTTTTACTATATGAAGCTTAAGAAATTCCGTGAAGCAAAAGATGCCTTTGAAACTTATCTTGCATTAACCTGTGATGTTTCTGATGAAGATTTAGGTGAAAATGGAATTTATAAAAAAGAGCGTGCTCAGGAAATTGTTTCTAATATAACGAACCAGAATATGGATGACAGAGAATTTTCTGCTGCTTACGAAATGATAAATAACGGTGAAGAAGAAAAAGGTCTTGAGCATATAAGAAAGTTTTTGCAGAATAATCCGAAGGTTTGGAATGCATGGTTTATGCTTGGCTGGGGATTAAGAAAACTTGGTCGTTTTGAAGACGCAAAACAGGCATTCCTAGAAGCCTTAAAATATGGTGCTGATACTAATTCCGATACCTACAATGAGTTAGCTTTATGTTATGTTGAAGAAAAGAATCTTGATGAAGCTGAAAAATGTCTTATGAAGGCATTTGCTCTGGCACCGGAAAGTACAAAAGTAATTTCTAATTTAGGATATTTAGCACTTGCACGCGGAAATAAAGAAGATGCAAGAAAATATTTTGCAACAGTTCTTGAATATGATTCCAAAGATAAAATTGCTGCAAGTGAACTTGCTAAACTTGAAGCTGAATTATAATTTATTTTATATTATCCAGAATAACTATATCGCCTTCTTTAATTCCATTCTTTTCGTACCAGCCTTGAGGAACTTCCAGAGCATATCGTGCAGAAACTGAGCTGGTAATTGAAGAAAGCGAATAAGGTGTCATATCAAAAATATCGCGGATTTTTCCTTTTGAATCTATGTAAGCGATAGAAAGCGGATGAGGCGTGTTTTTCATCCAGAAAGAAAGAATCTGATCCTGTTCAAAAATAAAAATCATACCGGTTCCGTCTGGAATATTTTTTCTTTCCATAAAGCCAAAATTTCTTTCCTCTGGTGTTTTCGCAATTTCTGCAATAACTTTTATGGTTTTTCCATCAGAAGTATTAATAGAAAGTTCAGTTGTTGGAAGCTTGCCATTTTTACAGCTTATAGTTGCTGCACATATAAATGAAAAAATCAAAATAAAAGGAAATTTTTGTTTCATAGTTCGTCCAAAAACATTTGTTGTGTTATTTCAGTGGCAGATAATTCAACATTTGAATAATTTTGAGTTTTATCATAGATTGAATTATCTATATATTTTAAAGTTAAAGGCTTTTCAAGAGACATTGTAATTTTGTCATTTTTCCAGGTTGCGCCTTGCGGACTAATTTTTACAGGTTCTCCATATTTATTACAGAGAGTTGTAAAAATACTGTAATAATCAATGCGTTCTTTATTCATATTGATTGTAATAATATAAAGTTCGTCATCAAAAAACTGAAACCAGCAGCGCTCTAAAAAGTTTGAACCAAGTCCAGTAGAAGAATCTGTTTCTATAAGCTCTTTATTTGCACTTGGCAATAAAGAAACATCTCTTTCACCCCTATAACCAAATTCAGAATTTTTAACAAGTTCATCTTTTGTTTCCTGAAGAGACATTCCAAGCTTTATATTTTTATAACCATTTGGTAAGTCTTCGGAGCAAAGAGAGAATATTAAAAAAAGAAATGAAAATGTGAATAAAAATTTTCTTTTCATAAATAAATTATCGGAAAAAAAAATATATACATAAGAGTGAGTTTTAAAACGAAAATGAAATTATAAAAGACTGATTAAAGAACACCAGTTGCTTTTTCTGAATTATTGATACTGTTAGAAATAGCCTGCTGTTTTTTAAGGAAAGCAACCTGCTTTGCAAGTTCAAGCATGTCTTTTATAAAGATTTTTTCTTTTTGAATCTGGAAATTTGGTTCCTGCATGAACTTACCTATTGCAAGTGGCTGATTTTCTGATGGAATTCCGCACATATTTGCTAAATCCAGAGGAGTGTATTCTGTCTGATAAGGCTGTTTAAGTGCGGAATGGAAATCTATATGCTTGCGTTGTTTCTCAAGCTGAAGTAAAAGCATATCAAGCATTTTGAATAAAGGATCTACGATATTTGCATTATCAAGATTGCGGTACATAGACCAGAGTCTGTCGGCAAGAGTTGTTGTAAGTTTTGCTATCATCTGCGGTTGTGTAGAAACCATTTGATTAAAGTTTGAACGGTTTACAACCATAAGAACACAATCACTGTGGGCAATAGCACTTGCAGAACGAGGTTTATTTTCCAGTAATGCCATTTCGCCAAACATATCGCCTTTTCCAAGAATTGCAAATGTAACGACATTTCCATCTACAATTTTAGAAATTGTAACTTCGCCCTGCTGAATAATAAACATATCAGCACCACTTTGAGCTTCGGAAAAAATCATTGTGTTTTTAGGATAAGCTCTGGTTAAATCTGGAGTAGATTCCAGAAATACCGGATGAGCAGTTTGTTTTAAAGCAACAAAGCGTTGTTTAGCTATTTCAAGATTTTCTGAAGTAGGATGAGTTTTTAAATATTGGTAGTAGGCGAAGGCAGCAACATTATTCATTCTTGCTTTTTCATAAAATTGGCCTACATAAAAAAGCTGTTCATAATCGTCGCGTGTTGTTGATTTAAGAGTTGCTTTAGAAAGCATTTCGTTCATAACACGCATTCGGTTAGAAAAGGTTTTGATTATTTTAAGAGCAACGGGAGTATTTTGAGAAATAAGTTCCGGATATTGTTCTTTTCTTACAGAAATTGCAACTACATCTGTAACAGCAACGGCTGTTTCAATTTGGGCATGGCCAGACATACATGGAACAACGCCAACGAAGTCTCCAGGTCCATAATTTACAGGAGGCATACCACCATAGACTTTCTGTGATCTTACAGTACCTTGTTGAATAATATAAAAATTAGCAGAATCTTCTTTTCCTTCTACTACTATGTAGCTTCCTTTCCGGAAGTTTATTACCTGAAGTTGTAACAAGGTCTCACTCCTTTAATGTTATCTGTTAATTATAAAAACATATTGCTGATTTGTCAAATTGATAATGAAGTGGATTTGAATTGTATACTGAATAGACTGGAATATTATGAAATATATAAGAATATATATTAAATTAAAAATTCCGGAAAGAGAAATTCTGAATTTAAATAAATATAATTTCCGGCTCAAGTAAAAAGCCGAATTTTTCTTTTACAACCTGCTGAGTTTTTTCTACCAGCTGTTTGACGTCTGCTGCTTTGGCATTATTTACATTAATTATAAAGTTTCCATGGAAGGGAGCGATTTGTGCGCCGCCTATTTGAAGTCCTTTTAAACCGGCTTCATCAATTAGTTTTCCACTTGGTTTTCCAAAGGCATGATTGTTTTTAAAAACACTTCCAGCACTTGGAAATTTAAAATGTCCTTTATCTACACGCTCAGCAATATAGAATTTACATTTTTGAGAAATTGAATCGTTAGATGAAAGTTTAGTTAAACGGAAGGCTGCTTCTAAAATAAATTTTGAATTATCTGAGGTTTGAAATGGTGATTTTTTATAATCCCATTCTTCGTTGCAAAAATCTTTTTGGATTTGTACTGACTTTTTTTCGTGAAATTCTATGTGTCTTGTTGAAACAAGAATGTCGCTTATTGAACGGTCAAAACATCGGGCATTCATATAAACAGCTCCGCCAACAGAACCTGGAAGTCCTGCAAATTGTTCTGCGCCCGAAAGATTATGTTTTGTACAAAAGTCAACAAAGGATGCCATTGGAACACCACATTGGCAGGTAACTAAAGCTGTATTGTCTGTAGAAGCATCTGATTCATAAAATATTTCTTTGAGATTCTGTGTTGAAATTATTGCTCCATTAAATTCGCCGTCTGGAAAAACTACATTGCTTGCTCCTCCAATTAGAAAATAAGGAATTTCTGCATTGCGTACGGCATTTATAGATGATTCTAATTGTTCAGGATTTTGAGGAGTTATATATAGTTTTGATGTTCCTCCAATTTTAAATGTAGATTTTTGAGCAAGCGGTTCGTTTTGAGTAAATGGAATTTTTGCAAGTTTTAACATGGAAGCAAGAAAATCAATCATAGTGAATATTATAATAATAAAAATTGTTTGAGTATAGGGAAGAGAATAAAAAACGCGCAAAGGATTGTAGCCCCGCCGAAGGCGTTCCGTAGCTTTGCGGAGGAATGAGCCGCGGTTAGTCGGCGAAGGGCGAAAAGCCTGGTTTTTGCAACGCAAAAATGCGTCCAGGTTCTTCTTAGTATTATTAATTGTATAAAAATAGTTTTCTCACTATAATAAACTTTTATAAAAATACGATTTGTTTTGCGCTTGTTTGAGCGACCGCGCTTGCTAACGCGGAAATTATGAGGAGTATAAAAATGAGTGAAGTTAGAGTTAGATATGCACCGTCTCCAACTGGAATGCAGCACATTGGTGGTGTCCGCACTGCGCTTTTTAATTATCTTTTTGCACGTTCACAAAACGGAAAATTCATTCTTCGTCTGGAAGATACAGACCGCACCCGTTATGACGAAAAATATGTTCAGAACCTTTACGATACAATGGCATGGCTTGGAATTGACTGGGATGAAGGCGGTTCTAAGGGCGGTGAATACGGTCCTTACGTTCAGAGCGAGCGCTTTGAGCTTTACAAAAAATATGCTTATGAACTTGTAGAAAAGGGAGAGGCTTACTACTGCTTCTGTGATGCAGAACGCCTCGACCGCATCAGAAAGATTCAGACAGAAAATAAGATGGCTCCTGGTTACGACCGCAACTGCCGCCACCTTACTCCGGAAGAAGTAAAGGCTAATCTCGACGCAGGTAAGCCTTATGTAATCCGCCTTAAGGTTCCAATGGAAGGAGAGACAAAATTCTCTGACCACCTGCTTGGCGACATCGTATGGAAGAACGAAGATATTTCTCCGGACCCGGTTTTGCTTAAGTCTGACGGCTTCCCAACCTATCACCTTGCTAACATTGTTGATGACCACTTTATGAAGATCAGCCACGTTATGCGCGCTCAGGAATGGATTCCTTCAACTCCGCTCCACGTTCAGATGTACCGCGCTTTTGGCTGGGAACACCCTGAGTTCTGCCACCTTCCAATGGTAAATGGTGCAGACGGAAAGAAATTAAGCAAGCGCCACGGTTCTACAAGCTTGAACGAGTTCCGTGCACGCGGTTACTTACCACAGGCAATTGTAAACTACGTTGCAATGCTCGGCTGTTCTTACGAAGAAGGAAAAGAGTTCTATACTCTGGAAGAGCTTGCAAAGGCCTTTAAGCTTGAGCACCTGAACAAGGCTCCAGCAGTTTTTGACTACAAAAAGCTTGAGTACTACAACGGAAACTATATCCGCCAGCTGAGCACCGAAGAGCTTTACAAGTGGACACTTCCATTTATTACAGGAACCGGCGATGCCCTTCTCGAAATCAATCCTGAAAACCCACAGCCAAAACCAAATGTTGGTCCAGAGTTTTCTGGCGTTGCTATGGGCGAAGACGGCCGCCCATACTGCGTAGATAAGTCAATGAATATGTCTACAGAAGATGTTGAAAAAACATTAATGGGACTTATGCCACTTATTCAGGAACGCCTTAAGTTCCTTACAGAAGCAGCAGAAATGGTTCACTTTATGTTTACAGAGCCTGCTGTTCCTCCTGTAGATCAGATTATTCCAAAGCGCATTGATGCTGCTAAGACAAAGGAAGTTTTGGAAGCTGCAAAAGACTTTGTTCACCAGTGCTTCAGTTTGGATCACGAAGGTGCAGAAGCTTTGGCAAAGACAAAGGCAGAAGCGCTTGGAATTAAGCTTGGCGATTTCATGATGCCAATCCGTATGGCAGTAACTGGCAGCCGTGTTTCACCACCGCTCATCGGTTCTATCCTTGTTCTTGGAAAAGAGCGCGCTCTTGCAAGAATTGAAAAGACTATTGCTACATTGTAATTAATTACGTCGTTGCGAGCCGAATGCTGCGCTTGCAATGATTTATCTTTTGTTCCCCGGTGGTTTCAAACTGTCGGGGTTATTTTTTTAGTGAGTAGAACTCACTTGTTTTCAAGCCTATCTGGCCATACAATCATTGAACAGAGGTTTTCAATGAAAAAATATATTCGTGTTTTATCAATCTTTGCTATTGCTTTGGTGCTTATTTCCTGTGCTACTAAACCTGTTGTTGAAACTGGAAAAGGCAATCCCGCTGCCGTGCAATTTTATGAAAGAGATGCAGAAGATATTCCTTCTGTTGGCGTGCATGGTGGTAAATATACTTTTGTTTTTGACATCACAAATGAATCTAAAGAGCAGGTGCCGTTTTATGTAATCAGATTTGACACTAACAGACTTGATTCTGAAGGCTATGCACAGCCTGCTGTATGGCAGGAAATTTCTGTGCCTCCTGAAACTTCCGGCATTTATACATATTCTGTAAAAAAAGGAACTGAAGGCAGATGCAGTTTCCAGTGGGGCGTAGAATATAAAGGAACTTATAATTATTCTAGCGGTAGTGCAGAACTTGGGTATGGTAATGGTGTTTCAAAAATTATCGTAAAAGAAGATTTTGATACATGGATGTATCGTCCGGGCTGGGATGATTATCATATGGGACATATTTCAACCGGTTCATATACTTACATAGAAAGAGAAAAGAAATTAGATGAAGGTCGCCGATGGATAATTTTAAATCAGAGAAATCCAGAAAACAATAGAGTTCAGGAATCGTATCAATATATCACAATTTCTGTTAATGACGATGCAGAAGCAGTTTTTCAACAGGAAATTTCAAGAATCATAAAAGAGAATGATCTTATTATTGATGAATATCTGATTGCAAATACAAGAGATGAAATCCGAGGTATTTATCTTTTTGATTCTGAAAAGAAACTGGTAGGAAAATGGGAAGGTTCTTACAACGGGCTTAAGGCAACTCTTACACTTAATACGGATAAATACTATAGACTGGATTTTGAAGACGGCGCCTGGGAGCAGTGGTGGTGGTGTGCAGATCCGTCATATATAAACTTGCAGATTTATACAACAAAAGAAATATTGACTATTCCCTATACTTTGGATGATAATGTCTTAACAGTCGGAGATTTTGGCGAATGGAAGCGGGTAGAATAAATCTGTCTTTCTAATGCTGGAACCGGCTTTTAAACAGATTAGACGGAGAAAAATTATGATTAAAAATCGTGCAGCAGCACTTATTGTAATTTTATTGATTTATGTTTTTGCTGCCGCCTTTGGCTTTTTTTCTTTTGATTATTTTTCTTCTTCCGGTGGTTTTGGAATGCCAGCCGGGGTGGGCTTAAATCTTTCCTGGCAGCTTTCTTTTTTTCTTGCTGATGTAGCTGCAACAGTTCTGGTTTTTATTTTCAGTCTGATATTTAATAATGCTTCTGTGTACGACCCTTACTGGAGTGTGCAGCCAGCGGTTATCCTCTTTTTTACTATTTATAAAATCAATACTGTCTTAAAACTTTTTGCTTCCTGGTTTGCAGAAACTTTTGGAACAAAAGAAGTATCTGGTTTTGGACTTGAGCCTTTTGGTATTTTATTACTGTCTGCAGTTCTTTTCTGGGCCCTGCGCCTTACCGCCAACTGGATTTATAATTTTAAGAGCTTTGAGTATCAGGACTGGCGCTATGTAATGCTGAAGGAAAAATCCGGTAAACTTTATCCGCTGGTAAACTTTTTTGGCATTCACCTTTTTCCAACTTGTGTAGTTTATCTTTGCGTGCTGCCTGCGGTTACTTTGTTTGTGGAGGGAGCAGATTTTAAGCCTTGGTGTGCTGTCTTTATAGCTCTTAGCTTTGCCGCTGCAATATTACAGGGAATTGCCGATATTCAGATGCACAGATTCAGAAAGTCTGGAAGCGGCGGTTTTATTCGAACCGGATTATGGAAGCATTCGCGCCATCCAAACTATGCCTGCGAAATTCTTATGTGGTGGGGAATTGGTCTTGCAAGTGTAAGTGCTCTTGGCTGGCAGCGATTTTACCTTTTAGCCGGTGCTCTTGTAAATACTCTGATGTTCCTTTTTATCAGTATTCCTATGGCAGATAAAAGACAGTCGCGCAAGCCTGGCTTTGAAGAATATAAAAAAGCGACAAGAATGTTGTAAAAGGCTTTTTGGGGTTATAATATAATGGGGGTTTTAGGGGGTAAGCAAATTGTTGCGTCCCCCTAGGCGAAGGGGTAGGCCGCAACGAAGTGCGGACGTAGGGGAAGGCTTTCCCCTCAAGGAATATATTGTGAAAAAACTTGGATTTGGACTTATGAGACTTCCCTATACGGAAGATAAAACCTGGGGAAATATTGATTTAGAAAAGACACGAGAGATGATTGATGCTTATATGTCTGAAGGCTTTACATATTTTGATACTGCGTGGGTTTATCATGGAGGATTTTCTGAGCGTGTATTTGGAGAACTTGTTGCAAAGCGTTATCCACGGGAAAAGTTTCAGGTTACAACAAAAATGCCTCTATGGAATATGAAGGATCCTTCTGAACTTCAAAAAACTTTTGATGAGCAGCTAAGAAAATGTGGCGTTGAATATTTTGATTATTATTTTCTGCATGCGTTGAATCGTGAAGTTTTTGCAAATGCAGAAAGGCTTGGTGCTTTTGAATGGATGCAGAAAATGAAGGCTGAAGGAAAAATCAAGCATCCGGGATTTTCATTTCATGACAGCGCAGATGCTCTTGAGATGATGCTCAGCAAACATCCTGAAGTTGAGCTTGTTCAGCTGCAGATTAATTATATTGACTGGGAAAGCGATAATGTTCAGAGCCGCAAGTGTTACGAAATTTGTAAGCGTTATGGAATTCCAGTTTCCGTTATGGAGCCGGTAAAGGGCGGAAGTCTTGCAAACATTATGGATGATGCTAAAAAAGTATTTACAGATTATAACCCGAATGCAAGTGTTGCAAGCTGGGCTGTCCGCTATTGTGCAAGTATGGATAACATTCTTGTTGTCTTGAGCGGGATGAGCAATATGGAACAGCTTCGTGACAATATGTCTTATATGAAGGATTTTGTTCCGCTTAATAAAGACGAACAGGCTTGTGTACAAAAAGCTACTGAGCTTATAAAATCTACAATTGCAATTCCTTGTACAGCCTGCCGTTATTGTGTTGATGAAACAAACGGTGGATGCCCGCAGAATATAAATATTCCGCGAATGTTTGAACTTTTAAATGAAACAAAACGTTATGGTGTTGGTCCTTACAAGTGGCATTATAATGAAGAGCTTAAGAAATCTGGAAATCCTGCTGAATGTGTTGGCTGCGGTAACTGCGAAGGGCACTGTCCGCAGAAACTGAAGATTATTGATTTATTGAAGACTGTTACAGAAACTTTTGCCGGCTAAATAAATTTCCCCAGCTGAAAAATAATAGCAGACTGGATAAAAAATTCTCCGGCGGAGTGAAAATTTTGCGGCTTGCAAAAAGCGGGTAAATTTTCCATAATTAATTATGACAAGAATCTTATTTGTGTGCCACGGAAATATCTGCCGTTCTCCAATGGCAGAATTTGTTATGAAGGATATGGTTCGCAGGGCAGGCAGGGAAAATGATTTTTTAATTGAGTCTGCTGCTACAAGTCGTGAAGAACTGGGAAACGATATGCATTACGGAACCCGTCAGAAGCTTCGCGAGATGGGAATTCCATTCAGCCGACGTGCAGCCCGGCAAATTCGTGCAGATGATTATGATAAATATGATTTTCTTGTTGCAATGGACGATGAGAATGTTTATTACATGAACCGATGCTGGGCTCCAGATTCAGAACGAAAAATTGTAAGGTTATTAGCTTTTGCCGGCAAAACCCGAGACATTGCAGATCCCTGGTATACCGGAAATTTTGATCAGACATATGATGACATTGTAGAAGGTTGTACTGCATTTTTAAAATACTGCTTAAAAGAATAATGGCAGTACTAGCATAAAATCTATATTTATGATATAGTTCGGTTTCAGTATGAAAGCTGAACAGATTAAAAACATGACGATTCTCAAGGTTTTTATGGTTATTCATACTATTTTTATTTATGGATTTTAACGGCGGAATTCTTTTGAATTCCGCTTTTTTTTTCGCTCAAAACGGATGTCAGGTCAAGCCTGCCACCGTTTAGCTAAAGCATACAAGGACGCTTCGCGCCTTGTAAATCAGCTTCGACCCGACTTGCTTCGCGCGCGGGTCAAGCCATAGGAATTTGCATTTTATAGGAGTAAATAGATTATGAAACGAGAAGACATTAAGAAGGTTTTGATTATCGGTTCGGGACCGATTGTTATTGGTCAGGCCTGTGAGTTTGACTATTCAGGAACTCAGGCTTGTAAGGCTTTGCGCGAGCTTGGATATAAGATTGTTCTTGTAAACTCAAATCCGGCAACTATTATGACTGATCCGGTTATGGCAGATGCTACTTATATTGAACCGCTTAATGTTGAGCGTTTGAGTCAGATTATCGAAAAGGAACGCCCGGATGCACTTCTTCCAAACCTTGGTGGACAGACTGGTCTTAATATGGCTATGGAATTAAACAAGACCGGCGTTCTTGATAAATATGGTGTTCAGGTTATCGGTGTAAATCTTGATGCCATTGAACGTGGTGAAGACCGCGAAATCTTTAAAGAGACTATGAAGAATCTTGGAATTGATACACCACGTTCTGATATCTGTCACACTGTTGAAGGTGCAGAAAAGATTGCAGAAGAAATAGGTTATCCTATTGTTGTACGCCCTGCTTATACTATGGGAGGGGCTGGCGGTGGTTTCTGCTACAACGTAGAAGAGCTTCGAACAATTGTTTCTAACGGTCTTGATCTTTCCCTTACTCATCAGTGTTTAATAGAAGAGAGTATTCTTGGATGGGAAGAGCTTGAATACGAAGTTGTCCGCGATTCTAAAAATCAGATGGTTGCAATCTGTTCTATTGAAAATATTGATGCGGTTGGTGTTCACACAGGTGACTCTTTCTGTGCCGCTCCTTTTATGACTATCGATAAGGAGCTTGATAAACGCCTTAAGCAGATGGCATTTAAGATTGTAGAAAGCATTGGTGTAATCGGTGGAACTAACGTTCAGTTTGCACATAATCCTAAGACTGGCCGTGTCGTAATCATCGAAATTAACCCTCGTACTTCGCGCTCTTCTGCTCTTGCTTCTAAGGCAACAGGTTTCCCGATTGCGCTCATTTCTGCAAAGCTTGCATCAGGCCTTACTCTCGACGAAATTCCTTACTGGCGTGACGGAACTCTTGATAAATATACACTCGGCGGTGCTCCGGACGGAGACTATGTTGTATTAAAATTTGCACGCTGGGCATTCGAAAAATTCCGCGGTGCAAAGGATGAACTTGGAACTTCTATGAAAGCCGTTGGTGAAGTTATGGCCATCGGTAAGACTTTTAAAGAAACTTTCCAGAAGGCAATCCGTGGTCTTGAAAACGGACGCTCTGGTCTTGGTTTTGCAAAGGACTTTAATAAAAAATCAGCTGATGAACTTTGCGAAATGCTTAAAGTGCAGTCTAGCGAACGCTATTTCCAGCTTTACGAAGCAATCCGTAAGGGTGTTCCGCTTTCTAAGCTTTCGGAAATTACTTATGTAAAAGAATTCTTCCTCCAGCAGATGAAAGAGCTTGTTGACCTTGAAGAAGAAATGCTTAAAAATCCTGGACGTGTTCCTGCTGATGATTTACTTATCAAGGCAAAGAAAGACGGCTTCAGCGATAAATATCTTTCTAAGATTCTTAAGGTTTCAGAAAAAGATATCCGTACCCGCCGTAACGAGCTTGGAATTAAGGAAGCATGGCTTCGTGTTCCGGTTTCCGGCGTAGAAAATGCATGCTACTATTACTCAACATACAACGCAGAAAAAGATACCTCTGTTGCAACAGACAACAAGAAGAAAATTATGATTTTGGGCGGTGGCCCTAACAGAATTGGTCAGGGTATTGAGTTTGACTACTGCTGCTGTCATGCGGCAATGCAGCTTAAGGAAATGGGCTACGAAACAATCATCGTAAACTGTAACCCTGAAACTGTATCTACTGACTACGATACTTCAGACAAACTTTACTTTGAACCTGTTACTACAGAAGACGTTCTTCAGATTTACGAAAAAGAAAAGCCGTTTGGAGTTATCGTTCAGTTTGGCGGACAGACTCCATTGAACATTGCTCGCGAGCTTCAGGAAAACGGCGTAAACATTCTTGGTACTTCAATCGATTCAATCGACATTGCAGAAGACCGCGACCTCTTCCGCCACATGATGGAAAAGCTTGAAATCCCTATGCCTGAAAGCGGAATGGCTGTAGACTTTGATGAAGCAAAGGCAATTGCAGATAAGATTGGATATCCTATTATGATTCGTCCTTCTTTCGTTCTTGGCGGACGCGGAATGGAAGTAATCTATGATGAAAAAACTTTACGCGAATATGTAGATAAGGCTGTAGGTGTTACACCGGATCGCCCGCTTTTGATTGACCGCTTCTTAAAGAATGCGCTTGAATGTGAATCTGATGCTCTTGCAGACAGCGAGCACGTTTATATTCCTGCAATCATGGAACACGTTGAGCTTGCCGGAATCCACTCAGGTGACTCTGCGTGTGTAATTCCACCTGTATCTATTCCACAGAACTGTCAGGAAACAATTAAAGAATATACAAAGAAAATTGCAGAAGCACTTCATGTCTGCGGTTTGATGAACATGCAGTATGCTATTGAAGACGGAAAGGTTTATGTAATTGAAGCAAACCCACGTGCATCTCGTACTGTTCCGCTTGTATCAAAGGTCTGTGATACACAGATGGCACGTCTTGCAACACGCATGATGCTTGGTGAATCATTAAAATCACTCGGTCTCAAAGACAAAAAGATTCCATACTATGGAGCAAAAGAAGCAGTTCTTCCATGGGCCCGCTTCCCTGGAGTTGATCCGATTCTTGGGCCAGAAATGCGTTCAACTGGTGAAGTTCTTGGGCTTGCTGAAGATTTCCCTCTTGCATATTACAAAGCTCAGGAAGCTGCCGGAGATGAACTTCCACACGCTCCTGCTGCCTGGGAAAACAAAAAGGTTTTGATTTCTTTGAGCAACAAGGAAAATTTAAAAGACCAGGTAATCACAATCGGAAAGACTTTGAAAGATCTTGGCTTTACTCTGGTAGGAACTCAGGGAACTGCAGATTTCTACAACTCAAATGGCATTAAATGTGAAGTTGTAAATAAGATTGGTGCCGGTCGTCCGGACGTTGTAGACATGATTATGAACAAAGATGTTTGTCTTGTAATCAATACACCAAAAGCAAAACGCAACTACGCAGAAGACCGTAAGACAATCCGCAAGGCTTGTCTTAAATACAAGGTTCCATACATTACTACTCTTGCCGGAGCTTTAGCAGCCGTAAAAGGAATTGCTGCAGTTAAAAACGGCAATGGTGGCGAGGGCGGAGTTAAGTCATTGCAGGAGTATCATTCATTAATCAAATAAGTCTTTGCCGGACTAAAACCGGCAAAGACGTCATGAACACGACACGGCTACTGCCGTGCGTGTCAAACTAATTTCAAAACCGACATGCCCTGGGCATGCGGTTTAAATCATATAGGACGCCAGTTCTGACTTTGGTTGGAACTGGCGTTTTTTTATTACAATTACAAGCATTATTATTACCTATATAATAAATTTCTACATATTATTCAAAATCATCGGAAAAAAACTTGAATCAAGTATACTAAATCCAAAGCACTTCTTTCCCAAATCTTTGAGGCTTGCTCCAATGTGGTAAATCGTCGAATTATCGATAATCAAAAATCTGTCGTGAGTTTTTGTTGTATGATTCACGGTAAGTGTGGGGTATTGAGCATTGAAAGTCTGGACATCCTGGGCGGTTAGTTTTGTTCTGGGGTCGGTGTAGATTGTCACATTAACGCCTTTTTTCTTTTTTGCGAGTCGCTGTAAGATTGATAAATCGACGTAATTATCTATGAGAATGATTTCTTTCTTTGCCGCAGCCAGAAAACTTTCAAACTTGGCGTAGGCGTCGAATATCTGGCCCTGGAAGAAGATTCCTTGTGTTTCCTTTACGTTGTATTTGTTCATAAAGGAAAAGAGTTCTTTTATCTTTTTATCAGTTTCTTTGTGGTGCAAATACGACGAGTCAAGGCAGCAATCATATAACCGCACATACTAATAATTCTCATTAAATTACTGGATACATTCTTCTGTGCAGCAGGCTTTACATTTTTAATATAATAACATTTGATTTAATTGGCAATGTTTTATATATTTACATCAGGAACATTAAAAGAAATTACATACATGCAGCACCGCTAACGCGGTGTTTAAGGAGAAGTATGAAAAAAGGTTTTTGTTTTGGTTTGTTTTTAGTGATTGCAGCCGTAAGTATTTTTGCTGAAACTAATATGCTGAAAGCATTTGAAAAATCTTATAAAGAAAAAGAATCTGCTGAATGTCTTGATAAAGGTTTAAAGAAAATGGGAATAAATATTTTAAAAGAAATTCCCGATGAAAATCTTTCTATAATAAATTTTATTTTGAAAAATACACATGAAATAAATATTCATAGAATGCGTGGCGAAAATGAAAACGAGATTTATGTAAACGAAGATGGCCGTGAAGCTGTATATGATAAAAATGGAAAATTAGTTACAAATTCCTGGAACAAGGGGTCATTCAATTACGCTTCTTATGACAAGCCAATAGATAAATTTAATCTGGATATTTTTCCATGGATGATTTGGGGAAATGCAAAGGATGATCCGACAACCTTTGATGAACGACTTTATTATTACTGTATGGATCTTGATTATGGAATTCAGTCGTATATTTTTCTGGAAGATAAATCTGTTCTGGAAAAAATAAGTTTTTCGGATTTATCTGATGATGAAAAAAAGGTTTATCATTTATTCAATTATCTGATTTTTAATGGAAAATATAAAGTTCAGTTATGTGAAGAAAATATTCAGCAGCTGCAAGATAGTGCAGATTTTTACTGGGAATATTTTTATCAGATTATGGATTTGATTGGATTTAAAAGTAATTAAGACTAAAGAAGAATTTTAACAGATTCAGATTGAGATGGTTAAAATAGATTTTGTAGATTTATTCATCTTTGAAAAGTCGACGGAATAATCCTTTTTTTGATTTTTTTTCTTCTTCTGTTTTTTTAGGCAAAACTACAATTCCAAGCATTTCCTGCGAATTTGAAATTATGTATGGCGCGGCAAGCAATTCAAATACTTTAATATATTTGTCTTTTCCGTCGCGCCCAGCGAGAGTTTCTGCTTTATTTTTTATATAACCTTTTACAACTTCAAATGCTTCTTCATAATCTTCAATTAAAATATATAATTTTATTTTAAATACACTAGTTAAGCATGTCGAAGCGCCGCCATAAATATTATTTACATTTTCGCCTTCTGTGTATGTTGGAATGTCCATAGAAGCAAGCATGCTGCGAATCATGAAACAATCAATTTGAGCGCTTAAATTTAAAAAATGCTGATATTTTTTTCCGTTGCGAACGTTTTCAAAAAATTTTTCTTCAATTTGTGTATAGTCTTCGGCTTCATCTGTAAGTGGAAGTGAGTCTTCGTTTATATCATCAAAATTTGAATTCATTTTTTAGTCCTCGCTTTTTTAAATATTCAGCATTTTTATTTCGTTTTCAAAAAGATTTTGCAAAGCTCTTGTTATTGCATGAGAAATCATTTTCTTGCATGGCTTGAATGCCTTACATTTTGATAAATATATAGCATGAAAAAAACATAATGTAAATGAAAGAATTATTGCATGAAGAGAGATTTTTATATAAACTGACTCAATGTCGAAAAATAATGCAGATATTCAGGTTGTAAGTTCAGGTAGTAAAATTTCAAAAAATCTTACAGAGGGAAACGTTTTTTCTGTTCTTATAAAATTTTCGCTTCCTTATCTGCTTTCGTGTTTTTTGCAGACTTTTTATGGACTTGCAGATATTTTTATAATCGGTCAGTTTTACGGAGCAACTTCTATTTCTGCTGTTTCTTCGGGAAGTCAACTTATGCATATGTTTACAGTTATGCTGGCAGGTTTTGCTATGGGAGTAACTGTAAGTATTGGTCGTTGTGTAGGTGAAAAAGATAATAAAAAACTTTCTTGTGTAATTGGAAATTCTATTTTAATTTTTTCAATAATTGCTGCATTTTCAACTATAGTTCTTATTATTTTTGCGAATCCAATTTTGCATTTAATTTTTACACCGGAAGAAGCTTTTTCTGAAACTTATAAATATGTAATAATCTGCTTTGCCGGGCTTCCATTTATTACGGCCTATAATCTTTTAAGCAGTATTTTTCGGGGATTGGGAAATACAAAGAGTCCGATGTATTTTGTACTTTTTGCCGGTGTTTTTAATATTATTCTTGATTTTATTTTTATTGGCGGATTTCATTGGGGAGCAGCAGGTGCTGCAAGTGCAACAATTATTTCTCAGGCGTTGAGCGTAATTTTTGCATTGTTTTCTTTAAGAAAAATGACTTCAGATTTTGGGCGCCGGGAAAACATTGCCGGTGGTGGAAATATTTCTCATAGCGAAAACATTGCCGGTGGTGGAAATCCTTCCGGAGCAAAAAAAACTTTTGGTGAATTAGCTCTTTCAAAATCTGATTTTAGTTTTAATACTTCTATAATTTCTCATATGCTCAAAATCGGTTTACCAATTGCAATTCAGGAAGGTTTAATTCAGGTTTCTTTTATGGTTATTACAGCCATTGCAAATTCTCGTGGAGTTCAGGTAGCTGCTGCTGTTGGAATTGTAGAAAAAATCATCTGTTTCTTATTTCTTGTTCCTTCTGCTATGCTTTCTTCTGTTTCTGCAATTTCTTCTCAGAATGCAGGAGCACAGCAGCATATGCGGGCACAAAGAACACTCTTTTACGCTGTTTTAATTTGTATTGGATTTGGTGCAGTTGTTTTTACAGTCTGCCAGTTTTGGGCAGAAAGAATCCTTCAGTTTTTTTCATCGAATGAACCGCAGGTTATTATACTTGGAGCGGGTTATCTTCGCGCATATACGCTGGACTGTATTTTTGCCGGCGTTCATTTTTGCTTCAGCGGATTTTTCTGTGCCTATGGAAAATCCTTTTATTCATTTATCCATAATATTCTTTCAATAGTAATTTTCAGAATTCCTGGTGCACTTTTGGCTTCCATTAAATTTCCACAGACACTTTACCCTATGGGACTCGCGGCCCCAATAGGATCATTCTTTTCAATTATTGTCTGTTTATTTTTATTCTACAAAATGGTAAACAGACAGACATTTTTTGATAAAGTTATTTAAAGGTGTGCTGAAAAACTTGTCTTGCATAATAATTTTTGCAGCTAAATTATTGATAGGAATAAACCATACTTCACCTAAAACTGTATCATCCCATTTTTCGCCTTTATAAACATTTTCTATAGTCATTCTGTATGTGCCTTTTCCTAATACCATTGGATTAACTATCGAGTTAATTGCAAGCCAGGTATATTTTGCGTTATATAATTCAGGAAAAGTATTGGTAAAATATAGAGTTGAGATTTTTTTACCAGCTGAGTTACTTAGAGTCATTGATTCTATACGATTGTTTGCTTTCCATGTGCCATCGAGTGCGCCTGTCTTATTATAAATACTGTAGTCCGGGTAATCATAATTTCCTTTGTCGAATTGCATATTTTCATAGTCTTTTGAACCGCCAAAACGTCGTAGCCCGTTTGTAGCAAATGGTCCTATCGCATTTTTTGTGAGAGTGAATTCAATCCATTCTCCAATTCCATCGCCTTTAACACCTTCAACCCAGCCGTTTAAAAGATTTCCATCAAATGAAGTTTTTGCTGCGTAATTTGAATCTATTAAATTATTGTCCATATTTGCCCAGTCACCGCTGTTATCGCAGGCCATTTTGTATGTTCCGGGAAGTGTTGATGAAGCCTTGATATTAGTAACAAAATCCTGTGGTCCATCATTGTTTGGTAAATATAAATTTGATTCCTGGAACATATCTGTTGTATTAAAAATGAAATATTCATTTTTCTGAGGTTTATAATTTTCTGTCGCATAAATATAAGTACTGTAAGAATTGCCTAACTCGCCGAGATCTGAGTTTTCGAATCTTTGTTCAGAATTTTCAAAAGTGATTCCGCTGTCTGTAATAATAACAAAGGATTTTATATTTCCTTTCCAGGTTCCTCCTGTAGAAATATCATAATAAAAATTGTAATTAATTGAGCGGTAATTTCTTTTTTCTGTATAAATAGAATAATGAACATTTAGCACAGAAGAATCTGAAGGTTCAAAAGTCAATTCGTGGTAAAAATGAAGAACCATTTTGAGTGTATAAACTTCAGAATCTGTATTTTCAGAGCGGTAATATGAATTATAATATTGCAGATCTTCTGTGTATTCACTATTTTTTTCTATTGAAGTTTCTATTCCAACTGTTTGAATTTGAACAGGTTTTCCATTTTGTATTATCTGACATGGATTTAATTCACCATATTCAGTATTGTATTTTTTCAGTTCAGAAAGATATTGATTAATACTAAGTGTTCTTAGTTTTTTATCCAGAGCAAAGAATTCATTTTTATCTGTGTTTAAATTGTATGAATAATCATTGCTATTTATTTCCAGTTTTTTCCCCATTGCGAAAGACAATAAATTTATATCTGAAGAAAAACCGTTACCAGTATTTATATAATTTGAAACTGTGCCATCGCTGTTTACGACAACCTGTGTAGTTACTACAACAGGAAAGGCACAAGGTACAACAACTTTTTGTGGAGTAGTGTTTTTAAAACCAAAAATTGCGGTTACTTCGTTTCCGTGAACTTTCTCACTTATTGTTTCATCGCTATACCATGTACTGGTCTGCTCAACTATTATCAGTTCTTTTTCTAAAGCGATTTTGTCGTTAGGCTCTTTTACATATATATTGCCATATGTCCAGTCTTCGGGCTTGTAAGAACCTCCATCGTCTGCAAAAACTGTACCTGCGATAACGAATGCAAAAATAATTGCTACTATTTTTTTCATATTTCATCCATATTTATTGTCCGCGTTATTGGCGGGGTAGCGGGAATTAATGTATTTTAAATTTTATTTAATGCTGCGATTAAAATTTCCATCTGCCAGAGAAGTATTTTTCTTGAACCTATTAAAGAAATACAGTCGCAGTCAAATCCTGATTTTGAATAAATTGTAATGTCCAGAGGAATATAATCATCCGGTTTAAGGTTTATATCGCAGTTTATTGCAAGCCTCTGTTCAGTTATATCAATATGAAAACCTTTCTTATCGTATATGTTTTTAAGTTCCGGTTCAAGTAATTTTGCGATTTTATTTTTTTTGATTTTTAAATATTCATAAATTTCATTCAAAGAATTTTTAAAATCATCAAAATAACATTTTTCTATTGCCCAGAATTTTTCTTCATTTTTTTCAATTTCAAGATATTTGCTTTCATAATAATTTATGAAAATATAATTTGAAGGTTTCATTTTATCTTTTTTAGAAAAAAATCTTGAACGATATTTTAAATCAGGGGTTTTATTAATTTCAACTTTTCTTACAATCCTTTCTTTGCAAGTGTTCCCATAAAAAGATTTTGGAAGATTGTTTCCATCGGATAAATCAAAATATGCTTTTACAGAAGCATCTATTATTTTCTTAAAATTTATTTCTACAGTACCTAAGCCAGTTTTATCAGAAGCGGGATTAATTTCAAAGAAAAGACGAACATCTTCAAATGTAAGTTTTTCATTATGATCTGTTGCCTGCCACCACCAGAAAGAATATTCTTCAATTCTATAAATTAATTCTTTCGGAAGCTTTATTTTTTTATTTTTGTTATGACCTTCAAATTGCCAAATAAAATAATGGACGCTATATTGTCCTGCATAATCGTAGTCAAGTTCCCAGTAAACTTTTGCATAATCTTTCTTAAAGAAGGCAGCAGGATTTTCATAAAAAGCTTTTTCTACACATTTTATTATTTTCTGAAGCTCAGATAAAAAATCTCCTCCAAAGCATTTCAGAGAAAGCAGGCTTTCGGAACCGTTTATTTTATTATTCCTGACATAAAAATCTGTAACAGGAAGAGCTGTTGAACCAGGCAATCTGAATTCAAAATCACCTTTTTCGCGATAGCCGTATTCAAGGAAAACATTTGGATTATTAATATATTCTCCTCCAAAATCTCCATGCCATAATAAATAAATATTTTCAAGCTCTTTAAATAATTTTAAAAACTGTGAAACCTGAGTTTTTTCAATTAAAAACTGATTTGAGTGTTCATCACTTATTTTGTAATTTTCGTAATACCATTTAAGGACAAGATTTTCGTTTTCTAAAAATGCATGAAGTCCGCGAAGGTAATGAGTGGAAATCTTTTCGGCCTCTGTAAAACTGCATAAATCATAAAATGGATTTTGTTCAGCAGCAGTTGAAACTGGAATTTCAAAATAATCGTCTTCATCTTCGAATATGAAAATTTTAACGTTTAAATAATTTTCATATTCAGATTTATCAGAAATTTCTATTTTTAAATCAATATTTTCTTTTTTGTATGGAATCGTTTTTATGTCACTAGACCATTGTTTGAAGTATTTATTTATCATTGCCATCTGGAATACATTGCAGGAAAGTGTTTTTTCATAGTTAAGCTTTCCTTCAAAAAATACCAGAGCTGTGATGTCGTAATAATTATTATCAGTTTGTTTTTTTATCCATTGCAAATACGGTTCATTTTTTTTCTGCGGATTTTCCGAAATTCTATGTTCGTAGATTTCTGTAATTTTTTCCAGTTCTGTTTTTGGTTTTCCAAGCGGCGAATTTATTTTTTTACGTTCTTTCTGCGGAACATATTTTTCCAGTTTAATTAGAATTGGTTCTATGTATTCTATATAACCTTCAGTATGGTGGCCGTGAGGAAGATAAATATTATTTAATCTGTCATTTTCCCAGACAGCGTAAGGAGACAGTTCGTCATTCAGTTTTTCAGATTTATCAGAGTAGATATAAATTTCCAGTTTTGGTGATGAGCGGTCATAATCCCGGTTTGTAAAAACTATAGTTGTTTCGGATTTTTCTGTGCTGTTATCTGAAGCTAACGAAATTTTTCTTTCCCATTCACCATAACCGGAATCATCTGTTCCCCGGTCAAGTTCCTTTTTAGGTATTGAACGGATTAAATTTATAACCGGGAGAATCCATTCAGTTTTAAAATATATTCTTTCCAGTCTTCCTATGGCACAATCTTCCTGATCATATGTTTTTTCCCATTTTGTAAGGATTATTCCTTGAGAAAGTTCATTTATTTCATAGGCAGTATATTCTGTGTAATAAAAACTTTTTTTAATTACTGAGCCCCAATAAACTTTTTCTTTGTCAGTCATTATTTTTTTATTATCCTGCATCAGAAAGATATGCACCAAAGCACCAGCCTTTTGTTTCTGATGGAATCGGGTTTCCAGAACTGTCTGTTGCATTTTCACAAACTTCAATTTTTACCCATACAGAAAGCATTCCGTCAATTTTTACCATTTTTCCATAGCCAATAACGTTAACAAAAGTATTGGAGTTCATTACAGTAATAACTTCTCCGGACATATCCGGTGTTTTACGCAATTTCAGTTTGTCGTCTGTAACATACATTTTATTTATGCTAAAGAAATCTGCTTCTTTTTTTATTTTACTAAATGAATAGTTTTTTCTTTTTGCATTATTTTCACATTCTTCAATAAATGGATCCCAGTATTTTGAAAGTACATTTTTATATTTATAATCATCTGCAACAATTCCGTATGTGATTGCAACTGCCATAAGATTATTTTGCTGCGGACTGTTTAGCAATGCATAATCAGCTACGGTTTTATCATTATAATAATCTTTGGAGTACATTCTGAAATAATGTCTTGAATCTGAATAAAGCATTCCGATTGCAAAACTTTCTTTTCCATATTCTTTAAAAATATCCATATCATTAATGGAACCTATATTTACTTTTTTAAAGAAATATGTACCGTTCTTGTCATCAAAAGAAAAACAAGTTTCCCGAATGGAGAGTCTTTTATTTCCGTTTGAAAGTTCTCTGCTGTCTTTTATTTCTATTACTGATCCGCTGAAAGCTTCATAAGATCCTAAATCTAAGCCAGCTGTTCCGTAAGGAATTACTTCAAATCCTCTGATTGAATATTTATCAAAAGTTACAACAGCACGTCTTTTTACAGAGCCATTACTTCGATATTCCATTTCCCATACGCTGCTCATTAAATAACTCTGGAGTTGTGTTTCTCTCCAGCTGGATGTATCAAACTCTGTCGGAGACCACCATAATTCATATGGACTAGATATCCATCCAATCTGATAGTCGTTTTCATAGTCGGTTCCACTAGGAATATAAATAGCACACCAGTTGCTATCCCATGTAGACCATTCATTAGATACAGTCGTTTCTGGTCCATAAAGAGACATAAGCCTGACCTGTGTATTTACCGGAAGATGTATTATTGTTTCTGCATATTCACTTGGACTTGCTTTTACATCGATTCCAAGAGGATCAGTTATATAGAGTTCAGATGAAGATACATTAACTGCAGAGCCAAATTCGTCTACAGACATTGATGCAAAAATGTTATTGAAAAATAATAAAAGAATTGATAAAAATAATCTTCGTTTTTTCAAATTCATACCTTTTTTTATAATAATCTTTTGTTAAAGTTACTGCTTGACTTGGTTATTAGTCAAGTGTATAAATACCTATCTGGGAAAAAAATGAATTATTTTGAACCTTATAACTGGCATAAAATTCTTTCGCTTCATCCTCAAAAAGAATATAACATTTCTGAATACTTTAATATTTTATGTCCGCCTCAGGATTATCCTGATTTTCTGGATAAATATATTTCTCTTCCTGTTATGCAGCGTTTAAGTGGTGTTGGGCTTTTATGCGGAACTGACTGGACTCGTCTTTATAAAAACAGATTTTTTTATTCACGTCTTGATCATAGTATAGGTGTTGCATTAATAATCTGGCATTTTACTCATGATAAGGCACAGACTCTTGCAGGTTTATTTCATGATGTTTCTACTCCGGTTTTTAGTCATGTATCTGATTTTCGCAAAGGCGATGCATTAACTCAAACAGTTACAGAAGCGCCGACTGCAAAGATTATTTACAATGATAAAAAATTAGCTGACTTACTTTCAGAAGATGGACTTAGCGCAGAGCAGATTATCGATTATCATATATATCCGATTGCTGATAATGAAATTCCTTGTCTTAGTGCTGATCGTCTTGAGTATATGTTTCCTTCGGGAATGGCTCTGGATGGCAGCTGGGAAATTGAAGAAATTAAAAAATGTTATGATGATATAACAATTTTAAAAAATGAAAACGGAGTTGATGAACTTGGATTTAAAACTTTAGAAATTGCAGAACTTTATTGTCGTCATTTTTGTATGATAGGGCATATTCTTCAATTAAACGAAAATAAACTCACCCTTGAACTATTAGGCCAGATAATGAACATGGCTGAAAAGGAATTTATTTTAACTGAAAATGATTTTATGAGTTTAAGCGAAAAAGAGGTTATTGAGAAATTAGATAATGCAAAAAAATCTGAAAGACTTGAGCAATATTATAAAACCTTCAGGACAATGACAGAAATTGAGCATACTGAGTATGAACTAACTAACGATAGTTATTTTTGTGTAAGTTTAAAAGTAAAGCAGCGATATATTAACCCTCTGGTGGCTTATGAAAATTATGAAGCAGCAGAAGGAATAATAAAAGGAAAAAGACTTTCAGAAATTTCTGATACAGCTTTTAGAATCATTGAAGATTTTAAGACTTATAATGATACTTTATATGGTTGCGTGAAACTCGTTAAATAATTAGAATAGGCATATGATTGAATTGAATAGCAAACAAAGAAAATTTTTAGAAAAAGAAGCTCATGATATTCAGCCGGTTGTGATTGTTGGTGGTGCCGGTGTTACAGATGGAGTTGTCTCTATGGTAGAAAATTCTCTTGCTGCTCATGAACTTATTAAAATAAAGTTTAATGAATTTAAAGACGAAATCAGAGAATTAGTAAATGAGCTTTCTCAAAAAACAGATGCTTCGCTTGTAAGAATAATCGGCTTTACGGCTATTTTGTATAGGCCCGCAGAACAGGAAGAAAAGCGAAAATACAATATATAAATATTTTGCTGTATCTGACTGCTGGGCTTAAAATTATGATGCTTTTGAATAAGCCCAGCGCACAACTGCCAGAGCATATTTCATTTGGTTTTCCGGAACAAAAATGTAGTATTTTCTTTCTCCGGAAGTAAGAAGCATTACAGTATTTGAAACAGATGAAATTGCGCTAAGAACATTAAGAGGAAATTCGTAATCACCTTCTTTTGAATAAAAAAGAACTCGCTGGTTAGTTACTACAAAGTTTCCTTCATTGTCTTTCTGATTCGTTTCTGTTGCGTACAGAATCCTTTCACCGTTATTTAAATGCAGGCCCAAAAAGTGAACCATCGGCATTTTTGTATCTTCTGTAAACGGAAGCTTGTACTGATTAGTATCAACGTATGGATTTTCGTATCCACCTTTTTTATTTCTATTTCGCAAATTCTGAATAATAATAAAAGCAATTATAGCCAGAAAAAATAAAATTGGAATCCAGCTTCGGGATGCTTTTTTTCCATTTTGTTTTTTTAAGCTTTTTGGTAAACGTTCTTCCTTTGGTTCTTCAATTCCAAGCTCTGCTTTTAATTGAGCTTCTTCGGAATCGAATTTAGAATCTTTTCCATTCTTTTTTGATTTACTGTCCTTTTTGGATTTATTTTCTGCCTGTTTTCCGCCGGTAGAATCGAATGCTGTGTATCCTTTTGAATAACTGAAAGGTAAGCCGATTCCACTTGTATTATAGGAAGGTTCAAGAAGCAGAAGAAAAATTACAAGTGCTATATAAAACGGAAATAAGGTGCAGCTAAAAATAATTTTGGGTTTCTTTTTCCAGTTTGTTGTAAACCACATAAGAGCAAGCCCGATTGGAATAAGAATAATTGTACAGAAACAGGCAATTGTAATTATAGAAAATATTTTATCTTTTTTCATATCAATACTTTTGTAAAATACTAAAACATGTTTTAGGCAATTTTTGCAAAGCAAAAATTGCCAGCAGTAAGAAGAATTATTTTATTAATAATTATTTCTTGCTGCATCCCCATTGCTTATAATATGCATCCAGCTGAGTTTTAATCTCATCAGTAATAACTTTCTTATCGCCATTTGTATAAAGGGCATCTAAGACTTCACTCATAGAAACAATAGACTTTGCCGGGAAGCCGTATTTTTCTGTAATTACTTCAAGTGCAGATTTTTCTGAATCACCAGCGCGCTCCTCGCGGTTAAGACTTACAATCTCACCAACAATCTTGATTGCACCCGGAGTAGTCTCCAGCGCCTTGATTTTCGGATAAACTTCTTCAATAGATTTTCCGCTAGTTGTTACGTCTTCGATAATCACAACCCGGTCTCCATCCTGGATTTTATAACCAAGAATTGCACCTTTATCTGCACCGTGATCTTTTTCTTCCTTGCGGTCGCAGCAGTATTTAATTTCTTTTCCGAAAAGCTCGCTGTATGCAACCGCAGTTACGACTGCCAGAGGAATTCCTTTATAGGCCGGTCCAAAGAAAACATCAATGTCATCACCAAAGTTGTCGTGAATTGCCTGAGCATAATATTTTCCAAGCTGTGCAAGCTGCCCGCCGGTCACATAAGCTCCGGCATTCATGAAAAATGGAGACTGGCGGCCGCTCTTGAGTGTAAATGATCCGAATTTAAGTACTCCGCATTTGACCATAAAATCAATAAATTCTTTTTTGTAAGCTTCCATTTTAATCCTCTATTTTAAACAACTTCTGTCCAAACCATCAAAGCCGTCTGTAAGCTTGCGTGCAATTTCTACGAGTTTAGCAAGATCACCTTTTCGGGCGCCTTCAATATTCAGCGGCATTACAGGATCATGGAGCGAAAGTCTCAAAAGCATCCAGCCCTGAACGTCTTCACCTTTAAAGCTGATTCGAACACCTTCATAAGATTCAGGCATTTCATAATCTGCTTCTATTGCCCTGCGTTTAAATTCTGCAAGGATTCGTTTTCCATAATCCTTAAAATTTTCTTCATTAATCTTAAATCGGTATTCTCCTTCTTCAACTAGAGGAGGAAGTTTTTCGATAAGACTGTCGAGTTTTTTGCCTTGTACTGCAGCCTGAGCCAAAGCTATTACCAGCTTAACTGCAAGGAAGGCTCCGTCATCAAGGAAGTAGTTATCCTTCAAAGCTCCGTGACCAGAAGTTTCCATAGCAAGTGGCGCAACGATTCCTTTAGCATTTAATTCCTTCTGCTTGTTGATTACATTTTTGTAACCTCGCATGTAGCACAGATGCTTAAGGCCAAGCACGTCCTGAAGGAAGTATGTAAGACGGTCTGAAGTAACACTGTCTGTAATAATTGTAGAACCAGGATATTCAGGAGCAAGAATTGCTGCAATCATAGCGATGATTGAGTCGCGGTTGATTTCGCTGCCATCACTGAGAACTGCTGACATGCGGTCAACGTCTGTATCAAAAATCAAACCGAGGTCTGCCTTGTTGTTAAGTACAGCGCTTCTTATAGCTTCCATTGCCTGTTTGTTTTCCGGGTTTGGAATATGGTTCGGGAACATTCCATCAGGTTCAAGGAACTGACTTCCTGAAGTGTCAGCACCGAGTGGTTGTAAAATTTTATCAACAAAAAATCCCGAAGCACCGTTTCCACTGTCTACTACAATGTGAAGCCCGCTTAACGGCTTGTCGCCTTTTCCAAGAGAAGAAAGCCCATCAGCAATTTTTCCTCGGAGATAATCAGCATAAATAGATAGAAGATCCAGTTTTTCGGCAAAGACATTTACTTTTGCAGGATTAAGCATTCCTGCAAGATTAAGTATTTCTGTAATATCTTCATGCTCAAGACCACCATCGTTATCAAAGAATTTAATTCCATTTCGGTTGAAAGGTAGATGGCTTGCTGTAATCATTGCAGATCCATTAAAGTTTGTTTCCGGGAAAACAATAGACATAAACATTGCCGGAGTTGTTGCCATACCGCAGTCAATTACAGTTGCACCGGCACTTACCATTCCTTCAATCAAAGCATCTGCCAGAGCTGGTCCTGTAACCCGCGAGTCGCGTCCAACTCCCAGTCGAAGAGCTGTTGCATCAACATCTAGCTTTTTTGCAAGCCAGCTTACATAAGCACAGCCAATTTGTTTTGCAATTTGTGGAGTAAGATTTACATTTTCTCCTTCCACACCTTCTATAGCTACACCACGGACATCGCTTCCGTTCTGTAATTTCATTAAATCCATAAAAGCCATCCTTGAGAATATATTTTAATTATTTTACTTTTATTAAAATATATTCTCAATAGGATAAAAGCCCCAATAATATAAGAAATTATTTTTTGAACTTAATTTCTAAAACCTTCCCTGAAGTTGTCTTTGTTTCTATGCTCCCCGTTAAAGTTATCATCATGTATTCTTCCAGAATCTCTGTCAAAATTACCGCCACGATTATCAAATTCTTCCTGATCATCTAAAGCTTCTCTTTTACCAAAGTTGCCATTGTCTCCACGGACGCCGCCAAAACCGCCACGTCCACCAAAACCGCCTCGTCCGCCAAAACCGCCGCGGCCCGCATTTGAATCTGTGTAGACTGTGTTGTTGCTTGATGTAGAAATATCTGTAAGGCTTTCTTTACCGCCACTAATTGACGGCATCTTTGTGTAAAGGCTATGGAAATGGGTTCCGCTGTCTGCTTTTATAGTTATGCCTGTTTTTACACTGTAGCTTGTGTCTGTCTTAAGTTCCGGGCTGGAAAGAATCAGAACTTCTCCCTGAGCTGCCGGCAGAGTGTAAACAAAGACCGGATTATTTTTTGAATCTACTATTGCAAAGCTTGTGTTGGCTGAACCGGTGCTGCTGCTGCCCAGAACGAGTGTTGTCTGTTTTCCGCCTTTTGGAGCAGTGTAGTTTCCGCCTCCAAGTCCAAGAACATAACCGCCGTTTATTGTAAGAGGCGCATTGTCACAGTCAAAGGCACATTCGCCTCCGTTTCCACCCAGGGCGACTACAACTCCATCATTGATTACAATTCCAGCGCTTCCATTTGAATCAATTCCATCATTAAGGGAACTGCAGGCATAAATTGCACCGCCGTTTATAACAATGTTTCCGCCGGCATTAATTGCATCATCTGTTGTATTAAGAGTAATCGTTCCGGCATTAATTGTAAGATCGGCTTTTGCTTCAATTCCTTCCGGTGAACAGCTTGGGTCTGAGTCGCTGCGTCCTTCATAAGGCTGACCTGTAGTAACAACATTAATTGTTCCGCCGTTTATTTCTACAAAAGGATTAGGCTTTGTTGCGCTAGTTCCCTTAAGATAGCTGCTGCACAAAAGCGATTTATTTGCTGTTGCTGTGTATTTTGAATTTCCAATCACAGTGTTTGCAGATTTCCAGTGAGCAGTAATTCCTTTAGCAACAGTAGTGATGTTTATGTTTCCGCCATTGATAATGATAAAGCCGGCTCCTGCTGTGTATTCAACTGTCATGTCGTCATCATCAGCATCTTCTCCATCAACCCTGAGTCCGGCGCTTTCATCATCTGTAATAGTTCCGTTTCCAACAAGCTTAAGATTTCCGTCATCAACAATAATTGCATTCAGGGCACGTATACAGTCGCGGCCGGTTTTGCCTTCAACAGTTACATTAAGATTAAGGTTTGCAATTCTTATGTAGTCTTTGCTGTAAACTGCGTGCTTGTAGCCTGTGTTTACAATGTTCAGAGTTCCGCCGGCTTTGGTAGAAGTTTCTCCTGTAAAAATCAGAGTACCTTTGGCATAAACTGAGCCTTTTTTATCATCATACATTGTGTTGCTCTGGTTCAAAAGGCGGGTGTCTGTAAGGGTGTTTGTGGTGCCTGCAGGAACTACGATAAAGGTTCTTGTATCTTCTGCACTGAAACGGAGAACAGGGCCGGAACCGTCTGCACTTGTAAGATTTACATTATTAAGAACGACAGCAGCATCAGCCTTTTTGTTTTTAATGAAAACTGTGCCTGTGTAGCTTCCGGAAAGAACATATTTGATTTTTGCGCTTCCTTTATATTGAATCTCTACGCCGGAAGAAGTTTCATCTTTTTCTGAATTTTCAACCTTCTTAATAGAGATTTCATTTTCACTGGCAGCTCCTTCAAAGCTGCTGGTAAAGCTGTTGCCGGAAAACTTAATGGATACTGTACCTTCTGCTGCAAAGTTTTCATATAAGTCTTCTGTTATAACGGCATTCGGAAATGCTTTAATTGCACTAATATAGTTTGAAGAGTTTTCTATATTTCTGCTTTCTGCATAAGCAATCTTTCCGTTAGAACAGCTTGCAAAAACAAGTAGTGCACTTATTAATGAAAAGTAATTTTTCTTATTATTCATAATTATAAATCTCCTTAAATCCTATTATATTTTTATGGAAGTTGCAGTTTTTTTGTGCATTGACAGGCCTTTATCAGCTGCACTTTAACTGCTCTGAAAAAAATATAATGCTAATTATTCTGGAAATCTTGAAAAGGGCTTAAGACTATTCTAAGAATTTTCTTAGAAAAAACTTGGGGAAATCTCATACATTTTTTCTGATTATGACGTATAATTCACTTATGAATAGTTGGAAGAAAAGTTTTATTCATTTTTTCTTTTTCTCTATATTAATGCTTGTTTTTTGCGCTAATTCCTGGGCGGTTCCAAGACAAGATGGATTTCCTCATCCTCCAAAAGATCCTGATAATATAATCAATTATAGAGGTAAACGTACATATAAAAATAATCTTCCTTTGGAAGTAAATAAAATAAACTGTGAGCGGGTGAATGAGGAATTTGTAAGCATTATGATTTTTTTTAATCAAAGCATCAATCCTCGTTCATTGCATTTTGATTCCTTTTTTATAAATGATATTCCTCTTCCTGCTGATACAAGATTTGATTTTAATAAAAGGGGAGATATGATTAGAATCATCATTCCTGTTCAAAATAATTCTTTTAAAATAAAAATGCAGAATATCAGTTCTTTTGATGGCTCTGTAATTGAGCCAATGCAGATGCAGATAGAAGTGACGAGGTAAAGTATGAAGATTCTTATAGTTGAAGATGATGCTGGAATTTCTGATTTTGTTATATCAGAGCTTAATTATGAAGGTTATACAACCACTCTTGCTGTTTCTGGACATGAAGCCCTGGAAAAATTCAAAGTTGAAAATCCTGATCTTATTCTGCTGGATATAATGCTTCCAGAATTAAATGGTCTGGAAGTGCTTCGTCGTATACGGGCTATATCTACGGTTCCTGTAATTATTGAAACTGCAAGAGGAGAAACTATAGATAAAATAACTGGATTAAATCTTGGAGCAGATGATTATATTTCAAAACCTTTTGAAATTGAAGAGCTGCTTGCACGCATAAATGCAATTTTTCGCAGATTGAATTATGTAAAGGAAAAAGCGATACCTGTTTCAATCAAAAATCTGACTCTCAATCATGACCGTATGAGTTTTTCGATTAAAAATGATAGGAGTGCTGAAGGAGATGAACTCGTTGAAGTTCAGCTGTCTAAAACAGAATTTCTTCTTCTAAAACTGCTGATGGAAAATCAGGGAAAGGTTCATTCACGCCAGCAGATTATAGATGAAATATGGGGTAAAAATCATTATATTGATGAAAATACTATAGATGTTTATGTCGGTTATCTGCGCTCTAAGATTTCGGAGTATACAAAAGATGAATACATAAAAACAGTTCGCGGTGCCGGCTATATGATGGGTTAAAGAAATGAACAGAATAAAAAGCTCGTTTTCGGTCAGACTTTCACTTCGCTTTATGTTTATACTTACAACCTCTATAATTCTTCTTTCTGTGCTCCTATTATTTTTTGTTCGTTCTCTTGTAAAAGCAAATCAGACTAAAGAACTTAAAAAAGCAGAAAATGAAGTTTTTATAATTATTGAGCAGCTGTACAACCAGAACAATTTAGAAGATAGAGATGTTTTTCAGATACGAGAAATTCCATATTATCTGACTTATATTGTTTACAATCAGGAAAATGAAAATATACTTGCTACAAATGATCCTTTTCTTCCTCTTCTTGAGGATAGTGGTGGTAAAGCAGTACATTATTTTGAAAAGAATTTTTTTCTGGATGGCGATCTTGATATTTTTTATTATGCGGAAACCCATGATATAAAAAATGTCTGGAATAATAATTCACAAAAACTTGTTGTTGCAGTTGCAATGAATATGGAAAACGATTCTTTTGCTAAAATTGTTTTAAAGTTACCGATTGCTCTTTTAGTGATGGCACTGCCAATTCTTTTAATTTCTTTTTTTGTTAGTCTGTTTATTACAAAGAATACGATTCACCCGGTTGTAAAAATTACGAAAACTGCAAAAGCAATGACAACAGAAAATCTTGACGGGCAGCTTCCGCTTACAGGTTTTGGAGATGAAATAGATGAACTGTCTTCAACTTTTAATGATTTATTTATGCGGATTAAAGCGGATTTTGACAGGGAACGCCAGTTTTCAAGTGATGTTTCGCATGAATTAAATACGCCGCTTACGGTGATTTCGGGGCAGGCAGGATTGTTGTTGCGCTGGGGTAAGGATAATCCCCAGCAGTTGGAAAAATCTCTGAAAGCCATAAAAAGCGAAGCAAATTCTATGCATGCGATTATTGAAAATCTGTTGAAAATTTCTCGGATAGAAAGCGGGCGTGTTAAGCCACAGTTTTATGAGGTTGATGTTCTGGAACTTTTTGAGAGGATTTCTGATGAGTTTATGTCTGTGGCGCCAGAGGTAAAATTTGAGATTAATTGCAAGTCAAAGCTTTGTTTGCATACGGATCCGGAAATGCTTCATCAAATTCTTACAGTGCTTGTTAGTAATAGTGTAAAATTTGCCGGAGAAAAATGTAAGGTAAAGCTGTCGGTTATGAAAGATCATGGTCATGTTATTATTGAAGAAAGTGATGATGGACCTGGAATTTCAGAAGAAGCTTTGCCTCATGTTTTTGAAAGATTTTATAGAGCTGATGAAGCTCATTCACGTACTAATGGTGGAAATGGACTTGGCCTTGCAATTGCAAAAACTCTTGCAGAAGCATTGAAGATAGAAATAAGTGCCGGTAATGTTGAGCCGCACGGAGCAGTATTTACGCTTATATTTTAATTTTCTTTTCTAGACATATATTATACTTTTCATGATAATAAAGGCATGAAAAATATAAAATTTTTAAAAAAGATTGCGAATTCAAAAATCTGGTGTTTTGTAAAAAAACTGGCTGCATTTATAAAATCAAAGTGCTCTCCTGGTATAAAATTTCTTCATTCAGGAAAAAGTGGGGCTGTAATTGCTTTGGGAATTGTGTGCGCAATATACCTCACTTTTGGGCTTAGAGAAAATTTTAAGTTTATTTCCTATATCTGGCTTTTTTTAGCAGCACTTCTTCTTATTCCTCTGTTAATTTGTCTTATAAATCTGCTTTTTAAAGTTGTTTTTAAGAAAACTTATCCTGCACAAATTATTTTTATAATTAATTATTCTCTGATTGTAAGTTGTACCCCACGTGGTGGTACAGGCTTTGTTTTGGGAGTAATCATTTTTCTGCTTAGTCTTGATTTTTTCGGGTGCTGCCTTTATTCCTTCTTTATAAAAAAAGGGCGCAGTCTCTTATTCTGGATTGTTACGCCTGTAACCTGCCTTGTGCTGGCAGGCGGAATCTTCTTTATAGTTTGTAAAGGCTTTGCACGGGGGAACGTTAAAAAATATTTTGAAATGCAGGGGGAGCTCCCAGCGGCTCCTGAAGGTTTTGAAAAATCAGTCACAAAGGGAAGTTATGAAGTTGAGACACTGACTTACGGTTACAAGGATTCTGATATCGCAACTGCGAGCGCTGATATTTCTGGTTATGCGAATAGAAATGGTTTTGATGGCAAGATTAAAAAATTCTTTTTTAAATATGATTTAACCGAAGTTCCAATAGCAGGAAAAATCTGGCTTCCTAAAAATACTGAGAAGGCTCCTGTGATTTTTATAATTCATGGAAATCATGAGTATCCTGTAAAATCATATCTTGGTTATGAATATCTTGGAGAATTTCTTGCTTCATGGGGTTATGCTATGGTTTCTGTCGACGAGCAGTGCTGTAATGACTTGTGGGGCGAAAATGACGGGCGTGCAATCCTCCTGCTTGAAAATATCAAAAAAATAAAAGAAGAGAATGCATGGAAGGAAAGTCCTTTATACCATAGATTTGATATGGAAAATATTGTTCTGGCCGGACATTCGCGGGGTGGCGAGGCAATTGCTACTGCCCAGTATTTTAATAAGTCGGAAAGGCTTGTGGATAACGGAAACACAATGCTGGGCTATGACTTTAATATAAAGGGCCTGATTGCAATTTCACCGACAGTGGATCAGTATAAGCCGGCAAATAAAGCAGTGCTTCTTGAAGACGTAAATTATCTTTTAATTCATGGAAGTAATGATCAGGATGTTCGTTCTATGGAGGGCGAAAAGCAGTATAACAATATTAAATTTTCCGGCAAGACGGATTCTTTTAAATCTTCACTTTATGTTTATGGTGCAAATCACGGGCAGTTTAATACTCTCTGGGGGCTCTATGATTTGCCGGCTCCGATCAGCTGGTATTTTGATGTAAAGGATTTTATCAGCGGGGAAGACCAGAGAAAGATTTTGTGCAGCTTTGTAAAGACTTTTCTTGACCTTACCCTTAAAGGGGAGCAGACTTACAAATCGCTATTTTCTGATGTTGAGGAATACGTGGCTGCTCTGCCAGCAACAGCTTATGAACAGACTTATGATGACAGTGGCTTTGAATATCTTTTTGATTTTGACGGAAACTGTCAGCTTGGTAAAACGGAAAATCCAGATATAAACTTACAGGTTCAAAATGCAAATTGCTGGTATGAAAATATTCGGGAAACAGGAGAATACGGTCCATCAGAAAATTACAGCCTTGGTTTTAACTGGGAAAACAATAAAAAGAAAAATACCTGCCTTGAAATTGAGTTGAAGGATTTTGATTTTACAGATAAGTATTTTACCTTTAAGCTGGCAGATAAAAATGATGATTCAAAAAATACTTCCTTTATGAATTATGAAGTAGTTTTTTATGATGTAAACGGAATGAGAAAAACTGCCTCTGAATTGAGAAAGCTTTATCCGCCTTTTGCAGTTCAGCTATATAAGGTTGATGTGCTCTCTAAGCATTATGATTATAAGCATCAGTTTACGACAGTCTTTGTGGGCAAAGAGGATTTTACACAAAATAATGAATTTGATTTTAGCCATGTTGAGAAAATAGAAATACGCTTCCCTTACGAAAAGGGAATCGTAGAGGTTGACGATATAGGCTTTGTAAGGAGACCCTGAATCAAGTTCAGGGTGACATCACGTGTGTTCAGGGGGACGGTTAATTATACTTTCCGGCCTGGGCGTTCCACATTTCGGCATACTTGCCTTTACGCGCAAGGAGCTCGGTGTGGGTGCCTTCTTCAATTATGCGGCCGCGTTCCAGCATGATGATGCGGTCTGCGTCGCGGGTCGTGGAAAGACGGTGAGAAATATAGAATACTGTCTTTCCCTTTGCCGCACTTTCCATGGCCTTGTTGAGCTCGTATTCGGCAATAGGGTCCAGGGCACTGGATGGCTCGTCCATAATTAAAATGTCGGCATTTTTGTAGAAGGCACGCGAAATCGCAACCTTCTGACTTTCGCCGCCGGAGAAGTCTACGCCGGACTTGTCGAATTCGGTGGTTACCTGAGTAAAGAGTCCGTCCTGCAGATGAGACAGCTTTTCGCCAAAGCCTGCAGAAGTGAGGGCAGCTGTAATCTGAGGGGCCCGCTCTTCCTCTTCTTCTTTTGTCATATTATCCATTACAACATTTTCTGCAAGGTTTGCACCGAACATCTGAAAGTCCTGGAATACAACTCCAATTCGCTTATGATATTCGCGGGGACAGAACTCTGTAATCTTGCGGTCGTGATAGCTTATGGAGCCGCTGGTCGGGTCGTAAAGGCGCATGAGCAGTTTGATGAGGGTAGTTTTTCCCGCACCGTTGTAGCCTACGATTGCTATGTGTTCTCCAGGCTTTACGCTGAGGGAAATATCATCAAGAACGGTTCGGCCGTTTTCGGAATACTTGAAAGTTACATGCTCCAGTTTGAGTTCACCGGCTCCCTCAGGTACTGCATCTCCCAAATCATCTTTAAGACGAGGTTCGTAGGCAAGGAAAGAACGTATCTTGTCGACAAACATTGAGTTTTCATGAGCCTTAGGTCCCAGGTCGGCAAACTTACCCATAGAGCCACGCAAGCTTCCGGTGCGGTTGAAGAGGATTACCGCATCACTGTAATTTACCGTGTGAAGAACTGCTGCCTTGTAAACAAGGTATGAAATGTAAAGTCCGTCAATCAAAAAGTCGCCGACACCATAATCCTTTAAGAACTGGAACCAGACACGCTTTGCGGCAACCTTTTTGTGCTCGCTGATAATCACATCATTGGCCTGGGCAAACTCTTCTTCCAGCTGCTTTCCTGCATTCGGGTGAAGGCGAAGCTCCTTGGCATAATCCTTAAGATAAAAAACACGGCTAACATAATCACGCTTTCGGATAGAAGGATTTGTTGCAAGGCGGTTTTCGTAATTAACCTTGTTGAGTTTTTTAGAAACAAAGAAGCGGAAAATAAAGGAAGCAAAAACAAAGACAACTCCAATCGGGTCCAGAACAAGGAAGAAGATTCCTGTTGTGAAAAGAGTCGTGAGTGCCTGAACTGCCATGTTCAAAAGGTCGAGGAAGCGGTCTATTGCATTTTCCGATTCAGAAACGCTGAGGACAAAGTCGTTGTAGTAGGCCGGGTCGTCGTAGCAGTAGAGGTCAATCTTAGAGGCCTTTTTGAACATCTCTTCCTTAAGGGCCCGGTAAAGCTTTGGCTTACATTTGAACTTCCAGCTGTAGCAGTAAAAGCCGTCCGGGATAATCTGAATCATATTGATAAGAAGAATCATGCCGATGTAGAAAGCAGCTTTTGTGAAAGGCTCGTGAAATTCTGCACAGCGCAATATGTAGCGGATTCCCAGTACGTGCTCAAGAAATATCATTCCCTGATAGCGGAAGGCGTCGTAAAGATGATAAATCATAAAGGCCGGGCAGGTTTTAAAGCAGAGCTTCCAGAGAAAAAGCTGATTTTTCCAGACGGTGCTGCGGGACTTCTTCTTTCCTGTGTTGTCTGTGTCCTTGGATGCTGGTCCGTAAATGTGTGGTCTTAAATTGTGTGTCATGCCCAGATTCCCTCCCTTTGTTTTGATTTGTCTGCCAGGTAGTTTTCTGCCTGTTTTTGGTACATGTCTGCGTAAAGACCTTTGCAGTCTAAAAGCTCGCGGTGGGTGCCTTCTTCCTTTACCTGGCCCTGCTCAAGCAGGAATACGTGGTCTGCATTTTGAACAGAAGAAAGGCGGTGCGAAATAAAGAGCAGGGTGTTTTCCTTGCAGGCCTTTAAAATGTTGTCGAAAAGCTGATATTCAGCAATCGGGTCCAGGGCGCTGGAAGGTTCGTCAAAAACCTTAACAGGGCAGGAGCGGGCGAAGGCTCGCGATACAACTATTTTCTGGAACTCTCCGCCGGAAAGAACAGCGCCCTCGTCATCAAATTCGCGGGTGAGGGTAGTGTTGATTCCCTTTGGAAGACTTGTAACCTTGTCGTAAACTCCGGAAAGCTTAAGGGCCTCTGTTACGATTGCTTCGCGTTTGTCAGCCGGAAGGTCTTCGCCAAGTGTTACGTTGTCTGCAACGCTCATAGAGAACATTCGGTTATCCTGAAAGGCGGTTGCAAAAAGAGCGCGGTATTTCTGAAGATTATATTCTTTGATGTTGCGTCCGTTGAGAAGAATCTCTCCTTGAGTCGGGTCGTAAAAGCGGAGAAGAAGTTTTATGATTGTAGATTTTCCGGCTCCGTTATGGCCTACAAGAGCGTAAGTTTTGCCGCCTTCAAATTTCATGTTGAGATTTGAAAGGACAGGTGCATCCTTATAGGCAAAGCCGACGTTACGGAATTCGATGGATTCAATTGTCCGGCCAGGATCGGCTCCATCATAATCTTCCGGAATTTTTTCTTCGTATTCAAGGAAGGAACGAAGGTATTCTACGAAAAGGCCGTTTTTTAAACTGGCAGTAACAGAGTCTGTAAAGCCAATGAGAATCCAGGTGGTAGAAACCATCATGCTGGTAATAACGGCAAGCTGGGCCAGTGACATAGTAGAACTAACTAACGTTCGGTAGGCACCATAAATCAAAAGGCCTTCAAAAATAAAGGAGAAGGTGAACTGAACCCAGAACCAGTGGAAGAGTACAGATTTTGCGATGTACTTTTTAATAACTTCTACCAGCCCCTGAATCGCATCGGTGTACTGGCGTTTGAGGAGATTGAAAATATTTGTAAGACGAATTTCCTTGGCGTAGTCTTTGAGGTACATTACGCGGTTGATGTAGTCTACGCGGCGGTTATGAGGAGCCATGTCCTTCTGACGGTTAAACTCAATATGGTTTAAAAGGCGGCGGAAGAAAAAGTTTCCGATTATCGGAAAGATAATAAAGAGAACGGAAAACTTGTCTACCTGAAACATAAAGAAGAAGGCAAAAATGCTGGCAATAAATCCAAATATAACGCCGAATAACTGGTCTACGGTGTTATAAAGATTTGTGTCGGCATTCTTCATGGCCAGAGTATATTTATCATAAAAATCTGAGTTCTCAAAACATTCCAGTTCAACATTGCTGGATTTTTTGAAGAGCTGCTGATAAAGTCCTTTGTTTAGTCTTGCATTTGCAACCGGTGCAATATAGCCCTGAATGTAGCTGTTGTAAAGAGCCATGCTCGCAAAAACTGCAATCGTGATTCCAATAAAAATCATAATTGTCTTAAAGCTTTCACCCGACTGCAGGGCATTAATTACATAGCGCATAAAGAAGGCGCTGTAAAAAAGCCAGCCGAAGTAAGAGAGAAGTCTTGCAATTGCCATGTGGAGAACAGGTCCGGGACAGATTTTCCAGACAAGGCGCAGGGCGTAAAAATTATTACGCAGGGCGTTGACCCGAGTTTTAGACTTTTTTTCTTTCATTTGTAACTCCATTTTTTAATATTATGGGTTTAAATCCATCGCAATGTGCGCAGATAATCTTTATGTTCTTCTGAAACTCTAAAACTTTCAAGCGCTTTTTGAATAGCTTTGTTATGAGTCCATTGTTCAAGTTTTCGATGTTCTATAAAGCTGATAGCCGAATCATATTGTTTTGCAAGTGCTGTAGCAAAATACCAGGCAATCATCATTTTTAAATAATAATCATCCCCTTTTTTTGAAGCTACAAGTTCCAGATATTCTTCCTTAAAATCTTCATCCAGAAATTCATTCATTAATATACGCATGCCAAATCTTGCTGTATAAACGTGCGGCGAAGAAATCCATTTTTTTATGTATGGCAAGAGTTGTTCATGGTTTTTCTTAAAAACTTTTGGGCTGGACTGGTCACATACCGGCCAGCAGTCAATATATGGCAGAAAAGTCTCGAGTTTATTTATGCATTCATTAAAATCTTTAACCATAGCTATAAGAAAAAAATGAATTAGATTTTCTTCGTAATATTTATGTGGAAGTTCAGATAAAAAATTTTCTGCTATTTGCGTGCCGTTGATTTCTTTTGCAATTTTGCGCATTTGCGGAGTTCTTATGCCAATCATGGAATCTGGAGAAATATTCGGAACAAGCCTGCTTTGAAATTCTTTATATTCAGAATCCTGAACAGAAAATAATTTTGAGATGATTTCTTTTGACATTTTTAACTCCCGCAAAAACAGTTGAGTCAAGGCACTTTGTATAAATTATCTAAGTAAAAAGTGCCTTGACCAGCTTATTAGCGTACAACGATATTGACCAGTTTATCCTTAACAACAATTACCTTTACGAGTTCATGGCCGTCTGTAAATTTCTTTACACCATCACGCGCAAATGCTGTTTCTTTAAGCTGAGCGTCAGAGCTGCCTGGTGCTGCTTCGAAGGTATCGCGCTTTTTTCCGTTTACCATTACAACAATTGTCTTTGCATCATCTTTTGTGAAGTCTGCATTTACTGTTGGCCATGCAACGTAAGCAATAGTTTCTTTGTTGCCAAGTTTTTCCCAGAGCTCGTCGCCGAGGTGTGGTGCGTAAGGTGAGAGTACCTTTACGAAATCTGACCACATAGCGCGAGGAACTTCCGGAAGCTTTGAAAGCTCGTTGATGAAAATCATCATCTGGCTGATTGCTGTGTTGAAGTTCAATGTAGCAGTATCATCAGTTACCTTTTTGATTGTCTGGGCAAAGGTCTTGCGGGCGCTGATAAGTGCCTTGTCTTCGAGCTTGCCGTTGATGTCGATATCAGCCATTGGCTTTTCGCTTACTGACCATACTTTTTCGAGGAAGCGGTGAATACCAACAATACCCTGTGTTGCCCATGGCTTAGACATTGTAAGTGGTCCCATGAACATTTCGTACATACGAACAGAGTCTGCACCATAAGCCTTAATTTCATCATCAGGATTTACTACGTTCTTCAAAGACTTAGACATCTTTGCAACAATCTGCTCAAGCTCTTCGCCGGTTGCCTTTTCATAGTATTTTCCGTTATCACGCTGTTCAACTTCATCAACTGGAACGAGGGTTTTATTTTTGCGCTGGAAGGCAAATGAAGTAATCATACCCTGGTTTACAAGGCGCTGGAACGGTTCTTTTGTAGAAACAACTCCAATATCATAAAGTACCTTGTGCCAGAAGCGTGCGTAGAGCAGGTGAAGTACGGCGTGCTCAGCACCACCAATGTAAAGGTCTACAGGCATCCAATATTTTTCTTTTTCCGGAGCACAGAATTGTTTATCGTTGTGAGGGTCAAGGTAGCGGAGGTAGTACCAGCAGCTTCCTCCCCACTGAGGCATTGTGTTTGTTTCGCGCTTAGCAGGTTTTCCGCACTTTGGACACTTGCAGTTTACCCAGGAATCAATAGCAGCAAGTGGAGACTCACCGGTTCCTGTAGGCTGATATGATTTTACCTCAGGAAGCTTCAATGGGAGCTCTTCTTCCGGCACTGGAACTGTTCCACAGTCTGGACAGTGTACCAGAGGAATTGGTTCACCCCAGTAGCGCTGGCGGCTGTAAACCCAGTCGCGCAGTTTATAGTTAATAGCCTTGCGGCCGATTTTCTTTTCTTCAAGGAATTCCAGCATCTTGGCAATTGCGTCTGCCTTGTTAAGACCATCGAGGAATTCTGAGTTTACGTGGATTCCGTCCTGAGTCCAGGCCTGCTGCTGTACGTCAACTTCGCTCTTCAAAACTTCGATGATTGGCAGGTTAAACTTCTTGGCGAATTCCCAGTCGCGGTCATCGTGAGCAGGTACGGCCATAATTGCACCAGTACCGTAAGAAATCAAAACGTAGTCTGCAATCCAGATTGGAATGAGCTTTCCGTTTACAGGGTTGATTGCATAGCTTCCGCTGAATACACCGGTCTTATCTTTTGCAAGGTCTGTACGCTCAAGGTCAGACTTTTTAGCTGCTGCTTCCTGATAAGCCTTTACAGCATCTGCCTGTTCTGGTGTTGTGATTTCCGGAATAATCTTGTGTTCCGGCGAAACTACCATGTAAGTTGCTCCGAAGAGAGTATCACAGCGGGTAGTGTAAACGGTGAGCTTGTTATCAGTTGGCTTTCCGTCCTTATCTGCTACAGTAAAGGTAACTTCGGCACCTGTTGATTTTCCAATCCAGTTGTGCTGCATTGCCTTTACGCTTTCCGGCCAGTCGAGTCCTTCGAGGTCTGCATCAAGGCGGTCTGCATAATCAGTAATCTTCAAAATCCACTGGCGGATTGTTTTGTGAGTTACTTCTGCACCACAGCGGTCACACTTGCCGTCTTTTACTTCCTCGTTGGCAAGACCTGTCATACAAGAAGGACACCAGTTGATTGGAGTCTGTGCTTCGTATGCCAAGCCCCTCTTGTAGAGCTGGAGGAAAATCCACTGTGTCCATTTATAATAGTCAGGCTCACAGGTAGATACACAGCGGTCCCAGTCGTAGCTGAAGCCAAGAGATTTAATCTGCTGTGTAAAGTGTTCTATGTTTGCGTTAGTTGTTGTCTTTGGATGAGTTCCAGTCTTAATTGCATAGTTTTCTGCAGGAAGACCGAAAGCGTCGTATCCCATAGGATGGAGTACGTTATATCCATTCATTCTTAGGTAGCGGCAGTAAATATCTGTTGCGGTGTAGCCTTCCGGATGTCCTACATGTAGTCCGGCTGCACTTGGATAAGGGAACATATCAAGGACATACATGCGTTTATCTGCAGGATACTTTTCGTCCTCAGTTACCTTAAAAGTTTTGTGTTCGTCCCAATACTTCTGCCATTTAGGCTCAATCGATTCAAATGGATATTTTGACATAAGCGCCTCACGATTTTTAGTGAGGCACGTAAACGGACAAGGCATCAGCTTTAAGCGTAGCGTGCCTTGACGTGGACGTATAAGCGCCTCACAATTTATTTAAAATGATTGAAATATTATAGTAAAAATTGAGCGGTCTGTGAAGAACGTGTATGGATTGTCACTTCTGCTGTAATAAAACTTTGGCTAAAAATACTAGAATACCGTCTAAAGCGTTTATTTCTTTTTTTCTAGATTTTTGAATAATCCTCTCTTATAATTGTAATATTATGACAGTTTTTGGAACATTTGTTGTTGTATTGTTGTCAGTCACTTATACAAGTGTCTTAGTGTTGAGATGGTTTGCGCTGGAGTTTATTTACAATGAGATTGAAGCAATGTGGGGTGGAACGCTTCCAAATATTATGGTTGCTTCCCTGCTTTTAATTATTGCAGTTATCCTTGGATACTTTTTTGCAAAGCCTTTTGATCAGATTCTTAAAAGAATCAAAAAAGAAAACAGGTCTGCTACAGAAGAAGAAATTGGAATCTGTATAAAGAGTTACAAAAAAATCATCGGACTTATTATTACTGCAAATATTATTGGTTTTTTTATCGGACAGATTATTATAGTAATTCTTGGAATTGTTAATGGAAGCAATGTTTATTATTTTTCCAGAGTTTTCCTTGTAGTTGCTCAGGCTATGGGATTCGGAGGAATTTCTGCAATTACGGCAATTAAAATTGTAGATTATATGCTTATTAAAAAAAGACAGAGACTTGGTATTTCTTCAATTTCAGCGTATAAGGGGAAAACTTATGGAATCTCTGTTTCTATAATTCTTGTATTTTTTCTTGTAATTTATTTTCTGGGAATTAATATGATTACCGTTCCTTATGGAATTCTTCTGGAATCTCATAATGGGGTTTTTAAAGGTGATCTTTTGACTGAATTCTTTAAGAAAGGTTCTCTTTGTATAGTTCTTTCTACTATGATTGGTATTATTCCATTCCTTACAGTTTTGAGAGGACTTTCAAAGCGTATTAAAATTACTTCAAAGCTTTTAGGCGATATTGCAAATAACGGAGATCTTACCCGCCGAATTGATATTACTGTAATTGATGATATTGGCGGATTAATTTCTTCCATAAATACTCTTATTGCCAAGCTTTCGAGCATGATAAAAGACTTTAAAACAGAAACTTCTCTTGTTACAGAATCTGCTGCAGTTTTATCCAAGTCTGCAGATACTGCAAATGGAGCTCTGGATGTAGTTTCTAATTCTCTTTCCAGAATTGATGAAAACAGTCAGAAACAGGATGAACTGGTTGATATTACCGAAGAAAACATCAAAATGCTCTCTGACAGTATTGATACAGTAAAACTTCATATTACGCAGCAGACTGAATCTGTAAAAAATATTTCTGGAGCAATCGCAAGAATTACAGATAATATTTCCAGTGTTACAGAAACTGCAAAAAGAGCACAGGAAGTTTCTATGGATCTTTCTGAAAGAAGTTCAGTTGGAAATAATGCTGTTGAACATGCTGTTGTAACTATGAAAGAAATTCAGAGTGTTTCGGAAGAAGTTAAAAAACTGCTTGTTGTTATTCAGACAATTGCTGCGCAGACAAATCTTCTTTCGATGAATGCTGCAATTGAGGCAGCCCATGCCGGCGAATTTGGTGCCGGCTTTGCTGTTGTTGCAGATGAGGTTCGATCTCTAGCTGCTTCTTCATCTTCAAGCGCACGAAATATTCAGGTAAAAATTAAAGAAATGATGGAAAAAACGCAGGCTGGTGCAGAAGCTATTTCTTCTGCCGGACAAGCGTTCGAAAAAATTACTGAAAATGTTTCAGAAAATGCACTTTTGGTAAAAGATATTTATGATGCAATGATTCAGCAGAATCAAGGTGCTAACGAAACAAAACAGGCTTCAGAAGCTATGGTAGAAGCAATTGAAGCAATTCGTGGTCTTGCTGAAGAAGAAACTGAAGAAGCCGGAAAGCTTCGTGATTCCATGAATGCTGTAGTTCAGGCTTCAAAATCTACGCGTGCAGCTGTAAAAGAAAGTTTTGAGGCTACTGCAAACATGAAAAATACAATTTCGCTTGTAGACAGCTCTGCAGCCGGTAACATGAATTCTGTAGACAAAATTCATAATCACGTGGAACAGTTTATTGTTTAATTTAATTGAAAACTAACAGGGAATTCGCTATATTAGTAATATGAAATTTAGTTCAATTTATAATATGCCTCTGGCAGATGATGACGAAGAAGAGAAAAAAAATCAGAAGGCGCCGGATCCTTTTTCTGACAGATTTTTAAAGACACGTCAGATTATTCTTACTGGCGAAATTAATAAAGAATTAGCAGACAGTATTGTTCGCCAGCTGCTTATTCTTGATTCTGAAGATTCAAAAGCACCTGTTTATATGTATATTGACTCTCCGGGCGGAGATGTAGATGCCGGATTTGCAATTTTTGACATGATTCGGTTTGTAACGGCTCCAGTTATCCTTATTGGAATGGGTTTAATAGCTTCTGCTGCAACTCTGGTATTGCTTGCAGTTCCAAAAGAAAAGCGATTTGGTCTTCCAAACAGCCGTTATCTTATTCATCAGCCATTAGGTGGAATGCGCGGTGTTGCTACAGATATAGAAATTTATGCAAAAGACATGGAAAAAATCCGTGCAAAATTAAATAAAATCATTTCTGATGAAACTGGAATGGCTTTAAAACAGGTTGTAAAAGATACAGAACGTGATTTCTGGCTTGATAGTGAAGAAGCTGTAAATTATGGTCTTATAAGCAAGATAGTAGAAAAGAAAGATTTTTTTAAGAAAAAATAAAATTATTTATATATGACCTTTGAGTTATCGGATACATTGACAGACGAAATTCTCTCTGCCATGGAAAATCAAACGGGAGAATTTTGTGTAGATGCTCAGACAAAATCAATTGTTGAGAGTAAAGAGTCTGATGAGGAAAGATTGTATAAGATACCGGGATGGAGTTCGGCTGATGGTTTTTCTATGAGGGAAACTTTTGTTTCTTTACTTCATGTTCCATTGGCAAAAGAAGATTTACAGGAAACACTGCATTCTGGAAGGGGGGTGTTTAGAAATTTTAGGGATGTTTTAAAAAAGTACCCTGAAGTTGAAAAGCGATGGCACACTTTTAAATATAGAACAATGCGTGCCGTAATAACTGAATGGTACAATCAACTGTGTGAAGTATGGGGATTAGAAAAATTAGATAGTATTCCTTCTTCAGATGAATATCTTGTTCAAGATGATTTTTCCTTTACGGATTATAAGTCTGAAGATAAAGAAAAAATCCTTTTAAATATTTCAACAGCAGAATGGTGTGATGATGAGTTACCGTCTAAAGTTACTGATGCATTTTATGAAATGTGGAAAAATCAGTTTGAAAGGGCTGAAAAAATCGGTCAATCAGGACAAATTTGTTACAGTCTTTCGGATGAATTTGCGGGTTGTATAACTTACTCACCCTGTTTAGAAAATCAGAAAAATCTTGTTTTTGTAACAAGTTTTTATGTTTCTGAAAATTTTCGTGGACTTGGAATAGGGACAGAACTACTTTCACTTTCTATTTCCAGAATTAAAGAAACTGGTAAAAAATGGGTTATTTTACCGGATTTCATAATTCCAGAATTTTTAACTCCGTTACTGGAGAGAATGGATTTTAAAAAAACTCGTTCTGGATACATTTTAGTATTAAATTAAAATTTTTTTTGTATAAAGCGTAATTATTGCATTTGCAGATACGACGACCTTTATAGCAAAATTTTGGAGGAATTAAATGTCTTATAATAATAGAAGAGAATTTGAAATTAACGAAGATCAGATTGCTAATTATCTTTCAATGTCAGTAAATAAAGTAAAAACAACAGAAAATGTTGATATTCTTAGCGATTTGAATAAACTTTTTAAAAAGAATGTTCCACTTTCAATAAGAAAGTATGTTGTAGCATATATGCTCAAAGAATCATTAAAGCATTTCCATTCATTTGGAGCTCGCCATCAGGAAAGAACAGAACGAAATCCTCATCGCGAACGTTCAGATTTTCACACAGAAAAAGCTTCAAGAACTTATGAACAGACAGAAAAAACTGAAGTAACAGAAGAAGAAAGACCTCGTCATCCGCGTGTAGAAATTCCGGAAGATCAGGCAGCTTCAATTTTTGTAAGTATTGGAAAGAATCGTCGTGTTTATCCACGCGACTTAGTTGGTATTTTAATTGCCGTTGGCGGATTAGACCGCGAAAGAATTGGAGATATTAAAGTCCTTGCAAATTATTCATTTGTTCAGCTTTATGCAGAAGATGCGCAAATGGCTATTGATAAATTAAATGGTTATGAATATCGCGGAAGAAGACTTGCTGTTAGTTTTTCTAAACAGAAGCCTGATTCTGAAGCAGAAGTTTCTGCAGAAGATGTAAATTCAGATTATTCTGCTGATCAGCAGGAAATGGCTGCAGAAGATGCTGCTGCTTATGCTGCTGCAGAACGTGCCGCTGCCGATAAAGAACCTTTTGGTGTGTAATTACTTATAATGGATAAAATCCACGTTATCAGAACAGGAGTTTTTGGGGTAAACACTTTAATTGTTCCTTTATCCCAAAACGACTGTTTTGTTGTAGATCCTGCTGCATGTTCTCTATCTAATGATAAATATAAAATCACTTCTTTTCTTGAATCCAAAAAACTTAACTGCAGGGAAATTGTTTTAACTCACGCCCATTTTGATCATATTACAGGAATAGATACTGTAAAAAACTGTTTTCCAGAAGCTAAAATAGCAATTCATAAAAATGATTCAGATGAACTTCGTTATGCTCCTGGTCCAATGAATAGTTCTGCTATCAGTTTTTTTGGCAAAGCTTCACTTTTAGATGCTATTTCTTTACAGCCCGCTGCCGATACTCTTTTGGAAGATGGAGATTCTGTTTTTGATTTTAAGGTTATTCATACTCCGGGGCATACACCTGGTTCAATCTGTCTATACAGTAAAGAAAGAAATGTTTTAATTTCTGGTGATACTTTGTTTGATTACGGCGGTTATGGAAGAACAGATTTAGAAGGCGGAGACGAAGCTCAAATTTTAAAAAGTCTTGAAAGGTTAAAAAAAATAATACCTGCAGGTACTCTGGTTTATCCTGGTCACGATAGCTTTGGCTTTATGTTTTAGAATTCTAAAATGGTTGCCAGAGCGTATATTTTGTTTCTAATCCTGTAAATTCAATTTTAATAAATGCTGTATCTACAAAATTGTCTTCTACAGTTACTATTGCAAAGCTTTTTGGCTGGCCGCCTCGTGGACGTGCACAGCTTCCGGGATTAATAAATTTATAGTTTCCGATTGTTTCTTCTCTTGCAACATGAGTATGTCCGTAAAATGCAACTGAACTGTTTGTAAGCTGTGCATCCATTCCAAGATTTTCCAGTCCCCAGTCAACTCCCTGATAATGCCCATGAACAGCTAAGAAAATTTTGTGATTTACAACAAAATTCTGCATTCTGTGATTTTTTAATGAATAGTTATCTGTAACAGGATAAGTTCCAGGATCTCCGTTTCCCTGAACAAAACAAATAACTTTTGGAATAGCTTGAGAAAGCTTTTTGTCGTATTCAGCTTTAGAAAGAATTTGTGCCAGGTCGCAGATTCCGTCTCCACAAAAAACAAGCATATCGCAAGCTTTCCCGTAATTAAGAAGAATCTGTTCAACAATTCCTGCATTTCCGTGAGAATCTGAATAAACGAGAATTCTGGCTCCTTTTTTAGATTCAAGAGCTTTTATATCTTCTTCTTTTCCTATGAGTCCCGATGAATTCTGCTTCATTTCTTTTCCAAATTATTGAGCTGTATCTTCCATTACAAAATGATTGATAGAAAAAAGGCCTGTTTCCGGATCTGAATATGGTCTGACTACTTTCCCAGTCAGCATTGCAGCAGCGTGCTTTGAAAGATCATCGCTTCTTGGAAAAGGCTCTTTTGTACATAGAAGATAATTTATTACGTTTGTTAAAATTTCTGGAATATCTGACACATGATTTTCATCTTTTTCTTCAAGAACAAGTTCTCCTGTTATTCCGGCAGTCTGACTCTTATCAATAACTATATCACTTTCGGCTTCTATTCCTAAAACGTCGTCCTGAGGAAAAAGCGAAACAATAGGATAAGGAACATTCTGGTTCCAAAAATCCTGATTCTTTGCAAGTGCATAATGGGTATTTTCCGGTGCGCCCAAAGTAATTAAGGCACAAATATCTTTTTCTGAATTCTGCAGAAGCTGAGAAAAATCTGTTGCGTAACTTCTTGAGCCATGCTTAAAATCTGTAGGATAAACAATGCCGTAAATAAGGCCTCCGTCTTCGTCTAAGCCAAATTCTTCGCCAAGTTTTTCAAGAATGGAATTAATAACTTCTTCTGAATTATAATTATAGCCAAATAAAATGCACACTTTTTTTTCTGTAAGGTGCCATTTTTGAGGTTTGGAAACTAATTCACTTTTATTACCTTCAAGAAGTGTCAGAACAGGTGTGTCTTCCTGAATCTGATTTTTATTTTTGCTGCAACCGGCAATAAATAAAAATAAAAAGATAAGCCCAGAAATCAGAATAGTTTTAGAGGCAATTTTTGATTTTAAGGTTTTTGTATGTTTCATTTCCGCACCCATAGATAGTTTTATTCTACAATATTTTATTTTTCTTGAAAAGAAGGGGGCTTTTCGGTAAAATTAGAATATGAATGTCATACAGCCCGTTTTAGAACTGATTGGCAGCCTGGGTCTTCTTCTTTACGGAATGAAGCTCATGTCTGACGGTATTCAGAAGAGCTCCGGCGAAAAGTTGCAGCGTGCACTTTCTGTTCTTACAGGAAACAGATTTGCTTCCCTTTTGACCGGACTTGTTGTTACGATGATTATTCAGTCATCGGGTGCAACTACTGTAATGGTTGTTACCTTCGTCAATTCCGGACTTATGACTCTTGCACAGTCTGTTGGTGTTATTTTTGGTGCTAACATTGGTAATACAATTACTGCCTGGATTGTTTCTATTTTTGGCTTTAACTTTAAAATATCTGCCTTTGCCATTCCGGTTTTCGGAATCGGTTATTTCAGCGCTTTAATCAGAAAAGGAAAATATAAAAACTGGGCCGAAGCTCTTATGGGTTTTGGTATGCTTTTCCTTGGTTTGAGCGGACTTTCAGCTGTATTTACACCGGAACAGCTTGGCTGGCTTTTTAAGATTCAGGGAGATGGTCCTCTTGCAATTTTAATTGGTTTTGCAATCGGTATTCTGATAACAGCCTTGCTTCATTCCAGTTCTGCATTTTCTGCAATTGTAATTACAATGGCCTTTAACGGGCTTATCAACTGGGAAATGGCTGCGGCCATGACACTTGGTAGTAACGTTGGTTCTACTATAGATGCAATTCTTGCTTCTATAGGAACAAATGCCGATGCGCGCCGTTCTGCTTTGATTCACGTTATGTTCAACGTCTTTGGTACTGTGCTGGCCCTTATCTTCTTCCATCCATTCCTGAATTTAGTGATGATGCTTACTCCTGGCGGACAGCATTCAAATATCGCAATCCGCATTTCAATGCTGCATACAGTATTCAAAACCCTTTCTACTTTGATTTTGCTGCCAATGCAGAATCCTCTTGTTCTTCTTTCTAAGAAAATCATTAAGGATGATCCGGAAAAAAATTCAAATGTTTACAAGCTGGAATTTACAGAGCTTGTTTCCAAAGACAGTGTTGCAACACATATTATTCAGGCAGAAAAGGCTATTGCAGATATGACTGATGTTGTAACAGATATGTTTGATAAAATCCAGATTGGCGTTACAAAGCGCAATAATGATTTTATAGAAAAACACAGCGAAGCAAGCGAGCTTGCAGAAGATTATGCAGACCAGATGCACGAGCAGATTACACATTATCTTATCAAATGTGAATCCCTGCAGGTTACAGAAAAACAGCTTAATCATATATCGAACATGATTCAAATTGTAGATGAACTGGAAAATATGAGCGACAGCTGTTATGGGACAATTATGCTTATTACCCGCAGTATAGAAAAGAAGATGAAATTCCAAAGCGAAGATATGGAACGTCTTTTACCATACATAGAACTTGCAAGACAGTTTTTGCAGTTTATCCGTATAAATATTAATAAGCAGCTGACTCCGGAAAAGCTTGAGCTTGCACGCGAGCTTGAAGACGGAATAGATGCCTTCCGAAAAGATTTAAAGAAAGTTGCCCGCAAACGACTTGAAGGTGGAGCAGATGTAAAGGCTGAGCTCCTTTATATTGATATTGTCAGAACAATTGAGCATATTGGCGATAACTGCTTTAATATTTCAGAAATATTAACAGCCGCATAGTTTTTAATTAAGTGCGCCACGAGTTAATAAATATATTTCTATTTTAAAAGATAAAAGCGATTTCCAAATTGGTAAACGATAATGAACCGATTTTGAAATCGCTTTTATTATTTTTAATATGTTTACTTATGGACGTGCTTAATTAAAATATTACAAAGACACGTCCGATTATCTGCAAATATTTTACTAGTCCAGGCAGGAATCTAAATCAGATTCGATTTTTGCACGGTCTAAGTGACGGCCAATGATAACCATTTTTATCATTCTATCGCCTACTTTTTCATCCCAGTCTTTTTTCATTTCTGGTTCTTCTGCAAGTACTCGTTTTTGTTCTGTAGGAGGGCAGGATGCAAGCCAGTTTCCTGAATAACCAGCCTGAATCTGGCGGCCAGAAGTTTCAAGTACGTAAGCCATATCCTCTTCATCGCTGAACCATACTACACCTTTAGATCTGATAATATTGCGAGGCCAGGTAGATGCAAATGCATCAAGCTTCTGGCGGTTAAACGGACGGCGGCGATAATAGACAAATGAACCAATTCCATATTCATCTTCGCTTTCGCCTTCGTGTTTGTGCTCGTGGTGATGGTGATGTTCGTGGTGGTCATGTTCGTCGTGATCATCATCATGATGGTGCTCTTCATGTTCATGGTGATGTTCGTGTTCGTCATGATCATCATCATCTTCTTCTTCGGCATCGTGCTCTTCTAATGCTTTTACCCAGCCTGCACTAGAATAAACTGTTTCAAAATCAAAGCGGTCTGTTCCAATGACTTCTTCTACAGGAACATCACAGCGTGTAGTTTCAATAACCTTTACAGTTGGCTGAATCTTGTTGATTACGGCACGAACCATCTTCATCTGTTCATCAGTAACAAGGTCGCGCTTATTAACAATCAAAGTAGAACAGAATTCAATCTGCTGAATCAAAAGTGATTCAATATCTTCTTCATCAATATCTTTCTTAAGAAGAGCTTTTCCTTCATCAAATTCTTCAACAAGGCGGCTTGCATCAACAACGCCGACAACATTATCAAGCTTACCAATTTCAATCTGTTCTATAGCCTGAGCAATTGGCATAGGTTCACAAACGCCGCTGGCTTCAATCATAATGTAATCAAATTTTCCGCTTTTCATCAGGTTTTCAATCTGATTTACCATGTCGCTTTTGAGAGTACAGCAGATACAGCCGTTTGTAAGAGGAACAAGGCTGCTGGAATCTTCAATTTTTGCTTCTTTAGAAATAAGGCGCTCGTCTACGTTTACTTCTCCAATATCATTTACAATTACGGCAACTTTGTAGCCCTTCTGATTTGTAAGAACCCGGTTAAGAAGAGTAGTTTTTCCTGCTCCAAGATAACCACACAATAATGTAATAGGGATTTTTTTATTATTCATTTATATTAACCTCATAAAATGAAAAAGAATCGTTGTAAAGAGATCTGTTTGTGAAGAGATAAACAGAATGGAATCTTTTCACAAACAGAGTTCCTTACATTTTCTTTATTCAATGATATTTATATAAATAATATAATAAAAAAATTACATATAGAAAAGTAAAAATATAGAAATTATTCTTCCAGCACTTTTAATAAATTGCGTTAAGCATTAAATTATCTGTATGAAAAGAATTATAACTGTACAAGATATTTCCTGTGTTGGAAAATGTTCTCTTACTGTGGCTTTGCCAATTATTTCTGCAATGGGTGTTGAAGCTTGTATTTTACCAACTGCTGTTTTATCAACTCATACGGCATTTAAGAATTTTACATTTTGTGATTTAACTAAAGAAATTACACCAGTATGTGAGCATTGGAAAAAAGAGCAGTTTCATTTTGATGCAATTTATACAGGATATTTAGGGTCTTTTGAACAGCTTAATCTTATGAAAAAAATGTTTCAGGATTTTGCTGCTAATGATTCAATTATTATTGTAGATCCTTGTATGGCTGATAATGGAAAATTGTATTCCGGGTTTACTCAGGATTTTGCATATGCAATGGCAGAGCTTTGTGGAAAGGCAGATGTAATTGTTCCGAATATGACAGAAGCTTCTTTTATGCTTGGAATTGAATATAAAGATAGCGGTTATGATAAAGAATATATAGAAGATATTCTTCATAAGCTTGCAGCTCTTGGAGCAAAAAAAGTTGTATTAAAAGGTGTTCAGTTTGGAGATGATAAAATAGGTATTGCAATATTTGATTCTTTAAATGATAAAATAGAATGGTATTTTCATAAAAAAATGCCTCAAAGTTTTCATGGCACCGGCGATATTTTTGCAAGTGTTCTTACTGGTGCTCTTATGCGCGGCATGAATTTAAAATCAGCAGCAGCTCTGGCGGGAGATTTTGTTGTAGAAGCAATAAGCTGTACATTAAGCCATCCAGATTATAACTGGTATGGTGTGGATTTTGAGACAGCAATTCCTTATCTAATTAAGAGATTAGAGGATAAATAATTTTATTTTGCAGCGTTTTTATAGCTTGCTCTGATTGCTTCTGCAAATAATTTATTCTGATCGTTTCTTTCCGGTACAGAGAATATTGGTTTTCCATCTGCCGGTGAAATTCTGAATATATGCATTGGATCTGACTGATATGCCGGACTGTCCGGATTATTAACATACCAGTCAAGTACAGCTATAAAGCATAGTGTGTACTTTAAAAGATTTGCATTATTTGCAGTTGTGTTTGCAGTTTTATTTTGTGCGCCAAGAAGAACATCAAGTCGTTTTGAAACTTCATTAGGAATATCAAACTTATAATGCTCCCATGGATTTTCTATAAGATTACATTTTCCCTTTGTTTTTGCAGCTGCATCACATTCATTAATTACTAACGTTAGGAATTTACGTGCAAAATCGGTTCTATGAAATAAAGGACGGTATTTACTTTCGTTAGAAGGATGCTCAAGTAACAGCTGTTCAAATTTAAAGTTTGGAAGGAAGGTGTAGGTTATCTGCCATAATAAATTTGTTAGAGTTCTTTTTCCGCTGTGAGTTGTTGCAAAATCTGGTTGTGAATAAATTGAATTTACAAGATCTTCAAGAGGCTGGCAGTATAAATTTTCAAAGGATTCTTCGCGATAAGCAGACCAGTCATCCAGAACCTGAACAATTGAATCTGCTCCTTTTTTAGGATTTTCTGGTTCTACAAAATGAATGTTCCGGCAGCCCTGAAAACATTCTTCAATAATCTGCTGTAAAACCATAATAGTCTGCAGCGGATTATCTGGAGCAAGCAGATTAAAGCCGTCATCAAATTTAAATATAGGCTGGAAATATGGATAAAAATCGGGATATTCATCCAGTTTATCAAAGCCTGCTTCCGGGAACATCTGATTTAATAATTTTAAACCTGTTAAAACTGTTGAATCTTTTATACCCTTTTGTGGAGGTTCAGGTTTTTTAGCTTTTTCTTCAGGTGCTGGTTCCTTAGGTTTTTCAGGCAGAAGAAGATCAAATTTATGAAGCCCCACAAATTTTAATATTTCTCCTGCTTTTGTATTAAAGAATGTTGGATAAGGTTCAAATGTATCTGAACACATTCGTAAAAGCAGAGGATAAAGCTTTTTAATAATTTCAGTTTCAAGATAAAGCCATTCAGTAATAGCCTGTTTTGCATAGCCCGAAAGCTTTTCCTGAGGAGAATCCGGATATGCAGCTTCGTCTGAATAGATTTCTTTTATGAGCTTTGGAATTTTGCTGTTTCCATAATAATATACTGTAATAAGTGGTTTATAAATTGCACGGGTTGTAGGAATTAAATCTGCAACAAGAAGAGGCTGTGGTGCATTTTGAACATTAAAATACTCTATTTTAATTCCCTGCATTGTCCATCCGGCAACCATTCTTAAAAATTTAAATTTGGGTTCGGTGCCATTTGCAATTTTTGTTTTATAGGTAGCAGGTGCAACTTGAATTAAAGTTTTAATAACAGTAATAAATGCTTCCATGTGGTCGAGCATCTGCTTCATTTTATATTCATAGAATTCAGGAATAATTTTTTCTGTTCCGTTTTTCTGCCAGTTTCTTACAAAATTAAATACTCCGTAATTTGGTTTGATTTTATATTCAGGAGCCATCATTAATTTGTCTATGGCATTTGCTGTTTTTTTAGAAATGTTAGGAAGTAATTCTCTCTGATAGCGCTTTTTCTGTCCTGAAAAATCTGGCATAGAAGAAGATGAAGAAGAGCCTGAACCAGAACCTGAAGCTTGCTGGCGAACAATTCGTCCGCCTTTATTTTGGGTAGGTGCGGAATCTGTTGAACTTCGCTCGTACATTACCTGTCCGCCGAGTTTTTTAGCCATTGCAGCTGCATCTTTATCGCTGATATCACCAATATTTTTTCTGGTTTTATCCAGAGTACCGGGAGCCCAATCTGCAGTTTTGTTAATTTCTTCAGCCATTACAAAAACCTCTTCTATATAATAACTATGATTATACACCAAGTATTAAAGTCTTAAAAGATTTTTATACAATATTCCGGAAAAGTTTTTAAGAGATATTTTTTTGCCGTCTTTTGTTAATAAGGTGCCTTCAAAGGTACCGTATATTAACTGATAATCCATTCTGAGTGCAATCAGGTTTAGAGTCCTTGGCGCCAGTGAAACAGGTGTAAAAGCTAAATCGACCATGCTTTCTGTATCCTGGATAATCCAGCGTTTTTTCATTCCAAAAGGATGCGTTATATAAACTGGAGGAAGTGCTGTAGGTTCATTGTTTACAAAAAGTACATTATCGTTGTAGGAATCTGAGTCGGCGGCATCAAGATTAGATGAACGAAGGTAAAAATATACATCATCATTATTGATTTTCTGCATTCCATAAATATAGGTTGACTTTGAATGCATTTTTATATAAGTCCTGTTAAGAACCATCATTCCAAGCCCTTTAGAATTTGCAGAAATTTGTTCTTTCTGTTTTTTGTTTTTTAAAGAAATCTGACCGTTTAAACTCATTGTACTAATCCAGGTTGCAGAACATCTGGAAAATGATGGTGATGGAGAAACAAAACTTACATCACAATGATTTTTATCATCAATAGGAGAAAATAAAAATCCTTTTGCACTAGGTCGTCTTTTATCTCCTTTTACTTTAAAAGAAAGAGAATGATGCTGATGATTTCTGCCCCATGCGATTTTTAAGTAACGGGAATTTCTGTAGCAGGCACAGATTCCTTTAGTAGTGTGAATTGGAACAAAACGGCGGCGTGGAGCCATTATTGTATGATAAGCATTTCGTTTACCTGTCTCTTTATTCCAGAAAATTATTTCGCCAAGACCAATTGCCTTAAAGTCATAAAAAATTGCAATGCCTATATAATTATCAAGCGAAAAAGCATATTCAAGCCGGCTTTTAATTCTAAGATTAGAAATTATTGATGGAACAGGAATACCTGCATAAGGTGCATGCATTCCTCTTATATCGAGTCTAGGAGGAACTTCTTCGTATGTTCCGAAATGCGCTGAACCTTTTTCTATTATTTTTTCCGGTGCTTTTTTAAAAGTTCTGGAATACATAAAATTTATTATAACTGAAATATTTTTTTTTTCAACCGCGTAAGGGTATGGAGCACCTTTAGTCCCGCTTTTAAGCGGGATGAGCCTGCAGGCGAAGTGCGGAACACCCGACCCTGCGAAAGCAGGGGTACGCCCTGTCATAAAAATGAGTTTTTATTATTTTGCATTTTTTTTATGTATAAGCTATAATCAAAGGAACGATTTTTGACGAGGAGAATTGTCATGATTTCTATAATTCTTGGATTGATTTTTATTGCTTTTACTGTTTTCTCTGTTCTTCCAATGGGACCTCTTGCCTGGGGACCGGATGTTATTTCGTTTTTAAAAGGATGTCTTCCTGTATTTGCAGCTTTTGTAGGACTTATTTGTCTTTTTATTGGTGCTGCAGATATAAAAGATAAAAAAGAATCAGAAAAAGAAGAAGCAGAAAGTAAAAAAGAAGAATAAAAAATAGAAAAACGCATATATTGACACAAAAACGGTTTTTTTGGTATTATACTCTACCCGTTATAGGATTTTTGACTGCTCATCATTAATCCTTGGCAGTTTCAGATAAGATGCAAGTATTTGTAACTGCAGATAAACTTTTATTATAAGTAAGGTATATCATGGAAACTATTTTTGTAAATGAATGTGACCAGGCTCGTAAATGGTACATTATTGATGCAGAAGGAAAACCGCTCGGACGTGTTGCTGCAAAGGCTGCTTATATTGCACGCGGTAAAAATAAGGCTACTTTCACAAGAAACCAGTTGATGGGTGATTTTGTTGTAATTATCAACGCTGATAAAGCAATTGTAACTGGTGGAAAAGAACAGAAGAAAATTTATTATCATCACACAGGTTTTGTAGGTGGACTTAAAGCTCACACTTATGAAAAGCTTTTGGAAAAGCATCCTACGGATCCAATGCAGATTGCTGTAGAAGGAATGCTTCCACACGGAAGACTTGGCCGCAAGATGATTAACAATGTAAAGATTTATGCTGGTGCAGAACATCCTCACGCAGCACAGAATCCACAGCCAGTTGAACTTTAATTTTGGGAGTTAGGAAATGGTAAAGAATATTGCTATTGGTACAGGAAGAAGAAAGACAGCTGTAGCCCGAGTTTTTGTTCGCGACGGCTCAGGAAAAATTGTAGTAAACGGTAAAGATGTTAATGATTATTTTGCAACTGCTCAGCAGGTGCAGGTTGTTCAGCAGCCACTTTTAGTTACTTCTATGGGTAACAAATATGATATCTTGATTAACGTTCAGGGTGGCGGAATGAACGGACAGGCTGCTGCTTGTCTTCACGGAATTTCACGTGCTCTTATTCAGATTGATCAGGATGCAAGAACAGCTCTTAAAGCTAACGGATATCTTACTCGTGACTCTCGTATGGTTGAACGTAAGAAGTACGGACAGAAGGGTGCTCGTAGAAGATTCCAGTTCTCTAAACGTTAATTTATTTCAGGTTGTGGTTTTCCACTTCCTGTTTTGTTCAGAAAGACGGTGGGTTACACCGTCTTTTTTTTTGAGCACTTTTTTTTGCGCATGAATTTATAAAGCAGGCTGCGTGTCTGGAGTATGCAAAATTTGGGAGAAAATTGAATGACAATTATTTCTTTAGAAGAAACTTCCTATAAAGGAATGTATCGTATTACTCTGGAAAAAACTGGTTCTGTTTTTTTTATCCGTAAAGATTATCTTTGTTCTGTAAATTTTGAAGAGCTTTGCGAAGGTTATGAACTTTCTGAAGAACAGCATGAAGAGCTATTGGATGCAGGGCTTTGTTGTGTTGTTGAATTAAAAGCTGTGGAATATCTTGCAAGGGCAGAGCAGAGTAGATTTGGCTTAACCCGAAAGCTTAAACAAAAAAATTATAATGATGTATATATCAAAAATGCCCTTGATTATCTTGAGCAGGCAAATTATTTAAGTGATGAACGTTATGCAAGAGCCTGGCTTAATACAAGAAAAATAAATCATTATGAAGGTCATACAAGATTACTTTCAGAGCTTCTTTCAAGGGGAATTTCTCGCGAGACTGCACAGAATGCATTGCAGGAATTTTTTACAGAAAATGATGAAGATGAAATTTGTCTTAAAGCTTATACTAAAGCTGTAAAAAATAAAAAAAGCGGCGATAAACTAATCGCCGCATTAATTAAATCCGGATTCACTTTAAAACAGATTCATAACGCTGAAAATCAGCTGGTATAAGAATCTATTCAAGTTTAAACTTACTGATAATTCCGTGAAGAATATCAATATTTTCCTTTGTTGTAGTAGCCTGATCAGAAACATTCTGCGTAGAAGAATTAATCTCTGTAACTCCGGCAGCCATTTCGTCCATGCTTCCAGAAACCATTTCTGTAATTTGAGAAAGATTATCTGTAGCAGTTTTTACAAGCTGAACTCCATTCGAAATATCTTTTGAAGTAGACTGAACCTGAGCCGTAGAATCTGTAACTTCGTGGAGGGCAACAAGAACCTGCTTAGAAGCTTCCTGCTGCTCTTCCATAGCATTATCAATCTGTTTTACAAGCTCGTCTGTAGAACTTACTTTATCTGTAATTTGTTCAAAGCCTCTTACAGAAAGCTCTGAAGATTCAACTACGCCGGAAATACTCTTTGTAATATCTGTAATATTTTCTTTAATTACTTTTGATTGCTTAGAAGAATCTTCTGCAAGCTTACGGATTTCATCTGCTACAACGGCAAAACCTTTTCCGGCTTCTCCGGCGTGAGCAGCTTCAATTGCAGCGTTCATAGCAAGAAGGTTTGTCTGGGATGCAATCTGCGAGATAGCGTTGTTTGCATCTGCAAGCTTTTTAGATTGTTCTGCCATGTTTGTAACCTGAACAGATACATCATTTTGTCTTGATTTGCCGTCTTCTGTAATGGATATAAGAGTTTTAAATTCTTCTGCCATTTTATTAATTGAACGTGTTACTGAATCAATATTTCCAATCATTTCTTCAATTGCTGCAGAAGATTCAACAATTCCAGCTGATTGATTTTCTATAAGGCCATCAAGATGACTTATTCCAGAAATGTTTTTGTTGAGTTCATTTTCTACTTCGTATAAAGCCTGTGACTGCTTTTCTGTAGAATGCTTAACACTTTCGATATTTGCCATAATTTGAGAAACGGCACTTGCGGACTGCTGTGAAGAAGAGGCAAGACTTAAACCAACTTCCTGCAGAGAATCGCTGGCTTCTTTTACATTATTCAAAAGATCCTGCTGTGTTGCAACGAACTTATTGATTTCTGTTCCCATAGAACCAATTTCGTTATTTGTCTTTATTGGAATTCGGATTGTCATATCTGCAATTCCGGAATTTCCATTTAATGAACCGAATGCTATTACGTTTTTCTTTAATGGACGCATAATTGTCGCGGCTATAACAACAATTATTAATGAAATAATTAGGTAAATTGTTAAAAGGATAAAAATAAGTGACTGTCTGGCAATTCTGTTTGATATATCTTTGATATGACCAACAGAAATACCCATAAAAATCATTGTTTTAGCGTCATCGTCGTTGGCTAACGGAGCGTAAATTGTAACATATGGAATTCCCTGTATTATGTTGTTTCCATTATAAGGAATTCCCTTTGAATAAACCTGTTCATAAATTACTTCATTATTAAGAAGAGTTCCTACCAGATAATTTCCATTTGCGTCTTTAATAGTTGTAGAGGCGCGGATATCATCTACAAAGATTGTCATTACCACATCCATTTCTGAAGCATGGAGTTCAAGAAACTGTGTATTAGAAAGCTCTTTTTCCAGAACCAGAACATTTTCTCCCATTTTTGTAGCAGAGACTGCAAGGACTTCCTTTCCTTTTACAGAAACATATACCTTCGGTTTTCCGGAAAGAGCGGCATCAATAGCCATTCGCTCTGCATTTGTGGTAATAACTGTGCTTATATATGATTTAATTGTCTGTCCTCTTGGTGTAACATAAAGCGCATTGAATAATTTAAATTCATTTATAATCCTGTTAAGATCAATTGAATTTTCAATATTTTGAAGATCTATAGCAGAATTTTCGTCATTTAAAAATTCTGCAATTCCCAATAAGTTGTCTTTTTCTTCCTCTATTACATTGAACATCAGTTCAGGCATTTTAGAAACAGTTTCACGTTCTATTTCTGTCATAATTGACTGAGTGCCTTGCGAGAGAGCCAGCCGAATTACAACTGTACCAATTATAGAAACAATAAGTGCCGGAACAATTAAAGTAACATAAAGAGTCTTCTTTTTCATTTTGTTAGTTTCAGATTCAGACATAAATACTCCTTTTGTCTTTTTCGGCATAAATAGAAAACTACTTTAAGCCAATGCGAACATTTCATTTATTATAAAAAACTCAAAAAATTAGTAAAGTATAAAACTCTATAGAATTTGAATTTTTTATTATAAGGCTCTCTCTGATTATTTAATCTATTAGATTTGTTCTATATAGATAAGTTTTCCCTGAAAATCGCCCCAGTCGCGCTTTATTGAAAAACCTGCATTTTCCAGTGTTCTTCCGCTTAAAATCTGTTCCGGGAAGTCCTTCTGGTCTTCATCCGGGAATGTTATGCGGTAACTTGCTTCCTGAATTAAGCCTGTTACTTTAATAAAACGGCTTTTATAATTTGGATGATTTAAAACCTGAACAAAAGTTATCAGGGCTTTTGATTTATCTTTAGAAACACAAGCCCAGCAGTCAGCATCAGTGTCTCCCGGGGGCATCCTGTTTGAACAGCTTAATATTCGCTGGTAATCACCGTTTCTGATCAGATCCCCATATTTTTTATATAGTTCTATCTGATGAGGAATTAATGAACGATCTTCCTGTGAAAGTTTAGTAATATCAAGCTCATAGCCAAAAGTTCCGCTTAATGCTACATAACCGCGGGTTTTAAATGGAGTTACTCTACCCACTGCATGATTAGGGCATACAGAAACATGTGCACCCATTGTGGATAAAGGATAAATTAGAGCGGTTCCCTCTTGAATTGCAAGACGTTCATAAGCATCTGTGTCATCACTGCACCAGATTTGCGGACTGTAATAGAACATTCCCGGATCAAATCTTGCTCCTCCACCTGAACAGTTTTCCAAAAGAAGTTTTGGAAAGTCTTTAATAAGGCGTTCCTGCATTTCATATAATGCAAGCACGTAACGATGGTAAAATTCACCAGTTCTGTCGTCAGAGAGGTCAGGTGAACCTATATCTGAAAGCTGACGATTCATATCCCATTTTACATATTCAATATTTGCAGAGCGAAGAATTTTTGCAATGCTTTCGTAAGCATAATCGCGGACATTTTTTCGCGTAATGTCAAGTACAAGCTGTTCACGGCTCATTCCCGGAATTCTTCCAGGAATTTGAATTGCCCAATCCGGATGAGTACGATATAAATTTGAATCTGGAGAAATCATTTCCGGTTCAAACCAGATTCCAAATTTAAGTCCTATTTTATTTACCTCATCTACAAGATGTTTTAATCCACCCTTTATTTTTTCTTCATTAACAATCCAGTCTCCAAGACTGTTATTATCTGAATTTCGTTTTCCAAACCAGCCGTCATCCATGACAAGCATTTCTATTCCGTCTTTTTTAGCTTCTCTTGCAATATCAAGAAGTTTTTCTGTATTAAAATCAAAATAGGTTGCTTCCCAGTTATTAATTAGAATTGGACGCGGAGAATTTTTGTAAGGCGAACGTATTAGATGTTCACGATACAGATTATGAAAAGTCTGGCTCATAGCATTTAAGCCTTTATCGGAAAAAACAAGAACTGCCTGAGGTGTGTTGAAAGCTTCTCCAGGATTCAGCTTCCAGCAGAAATTATCTGGATTTATTCCCATTAAAATTCGGATTGAATCAAACTGATTTTTTTGAACGTCGGCAATAAAATTTCCGGAATAAATAAAATTTATTCCCCATACACGTCCGCTATTATAATCAGTATTATGATCAAGTAAAGCAATAAAAGGATGCTCCTGATGGCTTGTTTCTCCCCTCATTGAACATACTCCCTGTTTTCCATTGTGGACAGGATGGCGTTCAATGTGGCGTTCTCTTGCCCAGGAACCATGCAGAGTAATTACGTCAAAATTATTGTCATCAATATCAAAAGCAGCAGAAAGCGCTTTTTTTAAATAAACTGCATTCTGGCTTTTGTTTTCTATACGTGTTGAACGGATAATGGCATCAAGATTTTCAAAAACAGTATAAATTAGAGTAACTTCTACATTTAAAACTTCATCAATTGCGGTAATTTCCAGACGAAAAGCATTTTCTTTTGTGCCAAAAACAGCTGGAAGTCCCGGAAGTGCTTCTGTTCCCTGTAGAATTTTGTGTGATTTATATTTGAGTTCAATAGCGTTGCAACCGTTTTTATCTGTAACAGCCAGAGCTGATTCCCTGAAATCTCCAACTCCATCTGTTGGCATTTCCTGTGGAATATAATCAAGAAAAGAATGTTTTTCTCTATAAACTGTAGAATCAGCAAACCAATATTCTTTTGGACGGCTAAGATAGGTAAAATCATCATCACCAAGCTTAGAACCATAATATGAATGAACTATATATTTTCCGTTAGCTTCTCCGCCCGCATTAACTAGAGAAATTCCATAAGTAGAAGAAGGCGTGTCTATACGAAAAGTTTGAAAATCTTTATTAAATGAAATTGGCTGCATTTATTACTCCTCATTATTGCCTAATTTTTGAATTGCAAGCATTACATCCTGGGTTTCGGTTTTTAATTTTTGAGCTACAGAATTTACGGATTCTTCAGATTCCTGTAGATTTTTTATAGCTTCAATTAATTGTTCTCCACTCGAACTTTCCTGAGAAACCGCTTCTTTTACCTGAAGTTCCTGTTCTTTTACCTGCGATGTTAATTCTACAATATTTTCAAATTCTTTTTGAGTATTTACAGTTTTTCCATAAGCATTATCAATAAGCTGCTTGATTTTATTTAGTACGTCATTAATGCTTTTTGCCTGATTACTTGAATCTTCGGCAAGCTTACGGATTTCGCCTGCAACAACTGCAAAGCCTTTTCCAAATTCTCCAGCGTGGGCGGCTTCAATGGCTGCATTCATTGCAAGGAGGTTGGTCTGGCTTGCAATTTGCTGAATAACATGGCTCATTTCTACAAGGCCGGCAGAATTATGTTCAATTTCTGAAACAAGCACAGAAACATCTGCAAGGTTTGTTTTACCAACGGTAGTTGCATTTCCTAAAGCTTCTACAGCAACTGCATTTGTTTCCAGAATTGTATTGATTGCGTTAATTTTTTCTACCATAAGGTTTACAGCTTCGGAAGAACTGGAAACTGCATTGTTCATATTTTCTGTATTAAGAACAAGCGACTGAACATTTACCTGAGAATTTTTAAGTTCATTTACACTTGTGTCTGTAATGTGTTTTACAGAAGTCTGAAGCTTTTCTTTTAATTCTTTTTCATGCTTTCTGACATTTTCATTTAATAAATAATGGTGACAGTTTTCGTATTTATTAATTCCATTAAAAATGGCAATTGCCATTTCTTCACAAGAGGAATATCCGCAGGCACCGCAGTTAAGAAAATCAGATTTTTTTGTTTTACCCATTATAAGATAAATATTCTGTAATTCTTCTTTATCCGGTATTCTGATATTAGAACTGAAGGTCGAACTTCGGTTTGTATATTCGCGAGTGTAAATATCACTCTTCCAGTATTTATTTATTGATTTTTCGAGTTTTCTTTTTCCAAAAAGAGTTTTTGTTTTTAACTGCTTTTTTCGTGCTTCACTGCGCTTTTCAATATAATTTTCAAGTTCATCAAGAGGAACTTTTTGATTCACAGTACCGGCTCCGCAATTACAGCCTCGTTCACAATTTAAACAGTCTACAAGCTGATAGTTGCATTTTTTGCCCTTTGCAAGAGATTCAGACAATTCCTTAAAATATTCGGTCATTGTCGGCTGACCTTCAATTTTTCTTGTTTTAGCACTTATTCCAGGAACAAAACGTTCTGCTGTACGTAAAAGACCACCAGGAGTTGAATAAAGCACAGCACGTTCTGCCGGAGGATTGTCGTATGTAGTTTTTGGGAAACTGTCTAGATTAATGTTATTTGCTTCCAGATAAGAACTGATTGAAGCCATTGTAACATTAAAATCTCCAAGTCCGTTTTCATCAAATTCATGACGTTTTGCATAACATGGAGAAATTGCTGCCATTTTATAATTCTTATATTTTGGATAAAAATTTTTTATTAATGCAAAGGTGTGCGCCATTGGAGAATCTGCAGGAGAAAGGTAAGGAATTAAATCTGGTTTATAAAGTTCAATCCAGCTTACAAGTGCAGGACATGGCTGGCTTATTACCAGTTCAGGCTTATTATGCTTTAAAAATTCAACATAAGATTTAGTTGTAAGTTCAGCTCCAAAAGAAACATCAAAAACTGCTTTTACACCAATTGATTTAAGCCAGCCGTTTAATTCAAGATCTTTGCCACGGAAATTAGCAGCAGCTGCCGGTGCAACAATAGCAAGTACATCTTCATGATGCTTTAGCGCATTCATAAATTCTTCAAAGTCATCAAGTCCTTTTCTTGCTCCATGATCACAAGCTGCAATACATCGTCCACAACCAACACATATTTCGGAATTTACTTTAACAAATGAACCTGAAGCGTCATTACAAAATTTAGAAGGGCAAACTGCTATACAACGATGACAGTTCACACATTTTTCCGGGTCTACAGAAATTACAGCCTTTAAGTTTTCCATATTTGCATCCTATAAAATAAAAATTGAAAAACATTATGTAATATAAAGACTTTTTCTCATGTGTTGTTTAAGAAAGTAAAATAAATTATACCACTTTAAAAATAAATGTGCTAGAATTATTTTATATTATAGAAGTTCTGTAATATATAAATCATTTTTTTTCTGCAGGTTTAAATATGAAAAAAAAATCATGTATATTTTTATATTTGTTTTTATGTATTTCGACTTTCTATGCGCAGAAAGTTGCAGTTTTAAATGGTCCTTCTTCTATTCCCTGTGCCTTTCTTATGGAAGAAAACTCTGAATTTGATTATGAAATTTGTGCTTCTGCTCAGATTGCTTTGCCAAAGCTTATTAAAGGTGAAGCTGAAATCGGATTTCTTCCTCCGAATATTGCAGCAAAGGTTTATACAGAAAATAATCAGGCAATTATATGTCTTGGTGTTTGTGGAAACGGAAATATATTTCTTATTACAAAAAAAGATTTTTCTGATTTATCTGAGCTAAGCGGAAAAACTGTTGCCTGTGCCGGACAGGGAGCTACTCCTGAATATGTAACTGAGTATATTCTTTCTAAAAAAAAGATAGAAAATGTTACACTCGATTTTTCTACTCCAAATGCTCAGATTGCACCAATGCTTCTTTCTGGAAAATTTGATTATGCAATTGTTCCTGAGCCATTTGTTTCTGTGGCTATGAATTCTGACTCAGAAGTAAAAAGCTATAGCCTTAGCAAAGAGTTTTCAGAAGTTTCCGGGGGAAAAGATTTTCCTATGACTCTTTTAGTTGTAAATAAAAAATATGCAGAAAAGCATAAAAAAGAAATTTCTGATTTTATTAAAAAATACGAAAAGGCTGTAAAAAGAACTTTGGAAAATCCTGCAGAGGCTGCTGCGCTTGTAGAAAAGCATGAACTTGGCTTAAAGGCAGTGGTTGCACAAAAAGCAATTCCAAATTGCGCATTTATCTGGAAGCCTTCAAAAAAGGCTAAATCAGAAATAGAAATGCTCTTAGGAATTTTTAATCAGACTTTACCAGATTCAGGATTCTATTATTAATAATTCAAACGGATTTCATAATATGAAATTGAAAAATAACGGAAAGATAATTTTTAAGAAAATCATAATTCCAGTTTTCTCTGTTTTAATAATTATTTTTTCATGGCAGCTGGCTTCCATAAAAATAAATAGTCCGCTTATTCTTCCTTCATTTTTTAAAGTATGCAAAGCTTTCTTTTATTTGATACAAACAAAGATTTTTTATATTCAGCTTGCAAAAACTTTTCTGCGTGTATTTTTTGCTTTCTGCCTTTCTATTTTTGCTGGAATTATTTTTGGATTTTTCTGTGGAAAATTTCAGGATGTTAAAAAAATAATTTCTTTTCCGCTTGCTGTTCTGCGGGTAACGCCAGTTGTTGCTATAATTTTAATTCTAGTTTTTTCTTTATCTTCATCGGCAGTTCCTGTTGTTGCCTCTGTATTAATGACTTTACCAGTGGTCATGACAACAATAACAGAAGGTGTTGATTCTTTTTTTAAAAATTCGCGAATGAATGAAATGACAAGAATCTTTGGTTTTACAAGAAAACAAAAAATTTTTTATGTATTAATTCCGACTTTAAAACCATATTTAAAAAGTTCTGTGTTTTCAAGTTTTGGAATGAGCTGGAAGGTTGTTGTTGCCGGTGAAGTTTTGTGCCATCCAAAGTATGCTTTGGGAAGTGCTCTTGCAGATGCCCAGATTCATTTAGAGACATCCACGGTTATGGCCTATACGCTTGCATTAATTCTAATCAATTTTATTTTTGAGGTTATTTTAAAATATCTTTGTTCAGAAAAAAAATATTCAGAAGAAGATACAAGACCCAATCCAGAAAAATTTATTCCACAAATTTCTGAAAATGAAAAAGTAGCTTTAATTGCTCCAAGTGGATTTGGAAAAACAACACTTCTGGATTATTTATCAAAAACATATAATGATGTTTCTTATTGTTTTCAGGAAAACAGATTAATAGGAGATTGTTCTGTTTTTCAAAATATTGTAATTCCACTTTTAAATAAATATGAAAAAATAACAGCTGAAAAACAGGCGGATTATTTTATACAAAATCTTGCGCTTGAAGAAAAGAAAAATGTAAAAGTCAAATTCCTGAGTGGAGGACAAAAGCAGAGAGTCGCACTTGCAAGAGCTCTGGCGTTTCCATCCAGGATTCTTCTTTTGGATGAAAGCTTTAATTCTCTGGATTATGATTTAAAAAAATCAATTATGAATTTTATAAAAGCTGAATTGCAGAAGAGTCCTAAAACGTTAATATTTGTTACTCATGATGAAGAAGAAGGAAAATATCTCTGCGATAAAGTTATTAAACTTACAATTTCTAAGACTTGATAAATCATTTATAGTGAGATATCCTTAATTAATATGCGCAAAATAACAGATGGCCTGGTTTTTAAATTTGCTTTAATAATGACGTTTTTCGCGTTTATTACTTTGAGTCTTACTGGTTTTATTACTTATGTTAGTCAGGCCAGAGTTTATAAAAAGCAGAGTTGTGAAGAAATTCAGAGTTTAGGATATTATTTAAAGGAACTGATTCTTGCTCAGGGTGAAGATTTTATAAATTATCAGCATTGTTATTTTGATTATTATAAAGATGCAAATATTCCTTATGATTTTTCGGATACAAAAGATGCAGATGAGCAATGGCTCCAGGTATTTTCAGAAGAGCATCCTGGAAAAATATTTGGAAAAGATATCAGCTTTGAAGAATTATCAGAAAGAGCCAGAATGGCCTGGTTTATAAAGAAACATGAATACTGGCTTTTAACTTTTGAATCTGCAAGAAAGGCTTTTAATATTCCTTATACATATTATCTTGTACCAAAAGAAGGAATTTTTAATATTGTTTATATGATTGATGGGGAGAGAACCTCCAAAGAAGCAGATGGTAAAAATTATCTTTATCTTGGTGACGAATATTATAATGATCCGATTATTTATAGAGTAGAATGGGATACCTGGCTTACTGGAGAAGAACAATATGAATTCCAGATATGGAATAATGCCTGGGGACATACTTATGCTTATTATGTTCCATTAATTATTAACGGGCAGAAAATGGGAATAATCGGAACAGAGGTAGAAGTTGCGTCTGTAAATAAGAAAATTCTTGGAACTACAAATCTGCAGATTATAATTATGGGAATTGTACTTTCTGTTTGTGTAATTTTAACAATGCTGTATATTAAGTTCCACTATATAAGACAAATTATTTTCCTTGATGAAAGTATTTCTGAATACGCAGAAAAAAAAGATTCAACAATTGCAGCTAAAATAGAATGGAAGATTCGGGGAAAAAGTGAAATTGCTCAGCTTGCCTATAAAGTTTCTGCCATGATCCATGAAATGGAAAACTATATGAAGAATCTTTTTTCTACACAGCAGGAATTGGATTCTGCAAAAAAACATGCGCAGGAAATGGATGCTCTTACAGTTAGAGATGCTCTTACCGGAATTAGAAATAAAACGGCTTATGATAAAGAAATTTCTCTGCTGAATGAAAAGATTGCAAGTGGCTTTGAAGAGTTTGGTTTTGCACTGGTTGATTTAAATAATCTTAAGCTTATAAACGATACTTATGGACATGAGCAGGGAAATAGTGCAATTAAAAAATTATGTGGTATTATCTGTCGTGTATTCTGTCATTCTCCGGTATTTAGAATTGGTGGAGATGATTTTGTAGTAATATTGTTAAATAATGATTTAAAAAATATTAAGACTTTGGAAACAAATTTTTACGATTCCTTAATTCAGTTTGATACAAAACTTGAACCTTGGGAAAATGTTTCTGCTGCCTTAGGCTGGGCAGTTTTTGATAAGTCAAAAGATTTTTCTTCTACAGATGTTTTTAAGAAAGCAGAAAAAAGAATGTATGAAAGAAAAAATGAAATGAAGGCTATTAGAAATTCAAGATAAAAAAGAGGATTTTATGAAACCGTATGAACACAAAGTAAATTATTATGAAACAGATAAGATGGGCATTACTCACCATTCAAATTATGTAAGATGGATGGAAGAAGCAAGAATTGATTTTTTGGATAAGCTTGGATGGAGTTTTATTAAGCTGGAAGAAGAAGGAATTTCTTCTCCGGTTATGTCAATTGAATGTTCCTACAAAAAGCCGACAACTTTTCCAGATGTAGTAGAAATCAAAGTAACTATTGAAAAACTTTCTGCTGTTAAATTAATTTTTGCTTATGAATTTTCTACAAACGGTGAAGTTGTTTTTACTGGTAAAAGTTCACATTGCTTTCTTGATGAAAAGGGAAGTCCTGTAATTCTGGAAAAACGTTATCCAAAATTTTATGAGGATTTAAAGAAATTCTTTTCTGAAGGAAAATAATTTCTTTATAAATTAAATTTTCTTTTTTGCTTTGGAAAGTAAAATTTTATGGGAAGAGAAATTGAATTAAAAATTCCATTGAATGATTCTCAATACGAATATATTTTTTCTGTGATAACAGGAAAAAATAATATTCCAGGTTTTTCATTTGATAACACTCTTCTTTGTAAAATCGAAAAAGAAGATGAGTATTATTCCAGATATTCTACTCGTGAGGAAAGCCGGAAAAATGGAGAACCTCAGGTTATAAGAATTCGTAGTGAAAAAGAAATTTTTTGTGGAGATAAAATTTGTGCGGATAAAATAAATTTTTCTGATGCCGCAAATCCTGATGTACAAAAAAAATCTTATTTTTGCATTAAACGAAAAGTAGTTGAAAATGGAATTGAACTCAATAGCGAAAATGAAACTTTTGTAGAAAATGCAGCTGTAATTCGTGATATTCTTGAACTTTCAGGATATATAAAATTTTTTGAAAAACAAAAAAACGCAATTTCTTCTTATTGCAATGCTCCGCAACTTTTAAAATCAGTATTTCATCTTGAACTGGAAATTGTGAATGAATTGAAATATATAGAAGTTGAAGTAACAGATGAGAATGAAGCCGCAGAGATTGTTAGAAGCGCTCTGGAAAAATTCGTAAATGCATTCGGCCTTAATCCTTCTTTAAAAGATTCACGAAGCTGGATGCAGATTCTTGGGGCGCCGGTAAATTAATATGAAGCGTTGTGTAATTATTTCTGCTGGTGAAATAAAAAAAATCAAACTGATTAAAAAATATCTTTCCCCTGAAGATTATTATGTTTTTTGTGATGCAGGCTTAGTTTATGCTGACAAACTTGGAATAAAGCCCGATTTAATTATCGGCGATTTTGATTCGTGCAAAAAAAATATATTAAATAAATATTCCGGAATTTGTGAAACAATTCAGCTTCCTTGCGAAAAAGATGATACAGATACTTTATTTGCCGTAAAAACTGCAATGCAGAGAGGGTATAAAAATTTTCTTCTGCTTGGTTCCATGGGTGCACGCTTTGACCATGCAGCGGCAAATGTTTCTATATTGTTTTATTTATATAAAAATAATCTGCAGGCAGAAATTATGGATGATTATTCAATTATGCAGGTTGCAGGTAAAACGCCTGTTTTTATAGATGACTCTTTTTCTTATTTTTCTGTATTAACACCTTTTGGTGATGCAGAGAATGTTACAATTATAAATGCAAAGTATCCATTAACAAATGCAAAACTTTCATCGGATTATCAAAGCCTTGGAGTAAGTAATGAAGTTATTAAAACAAAAACTGCAGAAGTAACTTGCGGCAAAGGCTGTTGCTTAGTTTGTAAAATTTTCTAAAAGATAAAACTGTTTTTTATAATTTCCAGCAATTTTAACCGCAAATGCTTTGAGCATATTTTACACTTTCCATAGCATCTTTTGTATAGGCGTCGGCATGAATCTTATCTGCATAATCCTGATTTAAAACTGCTCCACCAACAAATACTTTACACCACGGAGCTTCTTTGTGAAGAAGTTTTATTGTCTCCTCCATTGCGCCAACTGTCGTTGTCATCAGAGCAGAAAGTCCTGCAAGCGGAGCATGTTCTTTTATAACTGCATCGCGGACAGCTTCCGGAGGAACATCTTTTCCTAAATCAATTACACGGAAAGAATAATTTTCCAAAAGAACTTTTACAATATTTTTTCCAATGTCGTGAATGTCGCCTTTTACAGTTGCAATTACAATTGGTCCTTTTTTTTCTCCGGTAACCCCTTTTTTTTCAAGTTCATCTTTAATAACAGCAAAGGCTTCTTTTGCGGCATCGGCTGCCATCAATAATTGTGGAAGATAAGCTTTTTTCTGTTCAAAATCTTTTCCAATAATATCAAGTGCAGGAATGATTTTTGTATTAATAACATCCATTGCACTCATAGCTTCCTGATCTTGAGTTCCCGAAAGGAGATTAAAGGTTTCTGATTTTGCGGCTTCTTTTAAACCTTTTATTATTGCCTTTGTAAGCGGGTGAAGATTGCTTTTTGAATTGTCAGTACCACTCTGCGCATTCTGTGTATTTGGAGCAGCAGAAGCATTCTGCGCAATCAGCTGGGAGTAATTTTCTGCAAAGCCAATATAACCAAGACACTGGCTGTCCATTCCACTTAAGGTTTTAAAACACGTCCATGCCTTCATCATTTCATTTGCATTTGGATTCATAATTGCTGCGCTTAAACCGTTTTGCATAGCCATTGTAAAAAATATAGAAGTAATGTGTTCTCGCAGAGGAAGTCCAAAAGAAACATTTGAAACCCCCAGAATAGTTAATCCGTGTTTTTTTTCTTTTACGTATTTTACAGTTGCCAGGGTTGCGATAGCAGCCTGATCATTTGCACTGACTGTCATTGCCAGCGGATCAATAATAATATCTTTTTCGCTTATTCCATATTCTTTTGCTTTTGCATAAAGCTTTTCTACAACGGCAATCCTGTCTTCCGCATTTTCTGCAATTCCTTTTTCATCCAGAGCAAGAGAAACCACCATGCCACCATATTTTTTAACCAGCGGAAATACCTGCTCCATAACTTCCTGTTTTCCATTTACAGAATTTATAAGCGGTTTACCATTATAAAGCCTTAATGCTTTTTCCATTGTAACAGGATCTGAAGTATCAATTTGGAGCGGCAAATCTGTGACTGTTTGAATTTCTTTAATTACTGTCTGCATCATCTTGCATTCATCAATTTCTGGAAGTCCAACATTTACATCCAGAACATGGGCTCCTTTTTCTTCCTGAGAAATTGCTTCGTTTAAAATGTAGGAAATATCGTTATCGTTTAAGGCCTGCTTTAATTTCTTTTTTCCGGTCGGATTAATTCTTTCGCCAATTAAAATTGGTTCTTTTCCAAATTCTACAATTTTTGTGCCTGATGTTATAACTGATTTTTTAAGCTCATGATTTTTTTCCGGCAACTGAATGTCTTTTGATTTATTTACAAGAGCTTTTATGAAAGAAGGATTTGTTCCGCAGCAGCCACCAGCAATTGCAGCACCCTGTTTACAGAATTCGCTTACAATATCAGAAAATTCTTCTGCACCAACATCGTAAATTGTTTTTCCATTTTCACTTTTTGGAAGACCTGCATTTGGCTTTACAAGAATCGGGAGGTTAGTTGATTCTAACAGTCTTGTTACAATTGGTTTCATCTGTTCCGGGCCAAGACTGCAGTTTAATCCTAAGGCACTTACGCCAAGACCTTCAAGAACAGCTGAACAGATTTCGGGAGTGCTTCCAGTTAATGTTTTCTGGCCTTCGTCATAAACCATTGAAGCTATAACAGGAATTTCATATCCTGTTTCTTCCATTGCTTCTTTTGCTGCAATGATTGCTGATTTAGCTTCATACAAATCATTCATTGTTTCAATAAGAATTAAATCCGGATTATTTTTGAGTGCAATTAAAAAAGATTTTTTGAATAAAAGTACTGCATCTTCAAATTCCAGATCTCCAAGCGGTTTTAAAAGTTTTCCGCATGAACCAATATCAAAAGCAATAAATCTTGGAGTTGATTTTTTTTCTGCTTTGTCTTTTTCTATAATCAGTCTGCGAGCCTTTTCTGCATTTTTAAAAGCGGCATTTATAATTTGTTCAAGTGAATATTTTCCATCTGTTCCCGTGAATTTTGTTTCGAACGCACCGAATGTATTTGTGTTGATTATGTTTGAGCCGGCAAGATAATAGCCGTAGCCTAATTGAACTATTTTTTCCGGCTGTTCAATATTCCAGTTTTCTGGAAGTTCTCCAGGCTTTAATCCCTGAGCCTGTAATACAGAACCTGTTCCACCGTCAAAAAATAAAATTTGCTTTCCTAAATATTCACTGAATTTTTCCATGGAGTTATTTTATACTTTTTTAACGGATTTGTCTTGCGGAGTATCGTTTATTGCAGGAGACTTTTGTATTGAAAGTGGGCTGTTAGTCTAAATAAATTATTTTTCTCCGGCCTGAGTTTCTGAATTATAGATTCCAACAAATGCAGTAACAGATTTTTCTGGTGACATAATTAAAGAATCATTTAAGGTAAGCGCAAGATTTTTCTGGCATTGGAGAAGCTCAAAAAAAATCTTTTGAACTTCCAGTCCAACATCACCAAAGCCCGGGCTATATCTTGGTCGGATGCAATTATGATTTTTTGCTTCTTCATCCTGAAAATGTTTTTGCAGAAGCTCCACATACTGTTCAATATACATTGCTCCGCCTGCCTGCAGCATTACTGATTTTGCAGGATTTATTTTTGAAGTTTTTTGAATAAGCTTATCAACTTCGGGTCCAAGTGTAGCTGCAAATAAAATTACACTGTGACAGCCTTTTAAATTAATAGTTAAATTATGACTTTTGATTTCTTTTCCTGCGAATTTTATTATTTCCTTTTCGCAATTATTTTCTCCGCTTCCATTTGATTTCAGAGAAAATTTTGCATATACAGCACGACAGTTTATTTTTTCGCTAAGTTCAGTAACAGCAGTTTGTGCAAGCTCCTGCATCTGCTGGTCATTAAAGCTTTCATTTAAGATAGTTTGTCTTGAATAACCTGCATATCTAAAAAGTTCATTAAAATCTGGAGGAACATCTTTTGAACTTAATCTGTGCTGAAAAATCATTATTTAAATATAGAGTATTGAAGATTTTGTTGCAACAAACTTTTGTTTTGATTATACTCGATTTTATGAAGACACTAAAAAAATCCTCTTTTATTACATTTTATTTTGCTATTTTTTCATTTTTATTTTGTTTAATTTCTTGTAACAATTCAGAAAAAAAATCTTCTGAAACTTCAGAAGTTAGAATTGTTTCTCTTGGGCCTTCGGCTACAGAAATTATTTTTGCGATTGGTGCTCAGGAGCAGCTTGTTGCAAGAACAGACTTGTGTGATTACCCTGCTGAGGTAAGTAATTATCCTTCAGTTGGCGGCTTTACAGGAAATGCTATAAGCCTGGAATCTATTATTTCTTATGAGCCGACTCTTGTTTATCTTTTTGCAGGTATGCATGACTTTTTAATTCAGCCATTAAAGGATTATGGAATTGAAGTTTATGTTTCAGATGCTTCATCAATTGAGGCTGTAAAAAAAGAAGTTCTTGATATTGGAGAACTTACTGGTCACGAAAAACAGGCTCAGAAAGTTGTAAAGGAAATGGATAAAAAATTGAATGCTGCCAAAAAACTTGCAGAAAATGAGTCCGGAAAAAATGAAGAAAATCTGCCTACCGTTTATTGGGAAGTATGGCATGAGCCTATGATGAGTGTTGGAAAGAATTCTTTTATTAACGATATTATTCAGTATGCCGGCGGAAAGAATATTTTTGCTGATGAAGAATCATCTTATCCAATGGTAAGCGAAGAAGCTGTTTTGTATGCAAATCCAGATTATATTTTCTATACTGGAGACGGAATGGGCGGTGGTAAACCTTCTGAAGTTTTTGATCCTCCAGAAGGAATTTATTATATGGGTGATGATGACAGGTTTGTTCGTTCTTCTCCTAGAGTTGCTGATGCTGTAGAAAAGCTTTCGTTAATTCTTTGGGGAAAAAATTAGAATTGGCATTTCAAAAAAAAATCCCGGCTGCTGCAGAAAGTAAAAAAAAATCTGAAAACAACCGGGTTTTAATTAACGTTAGTTTTTTCTCAATATTTTTAAAAGTATTGCCTGTTATATTTCTTGTAATTATTGCCTTAGCCGCTATAAGTCTTGGTTCAAAATTTATTCCTGTCACTTTAATTTCAAAATGCTCCAGAACAGATTATTTAGTTTTAACAAAAATCAGGCTTCCAAGAATTCTGGTAAGTATTATTTGCGGCGCGTTGCTTGGCGGAACAGGAGCTGTTTTTCAAGGTTTTTTTAGAAATCCGCTTGCTGATCCCGGAATTATGGGAGTTTGTTCAGGAGCTACCTTTGGTGCTGTTTTATCGGGATTAATACCAATGGTTTCACTTTCGTTTTTGAGTCATTCAACAATTTTCGCATTTGCAGGCGCTTTATTTTCTTCATTCTGCGTTTTTATTTTTTCAAAATTTTTTAAAGAAACTTCCAGTGTAACCCTGCTTCTTTCCGGAACGGCTGTAGGAACTTTTTTTTCTGCAATTGCTTCTATAATTCTTCTTACTCACGAAAATGATTTGCATTCATTTTATGTCTGGACAACAGGAAGCTTTAATGCTAAAGGCTGGAATGAATTTTTTGTATTTATAATTCCTTCTGTTATTTCACTTATCCTTCTTGAATTATCTTATCGACATTTAGACGTGCTGGTTTGTGGAGAAACTTCTGCTCAAACCTTTGGCTTGAATTATAAATTTTTAAGAAACTATGTTTTAATAGTCGGATCACTTGCAACCAGTTGTGCGGTATGTTCCGGAGGAATTATTTCTTTTGTTGGATTAATTGCTCCTCATATAGCAAGAAAAATTTACGGGCCGCTTCATAAAACTTTGATTTTTGAAAGTATGATTTACGGCGCGCTTTTGATGCTTGTTGCTGATACAATTGCCCGAACTATAGTTGCTCCTTCTGAACTTCCTGTAGGAATTATTACTTCTCTTGTTGGAGTTCCCTTTTTTATTGTTGTTCTTGTAAAAATGGGGGGTGAAAAAAGATGATTGAAGTTTTAAACCTTTCTGCATTTTATGGAACAAAATGTATTTTTAAAGATATTTCTTTTAATTTAAAATCAGGCTCTTTTACAGCTTTATGCGGAAAAAATGGGGCCGGGAAAAGTACACTTTTAAATTTAATGGCAGGAATAGTTCCCGCAGGATTAAAATTTAAAGGAGATGTATTAATTGACGGGAATAGTGTTTTTAAAATGAAACGTAAAAATATAGCCCGGAAAATTTCTTTTTTAATTCAGAATGAAAATCCGGTCTGGAATATGACTGTAAGACAGTTTGTAGAAACGGGGTTGTATTCGGCAGAAAGTTTACCCAAAAATCAGTCTGATCAGCAGATTAATGAAGCGCTGGATAGAACAGGTATTTTAGATTTTGCAGAAAAAAAAATATTTAATATTTCAGGCGGAGAATTTCAAAAATGCAGGCTTGCAAGATGCCTGATTCAAAAAACTCCATACATGTTTTTTGATGAACATTCAGAGGGACTTGATCTTCCCTTTCAGCAGGAATTTCTTGGCCAGATAAAAAATCTGGGAAAGACGGTTTTGTTTTCAATTCACGATATAAATACTGCAGCAATTTATGCAGAAAATTTTATTATAATTTTTGATGAAAAAATTATTTGCGGTGGAAAACAGGATATTTTCTCGGAAGAAATTTTATCTGAGGCTTTTTCTTCTAAAACAAAAATTTATACACATCCGGTTTTAAATATTCCCCAGGTTTTATTCGTTGAAGGAAACAGAATTAATTCTTAATTGATTATGAATTATTGAGTTTTTCAGGCGGAAAATTACAAAGCAAAAAAATAAATTTATCTTGTTGAAAAAATCATTTTATGTGTATACTTATTAAAATATACTGAATATATTTTTGGAGGCTATATGAAGAAGTTTTATGGATTTATGCATGGTGTAAATCTTGGGGGCTGGTTTTCGCAGTGTGATTATTCAGAAGACAGGCTGAATAATTTTATAAAGGAAGAAGATTTAAAAGTAATTTCCGGCTGGAAAATGGATCATATACGACTGCCAATTGACTATAATATTTTAGAAAATAAAGACGGATCTGTAAAAGAAGACGGATATGCTCGCATAGATAAAGTTATTGAATGGTGCAAAAAATATAATTTAAATATGATTCTTGATCTTCATAAAACTGCTGGCTTTTCTTTTGATAAGGGACACAAAGAAAGTGGATTTTTTGAAAATGAAGATTATCAGAAGCGTTTTTATAACTTGTGGGATAATCTTTCTAAACATTATGCAAATGCTTTTAAAGGAACAAAGCAGGAAATTTGTTTTGAAATTCTAAATGAAGTTACAGATAAGGAATACAGCAAGAAGTGGAATGAAATTGCTAAGAATTGTATAAAAATAATTCGTATAAATGCTCCGGATATAAAAATTCTTGTAGGAAGCTACTGGAATAATTCTGTTGCTGCTGTAAAAGATCTTGATGAGCCTTATGACGAAAATATAGTTTATAATTTTCATTGTTATGAGCCACTTTTATTTACACATCAGGGAGCTCCCTGGATAGACAAAATGAATACCTCTCTTAAGGTTCCTTTTAATACTTCTTTTTCTGAATATAAAAAACTTACAGAAGAAAATGTTGGTCAGGTTGGAACGTCTTTTGATGGCTTTGCTCCAGATTCAATTCCAGATGAATCATATTTTGAAACAATTTTTGCAGAAGCAATTTCTGTTGCAGAAAAAAGAAATGTTCTTTTGTATTGCGGAGAATATGGAGTTATAGACAGGGCTACTCCTGAAGATACCATTAAATGGTATAAAACTATTTCTTCTGTGTTTAACAAGAATGGAATAGGAAGAGCAGCCTGGAGTTACCGGCAGATGGATTTTGGTCTTTCAGACGCAAGACTTGATTCTGTCAGAGATGAACTTCTTAAATATTTATAATAATATTATTGAAATTCAATTCCAGTAAGATCAATACCAAAAGATTCAAGAATTGATTTCATATTTTGGGTTGTAGCCCAGATTTCCGGTTCAAAGCCTTTGCCTTCTCCAAGATAATTTTTGGGGAGGGTTTTTACAAAACTCTTTGAACCGAATCTCATGGAAATTCCAAGCTCTTCATTTTCATAATAGCGTACATTGCCATATTTTTGCATTCCGCCAGAATGAGTTCCTGCAAGTTTCTTATTCAGTTTTACGCTCTTATGTCCTATTACAGACCAAAGCTCTCCAGAACTAAAGCTCCAGTTATCCTGAAGAACATAAATAGTCCCTTTGTATTTTTTATCAGCAAGATAATTTACTGTTTCAAAAACAGGATAATTATTTCCGCCATAATTAGTACGTGCATCAAGAATAAGATACTCTTTGTTGAGTGCTCTTTCACCAACAGTCGGCATGCTTTCAAGGTAAGCATCGCTGGTACAATTTGTAAATCGGACATAATAAGCATTAGAGGTTGCTGCCTCATAATAAGTATTATCTTCATCTATGCTTGGAATTGAGCCTTCATCATATGCTGTCGGCAGCTTGTAAGTAATATCGCTGATTGTAAAATTAAAATGAGCATCATCAATATATTGATTAAATAAGTCAACTAAATCTCCATAAGTCTTAACTGCAAAGAATTTCTTTTTAGAAAATCCTTTTTTCTTCATATCAGAAAATGCAATATAATTTTTTTCAAATTCATCCCAGACATATTGAAGCTGCTGTTCAGAAATGCTTATAGTTTCTTTGAGAAAAGAAAATGGAAGAAAAATACAGTCATATCCATCAATATTATAAACGTCAAAATTATCTGTATCCAGATATTCAAGAATTTTGTCCTTATTTGGTTGTGCAAAAAGATTCCTGTACATATTTTCAGACTGCCAGGCATAAATGGAAGTTCCATTTTTTACATTACTGTATTTTTCTGGAGTTGAAACTACATAGTAGAAATAATATTCTGAAGACGAATCATCAATAGAAAAATTATAAGTCTGTTCTTCAATTGACCATTCCGAACAAAATAAAAAACAGCATTCTAAAAGAGCTGCAAAAGCTAAAAACATTTTTTTCATGCGAACAGAATATAAAAAAATATAATTTTATTCAATAACAGCTTTTATGAGTGAATTATAAAAGAAATTTACAATTCAAAGAGTTTTTCTACATGTTGTTGCTAACATTTATTTTTTAATGTTATAATTAAGGAATGGGCGAAGAAAAAAGACAGGAGCCACGTTTTAATGAAATTGGAAGGATTTTTTCTCAAGAGATTTGCGCTTTGCCAGGAATCCTCGATGATATAAGCGTAAGCGGCTGTAAGGTTCATTATACTTTTCCTGTTGTTGTAGATCTTGAAAATGAATATGAAGTTAAACTTTCTCCTTTGCATCAGATGGATGCTTCACCTTTAAAATTAATCTGTCAGCCGCAGTGGGTTAATGAAGTTGACGGAAATACAATGATTGGAATGAAAATTTTATATTCTCCGGATAATAAGCGTCTGGAAAAATTTATAGAAGACTTAACAGAAAAATCAAAAGACCAGCTGCCAGACATTATATGAAAATTGCATTTCTTTCTTTTCCTGAGCAATCGGAATTACTTATTTCGGAATTAAAAAATCGTTTTGGAATTTCTCAAAAGCCAGATGAGCGTTTTGGAGAGCTTTTATATTATGAAAATCTGACATTTAAGAAAAATCAGGCAGGAGATTTTGAGCTTCCATATTGGGCAAGAACTGTAATGCTTGAACCTTTTTTCCTTGAATATAAATCAATTTCCGATGCTGCAAATTCCTTAAAAGCAATTCAAAGAAACTGGGCTCCGTACCAATTTACGCTGTTCCGCAAGGCAGAATTAATTCAGAAAAAACTGCCATATATAAATTTAAAAGAAAGAAACTTTCCCTGCGAAATTCCATCTTCGGAAATAGGGCTATATACTCTAATTGATGAAACTCATTTAATTGCGAGTGCAAAAACAAATTCTTATCTTCCTGCAGGAGCCTTAACCTTTAAAGAAGATCATGAAAATCCTCCAAGTCGTGCGTATTTAAAAATTCAGGAATCGCTTGTTATGGCAAAGCTTTTGAATGGAACACCTTTCCCTGATTCTTCTTCTTCTTGTTTTGAAGCTGGTGCTTGTCCCGGTGGCTGGACCTGGGTTCTGACAAATCTTGGTGCAAAAGTTTTTGCCGTAGACCGTAGTGAGCTGGATGCAAAATTAATGAAAAATCCGCTTGTCAAATTTCTTGCTCATGATGCATTTACATTAAAGCCTCAGGATGTAGAAAATGAGTTTGGAAAAGTAGATTGGGTATTTAGTGATGTAATCTGTTATCCGGAACGTCTTTTAGAATGGATAAAAAACTGGATTGAATATAAAAGCAATATAAAAATGATTTGTACTATAAAAATGCAGGGCGAAATAAACTGGCCGTTAATTGATGAATTCAAAAAAATAAATGGCAGTAGAATTGTACATTTGAATTATAATAAGCACGAGCTTACATGGATTCATACTTGATTTGTTTTAAAAGGGGAATAATTGCAATTAGAAATACATCATTTTACAAATAATTGAGTTTAATTTTTTATTTTTTATTGTATAATTAAATTATGTATTATTGGTTTTTATTATTTATGTTTATTTTCTTCGGTATATTTCTGCCACAATATTATGCACGACGTCGAAGAAGAATCAGACAAAAAAAGTTAAGAATGCTTAATGGAGGACATAAAAAAATGGCATCACAGTTACTTTCAGAATTAATTGGTAAAGAGGTTCAGCTTTATGGAGAAGGTGGAATTTCTGGTTTTGCAGGAAAAGTTATTGCTGTAGAAGAGAACCTTATTAAAATCGAAGAGAAAAGAAATATCCGGATTATTAATGCCGACATGATTGCTCAAATAAAAATCAAAAAATAAATATTTCAGAATTTATTATGTACGAAATTTTTTATCGCACAGAAGTAAATATCATTTCTCTATTTGCATTAGTCTGGATTATTTATCGTTCAAAGAAAATAAAAGACAAGCAGACTAGAAATATTATGTTTCAACGAGTTATTAGTTCTGCAGCTCTTTTGCTATTTATTGATACAATTTTAATCTTTACAAATGGTAAAGAAGGATCATTTATTTATTATTTGAACTGGGCATTGAATTGTATTTATTTAATTCTGAATGCTGTTGTAGCTTTTACCTGGGAAGCTTATGTGCGGTATTATATTCGTGGAATTAAAAGATCTAGTATTTTATTGTCCAGAATTTTTCTAATTCCTCTGTTTATTTTTTTACTGTTTGTAGTTTTATCTCCTTTTAATAAACTGATTTATTATATAGACGAAAATAATTTCTTTTGCAAAGGCCCTTTGTATTTTCTTCAGATAATTTTAACTTACGGATTATTTACTATGGCTGGGGTTGTCGCTTTTGTTTCGTTACTTAATAAAAAGAATCGTCCACAATATTATCATCGTTATGTAATTTTCTTTGCATTTATATTTTTCCCATGTTTGAGTGGAGTTTCTCATCTTATTTTTCCGGAAGTAAAGAGCATCTGGCAGACAATCAGTTTTGGTTTTCTTCTTGTTTATGTTGAATTTCAGTTTGATTTAATTTCCAGAGATGCACTAACAAATTTAAATAACAGACGTGCCTTTGATATAAAGCTTTCTCAAATGGCTGCTGAACAGAATGATTGTTCACATACTTATATTTTTATGATAGATATAAATTTCTTTAAAAAAATTAATGATAAATATGGACATCTTGAAGGTGACACCGCTCTTATAAAAACAGCTGATATACTAAAGAAAGTTCTTGTACAATCAAATGCATTTTTATGCCGGTATGGAGGCGATGAGTTTGCTATAATTTATAATTGTACAAATGAACAGGCTGGAGATGTAAGAATAAAAATTTACAAAGAATTTGAAAAAGAATTCCAGATTAGTGACCTTCCATACAGACTTTCTGTGAGTGTTGGTTATGCTCCAATAAATGGAAAATCAAAGGCAGAAATTGCTGCTGCCGAAAAAGCAGCAGATTTGAATCTATATAATGAAAAAGCAGCAATGCATTTAGCCTTGGAAGAAACTGAAGAATATATTAAGAAATAGATTATTCAACTGCAAGTCTGCAGATTCTTAATCCATTTTCGAAACGTCTGCTCCAAAGCTGGCATGCTTCTGAATAATCGATTGTACATGAAGCTTCGTTGCTGCTGTAACTTCCACCTTTCTGGGTTCCATTTTTACCGCTAATGCCCCAAACCCATTCCCAAAGGTTTCCTGTCATATCATATAGTCCAAGAGAATTTTCTTTTTTCTTAGAAACAGCACTAGATTTTAAATCTGTATTTTTAAGATACCAGCCTACAGTTCCAATATCTTTACTTCCAGAATATTTTGTTTTTTCCTTATTTATTCCGCCTTTAGCTGCATATTCCCATTCGTCTTTTGTCAATAATCTGTAGCCGTTGGCCTTATTGTTTACTTTAACTTTATTCCAATTATTGTTATTTTCGAGAGGAACTTCTCCCCAGTCTTCAGGATTTGTTGAACCTTGAATTGTATAACATGGTTCAAGTCCAGATTTTATACTTAGTGTATTGCAAAATACAATTGCATCGTAAAACGAAATGCTGTCTACAGGATAATTAGTACCTCTGTTATGCGAATCATTTTTATCCATGATGGAACGATAACTACCTTGTGTAATTTCTGTTGTTGAAATATATAAATCTTTTATGCTTCCTTTTCCTTTTACAAATGCATATTCAATTCCAAATGTTTCATTTGATTCATCCAAATTTTCTGATTCTGTATTTGAACTTTCTTCCTGAGCAAGTTTTTCAGCTTCAGCGCGGGCAGCTTCTTCCTGAGCGAGTCTTTCAGCTTCAATGCGTGCAGCTTCTTCCTGAGCAATGCGTTCCGCTTCGGTGCGTTCAGCCTCTTCCTGAGCAAGGCGTTCAGCTTCTGCACGTGCAGCATCTTCCTGAGCGAGCTTTTCAGCTTCAATGCGTGCAGCTTCTTCCTGAGCAAGCTTTTCGGCTTCTGCGCGTGCAGCTTCTTCCTGAGCGAGCTTTTCGGCTTCAATGCGGGCAGCCTCTTCCTGAGCAAGTTTTTCTGCTTCAATGCGGGCAGCCTCTTCCTGAGCAAGTTTTTCTGCTTCAATGCGGGCAGCCTCTTCCTGAGCGAGTTTTTCGGCTTCGGCGCGGGCAGCTTCTTCCTGAGCGAGTCTTTCTGCTTCTGCGCGGGCAGCTTCTTCCTGAGCAAGGCGTTCTGCTTCTGCGCGGGCAGCCTCTTCCTGAGCAAGTTTTTCTGCTTCAATGCGTGCAGCTTCTTCCTGAGCAAGTTTTTCTGCTTCAATGCGGGCAGCCTCTTCCTGAGCGAGTTTTTCAGCTTCAGCGCGGGCAGCTTCTTCCTGAGCGAGTTTTTCAGCTTCAATGCGTGCAGTTTCTTCCTGAGCAAGGCGTTCTGCTTCTTTTCTCGCGCGTTCAATTTCTGCAGTTTTATCTTCTAAAATTTCATCTTCAACTGATGGTTCCGGAGGAAGTTCAAGAACATCATCTACTATTGATTTTTTTTCAGTTTTTTTCGTTACCGGCTTTTTTACTTCTTCCGGCTCGGTAATAAATTCAGGTTCATTGTTAACCTGCGGTATTGCAATTTTTTCTTCTTTTTTTGTCTGTTTTTGTTCCGTTACTTTTTTATCAGATTTCTTTTGCTTTGATTTAGAAATCATAAAGTTGTTATCTTTAAATCCATTTGAATAATCGCAATATTTTGCACCAAAGCTTCGGATATTTACTAATAGTCCTTCTTCTGTATCAATTGTTCCGGAACGTGCCCAGGGATATCCATAAACAACTATTTTAGGAATATAAATATGAAATGCTTCACCAAATTTTTCATTTTTTTCTACAGTGGAAGAAATTAATGAATATTTAGCATATTCTGATTCAAGAACTTTTCCATCCAGAATACGAATTTCATCTCCGTTAATTTTATTATATTCAGTTGCGCGGTAAGCATAGTTTGTTACATCTTTTGTAGAACTGGATTCAACAAGCATAACACTGTTAATTCCACTTTTTTTTCTGATATAAAGATGCATGCCTTCGCCATTTTTTGAAGGGCCGTTTTCATCACCTTGAACTATATATATATCATCTTTTGTAATTGTCAAACTTTCCTGAGAAATAACAGCCTGGCTTCCACATAAAATAAATGCTAAGAAAATAAAAAATTTAAATGATATTTTTTTCATATTTTTACTCTGTATTTTATATTTTTTATAAAATAGATTATATCATAACAGAGCAGAAATTCAAAATTTTATTTTAGTTAGTAAAAATGCATTGACAATAAACGCCTTACATTGTACATTTTATCTGCCTAGATGCCCTTCAAGTGTCTTTCGCAAAACCCCGCCAGAGGAGGAATCCAGCAACGGTATGCGCTAAGAGCTGTGCTTGGGATTATCTAGGCATTTTTTTTGTTTCATTCTATACTTAACCTATGAAAATCCTTTTTAATGATAACTGGCAGTTTGCAGAACTGTCTCTTGATAAAGATTCAATGTATAAGGATGGCACTCCTGTCATTTTTAATCCGGATCAGTTTTTTATTTCTTCGGAAAAGCAGATTTACAGACCGGTCACACTTCCTCATGACTGGCAGATTTTTCATGTAAAAGATTTGTATAAAAACAGCGTTGGATTTTATAAGAAAAAATTTTCACTTGAAGGTGAGCCTTCTGAGCGATATATTGCGCTGAATTTTGAAGGCGTCTATATGAACAGTGCGGTATGGGTAAACGGGAAAAAAGCAGGAGAATGGAAATATGGTTATTCTGCTTTTGAATTTGATATAACTGGTTTGGTTCATTCAGGCGAAAATGAAGTTCTTGTTATTGCAGTTTATCAGGATTGTAATACAAGATGGTATTCGGGCGCGGGAATTTTCCGTGATGTAAATTTTATAAACAGTCCTAAAAATCATCTTGTAACTGATGGAGTTTATTTTTCTGCAAAACCGCTTGATGAAGCAAATCTTAGCGGTAAATGGAATGTAAAAATAAGTGCAGAAATTTGCAGGGGAGATAATTCCTGCCGTGTAAAAAATACTATTTCCCTGAAGGATGGAACTGTTTTTGCAGAATCTGATCAGAATGAATTTATAATTGAAAATCCAAAACTCTGGGATATAAATGAACCGTTTTATTATATTTTGAATACAAGGCTTGTTGATGAGTCTGGAAGCGTAATTGATGAAGTGAGTCAGCATTGCGGATTTAAAATTGCTCAGTTTACCAGTGATAAAGGATTTTTTCTAAACGGACGTCACGTAAAAATTTTTGGTGCCTGTCAGCATCATGATCATGGACTTCTTGGAGCTGCATTCAATATAGAAGCTTTGCGACGTCAGTTTTATAAACTTAAAGAGATGGGTGTTAATGCAATAAGATGTTCCCATAATCCTCCTCCTGAAGCCTGGATGGATTTATGTGATGAAATGGGCTTATTGCTTGATAACGAAGTTTTTGATATGTGGGAAAAAAATAAAACTCCGTTTGATTATGCAAATTATTTTAATGAATGGTGTGAGCGCGATGTTGCTTCCTGGGTTAGAAAAGGCAGAAATCATCCTAGTCTTATAATGTGGTCAATTGGAAACGAAATATACGATACTCATATAGGAAATGGACTTGAAATTACAAAGCATCTTTATTCTGAAGTAGTAAAACATGACCCAAATAAAAATGCTCCGATAACTATCGCCTCAAATTACATGATGACAGAGGGTGCGCAGAAATGTGCAGAACATATAGATGTTGTTGGTTATAATTATCTTGAACGTCTTTACAATGAACATCATAAAAAATATCCGCACTGGAAGATTTATGGAAGCGAGACTTGCTCCACAGTTCAGAGCCGGGGAATCTATCACTTCCCGGATTCACTTAAGCTTGTAACCTTCAGCGACGGTCAGTGCTCAACTCTTGGAAACTGTACAACTCCCTGGGGTTGTATAAATACTCAGACTGTAATTGCAAATGACCGTGACTGTCCATTCAGCGCTGGTCAGTTTATATGGACTGGCTGGGACTATATTGGTGAGCCGACTCCTTATCATTCAAAGTCTTCTTTCTTTGGGCAGATAGATACGGCTGGCTTTCCTAAAGATACATTTTATCTTTTTAAATCCGAATGGGCTGGAAAAAATGCAGCACCATTTGTTCATTTGCTTCCTTATTGGGATTGGAATGAAGGCCAGCTGATTGATGTAAAAGCTTATACAAATGCAGATTATGTTGAGCTGTTCTTTAATGATAAGTCTCTTGGAATGCAGGAGATAAATCATAAGAATGGAGCAGCTCCGTTCGGACAGTGGCAGCTTGAATATCACAAGGGCGAAATAAAAGCTCTTGCCTATGATTCAGAAAGACATGTCATTGCTGAAGATGTAAAAAAATCTTTTGATGACCCGGATAAGATTATTTTAAAACCTGAAACAGAAGAGGAATGCGGAAAATCAGAGCTTCTTCATTTTATTCAGATTATGCTGGCTGATAAAGCAGGCACTCTTGTTGAGAATGCAAGAAATTATGTGACAATAAATGTTGCAGGTGATGCTCAACTGTTAGGTATGGATAACGGAGACTCAACAGATTATGAAGAATATAGGCCTGAAGGAACTCGCAGCCATACACGAAAATTATTTGCTAATCGGCTTATTGCAATTGTTCGCAGCAATAAAAAGAATTCATCATTTGTAGTAACAGCAGCAAGTTCAGGACTTCCGACAGTTTCCATAAAATATAATGGAAATACCACCACAGAACAAGGCAAATGGACAGAAGTAGCTCCATATCTTGCTATAAAGCCTGAAAAGGATTATATCCCTGTTCGTAAAATTGAACTGCTTGCAGACGGATCAACAAACTTAGATTCTGCTAATAGGAAAATTCTTGTTACCGCGAAGGTGTTTCCTAAAAATGCAACTTCCAAGGAAATTAACTGGAATCCGGTTTTTAAGGAATGTATTTTCAGTGATAATATCCTGGTAAAAGAAAATGATGAAAGTGTTGTATCAAATAAAATTACAGATATTGAAGATTCTCGAATTATAACAGCAGCCGGAGACGGTGAATGTATTCTTCGTTGTACTGCACAGAATGGTACTAAATATGATGAGGTTATAAGCGATCTGCAGTTTACTGTAAGCGGCATAGGAAGCTGCAGGCTTAATCCTTACAAATTAATCGAAGCCTGTCGCTTTACAGGCTGGGATGATTCCGATGGAAAAGAAAAACCAGAGATGTCGCTGGAAAGTGGTATTTCCAACCGAAAATCTGGTCCTACATGGGTTAGCTTTGATAAAATAGATTTTGGTGCGGACGGAGCTGACACAATTCATCTGCCGATTTTTAGTTTTGCTACAGAGCTTGAAATTAAGGTTTGGGATGGTAAAGGAACCGGCAAGCAGTCAGTTTGCCTTGGAAGCTTTATGTATCGCCATGAATCAATTTACAATACTTATTCAGAAAATGTATTTACATTGAACTGTCGTCTGTTTGGCGTTCATACAATTACAATCAGTTACGAAACAGATTTGTATCTGCACGGCTTTTATTTTGATAAAACGCCTAAGGCTTACGCTCGTCTTCGGGCTCTTGATGCAAATCTAATTACAGGAGATACATTTACACGCACAGCAGAAGCCGTGGAAGGAATTGGAAATAACGTAAATCTCGATTTTTCTGATATGGATTTTGGAGTTGCAAATGATGACAATACAAATAATTCCTCAACTGGTGCTACATCAATTACAATCTGCGGAAAATCAAATACAGAAAATAACACTATAAATCTTAAATGTTTTTCTGAAGATGGTACATGTATTACACAGGTTATAGAATTTCCTCATACCGACAATTTTGAAGAAAAGGACTTTGTGCTCACACCGATAAATGGAAAGCAAAAAATCAGTTTTGTGTTTCTTCCAGGCACTAATTTTGATTTTAAGTGGTTCAGGTTTAAATAAGGTATACTGTAACGCCAAGAATAATCAGCAGTATGACATTATAAGCAGTAAACACTGCAAAATAGTTATCATGATTTTCTGCAGTGTATAACTTGAACGAAATTACGCTTGCCATGGAAGCAATCAAAGTTCCAAGTCCTCCGACGTTTACAGCAAGAAGAAGCATAGCACCATTTTCTGTAAATCCACTCAAAAGAAGTGCGGCAGGTACATTGCTTATTATCTGACTGGCTGCAATTCCCGTAACATAAGTTTTCAGCGGCGACGATAAAAGCGATTTTATAAAATCAGAAAAAGCCGGGACCGTAGAAAGAGTTTTTGTAAAAATAAAAAATCCTACGAATGTAAGCAGCAGACTGTAATCAACTTTTTTAAAAAGTCTGAGATTGCAGATAAGCATTGCAATAAGTGTAAAAATGAGCATGAAAATATAGTTAATTACATGGAAAACTGTAAGCAGGCAAATTATAAAATCTGCAGCATAAAAAATTGTGCGGAAGTCAATTTTAATAGAAGCTGTCTGAGTCTGAAGAACATTTCCTGAAAGTTCATGAGGTTCTGTCAGATTGCCTTGTTTTATGCGTCTTTTTCCAGTTAAAAAAAGAATAATAACTGCAAGAATGAAAAGTGAAGGTATTGCGATTTTTGCAGTAAGTGCAAAAAAATCCAAAGCAGAAAAATTATAATAGGAAAATAAAAAAAGGTTCTGCGGATTTCCCATTGGAGTAATACATGAACCAAGATTTGCTGCAAGAGTTTCAAGAACAATAAGATGTAAAGGTGAAAGATTAATTCGTTTAAAAATTAAAAGCGAAATTGGGACAAAGGTCAAAAGTGCAACATCGTTGGTAACAAACATTGAACTGAAAAATACAAGATAAGTTAAAAGAAAATAAAGTGAACGTCTTGTTTTGCAAAGTCTTAAAAGACGCGATGCAATAAAATCTAAAAAATTCTGACTTTGAAAAGCTTTTATTACAATCATAAGAGAAAAAAGAATTGCAAGTGTACGTAAATCAATTGCCTGAATACAAACTGAAGGGGCAGGCCGTACTATACAAACGGCTGACAAAGCTAGTAATAAGGCTGCAAAAAGAACAGGCTCACGTTTTATAAAATTCTTAAAATTCAATAAAAGACTTTTCATAGTTCAAAAAGAATATCACAAAAGAGAAACATAAGGAACTGATAAATTTTTAAATTTTTTGAACAGTGAATATTTAAAAGAAGAATAATCCTATATTAAATTTAAAGGTGTTGTACTTATTTAAATAATATTCTCTATGCTCAGGTTCAGAAATCGGCATTTCGTATATTATTTTAATATCAAGTAATAAAGCACGTGCACTTGCTTCAAAAAAGGTTGTGTTAATTATGAAATCATTTTTTGGAATTATTCCGTATCCTAAACCGAGCTTCCAGCCCAAAAAGCCCATAACTTCGGTCCCAATACCACCCGAAAATCTGAAGAAGCCTGTATCAAAATCTGTAGCTGCACTGGCACGCACATAAGGGCCGGTTGCAGAAACAAGTTCACTTGTATCAAAACTAAATAAAAGATTAAATCCCAGATCGCCGGATAAATATTCCTGTCTTCCGGTATGTACACCAAATGAAGGAATTGGCAAAACTTCAAAAGCATGTAAATTAATTGAAAAAAAAAGTTGAAAAAATAAGAAGAATAAAACGTAAAAAAAATGTGTTTTTCTTTTTAACATGGCTTCTCCTGAAAAGGGGAAAACTACATATGAAAAAAGTTCATGACGATCCTTTTTTCATAGTTTTATTAAATCCATATCGTTAGCTGCCACACATGTAAACTTATATGTTTTATTATACTTCTATTTTTTTCATTACGCTACATAAATTAATTAATGCGCTAATTCATACTAATTTTTCTTTTCTGCAAGATTTACAACCCATTTTTCTTTTTTTAGCCAGAAATGAGCTATGATGATTTTTGGAACTTCAACAGATTTTATTATTGCATACATAATAACAGGCCCGATTGAAGTGAATTTTGCGAGTATGAAAATTCCAGGGATTACTACGCCAAGGTTACCGATTCCATCTACGAGCATCCCCATTACAGTGTCTCCACCTGCACGGCTTACTGCAAACTGTCCGTTTATGTAAACCCAGGCCGGCATGTAGATTGCCATAACGCATACCATTTGACGGCAGATATGCTGAGCATTCTGACTTAAATTGCGGAATACAAGAGGAACCAGCAGCATGCATAAAAATCCAATGCCGGTAAAAATGAGTCCGAAAATTTTTGCTCCATTCAGAATCCAGATTTTTTCCTGACGGGCTCTATCCAATTCGCCGCTTCCTAAATCTTTTCCGATTATTACGCCTGTTGAAGTAATGATTCCATTAAAGGCTACAAAGAAAAGATTAGAAATTGCAAAGCTTGAAGCCATTCCAGAAACTACATCTGCTCCACCACGTCCGTTGTAAAGTGCAGTAGTAACAGTTTCGGCAATTGCCCAGACCATTTCTGAAAGCATAATCATCCAGGCTTTCTTCAAGATATTCTTAAAGAGAACAAAGTTTATGCGAAATACATCAAAAAGCTTAATTGCAAAATCAGGCTTGTTTTTTATCATATAACCGATAAATATCAATGCCTCTGTAGATCTTGCAATTACAGTTGCTATAGCTGCTCCACGAACTTCTAGTCTTGGTGCTCCTAAATGTCCGTATATAAAAATCCAGTTAAAGAGTGTGTTTACACATGTTGCAATTATTGAAATTACAAGCGGAACTTTTACCTTTCCAATTTCGCGGAGAGAGGAAGAAACCATAGAAGAAATCATCCATGGAATTCCCATGAAACCCATTATTCGGATATATGTTACTCCCTGATCGAGAATAAACGCTGCTTCTGAATTTCCTCTGACCATAAGTCCAAGAATTGGGCGCGGAATTACGAAACATACAATTGAAAAAACTCCTACTACAAAAAGTCCCATCCAGATTTTAAAACAGAATGCCTGCTTCATTCCGTCTTTATCTTTTGCGCCACAAAACTGTGTAAGAAAAATCCCGCCAGCCATACAGATTGTATTCATAAAAACCATGAATACAAAAATAATCTGACCACAGATATTTACCCCAGACATTTTTATATCGCCAAGACCGGCAACCATAAAATTATCAATTAACGAAACAAGATTCTGAATAAGCATTTGTGCCATTACAGGAATTGCGATTTTTAAAGCCTGTGCATAAAAGCTTGCTGGACCGAATTGTTTTGATAAAGCTTTAGAATTAAACATATATGATTTATAGATTATACAATCCGTCAAGTCAAGACACGAATTCGCATAAAGCCTTGCGTTCGGTGTTTTTAGGAGGGGCTTTTTTTGCATTTACTTCTTCCGATAATTTATAAATAATTTTATGTTCACAATTAATTTATTTTTATGTTATAATAAACGTGATGGAGGTATTGTATGTTTGTAGTTTCAGCTGCAGATTTTTTTGAAAATCCTGCACTATATAAAGAAAAAGCAGAAAACTATGGAATAAAAATTCTTCCTCGCAAAAAAGAAAAAAAAACTTTCTCATAGAATTCAGAATAAAATTGATGCCTTAAATGCTGTGATTGGAATTCTGCCGTCAGATGTTGATGAAAATTCTGCAAAAGCTGAGAGGCTAAAACGTCAATGAGAATTCTGCTTGATACCAATATTACAATTGATATTCTTACAAACTGAGAGCCGTTTTGTACGGATGCTATTGTATGCTACAAAAAAGCAATTTTGAATAAAGATAGAATTTATATTTCCACTGTTTCTGTTGCTGATATTATGTATATAACAAAGAGTTAATTTTCTGATAAAGAAATGCAGTTACAAACAGTTATGAATTTTATTGATACTATGAAAATAGCAAAGATAACTGCAAAGGATTTAAAATTTGCTTTTACAGGAGTGATGTCCGATTTTGAAGATGCTCTTCAGGTAAATTGTGCAAAAAGATATCATATTGATTATATAATTACACGAAATGTAAAAGATTTTAAATTATCACCTGTAAAAGCTATAGAGCCTTCTGAATTTTTCATGGTTTAACCCTGCGTTAGGCACTGGAAGGGCGCGGATGCGCGTGCGTAAGCACCGAGCGTAGCGGAGCCTGGAAGCGCCGACCGTTTACGGAACGAAGTGGAGTAAGCGGGAACGCCCGTAAAATAAAAAAAAGAGTCCGTAATGCGGACTCTGTAATATACATTTTAAATATAATAGATTTAGATAAAAAATTAGTACGGAATTGTTACTTCAATTTGTTTTGTTTTCTTGTAGTATTCAATAATCACATCAATATTGTTACCGTTATCTAAATATGCTTTTGCTTTATATATATTTTTACCTGTTTCTTTCAAAATTGTAACACTTGTACATTCTGCTACATTTGAACCAAGGTTTTCAACAAGAATGTCATTTACAATTTCAACCGATGATTCTTCAATATATGTTTCAAATGGTTTGTATCCAATAATTGCTCCAATTAAAAAAATGGCACCGAATACTGCAAATCCAATTTTTGGATTTAATTTTGGAAATAAATCCGTAATCATTTTTGGTGCACACAATATAATTACTGCATTTATAAGAATTCCTAAAATAGCCCAAAAATATCCGTCATGTACACAGAAATTATGAAGGATTACATAACTGTTCCATGCAAAAAAGAGAGCTGCTCCTATAACTTCTGCCCAATTGAATTTTAAATTCTTAGTTTTATCTGAAACCTTATCTTTTAATTCATTGATAGTTTCTTTTTTTGAATTTTCTACATTTTCTGTATTTGAAACTGTAGTTCCACATTCAGGACAAACTTTTGTATTTTCGTCCAGTTCCTTTCCACATTTTGAACAAAGCATTATTGTTCCTCCAAGTAATTATTTATCGCGAGTTGAAAAATTATGATTTTTAAACTGCATTTTATATATTGAGAAATGAAAAATATATTATTCAAAACTCAATAACACTTAAATTATAATATTGATTTATGAATAGTCAAGTACATAAAATGACCATATTTGAATATTCTGTTTATATGGGATTTAGAGAAAACTTAAAAGATGAATTAACTTATCAGGATATAACTGTAAAAGAATTATCAAGCCGAACAGGTATAAGTAAACATACAATAGATCACTATCTTACAAAAAATGGAAGTCAACCACAGGCTGAACTTGCTGTAAAGATTGCTCAGGCTTTAAATGTTACTGTGGAATCTCTTGTACTTGGAAAAAATTATGAATCCCCAAAGAAAGAACGTAATTTGCAGGAATTGAACAAAAAACTGGAATCTCTATCAGATAGAGATTATGAGTTTATAAATAGAATTGTAAGTAAATTGAATTAATGATTTTTTTAACCCCACGTTAGGCACTGGAAGGGCGCGGATGCGCGTGCGTAAGCACCGAGCGTAGCGGAGCCTGGAAGCGCCGACCGCTTACGGAACGAAGTGGAGTAAGCGGGAACGACCGTAAAATAAAAAAAGAGTCCGCAAAAACGGACTCTTTTTTATGCTTTAAGCTACAAGTTTAGAATTATACCAATCCCTGTGCTACCATAGCATTAGCAACTTTAACAAAGCCTGCAATGTTTGCGCCAGCAACGTAGTTAACCCAGTTGCCGTCTTTAGCACCAAACTTAACAGCTGTGTCGTAAGCGTTGTTGTGGATGTTGATCATAATCTGGTGAAGCTTTTCGTCAACTTCTTCTGCAGACCATGAAAGGCGCTCGCTGTTCTGAGACATTTCGAGACCAGATGTTGCAACACCACCAGCGTTAGAAGCTTTTCCTGGAGCATAGAGAATCTTTGCAGCGAGGAACTTATTTACAGCGTCGATGTTAGATGGCATGTTAGCACCTTCAGCAACAAGCTTTACACCGTTCTTCAAGAGCTTTTCTGCATCTTCACCGAGCAATTCGTTCTGTGTAGCACATGGGAATGCACAGTCAACTTTAACTTCCCAAACCTTCTTTCCGGCAAAGTATTTTGCGTTAGGGAATTTCTTAACATATTCAGAAATACGACCGCGTTTTTCACCCTTGAGCTTCTTAACCCAGTCAAGTTTCTTCTGTGTAATACCTTCTTCATCGTAGATATATCCGTCAGAGTCAGAAAGTGTAACAACCTTAGCACCAAGCTGAATAAGCTTCTGAGCAGCATAAGTAGCAACGTTTCCTGAACCAGAAACTGAACATACCTTACCTTCGAAGTTGTCTCCAACCTTCTTGAGCATTTCCTGAGCAAAGTAGATAAGACCATAACCAGTAGCTTCTGTACGAATCAAAGAACCACCGAATGTAAGTCCCTTACCTGTGAGAACTCCAGTGTACTCGTCGCGGATTCTCTTGTACTGACCAAAGAGATAACCGATTTCGCGTCCACCAACGTTTTTGTCTCCGGCTGGAACGTCTGTATCAGCACCAATATGGCGGTAAAGCTCTGTCATGAAAGACTGACAGAAACGCATAACTTCCTTATCTGATTTTCCGTGTGGATCGAAGTCAGAACCACCCTTTCCACCACCCATTGGGAGTGTTGTAAGAGAGTTCTTGAGAACCTGTTCAAAACCAAGGAACTTAAGAACAGAAAGGTTTACTTCCTTAGAGAAACGAAGACCTCCTTTGTAAGGTCCAATTGCACTGTTGTACTGTACGCGGAAACCTCGGTTTACATGGTACTTTCCTTTATCATCCATCCAAGGAACTCTGAACTGAATAACGCGCTCTGGTTCAACCAGGCGTTCCAAAATTGCATTTGGTTCAAGTTCTGGCATTTTAGCAACAACAGGATCAAGAGTTGTCAAAACTTCCTCAACGGCCTGCAAGAATTCAGGTTCGTTGGCATTCTTTGCTTTTACTTCTTCCCATACGCGGTTTACGTAAGCATTTTTCATTTCGTTTTACTCCTCGGTAAATGCACCAGCAAAGGGCATTTCAGCAATCGGCAGGCCTGAGCCACATTTTGCATAATTATGCATTTCCAAGGAATAAATATACCACAACCGTGTTTCTATGAAAAGTAGTAAAATGCCAAAAATATTAATTTTTAGTAAAGTTTTTAAGTGATGGTTAAGAAATGATTTTAATCGGAAGAGAACGCGCAAAGGATTGTAGCCGCGCCGAAGGCGGCCACCGCAGGCGAAGACGAGGAGGCTGGAGCTCGGTTAGAGCGGAACGGCGAAAAGCCTGTTTTTTGCGAAAGCAAAAATGCGCCCAAAAATAGAACGATAGTATTTACTACCAGAATCATCTATATTTGTTCAACCTTTCTTTGTTACGGGCATATAAAATATTAACTATAAAATAAGTTATACTGGAGAAAATTATGTGGTATGGTTTTAATGTTTTGTGGATGTTCTGGTCAGATGGTGCAGAAGGTTCAAAGAACCCGGATAGTGTTCATATAAGCGAAAATGATATTGATGCAATGGCAGAAATGGGCTGCAATTTTGTAAGGCTTCCTACAGATTATAGATTTTTTCTTCACAATTTTGAATATGATAATCCTGATGAAAAAATGCTGAAAGTTCTTGATAGATGTATTGAAGCTATTGTAAACAGGGGACTTCATTGTTCGCTGAATGTGCATCGAGGGCCGGGTTATTGTATAAATGGCAATAATCTTGAAAAGCATAATCTTTGGAAAGATAAAATTGCACAGGACGCTTTTGTTAATCTCTGGAAGCTTTTTGCAAACCGCTATAAAAATTATTCAAAAGACCAGTTGAGTTTTGATCTTTTGAATGAACCTCCTGCAGAAGGTCAGTATGGCCTGACAAGAGAGATTCATAAAGCAATTATGGCAAGAACTGCCGGAGAAATACGCAAAATTACTCCGGATAGAATTATTATTTGTGATGGTCTTGGCGGTGGACATCTTGCCTGCCCGGAGCTGGCAGATTTAAATGTTGTTCTTAGTGGACGAGGTTATATGCCGTTCCGTCTTACGCACTGGAATGCTGACTGGGTTTCTGGTTCAGATAAATGGGAATATCCAAAATGGCCTGGAATGTTTTGCGACAATACAACATGGAACAGAGAAGCTTTAAAGAATTTTTATGCACCCTGGAAGGCATTAAAAGATTCTGGCTGTACTGTACATATTGGAGAGGCTGGCTGCTTTAATAAAGTTTCTAATGATGTTGCGCTTGCCTGGTATAAAGATTTTTTTAGTGTATGCAATGAACTTGGATTCGGTTTTGCTTTATGGAATTTCCGCGGGCCATTTGGAATTGCAGAACATGGCCGCGAAGGAACAAACTGGATAGAAAAGAACGGAATTAAATTTGACCGTGACTTATATGAGCTTTTTGTAAACGCTATGATTTTTTAGCTTCTATAGAGTTTCTTTCCCAAAAGACTCCATTTTTGTAGCCCTGAATGAATTTATCTTCTTCTGCTTTTTGCAGTCTTTTTTGAGCATAAAGACAGTATTCTTCGTTTTGTTCAATTCCGCAAAAATGGCGTCCAAGTTTTTTTGCAACAACACTGGCTGTTCCGCTTCCTAAAAATGGATCAAAAACTATGTCGCCTTTATTAGAGGAAGCAAGAATTAATTTTGCATACAGTTTTTCTGGCTTTTGTGTAGGATGGTCTGTGTTTTCCGCCATTGACCAGAAGGGCACGCTTATATCGTTCCAAAAGTTTGAAGGATAAGTTAAACGGAATTTTCCGTCTTCTGAATCTTCCCAGTCTTTTGGAGTTCCGTTTTCTTTATACGGCGCAATTACGCGTCTTTTCATCATAACGGCTTCAACATTAAAGCAATAATTCTCGGGATTTTTTACCGCAAACCAGATATCTTCCATTGAGTTTTTCCAGTTTGTTTTTGCTCCACGGCCTTTTTCTCTTTCCCAGGTAATTCTGTTTATGATTGTCAGTTCTTTTTCAATTACCCTTTGCATGGCGGCTGTGCATTTCCAGTCGCCGCACATATAAAGGGAGCCGTCCGGTTTTAATTTTTTACATACTTTAGGAAACCATAAATTCAGATATTCTTCATATTCATCATTTTTCATTGCAGAAAATTTGTTTCCGTTAAAATCTTTAGAAAGATTATAAGGCGGGTCAATAATTATTAAATCTGCAAATTCATCGGGAATATAATTCAGAGCCGAAAGTGTATCTCCAAAAATTGTTTTATCTGTAAAAAAATCAGAAATATTTTCGGCGTGAATAACTGCCGATGGCGTGGTTGAGGTTATTGCCGGATTAATTGAGTTTGCTGCAGATTTTTTTGTAAGCATTTCTGATTTAGACTTTTCTAAATCAGAAAGCGTTAAAAGTGTTTTGCGGAGAAGTGGGATTTCTTTTTCATCAAGGGTTAATGTTTGATTTCTCTGGGAACGTTCTTTTTTCATTAGTCTTCTTCAATTCCTCTTGCCCAGGCATAAGTGCTCAGGTAAGGATCCGGTTTAATTGCTCCAGAGGTTGCCCAAATTTCATCAATTTTTCCAGCTTCATTTATAATTCCAATTCTAACCTGTTTATATAAATGCTGGTTTGAGCCGTCTATTGTTACAGTACCTTCTGGTGCAGTAAAGCTTAAACCTTTTGCTGCAATTCTAACAGCTTCTACATCAAAAGATCCAGCTTTTTCGCAGGCGGCTGCCCACATATAAACTCCAATGTAACCTGCTTCTATAGGATCTCCAGTTTCTCTGTCAGAACCATATTCCATTTTATAATCTTTTACAAATTTTTCATTTGTTGGAGTTGGAGTAGATTCGTAATAATTCCAGGAAACAAGATTTCCTTTAAGATAATCGGCGCCTATTTGAGAGATTTCTTCCTCAGCAATTGAAAAACTCATTACCGGAATTTTTTTTGAATTGATTCCGGCTTCGATCAGCTGCTTAAAGAAATATGTATTTGAGTCACCATTCAATGTATTAATAATTACATCCGGTTTTGTTTCCTGAATTTTAGCAATAATGCTGCTAAAATCGCTGTGTCCCATAGGAACGTATTCTTCACCAAGGCATTTTCCGTCTAATTCATTTAACTGGGCTTTTATGATTTTGTTTGCAGTTTTAGGGAAAACATAATCACTTCCTACAAGGAACATTTTTTTTCCAATCTTCTGGGCACAATAATCTATTGCCGGAACAACCTGCTGATTTGGAGAAGCTCCCATGTACATAATATTAGGACTTGCTTCCATTCCTTCGTATTGAACCGGATACCATAATAGTCCATATTTTTCTTCAAAAACAGGTTTTACAGCCTTTCTGGAAGCAGAAGTCCAGCAGCCAAAAACAGTAACGACATTGTCTTCTTCTAATAATTCACGAGCCTTTTCTGCAAAAGTCTGTGAATCACTTTTACCATCTTTTATAACAACTTTTATCTGTTTTCCAAGAACTCCGCCCTTTTCATTAATTTCTTTAATTGCAAGAAGCTCTGCATCTTTTACAGGAGTCTCACTTATTTCCATTGTTCCAGAAAGTGAATGTAATATACCAACTTTTACAACAGATTCATCATTTTTTTTACATGAAGCGAAGAAGCCTGAAGCAAGTATAATTCCTGCTGTTAAAGCAGCAGGTAAAAACATTTTTGAATTTAGAAAAGTTGATTTTCTCATAGAAATCCTCTCTTATAATATTTCATAGGTTTTCATTAAACCTTTTCCTTTTATTTCACATTCGATTACGTCGGAGAATTTTATTCCAGATTTATTAATGAGTTCTTTAAAAGTTTCTGTGACTCTTATTTCGCCTGGAGTACATACAGATTCCATCCTGTTTGCAACATTTACGGTGTTTCCCCATACATCGTAAATAAATTTAGTTGTACCAATAATTCCTGCTGTAACAGGTCCGCTGTTTAAGCCTATTCGAATCTGAAATTTTATTTTAGCATTTTTATTATAATTTTCCAAATCCTCATACATTCCTTTTGCAAATTCAAGAAGAATTTTTGCATGATTTTCATTAGGTTCTGGAATTCCGCAGGCTGCCATGTAGGCGTCTCCAATTGTCTTTATTTTTTCTACGCCCATTTCTGATGCACGTTCATCAAACAAAGAAAAAAGCGAGTTTAGAGCATCTACTATTTCTTCTGCCGAATATCCGCTGGAAATATTTGTAAAGCCGACTATGTCAGAAAAAAGAATTGAAGCGCATTCAAAATTTTCACCAAAAGATTTTACACCGGTTTCTTTAAGTCGGTCTGCGATTTTATTTGGAAGTATTGAACGCAAAAGGTGATCTGATTTATCTTTCTCAATTTCAAGATCTATTGTTCGTACCTGAACAAGAGCTTCAAGCCGTAAATTTTCTTTTTTAATTCTTCGTTCCCGGCTGTATATGACTATAAAGAGAATTACAAAACCAATAGAAACAATTATAATCCAGAAGACTGGCCGTTGATAAATATGTGGTGCTTGATAGAAGAAAACCATCTCGTCATCTTCCGATTTAATTCCGCTTCCATTCGTTGCATTAACAAGAAAAGAATGTTTTCCTGGAGTAAGGTTTGTGTAAGAAACAACTCTGCCCAAAGCCGGTTCTGAATAGTCGTCATCAAAACCGGTAAGCTTGTGAGAGAATAAAATTCTTTCCGGAGCATCAAAACTGATTCCTGTATATTTTATATCTACACGTTTTGTTCCAGGCTTTAAGGTAAAAATATTTCCAAGATTTTTGTATTCAACATTATCTATAGTTACAGATTCAATAAGAACTAAAGGTGTAGTGGAAGATTTATGTACCTTTTGAGGATCATAAACTGCAATTCCATCTATCATTGTAAACCAGATTCTTCCATGCCTGTCTAACAGGGATAAAGAGGTTGATGTAGGACCATCTGAATTTAATCCGTCATTTTTACTGTAATATTTTGCATAAACAGTTTTCTGCTTCTTTAAAAAGACATTCATTAATTCCGATTCAGAAATGGAAGCAATTCCATGATTGCTTGTAAGCCATAAATTTCCTTCTGTGTCAAAAATTATCTGGAATACTGATGTTGTTCCAATTCCGTTTTCTGAATTTATAATCTGATAAGAGGAAGGCTTTTTTGTAAAATTATCCAGTGCTGTACAGCGTGTAATTCCGTTTCCTGTACAAATCCAGTAAGCGCCGGTTTTGTCTTGAGAAATTTTAAAAATTACGTTTCCTGCAAGCCCGTCAGCAGATGTTATTTTTGAATAAATTTTTTCATCCTTAAAAAGATAAATTCCGCCTCCATCTGTTCCAACCCAAATTATTCCGTCTGTGTCTTTGTAAATACACATTACGTATTCTGTTTCTAAGCCATTAAGCTGTTTAAAAGTTTTTATAGTTCCATCAGCATGAATAATTGAGAGTCCTGTTGTTGTTCCTACATAATATTCATTTTTTGCTGTTTCAATTGCGACTCTTACTTTATTTCCTGCAAGAGAATCATCGGTAGTCCAGCTTTTTATTGTTTTCCCGTCATAGTACAGCTGGGCAGGTTTTGTATAACAGCTTACAAGAATTCCTCCATCCGAAGTTGCTTCTACATGACGGATTCTTATATCCTTTGTATATTCTGTAAGTTTGTTTTCAATCTGTTCATCATTTTTATAACAGATAACACCTTTGTCTGTTGCTGCCCAGATTAATCCCTGAGAATCTTCTGCAATTGCATTTACTGTTGTATTAAGTCTGTCCATGCGGAATTTTCCGTGAGACATTTTTCCAACGCCATTTCTGTCTGTTGCAAACCAGATATTTCCTTCACGGTCTCTTATAATTTTATTTATGTTTATAAGGGCGTCTTTATTAGGACCATTGTATTCTATAAACTTTCCATTATAGTAAGCTACGAGGCCATTTTCTGTTCCGAACCACATTGTTCCGTTCGGTTCCTGATAAATAGTGCAGGTTGGTGAATAATCAAGTAATGTGTCAGTTTTTAAATGCTTAAGAACACCATTTTTTATTGTTATAATTCCATTATCGCCAAGTCCAATCCAATAAGTTCCCGTCAAATCCTGAAAAATCGAAGTAGCAAAATACATTCCAAATGGTTCAAGTTCAGGGCGCTGTTTAAAAAGTCCGTCTGTATATAAAAACAATCCTCTTTCGTTTGAGGTCGTAAGCCAGATTTTTCCTACTGTATCGCAATAAAGCGAAGATGCAATAATTCCATTAGCAATTGTACCGGCCTGGAATTGAGGTGTAATTATTTTCCCGTCATATGTAAGATAGGCAACTCCACCGGCAGTACCTATCCATATGTTACCTTTTTTATCTTCTACGAGAGCTCTTACTGAATTGTTAGGAAGGCCATTATCAGTTGTATAAGATTTATTTCCCTGTGGAGAAATTTTGTGCAGTCCTTCATCGTTTGTTCCAATCCATACATTTCCTCTTGAATCCTGGAAGATTACACGAACAGAGATAAAATCTACATCGCCGCGGGTAGATTTGTTAATGGTCGAAAATTCAACTCCGTCGAATTTGACAAGCCCTTCATAAGTTCCAATGTTAATATAGCCGTCTGAAGTTTGGAAAATATCTGTAGAGGTCGTGCCCGAAAGCTCTCCAAAGGAATTCCATGACTGGTAAACATAATTCCCAAAAAAATCATATTGCGCATAGCAAAAAAAGCAAGAAGCAAGCAATAAAAAAGAAAATAAAAATTTTTTCATAATTTATATCCTATCTAAACAGAAAGATCTAAAATATGACTTTTTGTAATTCTTTTTAAATTCTATAATAAAAATTATCCGTCATAACGTATGAATTTTCAAATTTTTTTTTTATTAATAAGATAAAACTCTGATTGAAAATTCATGCGTTAAATATAGAATACAGATATGAAATGCAAAGTCAGGTGTTTTTTTAAACTTTGTTTTTTCATATAATACCTCCTGTAACTGCAACTCCGCCTTTTGGCGGAGGGCGGTTCTTTTTTTTATAGAAGCAGCTATAGAAAATAAGAATAACAGGAATTAACAATAGGGAGACAAAAATGATTCAGAAGAAACCACTTGTTATGGATTTGTATACAGCAGATCCATCAGCTCATGTTTTTAATGGGAAAATATATATTTATCCTTCTCATGACGAAGATAAAGATGTGGAAAATAATGACAACGGAGATCAGTATGACATGATTGATTATCATGTGTATGAAATGGCTGATGACAATACCTTGCCACGTGACTGTGGTTGTGTTTTAACATTAAAGGATGTTCCATGGGCAAGTAAACAGCTTTGGGCTCCAGATTGTGCAGAAAAAGACGGCAAATATTACTTCTTCTTCCCTGCACGCGATAAAACAGGAATGTTCCGAATTGGAGTTGCAAAAGGTGATAAACCGGAAGGTCCATTTAAAGCAGAGCCTGATTATATTAAAGGAAGTTATTCTATAGATCCTTGTATTTTCCCGGATACAGACGGAAAATATTATCTTACTGCTGGTGGACTCTGGGGCGGACAGCTTGATCAGTACAGAAACAATAAATGGAGTGCAGATAACAAAGAACCTAAAGGAAATGAACCTGCATGTACTCCAAAAATTGCTTTAATGAAAGACAATCTTACAGAAATGGCAGAAGAATTCCGCGATCTTGTTATTCTTGATGAAAAAGGAAATCCATTGACAGGTGGAGATGAAGACCGCAGATATTTTGAAGATCCATGGTTGTTCAAAAAAGGCGATACATATTATTTTACATATTCAACAGGAACTACACACTTCTTGTGTTATTCAACAAGTAAGAATGTTTACGGACCTTATACTTATGGAGGAAAAATTCTTACTCCTGTATTGGGTTGGACAACACACCATTCTATTATTGAGTATAATGGAAAATGGTATCTGTTCTATCACGACTGTGAACGTTCAAACGGTATTAACCAGAAGCGTAATGTAAAATTTCGCGAATTAAAATTTGATGACAAGGGTGGAATTATTACAATGGACGGAATGGAACGATAATAATTTTACAAAATAGGAAAAAGATTTAGCAGCTTTTTTAAACGTGGGTTTTTAGAGAATTACGGTTCACTAGAAACCCGCGCTTTTTTTTGCTATTATCACTTTACTATGAAAGCAGTTGCTAAAAAAAATGTTTTATCTGGTCATATAACTGTTCCTGGCTCAAAGAGCCATACAATCAGAGCACTTATTCTTGCTTCTATGGCAGAAGGAGTTTCACATATTTCTAATCCTTTACCAAGCAATGACTGCCTTTCTACCGCAAAAGCAGTAGATCAGATAGGCGGAAAAGTTACTATGCAGGAAAATGTCTGGACAGTTAATGGCGCAGGAAAAAATCTTCATCTTCCAGAAAAACAGATAGATGTTGGAAATTCCGGTTCGTTAATGTATTTTCTTAGTCCGGTTTTATCTACCTTAAAAGGGAAATGTACTTTTACCGGCGATGAATCTATTTGCCGCCGTCCTGTGAATCATTTAATTGATTCTTTGAATCAGCTTGGAGCAAAAGCCAGTTGTTTGAATAACGATTCTACACCTCCTTTTAGTTTTGAAGGACCTATTGATGTTAATAAAAAACTTGTTACAGGGGGAGAACTTTCGCAATATATAAGCGGATTTATGATGGCTGCAACAAGGTTAGACGGAGAATTAAAACTTTCACTTACAAATCCAAAAGAAACTCCTTATCTTACTATGACAAAAATGTGGCTAGAAAGTGTTGGTGCGCAGGTTTCTGTTTCTGATGATTTTAAATCAATTTCTGTAAAGGGCCCGCTTAATATTCAGGGATTTGACAGAGCAGTTCCTTCTGACTGGGAGGGTGTTGCTTTTCCTCTGGTTGCTGCTCTTATTACAAACAGTCACATTATTATTGATAATATTGACAGTTCAGGAAGCCAGGGAGATGATAAAATAGTAGATGTACTTAAGTCTGTTGGTGCAGATATTGAATGGGATAAGCAGAAAAATCAGCTTATAGTGCAGGGTGGAAAAGTACTTTCTACAAAAAACCTTACTGATGGTGTTTTAAAAATTAATATGTCGGGTTTTCCAGATGCTATTTGTGCTCTGGCTGTTGCTGCCTGCTTTATTGAAGGAAAAACAATTTTTACAGACATTGATATTTGCCGTAAAAAAGAAACAGATAGAATTAAAGCTATGGAAAGTGAACTTTCAAAGTTAGGCGCAGATATACGGGATGAAGGCGATATTCTTGTTGTAAATGGAAACGGTGGAAAAAATCTTTGCGGCGGGGCAGTGGAGTCGTATAAAGATCACAGAATTGTAATGGCACTTTCCTGTCTTGGACTTGCTCTTAAAGAAGGCGAAAAACTTACAGTCAGCGATGCTCAGTGGTGCAGTGTAACATTTCCAAACTTTTTTGAAGAAATGAATAAGCTTGGTGCCAATTTTGAATTGATTGAAAAATAGAAATTCTTTTGGCGCGGATATATGAGCATATGAGCAGTCAGGTTCCATTCATAATCTCAATTACCGCGCGTAGCCATGCTGTAGTTTTTATTCCTGTTTATAAAATCTGGAATGTACATTTTAGCGGCAGATGGTCGGAGTACCCTCTGCCGTTATAAATTTTATAACTGTCAGGTTCTCCATATTCATTAAGCCATGGGCTTTCAGCACATGGAGAAAATGAAAGAATAAGTATTTGATCATTTGTGAATATGTGGTCAATTCTTTCCCATTTTTCTTTGTAATAGTAACTGCCAGTTGCGGTAGAAAAATCTCCGTTTTCATCATACCAGGGAGAATAAAGAATTTTTTCTTCTGGAGTAAAGCAAGGCAGGCTGGTAGAATTAATTGCAGCTTTTGATTTTTCGCTAAATCCGCGAAAAATGGTGTTTGCAGAATTTTGATTTTCGTTGAATTTTCCTTCATTAAAGAAATGAATAAATTCCTGTGCGTCACGATTAAAGTCTCCGCAAATTAAAACCGGAAAATCCTGCGGAATAATTCTTTCGCATAAGGCTTCCTGCCAGTCACGCCAGATTTCTGATTTTTCTGCTCCGTCTGATTTAGATTTCCAGTGATTAACTATAATGCAAAATTCTTTTTTCCCCGCAGAAAGATTTACGCACATAACTGGACGCATGGAAGGCTGTGCTGCTTTTTGTGTTCTTATATCCAGAGAATGAGTTTTAACTTCTTTTATTGGAATTCTAGATATAATTGCGCAGCCTATTGAACTTCCATTTTCTTTAGCAAAGCATGCATAATTCCAGCGTTCACTATTTTTCCAGGAAGATCCGCATAGCATATTTGAAATATCAAAGATGATTTTTTCATTTTCAATTTCTTCAAAAACAAAAATATCTGCATTTAGTTTTTTTATGGATTCGCAGAGGCGGTTCAACCTTATTTTATATTTTCCTTCATCCCATTTTTCGCTTTTTTTGAATTCAGTATATTCGCAGCCGTCAATATTTCCGTCAAAAAAAGTCTGCAGATTCCAGCATACAAGCGTATATTCTTTTTGCGTGTTCAGAAGAATTTCTGAATTGCAGCTGCTGATTAATGCAATAAAAATCAAAACGAGCAGAGATAAAAATAATTTTTGAATCTTTTTCATATATATATAAACGCAAAAAGTATAAAAAAAAGGAAATAAAAAATGAAAAAAATTCAAAAAAAATGCAAAATTATGCTATGCAAAGAATTTGCGCGAAAATTAAACAGTCATTATCTGTTGTACTTCTGCGTGTTCTGTTGCTTCTTGCTTAATTTTTTTAAGTGTATTAAATGGCTGCACAGGTAGTCCATTTTTTGCCTTTAAAGGAGCTGGTCCGTAATTATACCAGGCATAGCGGGCATATAAAGGTTCTTTTACAGATTTACTGAACAAAGTGATTGTATTTAATTTTGAATCAGTTCCGCCAAATGCAAATTCTGCCGGGTAAAAAACTTCATCTTCGCCGGCAACTTCAAAGCCTGTAAAATCTTCAGAAAGAGGAGTTTTTTGCAATGCTTCCATATCCCGGTATTCATTAAGAATTTTTTCATCCATCTGATAAATAAATCCTTTTTGTGCATTTTCGAATGACAAAGTGATTTTTTGAGCTTCAGGGTATGAATCAAAAAGTCTGGGAGAAAGTACCTCTTCTGCTTTTGCATTTTTATAGACATTTGCAAGGGCATTCTGTTCCAGACGTTCTGCAAGAACTTTTTTTGCCTTTGGATGAATATCATTGTACTGACCCAAATCCAGGGCGCAGGTCATAAAAGCATTTGCTACAGATTTTGAAACTTCTTCCTGAGCCTTGCGGATTATACACCAGTGACGGAAGTCTTTATCTGCAAGATATCTGTGAACCGGAAGCTGAACATAAACAAATGGAAGTAATTCATCGTCCCAGTCTGTTCTCCAGTTTTCTATTAAATTTGTAAAGAGTTTTCTGTAGGCATAAGGCTTGTAATCGTCACTTTCTCCCTGATACCATATTACTCCTTTAAGTGTGTATGGAATAATTCTGTTAACCATGCATTCATAGAGTCCTGCAGGTCGGTATGGGTTTTTACATGATTTTGGTCCTGGCCATGGACATTTTCCAAGAACTTTTTCTGCTGATTCCCAGGTCAGTGATTTATCCTTTTCAAACATTTCTGAAAATTTCTTTTGCCATATGTCGTTTTCTTTTTCGTATGCATCAAATTCTGCGCACTGCTGTTCAATGGATTTTCCTTTTATGGCTTCTTCCTGCTCCGTAATATAGGTTTTTAAATCTTCATCTTTTTCCAGATATTCTTTGCGCATCCAGCTGCTGGCACTTGTTCCTCCCCAGTTGCAGCCTATTAACCCAACTGTTACGCCAAGATCCTTTGCAAGTTTTTTTGCAAAAAAATATCCTACTGCCGACCACGATTTTTTTGATTCATCTTTCCAGGTTTGCCAGCAGGTATTATTTTCGGCTTCAAAGAATTTTTCATCCATCCAGCCGATTTTATTTGTGTAATAAAAACGAACATTTTTACCACCGTCAATTCCTTCTGAATCAGAAAGCTCCTGAGGACCTTCTGTACAATTCTGTAGTTCAAATTCCATATTACTCTGACCACCTGCAAGCCAGACTTCTCCAATTGAAATATCTGTAAAAATTGTTTTTTCCTTCGATTTATCTGAAGAAATTTCAAGCCGGCAATTATCCTGTGCATTTTGCGCAGAAAGTTTAACAATCCATTTTTTGCCTTTATTTGAATATTTAAAACTTGAACTGTTTTTAGAAAGCAGCTTTCCGTCAGAATCATATAATTCAACAAAAATCCTGCAATTTTCATCGCAGTAACCAAAAATTGAAATTATTTTATTTCGCTGTAAAACACAATGATTTGAAAAAACTTTCGCAATAGAAAAAGACATAAAAACTCCTGTACTTTTTTTATAACGTTTTATTTTTCAAAAAGACGTGAGTGAAACGAATCTGAAAAGTCATTTTACGGTTTTAGCGAGCTTGCGCTCCAAGCGGTGCCGCCCGTAACCCATGACTTTTCAGATTTGTGTAACGGAAGTCTTTTTGAAATAATAAAAATGTATCAATAAAACAATGGCATTTACGACATTGTTTTATTTGAGCACTTTTTTTGCGAAGCAAAAAAATGCGTGAATCAAACAATGGCATTTATGCCATTGTTTGATTTTACTACTTGCGATAAATAAATGATAGTATTAAAATATTCTGTCGTGTAACAAATATACACTATATTTGGAGATTATTTATGACCCTTTCAGAATTGGACAAATCTATTCGTCGTGTTCCTGATTTTCCAAAGCCAGGAATTCTTTTTTATGATATTACAAGTATTCTTATGAATCCTGAAGCTTTTAAGTTTTGTATTGAAAAAATGGAAGAGCTTTATAAAAATTCAAAAATAGATGCAATTGCCGCTGTAGAGAGTCGTGGTTTTATATTTGCTGCTCCTTTGGCAGAACGTTTAAATGTTCCGCTTGTTCTTGTTCGCAAGAAGGGAAAACTTCCTGGCGACACTTATGAATGCAGTTATTCTCTTGAATACGGAACAGCAACTGTAGAGGTTCATAAAGCAGATGTTTCAAAAGGTAAAAAATATATTGTAATAGATGATTTGATTGCAACTGGTGGTACGCTTTTAGCTGCCAAAAACCTGATTGAGCAAGGGGGCGGGGAAGTAACTGATTTCTTTGGCGTTATCGGTCTTCCCGCATTAAATTACGAGAAGGTTCTCTCGCCTTGTAAAGTTACTACATTAATTAATTACGATGGTGAGTAAGCCTGTAAAACGGCTCAATTGCAGATTTTATTTGCTGCAAAATCATTTAATATTAAGGATAAAAATATGATTAAATTACCTTCAAAATACAAATCAATTTTAAACACAAAAGAAACAGAACATGCAATTGTTTCTATAAAGGATTTTTTTCAGCTTGCACTTTCTACTGAGTTAAATCTTACACGCGTTACTGCTCCTCTTTTTGTTGGAAGCGGAACCGGTATTAATGATGATTTAAATGGTGTTGAACGACCTGTAAGCTTTCCTGTAAAAGATTTGAATGATTCAAAAATGGAAATTGTTCAATCGCTTGCAAAATGGAAGAGATTAAAAGTTACTTCTCTTGGTCTTGAACCTGGTTTTGGAATTTATACAGATATGAATGCCCTTCGTCCGGATGAAACTCTTGATGCAATTCATTCAATTTACGTTGATCAGTGGGACTGGGAAATGGCAATTGATGAAAAAGACAGAACTGTTTATTATCTGCACGAAATTGTAAAAAAGGTTTATCGCTGCATTCAGAGAACTGAATTTTTCCTTTATGACAGATATCCTGCTTTGCAGCCTATTCTGCCAAAAGAAATAAAAATTCTTTATGCTGATGATTTACAGCAGAAGTATCCTAAGCTTTCTCCAAAAGAACGTGAAGATAAAGTTGCTAAAGAATATGGTGCTGTATTTATTACTGGAATTGGTGGAAAATTGCCGGATGGTTCAATTCATGATGGTCGTGCTCCGGACTACGATGACTGGATTACAGAAAGCGGCGACGGTCACAGAGGCCTGAATGGAGATATTCTTGTCTGGAACCCGGTTTTGAATACTGCATTTGAACTTTCTTCTATGGGAATTCGAGTTAGTCCTGAGAGCTTAAAATTGCAGCTTGTAGAAAGAAATGCCGTTAAACGCGAAAAGCTTCCGTTCCATTCTAAATTGCTTAAAGGTGAGCTTACCCAGACTTTGGGGGGCGGAATTGGTCAGTCTAGACTTTGTATGTTCCTTTTGCGAAAGGCTCATATTGGAGAAACTCAGGTTAGTGTATGGACTGACGCAATTAAAGCTGATTGCAAAAAGCGCGGAATTATTCTTTTGTAGTTTTTCTGGTTGAATGATTTTGGGTATGTGATGGATAAAGAATATTCTTTTTCAATTGAAGAAATTGAGTCTCATATTCAAGATTTGCCTGCAAAAGGTATAACTGAACTTTCTGTACATGATGAAACTTTTGCAGGAAATAAAAACCGCATTTTAAAATTTGCAGATTCTGCATATAAAAAAGCTCCCGATATTTTTTATACAATTCTTATAGACGCTTCTATAGTAGACAGAGAAATAATTAATGCTTTTTCTAAATTATTCTGTTCTCTGGAGATTCCTTTAAATTGTAAGGATAAAAACGGACATTTATTATTTGATAAAAAATTTTATGCTTCAAAGGCACGTTTACTTAACGAAAGTGGAATTGTTTTTGGTTTTCAATTAACTTACGCAAGAAATTCTTCGGACACTTTAAAATTGTTTTTTGAAAGACTTGATTTTGCGGTTCAGCAGTATCCTAATCATATAGATTTTCCGCAGATAGAAAATAATGAAATTCAGGCTTCTGTTACAGGATTTTTTTCGGCACAGGATATAAGACATGCCCGCGATACTGCATTTTCTACCCGAACTTTTTATTCTGCAGGACGCGCGGTTCCATGGTTTTTATCAATTCTTAAACCGCTGAAAATTTATCCTTCCAGATTTTTTGAAGATTTTGCAGAATGGCAGCGCTGTAATAATTGTGATTTTAAAAGCGGTTTTTCGCCGGAAGCAGAAAAACATGAAGCTATAGAAAAAATGCAGCTTTTATTTATTGAAGAAAAATATGAAGAAAAAAAATGTCATGAATTTTTAAATGCAGCTTTGGATATTATAAAAATAAACGGAGCCTATTCTCGGCTTGTTGGAGAAGGCGAGGAAAGTATTGTAGAAACTTCTTATAATCCGGATGATTTGTTTGGTCCTGAAGCTATGGATTTAAAATTATTTGTAGAAAATGTTTGTATGGAAAATTGCAGGACAAAATTTTTTATTAATGGCAATAATCCAGATTATGCAATAGAGTAAATTGAAAATACAAGACATGAAAAAAAATATTCTTTTACATTCATCAGATAATGAACGGCTGGATATATTTTTGCGCGAGCAGCTTCCGCTTTCTTTAAAAAACGACAATCTTTCCAATTCAAAAATCCGAAGGCTTATTCTTTGCGGCGCGGTAAAAGTAAATGGAAAAAATGTAACACGGCCTGCTTTTGAATTGCGTGGTAAATCTGAAGTTTTTATAAATTTTGATTCAGAAAAATTCTTTTTTGAAAAGCAGCCTGAAGATATTAAGTTTACTTTAACTCAAAAAGAAATTGTTTACGAAGATGAAGATTTAATTTTTATTAATAAACCGGCTTTTTTCCCGGTTGAACAGACTATTACCGGTAATCGGGTAAATCTTCATGATGCTCTGGTAGATTTTTTGTGGTCACGAAATAAAGCGTTAAGAAATCCGCCTTATGCAGGAATTATGCACAGACTGGACAGAACTACAAGCGGTTTGATTCTATTTACAAAAAACAGAAATGTTAATAAAGAAATTTCTGATATTTTCCAAAGTCATAGGCTTATAAAAAAATATTATGCAATTGTTGAAAGACCGGAAAATTCAGCGGGCGGAAAAAACAAATTTGCAAATGGAAAAATTGGTACGGTTCAAAATAATTTTTTTCCAGGCGCGCATTTTTGCGTGGAAATGTTTATGAACAGAATTTCTAAAAGCTCGCAGAATGCAAAATGGGGCAGAGTTTCTGAGAAAGACGGCGGACTTTATTCCAAAACGGAATTTTCTGTGATAAAAGAAATTACAATTGAAAATAAAAAATGTCTTCTTGTAGAATGTGAGCTTTTTACTGGAAGAACTCATCAGATACGTGTGCATCTAGCAGAAGAAGGAATTCCGATTCTTGGGGATATCTTGTATGGAGGCAGTAAAGCTGAACGAATTTATCTTCATTCGGCAGGGCTTTCATTTACGATTGGTGAAAAAGTTTACGACGTAAAATGTTTACCCGACTGGGAAAGTGCTGGGAGCCCCGAAGTCTAAAAAAACAGGCTGGTTATAAACCAGCCTGTTTTTTTAGATGAGCGTTAGCGAAGGGCGGACATAACGGCCGCCCGCAAGGGCGGTTCCCCCATAAAAGTCTAAAGTTTGGTCCAGTAAACTGTATATTTCTGGTCTGTAACTTCATACAGCGGAATAAAGGTTGTTTCTCTATCCTGATTAATTGTTCTGTATGTAGACTGCTGCCATGGAAAGGCTTCGTAAGTATGTTCTTTTGCCTGTCTTAAAACGCTTGGTAATCCCTGTGGCGCTTTTAAGCCATAGTCGTTATCTGAAATTCCTGCAAGTACAATTGGACCTTCAAGAATTGCAGTTTTTTCCGGCATATCGCTTAATTTAGATTCAATCAGATTTGCAGGCAGATAAACAATTACTTCTTCATCCTTCCAGTGCTTTTTAATATTCAAAAATCCGCTCTTATCGCAGTTTGCCGGTACATCGATTTCGCTTCCATTTACTGTAACAGATGGTTTTCCTGCTATCCATGAAGGAATTCTAAAGGAAAGTGTAAAGTCGCTGTCGGCTTCTATGTTGAATTTTAAAAGCCAGCGGGAATCGTGGCCTTCTGAATTATCGTCAAAGAATTCTGCGGCTGAATAATACTTCATTCCAGAGGTTTGTGTTATTTTAATTTTGTCTTCTCCAAACTTAAAGTTCGAAACGGTTGGAATATACTGGCTTACAAAAATTCGTCTTTCTTCTTCGTTCTGATAGTATGTTAAGCGCGGATAAATTGTCTGTGCCTGAATCATTGTTCCGTGACAGCACCAGAAGTCGCGGGTTTTTGATCCCCATTTTTTTATGCTTCCAGATTTTAACGGTAAGAAATAAGTCGGCATTCCGGTATAACGGTTTTGCTGTGCAAGAAAGCCGTTGTAAATATTTTTTTCGATATAATCAAGATAAGATGCACTGCCGGTAAAGCGGAAAAGATAATCTGCCACGCGTACCATATTATAAACAGTACAGAATTCCTGATTGCGTTCACCGATAAATTGACCTGCTTCATGCTGTGGTGTCCAGAATTCTCCTGCTCCTTGTCCGCCTGTACAATAAGATTCACGCTCGGTTACTGCACATTTCCAGAATTTTTCCACTATATCAAAGTATTTTTTTTCGCCGGTTATTTCGTAAAGTCTGGCTGCGCCATGAATGAACGGAATACTTGCATTTTGATGAGAGCTGGTGAGCGGGTCTTTGCCGTTTAATAAATCATCAAAAATGGCAGGATTCGCATAGCGTTCTGCAAGAGTTTTGAATTTTGGTCTGTTTGTAAGCTCGAACAGATCTGCCCAGACTTCTATCATTCCGCCCTGTTCGCCCTTGTAAATTGCCTGTGGCGTATCTGATTTTATGATTCTGTCGGTCCATTTTATGTACCAGTCACCTAGTCCATTTAAAATTGTAAGAGCTTTACGGTTTCCTGCATAAATATTTGCATGTAAAAGTCCAAGTATGAGCTTATGCATTGTATATTGCGGCGACCAGATATATTCCTGAGTTTCAAGCCTTGTAAAATATTTTTCTGGGATTGGGCCAACCCATTTTCCTCCGTTTAATTCCTGACAGCGGGCAAGCTCATCCACAATAAAATTTAATTTTGCTTTTAATTCTGCATCGTTATTTTCGGCTACGAGCATTGCTGCTGCAGAAAGCCAATGGCCAAGAAAGTGTCCTCTAAGCTGGCAGACAGGAGCTTCCCATCCCCAGTGAAGCTTTGTATTTTCTGGATCTGTTATAACTGTAGCACCAGGAATTTGAATTCCAGCTTCAAGGTAATAATTTTGAAGCAGGCTTGTTGTATTTAATTCCATTAAATACTCTCTGTTGATTTTTGCGCGGTCAAAAAAAAGACCAGGTAAAAGTTGTACGTCATTAAAGTTTGTTTGTGTTATCATAGTATTAGTATAGCACGTAATATAAAAAAAATGTGAAATTTATGCGGAATATTTTTGTCAAAAAAAATTTAAAAAAATATTGACGTTTTATGCTCAAAATTATTAATTTTAACTATAGAATATAAAATTTTGATGGTGGAAACTAATGGCTGAAGAAAAAACAGAACAGGCTGATCCTTCTACTAATTCTGAACCTAATGAAGAAAAAGCAGCTTCTCAGGAATCTGCTCAGGCTCAGACTTCAGGGGAAGAGGCTACTAAGGCTGCAGATGCTGCCGCTGATGAACAGAAAGAAGAAGCTAAAGAGCTTACTCCAGAAGAAAAAATTGCAAAACTGGAAGCAGAAAATGCTGATTTAAAAGACCAGCTTTTGCGTCGTGCTGCCGATTTTGACAATTACAGAAAAAGAATGATGAAGGAAAAGCAGGATACTTATGATTATGCAAATGCATCGCTGCTTGGTGATCTTCTTGATAGTTTAGATAATTTTGACCGCACAATCGAAGCTGCTAAAGATGCAAAGGATGCAAAATCGATTGCAGACGGTATTAAAATGATAAATAAAAGCCTTGTAAAACTATTAGGCGAAAAATATGGTCTTGCTGCTTATGGTGAAGAAGGAGATGAATTCAATCCGGATGAGCATGAGGCTATAGGCCGCGTAGAAGATGAAAAGGCTAAAAAGGAAACTTTGGCTCAGGTTTATCTGAAAGGATATAAACTGAAGGATAAGGTTATTCGGCACGCGAAGGTAATGGTAAAGGTACCAAAGGCTTAGCTGCTGATTATTTGAAAATATAGAAAAGAGGTAAATAAAATGGGAAAGATTATTGGTATTGACTTAGGAACAACAAACTCTTGTGTTTCTGTAATGGAAAACGGAGAACCGGTTGTAATTCAGAATTCAGAAGGTGGAAGAACAACTCCTTCTATCGTAGGATTTACATCTAAGGGAGACCGCATTGTTGGTGCTCCTGCTAAAAACCAGATGGTAACAAACCCTAAAAATACTGTTTATTCTGTAAAACGTCTTATTGGACACAGATATGCAGAATTGCAGGGCGAAGCAACAAAGCTCCCATACACTGTAATTGATAACGGAGCTGACTGCCGTGTAGAAGTTGATGAAAACGGTACAAAGAAACGCTATTCTCCACAGGAAATTTCTGCTTTTATTTTGCAGAAGATGAAGAAGACTGCAGAAGATTATCTTGGACAGGAAGTTACAGATGCTGTAATTACAGTTCCTGCTTATTTTAATGACTCTCAGCGTCAGGCTACAAAGGATGCCGGAAAAATTGCCGGATTGAATGTTCAGCGAATTATCAACGAACCTACTGCTGCTGCTCTTGCATTTGGATTTAACAAAGATCAGTCTAAAGAACGTACAATTGCCGTTTATGACCTTGGAGGTGGTACATTCGATATTTCTATTCTTCAGCTTGCTGATGGTGTATTCGAGGTTCTTTCTACAAATGGTGATACTCATCTTGGTGGAGATGACTGGGACCGTGTAATTGCTAATTGGCTTATTGATGAATTCAAGAAAGATACTGGAATTGATCTTTCAAAAGATCCTATGGCTATGCAGCGTCTTCGTGAAGCAGCAGAAAATGCAAAGATTGCACTTTCTAACCAGACAACTACAGATATTAATCTTCCATATATTACAGCAGATGCTACTGGTCCAAAGCACTTGCAGAAGTCTTTGACACGTGCCCAGTTTGAACAGATGACAGACAATCTCTTTGAACGTACTAAGGAACCTTGTAAGAAGGCATTGCAGGATGCAAAACTTTCTACAGATCAGATTGACGAGGTAATCCTTGTTGGTGGTTCTTCTCGTATGCCAAAAGTTCAGGATGTTGTAAAGGCAATCTTTGGTAAGGAAGGAAGCCGTTCTGTAAACCCGGATGAAGCTGTATCAATTGGTGCCGCTATTCAGGGTGGTATTCTTAATAAGGATGTTAAACAGGATATTCTTTTGCTTGATGTTACTCCACTTTCTCTCGGTATTGAAACAATGGGTGGCGTATTCACAAAGCTTATCCCAAGAAATACAACAATTCCTACAAAGAAGAGCCAGATTTTCTCTACTGCTGCCGACGGACAGACTGCAGTTTCTATTCACGTACTTCAGGGTGAACGTGAAATGGCAGACCAGAACAGAACTCTTGGACGTTTTGACCTTGTAGGTATTCCAGCCGCTCCTCGTGGAGTTCCACAGATTGAAGTTACCTTCGATATTGATGCAAACGGTATTGTTCACGTATCTGCAAAGGATCTGGGAACAGGAAAGGAACAGCATATCCAGATTACTTCTTCTTCTGGTTTGAGCGATGCTGAAATTGAAAAGATGGTAAAGGATGCAGAAGCTAATGCCGCTGCAGATAAGGCTAAGCGTGAAGGTGTTGATGCCCGCAATGAAGCAGACAGCATGATTTATGCAACTGAAAAGTCTTTGAAAGAACTTGGCGACAAGGTAGACGGAGCAGAAAAGCAGAAGATTGAAGATGCAATCGCCGCTTTGAAGCAGGCTATGCAGGGCGACAATATTGAAGAAATCAAGTCTAAAACAGAAGCCCTTAAACAGGCTTCTTATAAGATTGCTGAAGAGCTTTACAAACAGCAGGGTGCAGCCGGTGCTCAGCCAGGAGCTGAAGGTGCAGCAGATGCTGGCGCAAATGCAAATGCCGGTGCAGAAAGCAGCGATGCCGGCTCAGAAAATAAGAGCAACTTTGACAAAGGCTCTGCAGATGATGTAGAGTACGAGGTAAAGTAAGGCTATAATCGAAAATCCGTTAAAAGACAGGCTGCGACAGCGGGCTGTCTTAGGATTATCGAAAGAACGGCTCAAGCGGCGAGACTAGCGAGCCGCCTGTAATCGAAGAACCGCGAGTTTTCGAAGAAAACTCGGTAAGCAGCTTGCTGCGACTTAAAACAGCGAGCTGCGACAGCGGGGCGCTTTAAAGAAATTTCTTATTACCGCGGCGATTTTTTTCGCCGCAATATATTTTTTTAATGGAATATTAACATGGCAAAACGTGATTATTACGAAGTATTAGGAATTGATAAATCAGCAGATCAGGACACTATAAAAAAAGCTTATAGAAAACTTGCTGTAAAATACCATCCGGATAGAAATCCTGGAGATAAAACTGCCGAGGAAAAATTCCGTGAGGCTACAGAAGCTTATGAAGTCCTTTCTGATGATAAGAAACGTCCTATTTACGATCAGTATGGTTTTGCCGGACTTGATGGAATGGATCAGGGCGGAGGTGGAGCTCAGTATTCTCATGCCTTCCACGATTTTTCAGACTTATTTGGTGGAGCGGGAGGCGGATTCTCCGATATTTTTGACAGTATTTTTGGCGGCGGCTTTGGCGGCGGAAGTTCACGTGCTTCGCGAAGCAGTGGTCCTGCTGCAGGTGCCAGCCTGCGTTATGATCTTCATATTCAGTTTAAAGATGCTGTATATGGAACAGAAGCTGTATTTAAATTCCGTCATAATGAAAAATGTTCAGAATGTAAAGGAACCGGTGGAGCTCCCGGCTCTTCAAGAAAAACTTGTCCAACCTGTAATGGAATGGGTCAGATAAGACAAGGTTCTGGCTTCTTTACAATTCAGCAGACTTGTCCCCGTTGTGGAGGAAAAGGAACTGCAATCGATAAGCCATGTCCTGCATGTCGTGGAACTGGAGTTCAGGAAAAACAGCGGGAAACTTCACTTAAAATTCCTGCAGGAACAGATAATGGAAAGCGGGTAACTATCAGAGGTCAGGGTGATGCCGGCGAAAACGGCGGACCAGCTGGAGATTTAATTGTAGTAATTCATGTTGAACCACATACTTTCTTTGAACGCGATGGAAATGATTTGTACTGTGCTATTCCTATTTCTATGACTCAGGCTGCTTTAGGCTGCGAAATTACAATTCCAGCTCTGGATGATAAAAAAGTTAGTATAAAGGTACCAGATGGTACTTCTAATGGAAAATTACTCCGCATAAAAGGAGAAGGTGTTCCTGTTATAGGTTCAACTCGTAAGGGAGATTTATACGTTAAGATAATTGTTCAGGTTCCTACAAGATTATCTGCTAAGCAGAAAGAACTGCTTAAACAGTTTATGGAACTTGAAAATCCTCCATCTTCTCCTCAGTTAATACCGTTGAGTAAACTTTCTGAAGCATAATAACTCAGGCAAAGACTGTTTTTTTGAAAATTCTTTCATATTCCGCATAAATAATTGTAAAAAATTCACTTTATTAAACTTTTTTTCCCTTTTTGCCGATTATGTGTTAGAATAGTAGTAACATTAGGGGTTATCATGTACAAAGCAAGAAAAAATGTTGTTCTTACATTAGTAAATTTATTTGCGGTTATATTTTATATAGTAATAGGTATATTCCTGTTACCTGTTCGCACCGATTCAAAAATTTCTTTTTATACACTGATCGTTGCATTTATTGTTTTTCTTGTAATTGTTTTCTGGGCAAATAAAATCAGAGGCTTATTACTTGCAAAGGTAAAAAAAGATACTCTGGAGTCCGGCGAAACTGTAATTTTAAATAATTTTATTTCTAAGCTCCGATTCTGCTATACTCTTGAAGATTTTTATCTGGTTCTTGCAGATGTACTTGAAAAACAGGGCGACTGTTCAATTTTATTTGTAGATCGTTCAAAAAATTATATTCTCTATAATAGCCCAAGTAATATTACTACTAATGATCAGATACGAAACAAAATTGACCAGAATTTTACAGAATCCTGGCCGGAAGGTTTTTATTATTTTGACCGCCATCTTGGTGTAACTACAAATTATAAGAAAACACGCGGATTCTTTATGGTTGTAGATAATCAGCATCTTTATGTTTTCTGTCGTTATACAAGACTTTTTGATACAGATGTTTATAAACGTTTGTTTGAAGAATACAAACGCTTTATTTCGCGTACAAGAACAATTACTACACTTTCAGAAATTTCTGCTACAACAAAAGAGTGGGAGCAGCTTGCCATTACACAGCAGTCATTCCTTCCACAGAAAATTCCAGATATCCCAAAATTAAAAATTGCTACATATTATCGTCCTTTGGTAAATGTATCAGGAGACTATTTCTCTATTCTTCCAATTGATGCATCAAAAACTCTGCTCATGCTTGGAGACGTATCTGGTAAAGGACTTCCAGCTGCTTTAATTATGGGTTTGGTAATGAACACTGTAAAAATTATTGAAGATAAGGAAGATCTTGTTGGAGTTCTTCATGCAATAGATAAAGCTATTAAAGGAATGCATTTGCAGGATAAATATACTGTATTGTTCCTTAGCATTGTAGATACAGAAAAAATGAGAATCCGTTATATTAATGCTTCCATGTCGGATCCACTCATCCTTTCACCTTCTCCAGACGGATACAGAATTAAACCGCTTACATCTAATGCTTCTCTTATTGGTATTCTTGATGTTGGTGATGTTTCAGTTGCAGAAAAACGACTTTTCCGTGGAGATACAATTCTTATGGCAACTGATGGTGTTTCAGAAGTTATGGATGATGATGGTGTTGAGCTTGGTGATACAGATATTTATAAGAAAACATTAATGGCAGGTGCTGCAAAATCACCTCAGGAAATGGTAAATGATATTGTAGATTTAATCTGGAAATATAATGGTGATAAAAAATTGCATGATGACGTTACTATGATGATTGCAAAGGTAGGTTACTAATATGGTATATATTGTCTTAAATATAACAATTGCATTTTTCTTAGGCTTTTTCACCCACCTTATGGATAAGCAGATAAAAAGTGATAATATCGGAGTAGGCTCACTTGCAATTTCAATGCTGCTTTCTACAATTGAAGCTGTATTTTTTGTACTTATTCTTTTATGTAAACATTTCTGGTTTGATGCTCTTACTCACAGAATGATGCAGATTCTTTTAATTATAAATGGAATCTTATTCATAATGTTAAGTTTCGGGCTGGTAGAAATAGCAATAGAGAAAAAAAGAAATATTGTTACTGCTCTAAAGCTTATATTATATGTATCAGTTACTTTTTATGTATTTAAAAACTTACCAAGTATGGGACTTTCTATTGAGCGTGGAATTGAATGGAATTCAAAACTCATTTTTTCGCCGGAAGTCAGCAAGTTTTTCCCATGGACCTGGTACACAATTTATAATGCAGTAATTAAATATATTATTCCTGTAATTTGTTATGTATTCCTGCTTCAGTTACAGGAAGAAAAAGCTACTCAGCTGGAAAAATATCAGACAGCAGTTATTGGTGAAGGCTTCTTACTTATGTGGGTAATTGACTTCATTATTGTAATAATTTCCAGAGTTGTGCCGGCTTTTACTCTTTTATATCAGTATTCACATCTTTTCCTTTTTGTTGTTATTTATATGGCTCTTACAAAAACAACAGTTCCTTCTGGAAAAGGTTTATTAATTACTTTTTTAAAAACATTCCTGTCGTATCTCTTGCCTGCATTCCTTATTGGTGTTCTTTGTATGATTTTCCAGCCGGTCGGTTCAAATATGACCACGGGCTTTATCGTAATCTTTATAATTTTCTCTATTATTTGTGTATTATTTGCATTGTGGATAAGCCGATATCTTTTGTCTTCAAGCAAACTCTATACAGCAGATTATGAAGTTGCTCTGGAAAAGGATCTTGCAAGTGTAGATTATAAAAACTCAGAAATGGACCAGATTACTGAGCGAATGTTTGAAATTCTTAAGAGAAATGTAGAAGCATCTTCTATGAATGTCTATATTCTTACAGGAGAAAAAGATGTTGAAACTGCTTATTCATCAAATAATATGCAGTTAAAGATTCCTCTTTCAAATCCAATTTTTGATCTTTTGTTAAATATAAATAAGACTGTTGTTGTAGAAAATGAAATTGAAAAAGAACATGATTTAGGTCCTGTTCAGGAGGAATTAAAGAAATTCTTTGAATTAACAAAATCTGATGCCTTATTTATCTTAAATGAAGGTCATAATATTTTTGGTCTTATCACATTAGGAAAGAAAGTCAGTGGTGACCATTACAAGGAATATGACGTAAATGTATTTGTAAAGCTTTATTCATACTTCTTTGTATTCGGCTATTACATGCGTAATATTTCTAATAAAGATGTAATTGGTATTGTAAACCGTGAAATTCGAATGGCAAGCCAGATTATTACATCTATTCAGGAAAACCTTGATCACGTTAAAAATCCTAAGGTTGATATAGGATATATGATGATTCCTGCTCATAGTATTGGTGGTGAATTTATTGACCTTATACGTCTTACAGCTACAAGACATCTTTTTGTTGTTGGTGACGTTTCCGGTAAAGGACTTGCTGCTTCTATGAACATGGTAATTTTAAAATCCATTATCCGTTCTTATCTTACAGAAGTTCATGACTTTAAGCAGCTTGTTGTAAAGCTTAATACATTCGTTCGAGATTCTCTTCCAAAGGGAACAATTTTTGCAGGTCTTTTTGCTCTGATTGATTTTGAAACTGATACAATGTATTACATAAACTGCGGTATTCCAGCCCTCATGGCTTATACTCAGGTTTATAATAACGTAATTGAAATTCAGGGTAGCGGACATATTCTTGGATTCGTAAAAGATCTTTCACCGTATGTTTCTGTAAAAACAACTAAATTAAATCGTGGTGATATCATTCTTGCCTGTACAGATGGTTTAATTCAGTCTCATTCGCTTCGTGGTGAGCAGTTCGGAAAAGAGCGTGTTCAGCAGGCATTGCTTGAAAATTCCACATATCCTGCACAGCGTATGGCTCAGTTTACTTTTGATACTCTTGTAAAATTTATGTCAAAAGAAATGGAAGACGATGTTTCTATTCTTGTTTTGAAATACGAAGGTGTTGCAGACGAAAACAAAGAAGAACAGTCTGAATCTGAAAATGCAGAAAATGGAGAAAATACAGTTTCTGAAACTGAACATTCTTCAGAAAATGAACAGACTCCAGCTGCAGAAGAAACTGTTGAAGTTCCAGCAGATGCAGGTTTTGTTCCTGGTGGGGATGCTTTTAATATTCCTCAGGCAGATGAAACTGTTTCTGATTCATTTGCCGAAACTGATTCTCCGGCAGAAAATAATGGAGTTTCTGTTGAACAGGATTCAAGTAATACTCCAGATTCAATACCTGGCAGGGAAGATGGTCTTCCAGATGGAATGGATATTCCGGATTTAAGTGATTTAGATGCTATGATGAAGGAGGCTGGTTTATAAAATGGAACAATTAAGCATAACAGAAAAAGAGGGTGCAAACTATCATCTTTATGAATTACAAGGTTCGTTGAACGCCTATACACTTGGTGAGTTCCAGTCAACACTTTACGATGCAATTCAGAAGAATAATATTGTACTTGATATGTCTCGCTTAATAGAACTTGATCCTGCGGGAGTTGGAGTTCTTATGGCTGCATTTAATGATTCAGAAGAGATTGATCACAAATTGTATTTTATGTCTATGTCAAACGAGGCAGAAAAAGCAATTGCAGCCACAGGTTTTAAATCGAAATTTAATTTAATAACTTCGGTAACCGAAGCCGTCTAAATAGCATAGAAGATTTTCCCGGGAAAGATTAATTTTTCCCGGTAGAAATTTTCTTTATCCATTTTTCACTTTTAAGGCGAATTAAGCACCAGAAGGTTTTTACAATCTGGTCAGATTTAAGACCTACATATATCCAGAAAGCCGGCCAGTGAAAAACAAAACCTGCTAGTATTCCAAGCGGAATTGCAAGTACCCACAAAAATAAATTATCAGCAAGCATAAGTATTTTTGTATCACCACCTCCGCGCAAAACACCTTTTGTCATTATACTATTTGTAGCCTGGAATATAATAATAAGGCTAATTGCAAGCATAAGCTGTTCTGCTATGTTTTCAGTCTCTTTTGCAACCTTATACGAAGAAATGATAGGATGACTTACGCACATTATAAAAATTGCAGATATGGTTCCTAGTGCAAGTCCAAGTCCAAAGAACATCCATCCCTGCTGCATGGTTTTGTTTTTATCTCCAATGCCAAGTGTTTGACCGGTAACAATAGCTCCAGCCTGAGAAACTCCCTGAATTACAACAGTGCTAAGTTGTTGTGTTACGCTTGTAATTGCGTTGGCTGCAACAAAAGTGGCTCCAAGATGGCCAATTACCATTGCAACTGAATTATTTCCAATTGCTAATATTGCATCGCTAATCAATACTGGAATACTGATTTTTATATATTCACCAATAAGAGTGCCTGTTTTCATGAACAAATCTTTAAATCTAAAGCGGATATTTTTATCCTTATAGAAGAGATAGCCTAAAATCATTGCAGCTTCAAAAAGACGGGCAATTAAAGTACCGAGTGCCGCTCCGGCAATTTCCATTCGTGGTGCGCCGAATTTACCAAAAATAAATGTATAGTTGGCACCAAGGTTTACAAAAAAAGCTCCGATTGAAACATAAAGTGGAAGTTTGACCTGTCCGACACTTCTTAAAACAATTGTAGAAACAAGTGAAGTTCCAAGGAAAAAATATGTAACTACAGACCAGCGGAAGTAAATATCACCAAGTTTAATAATTTCTTTTTCACTGGTGTACATTTTCATAAGAGTATCAGGCATAAAAAATGTTAGTAATGCAAAAATAGCTGCAAGGCCGAGCGTAATCCGCAGCATAAGACAAACCGTCTGCTTAAGTGCATGACTGGCCTTTTCTTCGTGACCTGATGCAGCTTTTTTCATGCCCCAGTAGCGTGAAACAAGAACTGAAGCTCCCATTCCAAGCCCCATGCAGAAAATATGGTAAATACTTATAAATGAGTTTGCCAGTGATGTTGCAGAAAGTGCAGCTTCACCAAGTCTTCCAACCATAATTGTATCAAGCATGTTTACACCAATGCTGATTAAACTTTGTAAAGCAATTGGAAGTGCAAGTGAAAAAACACCTTTATAAAACGCAGGATTATTCTGAAATAACTTCATAAACTCCATCACTGCTAGAGCAGGCAAAAAAACTGCCTTCGTAACCTACAACTTTTTTATATGCTGCCTGAACGTTATTTATAAAATTCTTAATGTTATCTTTGTGGACAAGAGCAATTGCGCATCCACCAAATCCGGCTCCAGTCATTCTGGCCCCGATACAGCCTTGTTCAGCAATTGCCGATTCAACAAGAGTATCAAGTTCTAAGCCTGTAACTTCATAATCATCGCGCAACGATTTATGCGATTCATAAAGTAATTGTCCAAGCCTGATTAAATTATTTTCTTTTAATGCCTTTACAGCGTTTAGAACTCTAGCATTTTCTGAAATACAATGACGCACACGACGGAAAATAATTTCATCTTTAATTATTTTTCCGGCTTCTGTTAAATCCTCTGGGGTAAGACTGCATAAATTGGAAATTTTATATCCAGCTTTCTGTAGCTCAGCTAATCCATGTTCACACTGAGAACGTCTTTCGTTATATTTTGAATCTGCAAGCTTTCTCTGTTTTTTTGTGTTCATTACAACAAAAAGATAATCTGCACATTGTAGCGGAATGTATTCATGCTCAATTTTTGCACAATCCAGAAGCTCTGCAGTATTTTTTTTAGCAGTGGCAATTATGTACTGATCCATAATACCACAATTTACATTCATAAATTCATGCTCACTTTGCTGGCCCATGAGTGCAATCTCTTTACGAGAAAATCCAAAACCAAAGGTTTCATTAACAGCCCAGGCAAAGCCGCACTCAAGTGCTGAGGAAGAAGAAATTCCGCCTGCGCTTGGAATATTACTTGCAATCAAAACTTCAAAGCCACAAGGAAAACTTATTCCGTGTTTTTTCATGCAGCTTAGAATTCCATTTAAAAAATTTGCATAGTCGTTAGCCTTGTCAAACTTAAAATCATCGTTGATGTCAAAAGTAAAGGTTCCTGGAAAAAACAAATCATTATAAATGATTTTTGAATCTTCTCTTTTGCGGATAGCACAATAAAGATATTTGTCTATAGCAGCAGGAAAAACATAGCCTCCATTGTAATCTATATGTTCACCTATAATATTGATTCGAGCTGGTGATGCAAATATGCGGATTTCGGATTGACTTTCAGGAGATTCGGAAAAATTATCTGCACATTTGTTCCCATAAAAATCTATGAATTTTTCTTTAAGCAGGTTTGGAGTAATTTCGTATTTTTCTGTCATCTGATTATTGTTCCCTGATGGGCTTTAATTCTTTCTATGTAATCATCAATTGATGTGAGAGGAGTGTTGAATTCCATTCCGCCAACAGCCATAGTTCCTTCTGATTTTTCTTCGAGTGCAAAACTGATATTATGAATATCTGAACCGCTTGTCATTGCAAAGTTATAGGTCTTGGCATAAACAAGGGCAAGATCATTCTGGTCTGGAGTATTTCCTCCATTGTAAACTTCTATTCCATGAATCTCGCGCGGATGAATATGAATTGCATTTATGTAACCACGTAATCTGAAAGGATGTGCTTGAATCATAAGTCCGCCTTCTCGATTAACTGCATCAAAAAGCTGCTGATGATTCATTGTTTCAACATCCGGATGGTCAAAAAGCCAGTTTTTATCCAGCCCGTAAATAAGATAGTCATCGCCTTGAAAAGTCTGTTCAATACCAAAGAAAACTTTAAAGTCTCCTCCGTCTTCCTGATTCTGCTTTTTAGCTTCTGCAAGGGCCGTTTCGTAGCCGCTGCAATATTGTTCAATTCTTGTATGCCAGTCAAGTTCATGAGAAACTGCCGTGTTTCCACCAAAAAAATGATCTGTAACAAAAATACCATCGTATCCAAGTTTTTTATAAACCGAAATATATTCTTTTCCTGAAGAAGAACCACACTTGCTTGCTTCGCTTGTGTGAAGATGTGTCTCATATTTAAATGTTTTCATACAAAGAGTATAAATCCTTTTGTATAAAATATCAAATATAGTTAGGCAATACTAACAAAAAATAGAGAAGAAAATATCTTTAATTGAATTTTAGAGAAAATAGGATTATATTTAAATTATGGAGCTTATGTCAATTTTTCAGCTGCCTTTCAGGCAAGCATTCTTAATTTTTATAATGTTTAGTGTAGTAGGCTGGATTTCTGAAGTTCTTTATGTAGGAATTTTTCATGAACATAAATTTGTTAACCGTGGATTTTTACATGGACCACTTTGTCCTGTGTATGGGTTTGGTGGTGTAGTAATTTTACTTTTACCAGCTTCCTTATATTCAACCTGGATTCCTTTGTTTTTTTCTTCAATGATAATGTGTACCGTTGTTGAATATTTTGTAAGCTGGATTATGGAAAAAATGTTTCATGCCCGCTGGTGGGATTATTCACATTATAAATTAAATATTAATGGCAGAATTTGTCTGTTAAATTCTGTATTATTTGGTTTTCTTGGACTTGGAGTAATTCATTTTGTATATCCGCAAATGCTTCGCTTTTTGGATTGGCTTGGAGATTTTGCAATTATGATTTCATCAGATATGATTGGCGCAGCTCTTGCGTTAGATATGATTTTTACAGTACGTAAGCTTGTAGACTTCAGTGCAACAATGGAAAAAATCAAAACTTTTGGAGAAAGCCTGCGCGATCATTATGGCAGCGAGAGCTGGTTCCATGGTGAAAACTTTGAAACAATGCTTGCTTCTGTAAAACAATATGCAGAAAATAATAAAGATAAAATCAATAAAAACATTCTGGAAAAAATTGAAAAGTTACAGACAGCACGTAATAAGGCTGCAGAAAGTTTTATGGCTCACTTCCCAACTATGAAGAGTATTCAGTATAAGGATGAACTTGAGCATTTAAAGAAGCATTTAAAGGAAAGAGTAAAGGCTAGATTTGAAAAATAATTCATAATAATAAAAGCAATGACAATATTTTTGCATTAGTATATAATCTGCGTATGGAAAAGACTGTTTACATCATTGGACATCGTAATCCAGATACAGATGCTGTTGTTTCTGCAGTTGGTTATGCAACTCTTAAAAATCTTCTTGGCTATAAAGAATATAAAGCTGCTCGAGCCGGTCATTTAAATCCTCAGACTGCTTTTATTTTTGAAAAATTTGGAATTCCTCGTCCGGAATATCTGCCGGATCTTGTACCAAAAGTAAAATACTTTATGCAGGATAAGGTAGAAACAGTTACTGCCGATGTTTCTGTTTGGGAAGCCATAGGCAAAATGGAAAAAACAGAAATTCGTGTTCTGCCTGTTGTAGACAGTGAAGGAAAATATCTTTCTTTGCTTCATTATAGTGGCTTTGCCAGAGGCGTTCTTACAATTCTAAATCCCGAAAAAAAACATCGCTTTTCTACAAGCATAAGTCTTATTCAAAAAACCTTAAATGCGCAGCCAATTTACATTGCTGGCGATGCTGATAAAACATTTAATGCTTCAATACATGTAGGTTCTTCTTCAACAGAAAGTTTTGCAAAAAGACTGGAAGCTCATGCAAGCGAAGATATAGTTGTAATTTCTTCAGATAGAGAAGACATTCAGCGAATTTGTATTGAACATAAAGTTAAGCTGCTTATTACAACTTCAAATTGTGTAATAGATAAAGAGTTACGTGAGTTAGCAGAAACTAACAAGGTTTCTGTAATTGTAAGTCCATATTCAACATCTCCGACTTCTATGTTAATTGCTTATTCAATGCCGGTTTCGGTTATGGGCGATAAAGAAATAGTTACTGTTCATGAAAATGATACAATTTCCAGAATTAAAGATATTCTTAAAAATGCGCACTGTAAATATCTTCCGGTTGTAGATGATGAAAACAAGGTTATCGGCATTATTTCAGAACATGATTTAATGAAGGAACCTAATGTTGAAGTTATTCTTGTAGACCATAATGAAATTACTCAGGCGGTAGAAGGTATTGAACATTATAAAATTCAGGAAGTTATTGATCATCACCGCATCGGTTCAATTCCGACAAAAAATCCTATTACATTTATCAATCGTCCTGTTGGTTCAACTTCTACACAGATCGCGGGCTTGTATAAAGAATATAAAATTCCAATTCCAAAAGAAGTTGCAGCCCTTCTGCTTTGTGGAATTCTTTCAGATACTCTTATTCTGCAAAGTGCAACAGTTACTGATACAGACCGCGATATGGCAGAATATCTTTCTAGTATTACAGACCTTGATATTCGCGAACTTGGTAATGAAATTCTTATGGCAGGAAGTAAAGTTGGAGGACGATCTGCCAGCGAGATTATTCATCAGGATATGAAGGAATATACAGAAGGAAAACTTACTTATACGGCAAGTCAGATTGAAGTTGGTAACCCTCAGGAAATTTTAGACCGCAAGGCAGAGTTTATGGAGGAGCTGGCAGTTGAACGTCGGGCTCATAAAGGACTTTTCTCGTGTCTTCTGGTTACAGACATCACAAAACTTTCGAGTGTGCTCCTTATTGACTGCGATTCAAAATTTATACAGTTCATAACTTTTCCTAAAATGGAAGATGGCGTATATTATCTGCAGGATGTAGTAAGCCGTAAAAAGCAGCTTATTCCATTAATTACCGAGCAGGTGCTTAACTATAGTAATTAGTTAAATACAATAATCATAGCCTACAAATTTTTTGTTTTTTTCTGTTAAGTCATCCAGGTGAACTGAATCTACATAATTATTAATTGTATCTTCAAAATCATTCCAGAAAGAACGACTGCCTTCGGATATTAATGTTTTATTTTCAAATGTGCTGAGCGGACAAAGATCTCCTTCCATTACTCTAAGAATTTCTCCTATAGTATATTTTTCTGGTTCTTTTGTGAGTTTATAGCCTCCGCTAATTCCACGGGAACCGGAAACAAGTCCAGCCTTACTCAACTGAATAAGAATCTGTTCCAGATATTTTACAGAAAGATTTCTTCTGTGTGAAAGAGTTTTTAATGGAATGTATTTGTCTTTTTGTCCCATGGCTAAATCTTCCATAATTAAAAGAGCATATTGCCCTCGTGTAGAAATTCTGTACATTTAATAAAACCTCCATTTTATAATGGGGGAAGTCTCCCCCTTCGCGCCCACTCTGTTGGTCGCTACCCCCTCTACAGGGGCTGCCGCCCCCGTAACGCCCCTGCTATTCTATCTATTGCCTCTTGCAGTAATACTTGCGAAGTTGCAATATTTATTCTCTGATAACAATCACCTTCTGCACCAAACATAGTACCCCGGTCCAGCCAGACTTTTGCTTTGTTTACAATCAAGTCGTCAAGCTCGCCGTCTGGAATTCCGTAGGCAGAAAAATCAAGCCATAAAAGAAAAGTGCCTTCTGGCTCTATAAACCTAACTAACGGTAGTTTGTCTTTTAGATAACTTCGAACAAAATTAATATTTGAAATAAGATGTTTTTTGAGTTCTTCAAGCCAGGGTTTTCCGCCTTCGTAAGCGGCTCTGGCTGCAACTATACCCATAAGGCTAGGTTCGTCATAACCGGTTTTGTCACGTTCAGCTTTGAATTTTGAACGGAGTGAAGGATTTTTTATAAAGTTTGTAGAAAACTGAAGTCCAGCAAGATTAAAGGTTTTGCTTGGCGACATTGAAATAATTGAATTTTCTGCTATTTCGGGAGAAAGTGTAGAAAATACAGTATGAACATTCGGTGCATAAACAAAGTCGTTGTGAATCTCGTCGGCAAAAACAATTACATTGTGGCGAAGGCAGATTTCAGCCAGCTGTTCGAGTTCGCTTCGTGTCCAGACCCGGCTCACCGGATTATGAGGACTGCAGAGAATAAATAGCTTAACATTGTTCTCTATAATTTTACTTTCAAAGTCTTCAAAGTCTATCTGCCATTTACCATCTTTTTCGTAAAGAGAGGAAGTAATGGTACGTCTGTTGTTTGCTTCAATCATATTTTTAAAAGGATAGTAAACTGGTGTTTGAATAAGAACACTTTCTCCTTCTTTTGTAAAAGCTTTGATTGCACTTGATATTGCAAAAACAACTCCCGGTGTTGTTACAAGTTCGCGCCGTTCAAAAGTAAAGTTATGCTCGTTTTTCATCCAGGCAGAAAGAGCTTGATGAAAAGGTTCATCCAGGCATGAATAACCAAAAATTCCGTGATCTATTTTTTTATGAAGACTTTCCAGAATAGCAGGACTTGTTGGAAAATCCATGTCTGCAACCCAGAGAGAAAGTACATCGGCAGGCTTTCCACGTGGTACAGCAAGATCTAATTTTACAGCATTCGTATTGTGTCGATCGAAAATTTGATTAAAGTTGTAGCTCATATAAAAACTCCTTCCACGCTGTTAGTTCAGCAGGGCGTTGCGGGGCGGCGTTAAGACCAACTTTGTTGGTTAGCCCCGCAGAGGGGGTAGCGGAAAACGCCGCAGGCGTTTGAAGCGAGGGGGATTCTTCTCCCTCGCGATTTTCCAAATAAAATTTTATTTTACCTATTGACTTAGTAGGTTACTTGTAGTATAAACATAGCTACCTACTAAGTCAATAGGTAATAGGATAAAAATAAGGAGCAAATATGGCAAAAATTTTGGACCAGCCGCGTTACAAATGTGCGCTTGCTGCAATGCAGACCGTTCAGGCTATTCCCGGGGCAATTCCGATTTTACATTCGGGGCCAGGCTGTGCGGCAAAATTGAACGACAACAACGGAACCAGCGGACGTTACAGTCCTAACATTTTTCCATGTACGTCTATTAGTGAAAAAGAAGTTGTCTTTGGTGGAAGTGCAAAATTACGTTCTACTATAGAAAATGCGCTCAAGGTTATTGACGCAGATTTGTTTGTTGTGCTTTCTGGTTGTACCGGTGAAATTATTGGTGATGATATAGAAGAGGTTACCGGAAATTTTGCTAATGCTGAAAAGCCTGTTATCTGGGCAAAGACTCCGGGCTTTAAAGGAAACAACTACGTTGGCCACGACTGGATTTTGAAATCTATTTTTGAACAGTATCTTGCATACGCTGAGCCGGAAAAAGAAAAGGGACTGGTAAATCTTTTTGTTGCTCCTCCTCAGCAGGATCCTTACTGGCTTGGTAATTTACGTGAAATTGAGAATTTACTGACTGCAATTGGTTTAAAGCCTAATACAATTTTTGGTTTTGGCCGCGGACTTGATAATCTTAAGAAAGTTCCAAACGCTGAATTTACTATTCTTGTTTCCCCTTGGGCCGGTCTTGAGAGTGCTAAATATTTGCAGAGCCGTTTTGGAATTCCGCTTTTGCAGTATCCGGTTCTTCCGATTGGTGCAAGTGAAACTACAAAGTTCCTTCGCGCTGTTCAGGATTTTACCGGAATTGATAAGGGGCTTGTTGAACGCGTAATTGCAGAGAAGGAAGCCGAGTTCTACTATTACATTGAACGCTTTGCCGACACTTTGCTTGAAACCCGTATTCTTGGAAAACGCTTTACAGTTGTAAGCGACAGTGAATATACAATTGCCGTTACTAAGTTTCTTGTAAATGATATGGGGCTCTTCCCTGAAAAGCTTTTTATAGTTGATGATGCGCCAAAGGCTTTCCAGCAGAAGATTACTGACGAAGTAAACAATCTGAATTATGGAATTAAAACGGAAGTGCAGTTCACAACTGACGGTCATGATATTCACGAGCAGATTAAGGGCTTTGATTTTGCGGGAACTCCGCTGATTATCGGTTCGAACTGGGAAAAGAAGCTGGCTGCTGAACTTGGAGCTCACTATGTAAATGTAAGCTACCCGATGCTGGAAAAACTTGTAATTAATGACCACATTGCCGGCTATTCGGGAGGACTTCACCTCCTTGAACAGATATTTACTGCCGCAATGTCAAAATTGAAGCTGTAGTGCACGAGGAGGACAGTATTTATGCCATTTAATTTTAGTAATGCAAATATAGCAATTCGAGAGAACCGTCTTGGTTCCATTACAGGTTTTGTTGGAGACTTACAAACCTTAGTTAATAAGTCTGAAGACGGCACTTTACGTAACCGCGAACGCTGCTTCAGCCAGTCAAGTTCTTGTCTTAGTGGCTGTGCCTTGAACGCTCTTGCGGCAATTCGTAATGTTGCAGTTGTCTATCATGCTCCTGCCGGCTGTACTGCTATGGCAAGTAACGATGCTGTAAAGTTCGGACAGATTGCTGCCCGCGTAAATAAAACTACAAACTCAGTTTTTGTTTGTACAGACCTTAATGAAAAAGACACTGTATTTGGTGCAACAAAGGATCTGGAAGCAATTATCCGTCACACTTACGAAGCGTATAAGCCTGATGCAATCTTTGTTTCTACAAGCTGTGTTTCCGGAGTAACCGGAGAAGACGTAGACGGTGTTGCAAGTGACTTAGACAAAGAACTTCCAATTCCTGTAATTCCAGTTCACTGCGAAGGCTTTAAGAGCCGCATCTGGGCCAGTGGTTTTGATATTTCAGACCATGCAGTTTTGCAGGGAATTGTACAGCCTCCAAAACAGAAGAGACGAACAATCAATATTAAAAACTTCTACGAAAGTGCACGTCCACAGATTACAAAAATCTTTAATGAAGTTTTTGATGCTGAACCACAGTTCCTTTACTGTAACTCAACTATTGAGGAGTTGTCTCATTTGAGTGAGGCTCTTGCCACAGTTTGTATCTGCGGTACTTTAGGAACTTATCTTGGAAATGCTCTGGAAGAAAAATATGGTGTTCCTTATGTGCGCACAATCAACCATTCAGGTATTACTGGTTTTGAAACCTGGCTGCGCGGAATCGGAGATGCAATCGGTAAGCGTGCTGAGGCAGAAGCTTATATCGAAAAACAGAGAGCAATTTATCTTCCTCAGATTGAAGAAGTTACAAAGCAACTTAAGGGACTCAAAGCCGTAATCGGTATGGGACCTGGCTTTACTTACGAAATCGCCCGTGTTCTTCAGGAATTCGGCATGACTGTAGAATATGCTCTTGCCTGGCACTACGACTACAAATACGACAACGGAAAGGTTCCTCCTGCCCTGGAACACCTTCTTGAGCATTCTCCAAAGGATATGAAGGTTGCCGTTGCAGACCAGCAGAACTACGAGGTTTTGAATATCTTAAATCACTATCAGCCTGATGTTTACTTCAGTCGCCATCCTGGAACAACAGTTTGGGCAATTAAACAGGGATTTGCTGCAGTATTTGTTGCTGACGAGTATACAGTGTTTGGTTATGAAGGAACTTTGAGCTTTGCAAAGCTGATTCGCGACACTGTTACAAACCGCAGCTTTGAAAAGAACCTTGCTGCACGCATTAAGCTGCCATACACAAAGTGGTGGTATGAACAGGGGGCAGACAAATTTATTAACGCAGAAGCTAAAAAATAGCTAGCAGGCGTTGCGGGCGGCGATTGAGCCCGCAGAGGAGGTAGCGAAAGACCGCAAAGCGGGCTGGAGCGAGGGGGAGGCTTCCCCCTTCTAAATAAGGAGGATTTTATGTCAAATATACACGAATCATTAACAGAACTCGTTGGAAATACACCGCTAGTACGCTTACACGGTTATGAGAAGAAACTTGGTCTTAAGGCTCATCTGCTTGCTAAGGTTGAATACTTTAATCCAATCGGAAGCATTAAGGATCGAATTGTTCTTCGTATTATTGAAGATGCTGAGCGTGAAGGAAAAATCAAACCTGGCGTAACTACACTCGTTGAATACACAAGCGGAAACACCGGAATTGCAGTCAGCGCAATTGGTGCAATGAAGGGCTATGATGTTACGATTTACCTTCAGGATGGAACAAGTCAGGAGCGCTTTGACATTATGAAGGCTTTTGGTGCAAACGTTTCGAGAATTAGTGATGTACCTGAGATTCAGGAAGCGTTAAAGACAACTAACGGAGATTTTGTAGCCGCAACTAATATCCTCAAGCAGCACATCCGCGACAGACAGGCAGCAGGCGAAAACATCTACTTTGTAGACCAGATGCTTAATCCAAAAAATCCACAGGCTCACCATGATACAACAGGTGTAGAAATCTGGGAGCAGACAGAAGGCGATCTTGCAGCAGTAGTATGCTCTGTTGGAACCGGTGGAACAATCCGCGGAATCAGTGATTATGTAAAGGGAAAAAATCCGAATGTTAAAATTTTAGCTGTTGAGCCTGCTCTGGATGCTGGAGCATTAACAGGCATTCACAACTTTACAGAAGTACCGGAGGAACGTGTTCCTATAACTGTTAGAAATACTACCGGCGTTTACGACGAAATTCTTGTTGCAACAGTAAAGCCTTCTTTTGAAGCAGCTCGAATTGTTGCTAAGACAGACGGAGTGTTAGTTGGAAATTCCAGCGGTGCCGCACTTTGGGGTGCAACCGAACTTGCTAAGCGTCAAGAGTTTGAAGGAAAGAATATCGTAGTTGTATTCCCGGATACAGGTCTGCGCTATTTAAGTACAGATTTGTTCAAGGAATAATAGAGGATAGAATTACAGGGCTAAGCTCTAAATATGACTTTACAACAAATAAAATACATTCTTGGTGTGGCAGAAGCCGGCTCGCTTAATAAGGCATCGGAGAGACTTTTTATTTCGCAGCCATCGCTTTCGAGTACAGTACATGATGCTGAAGCTGAACTTGGATTCAGAATTTTTGACCGAACGGCAAGAGGTGTTAAAACAACCGAAAGAGGCGAGAACTTTATTCACGACGCACAGGAATTGTACACAAAGTACGAAGAATTACTCAAAAAACATTGTGGTATTGAAAAAAGAAAATTTTCTGTATCTACATTGTATTATGCTTTTGCCCGTAAAGCCTTTGTACAGATAGTTAAAGATTTTTCTGGTGCAGGTTACGATTTTGCTTTTTGCGAAAAAAAAGCATCAGATGTAATTGCAGATGTTTCAGGAGAGATAAGCACAGTTGGAATTTTATATTTGAGTGATTCTAATCGTTCAGCAATTAACAAAGCATTAGATGCAGAAGAATTAATATTTCATCATCTTACGGAATGTAACGCCTTTGTTTATCTTCATAAAAATCATCCTCTAGCGAAGAAAGAAAGTCTTTCTCTGGATGAACTTGCAGATTTCCGTTTTGTAACCTTTGATACTGATGATGTAAAATCTTTTTTCTCTAATGAAATTATTCAAAAATATAATCTTAATAAAGCAATTACTGTGGCAGACCGCTCTACAGAACTGAATCTTCTTGAACAGTTAAATGGATATACTTTTCTTTCCGGAGTGTTTGGCGAATATACAGGCGATCCTGCAGCTGCCAGTGATTCCAGTGAAGATTTTATTTTAATACCATTAAAAAATACTGATGGAAAAATCAGCCATAGTTTTGAACTCGGATACATTACAAAAAAAAGAATAAAAATGGACAACATTAGTTTAGCTTATATAGATTCTATAAGGCGAATATTAAATATTGCCGGTTTTACCTGCTGAAAAACAGTTTTTGGATATTAACTACCTCATAAATGGTATATTAGGTTCCTCATATATATATTGATAATTTATCATTATGCTTTATGATTGGCGGCATGAGGTATTTTATGAAGAAATCTTTATTATTATTTATTTTTCTTACACTTGGTTTTTCACTGGCTGGTGAAACTAATGAAAAAATAATTAAAGGCGATTCTCGTTTTGAAGAATTTGATTCTTACCTTAAAGAAATTAAAAAGGCTTATCATATTCCAGGTATTGCTTTTATTGTAACCGATTCAGAAGAAACCTTATATTCAAAGAATTTAGGGCAATGTACAAGTCTTGATCAGCAGTTTTTTATTGGTTCAATGAGTAAATCTTTTACAGCTCTTAGTGTTATGCAGCTGGTAGAAAAGGGACTTATAAATCTTGAAGATGATATTTCTGTTTATTTGCCAGAGTATAAGTTTGAAAAGACAGTTTCAATCCGGCAGCTTTTGAATCATACAAGCGGTTTTGATACACATGCCAGATTTTCAGATTTTAAAATTACCGAAAGTTATGGAAAATATGAATATGCAAATATAAATTATGATCTTCTTGGAAAAATTATAGAGAAAGTTTCCGGAAAGTCTTATGAAGACTACGTTGCAGAAAATATTTTTAGTCCTATCGGAATGAAAAATTCTAACGCTAAAGCAATAAGCCTTAAGACAAGTTCAAAACTATTGAAAGGAAATCGTAATTATTTTGGTTTCTTTAAGCAGGGAGAAGCTGATTATCCTGTAGAAAATTCATGGTTCCACGAACCGGCAGGTTATATTGCAAGTACTCCTCATGATTACGAAAAATATCTTAGAATGTATTTGAACGGAGGACTTACAGAGAAGGGCGAAAGAATCATAAAAAAAGAAACTATTGATTCGATGTGGTATGAAAATGTTTCACTGGGAGTTTCAGAATATGACGCTTATTACGGCAAGGGCTGGAATTACATGAATTATGATGGCCAGAAGCTCGTTTTTCATGGTGGCCAGGTTGAAAACGGAATTACTTATATGTTCATTTTACCTGAAAAAAAGCTTGCCGTATGTTTTATGATTAATGCCAATGATTATTTTGGAACGACTTCGCTTATGAATAATGCAGTCTGGAATAGCCTTGCGATATTAAAAGGCAACTCACCGGAAAAAGTGAATCACGCTTCTTATATTTTAATTCATTTATTCTTAAATCTTATTTATTTTGCAATGTTAGCGCTTTCATGTTTTATGCTGATTAAAGCTATTGTAAGTAAACATAATAAAGCTGAAAAACAGGAAATAAAAAAAGTACGACGCGTAATTGGAATAATTTTGAATATTTTGGGTTATGTTGTCTGGCCTGTATTTCTGCTGACATTTACAAAAGCACTTATTAATACTCCTCTTTGGGTTGTAAAATCTTATGTCCCTGATTTTTATTGTATAATTTGGTTAAGTGCATTTTTAGCGGTGGCAGGAGGAATTATAAAATTATTCTTATATTTCTTTTCTGCGGCAGAGAAGAGGTAAGTATGAAAGCAAAAGATTCTTTGGAAGGTTTCTGAATTAGTCCTGATAAACAATTTTTGCGTTTGAATAAATTGAAAGAAAACCAACGCGGTCACCGGTTTCAAGAATATGATAGATTTTATTCAGTCTGTTCTGGACGGTGCCCAAAGTCAGGTCATAATCAATTGCAATGGCTTCATATTTTACACCCTGCTGAACAAGATTAAGCCATTGAGCATCGCGTTTTGTTGTTTCCGGATATTCAGCAATGTTCAAAACTTTGTTTTCTGATTTTTGAGATTTAAGATATTCATACAGAAGAAAAATTATACAGAATGTAATAAGAAGTATCTGGGAACTGTCAAAAACGCGTTTAAAAAATTCTTCGTATCCGAAAGTAATTCCATAAAAAAATGGAACAAGATAAATTAATGAAAGAAATGATATTTTAATTATTTTGTGGTTATTAAAAAATCCGCGGATCCATAAAAGTATAGCCGTAAGTTCCATAAAAATAATTGGATATGCCGGATTTGAATTTGATATAGAATTTGTAATTGAAAAAAATATTAGCGAAGGAACAAATAAAGCTAGTTTTTCTGGTTTTATTATGATTATGCATAAAAGAGCAAAGCTTATTGGACCAAGAATTAAACCAATTATGCAGGAATATTTGTGTTCAAAAAAAACATCATAAAATGCATGGTAGGATAAACATAACATTATAAGAATAAAAAAAATTGAAACTAGGCGTATGAAAAGAGAAAATTTTTTTGAATAAATTGATTTCATGATGTTTATTATATAATGAAAATTAATTAAATGGTATAGCTTTACATGCTATTCCTCTTCGGGTATAAATATTCCATTTTTATATTTAAATACAAGGCTGTACAGAGTTTCCTCGGCATCTTCAGAAGGAAAAACATCTATAATGATTGTATCATTGTAACCTATATAAAATTTGTAAGGTAAATTTTCTTTTTCGATTTTATAAATTGCTTTCAAAATATCGCTCAGCGAAGATAAGTGTGCAGTTAATGTCTGTTCTTCCCATGTATCGTTTATCCATGCATAAATACGTACGTTTGAAGGAATGATTTTATTAATTCCATAGGATTCATCACTCCAGATAAAAAGAAAATGATTTCCGGAAGGATTCAGACAAATGTTAAACAGGTCTTCTCTATGACCTGCTCCTGTACCAACGTGATAGCCTGTGTATAAATGACCCGAAAAATAAGGTGCTTCAGTCCAGTAACTTTCATCCATAGGCCAGTCATAAACATAAACTTCAATTGAACCGTTTTCACCTTCGCGGATATTTTCTTTTCCTACATCTAATGTATAAAGTTCTCTTGCCATTTCCTGTACGACAGGCGCATAAACATAATCAGAAAAACCTTGATTTACATTTATTTCGTCAATCGCACAGTCATCTGCACCGTCTGTTCCTTTATAAACGCTTTTAATTGTAAGCGTAATTTTTGAATACAGCTTCTGGCGTTTATTGATTGGAATTTCCTGAGAAAATGGGCTGTCTTCAAGATAATAAATTTCTTCATCTTCATCATCAAGCGCTACAGTAATATATTCCGGGCGGTTATTAGCCCAGTAATAGTTCAGGTTTCCAAAACCCGATTTAATGCATATAAATTCAATTGTAGAAGGCTCTTTTAGAGTAATAGTGATTTTTTCTCCGCTTCCGTCTCCGTCGCTTCCTTCTACCCAGCTTGTCCAGTAAGAATTCCAGATATTATTTATGGAATATTTTCCGCTTTCTTTATCGAGTTCACTGGAAGCTGTAATTTCTTTTATATTATTTTTTTTAGGAATCAGTGAATTGCGCCAGTCTTGCCATTCTTCATAAGTATAGGTACGTTCTGAAGTGACTATTTTTTCCAGCGCAGGGTTATCCATAAATGCATCTTCGTCGGTTTCATTTACGACTGTATTCTTAGGAAAGTAAACAGCCTTCAGATTATCACATTTGTTAAGACTTTTTCCAATATAAGTTAATCCTTCAGGCAGATAGAATTCTATAAGTGAATCAACATCTATAAATGAATCATATGGAAGAATCGTATACGAATCTTTATTCATGTTACATTCAGAAAAATCAAGCGACACATGAATGATGTTTTCTGAATCTTTCAGGGCTTCGGAAAGCTTATTAAAATCCTCATATTCAATTATAAAAGTACCAGTATATTTTACATAAGGAATTTTTGGATTGAGCTGTTTATTTGATTGAATCCGCATTTCTTCCCTATAGTTTTCAATGGAAGTTAAAATTTCATCAACGCTGTTTACGTTAATTGTTTTCTGGCTTGAACAGGATAAGAATGTTAACATAACTGATAAGATTAGAATTAATAATTTTTTCATTTTTATTTTTCCTTATTTCATTGAGTTAGTTTGAACTATCTGCAAAAAAAATCATTTATCTGAATTAATATGAATCAGCATTTTTCTGATGCTCACTCATAATGCGATCCCAGTAATTTCTGTATTCTGTTTCAAAATAAGAGCCTTCTGCAGGAATTCCGTATTTAAGTAATTCTTCAAGCAATTCATGTCTTAATTCAAAACTGTAATCTTCCTGAGTGTAGCCGAAAATAGAAGAGTTTATTGCAGTAACAATATCTGATTTTTTATTATTATCATTATATGTTTCATTATTATAAATTAACGGCATTTTTATTGCGTCATAATAAGACCAGTGATGTCTATTTTCAAACGGCTTATTCAAATATTTTGTTCCATTAATAAAACATACTCCATCGCTAACAGGTTTAACTTCCAGAACTTCAACTTTATTTATTGGATTTTTGTGTCTGTTTGTTGATGATGGAATATACCAGTGAATCTCAATCTGATGATTATTCAGAACCTTCCATGTACTCTGGTTATCGTCGTCATCATAATTCTGGAAGAACCAGGCAGTGTCTGCATCTATAATATTCTTTGTTTTTGAATAAACATATTCGTAATAATTTGAAGTATAAAAATTAAAATGATCCTCTGCTGAGCTGGCTTTTGTATCTGGCAGTGTCCAGTTTGCACGTTTTAAATAATCCTCTAATTGCTGAGCTGTCTGAGGTATTTTAAAATCTGCCTGATTATTCTGTATATATCCGCCGAACACCCAGCCGTATTCAGGTTCATCTGTTTCCCATTCGTATCTTGGAAGTAAAATTTCTACCCATGGATCTGTAAGTCCGTCAATTGTTTCTTCTTTTCCAATTGCAACAATCTTTACCGGGAGTCTGTGAGGCAGAGCGCAAAGACGATTAGATTTAAGAGAAGGCTTATCGCGAACTCTGAGCCCGTCTTCCGAATCTACATACATGATATCAATTACTTTTCCGTCTTTATAAAAGCGTGCTTTTTCTGCAAAAGAAAATGAAAGAATCAATAAAAAAAATGTAAAGAATGTAAAAAACTTTTTCATATGAATAATTGTATCATAGTATGTGAATTATAATCAATGAGAAGCAAAAGCGAGAATTAAAAATGGAGGAAAATTTTCAAATAAAAAAAAGTCTGCCGCATAAATATTTTCAATTTCTGCGGCAGACTTTTTTTAGTACGATTTTTTAAGAATTGGTTGCTGCTATAATTTCGTTTACATTTTTGATTATGGCTTGTGCAATTTCCGGTTTATTCATTGTGTAAATATGAATTCCGCGTATACCATTAGAAATTAAATCAATAATCTGATCAGTTGCATAAGCAATTCCTGCCTGCATCATCGCTTCCGGTGAATTTTTGAACTGGTCACATATTGAAAGTAGTTTCCTGGGAATATATGCATTCGATAAATCAACCATGCGGCTTACCTGATTTGCATTTGTAATTGGCATGATTCCGGCAAGCACAGGCACATGAATGCCAGCCGACTGTAATCTGTATAAAAAGGAGTAGAGCATATCATTATCAAAAAACATCTGAGTCGTTAAGAAGTCAACTCCGGCATCTACTTTGTATTTTAGCTGTTCAATATCAGAATCTCGGCTTGAACTTTCCGGGTGGCCTTCCGGATAGCATGCTCCGCCAACGCATAGTCCTTCATTTTTAAGAAGAGTAACAAGATCAGAGGCATGTGTAAAACCAGAAGGAAAAACATTTTCTCCCGGCACAGCGTCCTTTGGAAGATCTCCACGCAGCGCAAGAACATTTTTTATGTTGCGTTTTTTCAGATCATTTATTGTATATTCAAGCGCTTCTTTCGTTGAACGAACACAGGTAAGATGAGCAAGGGATGTAGTTCCGTTATTTTCAATGGCTTCTGCTATGTCTGCGGTATACCCCTGAGTTGTCCCTCCAGCTCCAAAAGTTACGCTTATAAAATCTGGATTCAATTTTGTAAGCGAAACGGCTGTAGCCTTTATAGAATCAAGTGCTTCCTTTTTTTTAGGAGGGAAAACCTCAAATGAAAGCGAAACCTTTTTACTGTTAAGAATGTCTGCAATACTCATACGTTGTCTTATCATTCCTATAGTTTACTGTTTGTCTGTCTTACTGTCGAGTACCATATCTTTTACTAAAGATTTCTGGCTCTCAGTTCTTTAGCTGCTTCCACAAGATTCTTAAGGCTTGCTTCAGTTTCTGTATCTCCGCGTGTTTTTAATCCGCAGTCCGGATTTACCCAAAGTTTATCTTTTTGAACTTTAGTAAGCATTTTTTCAAGTGCTGCAACAATTTCTTCTACAGAAGGTACACGGGCAGAGTGAATGTCATAAACGCCCGGTCCTACTTCTGTACGGAAATTTGCTTCCTTAAGAGCATCAAGAATTTTTAGATCGGCGCGGCTTGCTTCAAAGGTAATTACATCTGCATCCATTGCATCTATGTCGCGGATAATATCGTTGAACTCGCTGTAACACATGTGAGTATGAATCTGAGTTTCAGGCTTTACCTTTGCATGCACAAGACGGAATGCTGGAATTGCCCAGTCAAGATATTCAGAATGCCAGTCTGAGTGTCGTAGCGGAAGTTTTTCTCGTAATGCAGCTTCATCAATCTGAATTATTTTAATACCATTTTTTTCAAGGTCTAAAACTTCTTCTCTGATTGCAAGAGCCAGCTGCTGAGCCTGCTCCTTAAGGCTTATATCTTCGCGAGGGAAAGACCAGTTTAGAATAGTTACCGGACCAGTAAGCATTCCTTTTACAATTTTCTGTGTCTGCTTTTGTGCAAATACAGACCACTCTACTGTCATTGGTTTGTTGCGGCTGACATCTCCCCAGATTACAGGCGGCTTTACACAGCGCGTTCCATAAGACTGTACCCAGCCGTTTTGTGTAAAAATGTAGCCGTCCAGCTGGCTTCCAAAATATTCAACCATGTCATTTCTTTCAAACTCGCCATGAACAAGAACATCAAGACCAAGTTTTTCTTGAAGAGCAATACATTCAGCAATTTTTTTCTGATTGAATTCTACATACTGCTCACGTGTGATTGTTCCTTTTTTATAAGCAGCACGATTAGCGCGAACTTCTTTTGTTTGAGGAAATGAACCAATTGTAGTTGTAGGAAATAAAGGAAGCATAAAGTTTTTATGCTGAATTTTTTCACGTTCTTCAAAGTCGGGTTTTCTTACAAAATCAGAATCATTAAGCTCAGAAAGGGCTTTTCGTACTTCTGTATTTTTTGAAGCGCGTTCTTTAGAAAAAAGTTTTTTATTTTCTTCAAGTGCAGCCTTATCGCCAGAAGCAAGGTCGCAGAGTTCTGTTAGTTTTTCTTCTGCAAAAGCAAAATGTTTTTTAATTTCGTCGAATAATTTTTCTTCTGCTGTTGTAGAATATGGAACATGAAGAAGCGAGCAGGAAGTTCCAATGACAACATTCTGCTCAGGAACATATTTTTTAATTTCTTCAAGCAGCGCATTTTTCTTTTCGTAATCAGCATGCCAGATATTTTTTCCATTTATAACACCGGCAAAAAGTAATGTGTCCTGAGGAAAAGATTTTTTAATAAGCTCAAGAGATTTTTTTCCTTCAAGAAAATCAAGACCAATTGCGTCAAAGCCAAGAGAACAAACCTCGTCATAAACATCACGTATATCGCCAAAATAAGTCTGAAGAGCAATTTTAATTTTTGTGCTTTCATGAATTTTAGAAATAATTTTTTTATAAATAGAAACGAAAAGTTCTTTTTCAGAATTTGAAATATCAAATACGAGGGCAGGTTCTGCAAAAGAAATCCATTCCGCTCCTTCAGCACTTAATGAATTTGCAAGAGAAGCATAAGCTTCAGAGGCAGCTGCTGCAAAATCTTCAGCTTTTTTTGATCCGGTATATGTTGCAAGATGAAGGAAAGTATAGGCACCGATTACAGAAGGTACAGTTTTAAATCCAAGACTTTTTGCTTCTTTGTATTCTTTAATTACTTTATTTTCTGATTGAAGGCAAAAAATAGTTTTATCGCATAATTCAGGAACTATATAATGGTAGTTTGTGTTAAACCATTTTTTCATTGGAAGAGCTTTTACGTCTCCTGCCTTTCCCTGATATCCGTGAGAAGCAGCAAAGTATGTTTCCAGTTCACTTAGACCAAGATTAGAAAAGCGCTCAGGAACTGCTCCAAGTAAAAAAGCTGTATCGAGCATGTTGTCGTAAAATGAAAAATCATTTGATGAAATAAAATCTATTCCAGCATCAGCCTGTTTTTTCCAGCCGTAAGCACGAAGCTCAGCTGCTGTTTTTTTAAGTTCATCTTCAGAGATTTCTGATTTAAAATATTTTTCACTTGCAAATTTTAATTCACGATTCTTACCAATTCTTGGGAATCCTATTACGGAAGTTTTTAACGACATAATTTATTACCTACCTTTTTAGTATGTTCAATTAGGTCAAGTATATTCAATTTATATGCAAAAGAAAAATACTATTTTCAAGTACTTTGTGATAGTTTTTAACTATGGCAAAATTTTAACAATTCTGTTATGATATCTTTATGACATTACAGCAATTAAAATATGCAGTTGCCGTTGCAGATACTCATAATATTACAGAAGCTTCTCGTCGCGTTTTTATTTCGCAGCCAAGCCTTACAGCTGCAATCCGCGAACTGGAAGCAGAAATGGGAATTGTAATTTTTTCGCGCTCAAATAAAGGCGTTACAATTACAAATGAAGGAGATGAATTTTTATCTTATGCTCGTCAGGTTTTGGAACAGGCAAGTTTGCTAGAAGATAGGTTTAAGAATTCCAGCGGATGTGAAAATGGAAATACAATTTTTTCTGTAAGCTGTCAGCATTATTCTTTTGCGGTAAATGCCTTTGTTGATGTAATCCGGGAGTTTGGAGGTGGAGAATATAATTTTACTTTGCGCGAAACCCAGACTCATGAAATTATAGAAGATGTTGCACATTTAAAAAGTGAAATTGGTGTTTTGTATTTATCCGGTCGAAATGAAAAAGTTATTTCAAAGCTTATTAAAAAAAATAATCTTCACTTTGAACCGCTTTTTACTGCTCCTCTTCATGTTTTTATTTCAACAAAAAATCCGCTTGCTAAAAAAAGAAAGCTTAAGCTTACAGATCTTACTCCTTACCCTTATCTGACTTATGAACAGGGAGATTTTAATTCTTTTTATTTTGCAGAAGAACCACTTACAGAAATAGATTTTGACTGTCCTCGTAATATCCAGGTACGTGACCGCGCAAGTCTTTTTAATCTATTGATTGGTCTTGATGGATACACAATCTGTTCTGGAATTATCAGTCATGAATTAAATGGTCCGGAAATAATTGCACGTCCGCTGGTCTGTGATGAACATATGACAGTTGGCGTACTTACAAAAAAAGGAATGGCATTATCGCGTTACGCTTCAGCTTACATTACAGCACTAAAGCGCCATGTGAAATAATTGATTATATAAAATTATTTACCTGAAGAAATTGACTTAATCAAAAAACTCATATTTCGGGTATGAAAAAAAAATTGTTCGCTTGACAAGTCCTGATTTTTGTTGTATATTCCTACTAACTTACTAGGTATATAGGCAAAAGTTATGATAGTTATAGATTCTGTTGATAAGACATATCATCTCAAAGGTAATGATGTAGAAGCCCTGAAAAAAGTTTCTCTCACAATTGACGATGGCACAATCTATGGTGTTATCGGCTATTCGGGAGCAGGAAAATCTACACTGGTTCGCTGTATAAATCTGCTGGAAGTTCCAGATTCCGGTAGTATAACAGTGAATGGAACTCAGCTTACCTGGCACGACAGCGAAGGAAACTTCCACTGCAAAACAAATCATGAAATGAAAAAGGTGCGCCGTGGAATTGGAATGATTTTCCAGCACTTTAATCTGCTTGACCGTTCTACAGTTTTTGACAACGTTGCCTATCCTCTTAAGTACAATGGTCTTAAAAAAGATGAAATTGAAGCCCGGGTAAGAGAACTTCTGGAGCTGGTTGATTTGAGTGATAAGCGCAATGTTTATCCGAGTCAGCTTTCGGGCGGTCAGAAACAGCGTGTCGCAATTGCCCGTGCCCTTGCAAATAATCCTAAGGTGCTGCTTTCTGATGAAGCAACCAGTGCACTTGATCCTGAAGCAACTGCATCTATTTTGAATCTGCTTAAGGAGCTTAATAAAAAGCTTGGCATTACAATCATCATAATCACTCACGAAATGAGCGTAATTAAATCTATCTGCCACAGAGTTGCGGTTATGGAAAAAGGCCGTGTGGTAGAAGAAGGCGATGTTTATTCTATCTTTGCTGAACCTAAGCAGGAGATTACAAAGAAGTTTATTGCTTCCCAGTCTTCTCTTGCAAAGGTTTCTACTCTGGTAAATGATCCTCGGGTAAATAATCCGGCTGAGGGAGGCAGACTGATTAAACTGACCTTCCTTAAAAACTCTGTCGGTGAATCTTTGATTTCCCGTGTTTCCCAGAAGTTTAACGTACGACTTAATATCGTGCTTGCAAATGTAGAGATGATTCAGGATGCACCTCTTGGTGAAATCATTGTTGTGATTAAAGGCGAAGATAAAAATATTGAAGCAGCCATTGCTCATTTTGCTGAGCAGAAGGTAAAGGTGACTGAACTTGCTGATAACGTTGCTGACACAAAGGAGGAAAACTAATATGGAGACATTCGAAAAAATCTTTCCTAATCTTTATGCCTACTGGTATAAGTTTTTGAACAACTGTCTTGCAACCTTTCAGATGTTCATAATCTCAGGTTCAATTTCTTTTGTACTTGGCCTGATTTTTGGTGTACTTCTGATTGTTTTTAAGAAGGATGGAATTAAGCCAAACAAGATTCTTTACACAATAATCAGCGTCTTTATAAATCTTTTCCGCTCCATTCCTTTTGTGATTCTGCTGGTTTTTCTGATTCCTTTTACCCGCTCAATTGTGGGAACTGCAATCGGCGTAAAGGGTGCCATCATCCCTCTGATTTTTGGAACGGTGCCTTTCTTTTCACGACAGGTAGAAACTGCTCTGGAAAATGTAGACCCGGGAAAGGCAGAGGCAGCCCGCAGTATGGGAAGCGGAACCTTTGGTTTGATTTTCCGCGTTTATCTTCATGAATCAGTGCCGGAGCTAATCCGCGTTACAACAATTACGGCAATCTCTCTTGTTGGTCTTACAACTATGGCTGGTGCTGTAGGAGCCGGCGGACTTGGTGATTTTGCCATCAACTACGGACAGGGGCTCAATCATCAGGATATCATTTATGCCTGCATAATCATTCTTTTGATTTTTATCTGCCTGCTGCAATTTACCGGTTCTCTGCTTGCAAAGAAAACTACAAACAGAGAGCTCTTTAAACATGTACAAAAGGACTCCGTAGGGAATCCTGAAAATAAATCATAAGTCAAAAAAAGGAGAAATTGAATTATGAAAAATACAAAAAAGATTTTTGCCCTGCTTCTTATTGCAGGAGTCCTCTCAAGCGGAGCTTTTGCTGCAAAGAAAGCTAAAACTCAGAAGGTAAAGGTTGGTGTTTGTGGCGCAAACAACGATCAGTGGAAGGCTGTTCAGTATGTTCTGGATAAGGAAAACAGCGGAATTAAAATTGAGCTTGTTGAGTTCAGTGCTTACAATCTTCCTAACGAAGCTTTGAATTCCGGCGATATCGATTTGAACGCTTTCCAGCACAAGGCTTATCTGAATAACGATGCAGAAAAAAATGGTTATGACCTTACAGTTATCGGTGATACTCTGATTGCTCCTCTTACTTTGTATTCAAAGAAATACAAGAGCCTTGATGAAATTAAAAAAGCAGCAGGAAAGAACGGAAGCAAGACAGTAAAATCAGACGCCCTCAAGTTTGCAATTCCAAGTGACGGTACAAACCTTAGCCGCGGAATCAAGCTTCTTGAAGCTGCTGGTCTTATCGCAGTTGATCCAGCAGCAGGTTATACACCAGAGCTCAAGGACATTACAGAGTTTGTTTATAATGTTGAAGTTGTTCCTCAGACAGCAAATACACTTCCTCAGACACTCAACGACTATGCCGGCGCTACAATCAACGGAACTTATGCAATTCCTACAGGCCTTATTCCTTCTAAGGACGGACTCATCATTGAAAAGCAGTCTGAAAGCGGAGATAACCCTTATGTAAATATTATTGTTGCCCGCACAAAGGATAAGAACAACGAAGTTTACAAGAAGATTGTAAAAGCTTACCAGTCACAGGTTGTTGCAGAATATCTTCTTTCAAAATTTGAAGAAGCATTCTTCCCATCTTTTGACTACCAGACTGTAAGTGCCGATAAGGCTGCAGAAACTGTTAAGACAGTTGATAAGGCCATTAAGTGGTAAAAAATAATTATTGAAAACGGGCGGACTATCTGGTTCGCCTTTTTTATGGAGGATATGAAAATGACTGAGAGCTCAGAAAAACAACTTCTTGAAGAAATTAAAAAGGATCACGACTATATTGTTTCTTTGCGGCGGCATTTTCATATGAATCCTGAAATCGCAAAAGAAGAATTTCAGACTGCACTTAAAATTGAAGAAGAACTTGATAAACTTGGGCTTGCTCACAAAAGGGTTGGCGAAAGCGGAGTCTATGCGGAAATTAAGGGCAGTAAAAAAACTGATGGGCAAAGCAGTGCCAGCAGCCTTTCAAAAACAATCGTCCTTCGTGCCGACATAGACGCCCTGCCTATCCAGGAAACCCACGAATGCGAATATAAATCAAAAATACCTGGCCGCATGCACGCCTGTGGGCACGATGCCCACACAGCTTCCCTGCTTGGGGCTGCACGAATTCTTAATGCCCACAAGGATTTATTCTCGGGCACAATCCGCCTAACCTTCCAGGCAGGCGAAGAAATAGGCTATGGAGCGAGAATATTTGTAGATGGCGGCTATCTGGACGGCGCAGACAGAAGCTTTGGCATGCACGCTGCTTCAAATCTTCCTGCAGGAAAAGTAGCCGTGGTCCCGGGGCCAAATAACGCCAGTGTGGACTGGTTTAAAATCACAGTGAAGGGAGCCCCGGCCCACGTTTCAACGCCTCAGCTTGGTTCTGATGCCGCCTACATTGCAAGCCAGATTGTAATCTCAACACAAGCCCTTATTACCCGCCGAACATCCCCAATGGACAATGTCCTCATAGGAATCGGTAAAATCACAGCGGGCGACGCTTACAATATCGTAGCGCAAAAGGCAGAACTTGAAGGAACAATCCGAGCTTTCACACCGGAAGTCCGCGAAAAAACAAAGCAGATGCTTTCAGACATGTCAAAACAGACAGCACAGCTTTTTGGCGGAGATGCAGAAGTTGAATATAAAGACTTTACCTCACCTCTTATCAACGACCAGAGCTCAACAGAAGAAGTCCAGAAAACTGCAGTCAGACTTTTTGGCGAAGAAAATGTAATTAAAAACCGTCAGGCTTCTCTTGGTGGCGACGACTTTGCAGAATACATCATTAAGGTGCCGGGAACCTACGCTTACTTTGGAACAGGAAATCCTGTAAAGGAAGGCACTACCGCAGCCCATCACGATTCAAAATTTGATATTGATGAAGATGCCCTGCTTCAATCTGTTTCTCTCTACACCTTCTACGCAATTGATTTTTTGAATCAGACGGAATAAAAGTTTCTAACATATATATATAAAAAAACTATAACTCATATCTAAAAAAAATATTTATACAAAATCTCTATCACTCATATCTAAAAAAAGTATTAGTAAAGATCTCCAAAAACCTTTATAACCTAGTTATACACTAGGTTATTTACCAAGAGGAGATAAAAATATGAGTGAGCCCGTTATTGAAATAAAGAATCTCTCTGTATCTTATGAAACGGAAAATTCAAGCTTTGAGGCTTTGAAAGAAATCAACCTCACAATTAACAGAGGTCAGTTTATTTGTATTGTCGGTTCATCTGGCTGTGGAAAAAGTACTTTACTTTCTGTTCTTGCCGGTCTCCAGAATGCCACAAGCGGAAGTGTAAAAATTAATGGTAAAGAAGTTCACGGGGCAGGCCTTGAACGAGCAGTTGTTTTTCAAAGCTACTCTCTTTTTCCCTGGATGACTGCCCTTGAGAATGTCTCTTTTGCGGTATATGAAATCAATAAAAAAAGAGACACAAAAGTTTCAAAAAAAGAAGCTACAAAAATAGCAAAAACATATTTAAAAAGAGTTGAACTTTCTGCCTTTGAAAATCAGCTTCCAGGAGAACTTTCGGGAGGAATGCAGCAGCGTGTTGCCATTGCCCGTGCTATGGCCTGCGATCCGGAGATTCTTTTAATGGACGAACCATTTGGAGCTCTTGATGCAAAAATCAGAGAAAATCTTCAGGGACTCATTTTAAAAATGTGGGGAGAAGATGAAAAGAAAAAAACAATCGTTTTTGTAACTCATGATTTACATGAGGCTGAACTTCTGGCAGACCGCATAGTTTTTATGGTTCCAAAAAGAATTTACACAGTTATTGATGACACCTTACCGCGTCCAAGAAATTATGCATCGATACAAAACAGCGAAGAATATAAAACACTTTATCAAAAGCTTGTTAAGTATTTTTACAATGAGACAACACAAATAGTAAATGACGAAGGAGCATACATATGAGAAAAATCACCAGATATTTATTTAATCTTCCTAATCTCTTTTTTATTCTTACTCTTTTGTGTTTTCTTTTACCAAGTCATTATGCAGAAGGAAGAAGCGAAGGTTTAAAATCGCCGCTTGTGTTTGTGATCTTACTTTTCTTTATTGAAATCTACTTTCTCTTTCAGCTTTCAAAAATTAAAAACTCAAGAGCAGTTTTAGATATTGCAACTTTTGTATTTGCTTTATTTTTCATCTGGGAATTACTTGTTACAAGACTTGATGTTTATCCAATAATTTTCATTCCATCTCCAGAAAATGTTTTTGCAGTTTTTATTGATGACAGAGTGAAGATGTTTTTAGGACTCGTTAATTCTTTGTTCTTACTTTTGATAGGAATATCAACTTCTTTGGTTTTCGGTGTAATTCTTGGTACATTTGTCGGCTGGAATCAGCGGCTCACTAAAGCAATCTATCCAATAGCAAAAGCAATTTCAACTGTACCATCACTTGTTTACACACCTTATGTCATTCTGATAATGCCAACTTTCAGATCTGCTTCAATCTTTGTAATTTTCCTTAGCGGATTCTGGAGCACCTTTATGGGCTCAATTAACAACACAGCTTTTGTAGAAAAAAGGGTAATAAATTCAGCAAAGGTTCTGTTGCTTTCAACAACCACAATACTTTTCAAAATCATCATACCTTTTAATCTGCCTAGAATTATAAACAATCTGCCAATAAAGATTTCAGCAGCAATAATGACACTTACCGCTGCCGAGATGTTAGGTGCAGATAACGGCATCGGCTACTACATCCGCAATGCCTTAAATTTTGGAAATTATACAAAGGCAATCGCCGGAATCTTTTTTATGGGCTTTCTGGTAGCAGGATTAAACGCAGCTGTTTCAATCATAAAAAAGCATCTTATTAAATGGAATTATTAATAAAAAAATAAAAGGAGACATTATGAAAAAAATCACGAAAACAATTACATTAGCATTTCTTGCACTTACCGTCGCAGCAGGCACTGGCTGCAAGAAAAAATCTACAGCAAAGCTCAGCTTAAATGTAGGTAAACGCTCAGACTCAAACAGTATCGACCCAATTATTGATACTGCCCGTCTTGAAAATCTTTTTGAAAAAAATGGTCTTGAAGTTCACTTCACAGGATTGCCAAAAAGTTCTCTGTTGAATTCGGTTGCTGTCGGAAAAATTGATTCATCCTACCTTAGTATTCTTTACAATCTGAATCTTGGAGCTCAGGGCGAAGACGTAATTTTGTTTGCAGGAACCATGTCTGGCGGTCAGGGAGTTCTTGCCTATAAGGGTGTTGCAGATGAAGTAAAGGATCCAAAAAACTGGAAGGGTAAAACAATTGCCGGACAGATTGGTGGCACCGGAGAGATGGTTATCAAAGCTGTATTAAACCGCGACTATGGTTATGTCCTCGACAAAGATTTTAAATATAAATCTTTTGAAACTGATGCAGAAACAATTGCAGCCTGCTCAAAGGGAAACACAGATGTAATTATTGTTTCAAACAACTTTGTTGATTCAGCAATTAAGCAGGGCTATGTTTATCTTTTCCCTCTTACAGATTTGGAAGATGATTTTGTATGCTGCCGTCAGATGGCCAATGGAACAAAATTTAAGAATAACAGAGACGCATACCTTGCCTGGCTAAAAACAGTAATTGAAGCATATAAAATCTACAAGACCGATGAAAAAAGAATTCTTGATGTTTTGGAAAAAGATTCTGGGCAGACAAGAGAATGGCTTTATAATTTTGTTTATGACCTTGAAAAAAATCAGAGACGTTTCTACAGTCCTGATCCAAACTATAACGGAGTAAAGCTTTACTATGACACCATGATAGAGCTTGGATATATAGAAACAAAACGTGAGCTTCCGGAATTCTTTGATATTTCTCTCTATGCTCAAGCTCTCAAGGAAGTTATAAAAGAAAATCCTGACGATCCGGTTTATAAGGATTTATGGGATTATTTCCTGGAACATAATAATCAGTATCCTGACTTCGAAAAAAATTATTCAGCAAAACTATAAGTACTTTATCAAAAAATGAGGTTATAAAATGGCGATTAACATTTCAAAAGCAGAAGTTGAAACCCGCGATAACCGACTGGGAGCACTGGTTGCTTACCATGGTAGTGCAAGCGAGTTACAGCAGGCATCTAATAAACGTCAGCTGAAAGAAGACCAGAGATTGTACTCTCAATGCAGCGACTGTTCACAGGGCTGTGCAGAAACACTCTCTTATATGATTCGCGATGCGGCAATTGTAGTGCACTCTCCTCTTGGTTGTCTTGACCCTGTAGAAAAATATGAAAGAGTCGATGCAAGTGCAAGAGCTCGTGGACTGGAACCTCACAAGATTCAGGTTATATCCACAAACATGGGCGTTGACTCAACCGTTTACGGAGGAATAAGAATTCTTCGTGAAGCAATCCATGAAGCTTACAACCGCTTTCATCCAAAAGCAATTTTCATTCATTCTTCCTGTGCGGCTGGAATTATTGGAGATGATATAGAAAGTATTGTTGATGAAATTGAAAGCGAGCTTGGCATTCCTCTTGTTCCAATTTACTGTGAAGGTTTTAAATCAAAAACCTGGGCTTCCGGTTTTGATGCCGTATTCCATGGGGTTCTTCGAAAAATAGTAAGAAAGCCTGAGAAAAAACAGGAGAAGCTTGTAAATGTAGTCAACTTTGCCGGACGGGATACTTTTTCGCCATTTTTCAAAAAGCTGGATCTGGAAGCAAATCTTGTTATTCCAAATGCCACAATTGAACAGCTGGCCCAGATGTCAGAAGCAGCCTGCACTACACATATTTGTGAGACTCTTGGAACTTATGTTGCCGCAGCCCTCGAAGACAATTATGGAGTACCTCAGGTAAAGTCACCTTCGCCTTATGGCATAGATTGGACAGACCGCTGGGTTCGCGAGCTTGCAAAAGTAACAAACAGAGTTGAGCTTGCAGAAAAAGTCATCAAAGAAGAACACAAAAGACTTGATCCGATTATCGAAGGCTACAAAAAAATACTGACAGGTAAAAAAGCATATATTTACGCAGGAGATTCTTATGCCCATAACCTTGCAAACATGGCAAAGGATTATGGAATGGAAATCGTAGGAATTACAACCCTTCACCATGACCAGACGACAGATGACAAGAACACTAATCTTGATACCCTTAATGAACTTATAAAATCTATAGGTGATGTAAGTAATTTTTCAGTCTGCAATAAGCAGCCTTTCATCATGTATAAAATTTTGCAGGAGCTTAAACCAGATATTCTGATTACCCGTCACAACAGCATTGCAACCATTGGAACAAAACTTGGAATTCCTTCTATTCGAGCAAATGATGTAAATGTACTCAGCTGTTACGACGGAGTCATAAATCTGGGAGCAAGAATTATTGACGCCCTGCAGTCAAGCAAGTTTTTTACAACAATCGCTGAACATGTAAAATTCCCATACAGCAACTGGTGGATCAACCAGAATGACCCATTCTATTTTGACAAAAAGGTGGAGACAAAATGAGCAAATTAATTGAACAACCGCGTTTTTCATGTGCACTGGCAGCACAAACTACAGTACTGGCAATTCCACGAGCCCTTCCAATTATTCATGCAGGACCAGGCTGTGCCTCAAAAACTTTCCGCGTACTTTCAGAAGGCTGCGGTAATCAGGGCGAAGGTTACGGCGGAGGCGGCCAGATTTCCAGCACAAACACAGGACAGAAAGAAGTTGTTTTTGGAGGAGAAGACAAGCTTACCGTCCTCACTGAAAATGCACTTAAAGTTCTTGATGGAGATTTGTTTGTAATAATGTCTGGTTGTACCTCTGGCATTATTGGAGATGATGTTGTTTCCGTAGCGGGAAAGTTCAGAGAAAAAGGACATCCTGTTGTAGGAGCAGAAACTTCTGGTTTTACAGGTAACAATTATCACGGACACGAGCTGATTGTAAATTCAATAATAAATCAGTTTGTAGGAGATGTAACACCAAAAGTTCAGAAAGGCCTTGTAAATGTTTTTTCAGTTGTGCCAAATCAAGATCCATTCTGGAGAGGAGATCTGGAAGAAATCAAAAGAATTCTTACAGAAATTGGACTGGATGTAAACATTCTTTTTGGAAGTGAAAGCCACGGAATTTTTGAATGGAAAAATATTCCAAATGCAGAATTCAATATCCTCCTCTCTCCATGGTGCGGAATTAAAACAGTTGAACTCTTAAAGAAAAAATATGGAACTCCTTACTTTCAATTTCCATATCTTCCAGTTGGAGGAAAAGCAACAAGCCTCTTCCTTAAAAAGCTGGCATCCTTTGCAAATCTGAATTTGGAAAAAGTTAATTCAGTCATCAAAAAGGAAGAAGAACGCTTTTATCAATACATTGTCGGCCTTGCAGATTTTATGTCTGATTATAGAAGTAATCTTCCAAATGAACTCTATGTTGTAGCTGATTCTGAATATGCACTGGGAGTTTCAAATTATCTGGTAAATGAACTGGGGCTTCAGCCAAAGGGTATTTTTATTGATGATGATCCTCCTACAGAAGAGCTAAAAAATAAAATACTTGAGTATGCCGAAAACCTTGCGCCAGAAATCAAGAATGTAATTTACTTTGAGGCTGATGGAGGAAAGATTCATCAAAAGCTTAATGAACTTATTGGTAATTCAAAAAAGGCAATTATATTCGGAAGTTCCTGGGAAAAGCTGGTAACAGAAAAAAATAACAACATGCTGATTCATTTAAGCATGCCTATTATTAATGATGTAATTTTGAACAAGAGCTTTGCAGGCTATAGCGGAGGCTTAAAAATTACAGAAGAAATGTACTCCAGCATTTTCCATCGCGGAAATATTTCTAAAAACGTACAGACCTTGTAAATCTGTAAATTGCATAAGGAAGGAAAAAGAATGAACTATAAAATTGCCATAGCAACTTCAGATAAAGAAAATATTGATTTACATTTTGGAAAAGTAAAAGCTCTTGCCATTTTTGAAGTAAACGAAGATGACGGAACTTTTAAGCTTCTTGAAAACCGTCAGATTGATTTTTCTTCTATTCAAAAAGTAGAAAAATCAGAAAGCGGCTGTTGCTGCGATTCTGGCTTTGTTACAGCTCTTGTCCAGATTGTAAAAGACTGTACCTATTTTCTGGTTGCTAAAATAGGAAATCGTCCTTACCGCCTGCTTCAGGAAAATAATATCAATTGTATTGAAGCTCCTTATGCAATTTCAGAGGCAATTAATAAAGTCAACGCCTACTATGTTTTGCATAAAAAACGAGAGGTCCACGTTTTTTAATAAATGCCTTATAAAGTGCAGTTATAACCTTTTTCTATAACTCTTATAAAAAAATTATATTGGTAAAAAGGATGAAAACATTATATAACCTAGTAAGATACTAGGTTATATAAGAGGTTATTAATGTACTCATCAGCAAAATTAAAATACACCATAAAATCACTTCTCTACAGAGTCTTTCCTATTCTTGGAGTTATCACAGCCCTTGCCGTTCATAACCTCATTCCAGACAGCACTCTTCATCCGGCTGCAAAAAGTTCCTACTATAACAGACTCTTACTTATTCTTCTTGGAATAGCAGGCTTGTTTTTTATTCTTTCATTTTTCTTAAAAAAAATCCGTTCATCTCTTGAACATAAAGGACCTTTTCTCTTAGGTACTGCAGGCGTAGTAATTCTCATAAACCTTATAACAGCAAAGTTCGCCCTGCTGCCAATTATCTTTTTTCCAAGCTACGACAACATTCTTGCAGTTTTTGTTGAGCAGACAGCCCTTCTTGGAAAATGTATCTGGTATTCTTTCCGACTCCTTTTGCTGGGAGTTTTCTGGGGCGTGCTTATTGGTTTTATTACCGGAGTTTTTCTGGGATTTTCAAAAAAGGTTTATTACTGGATTAATCCATATATCAAGCTTATAGGTCCAATTCCTGCCACTGCATGGATTCCACTTGTGCTTACAACCTTTCCTACACCTTTTGGAGCAAGCGTTTTCATTATTGCACTGGCTGTATGGTTTCCGGTTCAGCTCATGACAAGCTCTGGCATTCAGAACACAAGCAAGGTTTATTTTGAAGTTGGCCGCACACTTGGCGCAGGCACTTTCTTCCAGGTTTTCAAAATTGCAGTTCCGGCTGCTCTGCCAAATATTTTTCAGGGTGCCTTCAACGGAATTTGTGCCGCTTTTATTGCCCTTATGACCGCCGAAATGTTCGGGGCAAAATATGGAATTGGCTGGTACATCAGTTATCAAAAAGCAATGATGATGTACTCTGGCGTTTATGCCGGTCTTATACTGATTGCAATTTTCTGTACAGTGATTATTACAGCTCTCTTCAAGGTGAGAGGAAAAGTGCTCAACTGGCAGAAAGGATTGATAAAGTGGTAAGAGCTTCCCCACCGCTTTGCGGCGGGTCGGGCTTTGCGCACTTCCGCTATCGCTCCATACCGCTTACGCGGTACGCCTGCGGCGGTGCTCCAATCCCTAAGCCATTTAAAAGGAGAAAATAAATGTCTGGAGAAATTAAATTAAACAATATAACAAAAATCTTTAATCAGGGATTAGGAGAAGAAGTTACTGCTCTTTATGGAGTTGATTTTACAATTCCGGCCGGCTCTTTTGTTTCCCTGATTGGACCATCGGGTTGTGGTAAAACTACATTGCTGCGTTGTATTGCGGGGCTGGAAACTCCGACATCGGGAGAGGTTAGTGTTGATGGCACAAAAATCACAAAGCCTGGAAGCGACAGGGGCTTTGCCTTTCAGCAGGCAAATCTTTTTCCCTGGCTTACCATTCGTGATAATGTGGCTTTTGGTTTACGTGCCCGCCATATTTATAAGCAGCGTAAGGCTGATGTGGATAAGTTTATAAAAATGGTAGGCCTTGAAGGCTTCGAAAAATCTTATCCACATCAGCTGTCGGGCGGAATGAATCAGAGGGCAAGTCTTGCCCGTGCTCTTGTAGGCCATCCAAAGATTTTACTTTTGGACGAACCTCTTGGAGCCCTGGATGCCTTTACCCGAATGACCATGCAGGACGAAATCATACGCCTATGGAAGGAGCACAACACAACAATGGTTATGGTAACCCACGATGTAGACGAGGCAGTTTACCTGAGCGACTATGTTGTTGTTATGAGCCCGAGACCGGCTAAGGTTGAAAAAATCATAAAGATAGATTTAAGTCACCCTCGTGCCCGAAGCCAGGATGTTTTCTTAAAATACAGAACTCAGATTCTGGAAATCCTGAATTATGCCGGAAAAGTTCAGGAAGTTGAATATGCAATTTAATGGAGGATATATGAAAAAATCACTTTTAATTATGACAGCAGCAGCTTCACTTTTTGTGATGGCAGGCTGTTCAAAAAAATCAGCATCTGCTGACGGAGCTTCAAACTCAGCACAGAAGGTTGTACGCATCAACTTTCAGACAGGAAGCCTTTGCTACGCGCCAATACACGTTGCAATGAAAATGGGACTCTTTGAAGAAGAGCTTTCCAAAATCGGTCAGAAGGCAGAGTACGTTCACATTGTAGAAGGTGGCGCAACTCTTGGAGAAATGATCGCAGCCGGCAAAGTTGACGCAGGTTACGGCTTGTATGCAACTCAGCTTCAGGCAATGGAAAACGGACTGCCAATTTCCTTTACTTCGGGTATCCACATTGGTTGTACAAAATATTATGTTCGTGCCGACAGCGACATAAAATCAGTTGCAGACCTTCGTGGAAAAAAGATTGGTGTACCGGGGCTTGCAGACTCTTCAGTTATGAATCTTAAGCGCAAGCTTATGGATGTTGGAATTGGAGTTACAGCAGATAACAATGAAGTTGAGTTTATTGCTTATGCTTCTGCCGACCTTGCAATTGCTTTAAATAACGGCGCAGTTGATGCAATTGGAGCTCATGATCCGGTAGCAACTAAAGGTGAACTTGCTTACGGTTTCAGAAAAATTCTTGATACTGGTACTGATGAAAAATTCCGCAATGAATATTGCTGCCAGCAGTTTGTTTCTCACAAGCTTTTACGCGAAAATCCGGAAGGAGCAGCCGCAGTTACTAGAGCTCTTCAGAAGGCTTCGGCTTTTGTTCAGGCTGAACCAAGAGCAGCTGCTCAGCTTCAGATAGAAAACGATCTTTGTGGCGGAGACCTTGATTTTAATGCAGCTCTGCTCGAAGAAATTAACTATCAGCCAAGCCGTTCTCTCGGAAAGAAAACTTTTGATGCAGCTGCCCGTCAGCTTCAGGAAGCAGGAATTCTTAAGGCTTCAACTAATATAGAAAAATTTATTGAAGACGGTTATATCGAGTTGTATGGTGTACCTGATGGATATATTTATGACAGTGCATCAAAAGAATATAAAGAAATAAACGGCTCAAGGGCCTGAAATATAATGCGGTGGTTGAGATAAGTTTGCTTTTGTCTAATGGCTTGTAGAGGCCGTCAAAATCTACATAAAGTGAATTTACCAAACTCAATCACCAGGGAGAAATATAATATGAAAAAGATAAACATTATTTTATCGGCTTTAACTGGATTGCTTGGAATTCTTGTTGGAATTGCACCTTACACCTTTGCAAAGGTTTGCAAAATGGCAAGTATGCATTGTCACAAGGTAACTGCACCAACAGTTCTTGTTTTTGGAATTTTGATTTTCGTTATTTCTGTTATAAATACAATTGTTTTATGGAAAAAGCGATAACAATTCAGCGGCTTGCATTTTCAAATATAAAGCGTAAGCCGTATCGTACTGCCGCCTTGATTGCGATAACTGCACTTGCTGCGGCAGTGCTTTTTGCAAGTTTTATTTTGTCCTCAAGCCTTAAAGGCGGAATTAGCGGTTTTCAGAAACGTCTTGGTGCAGATCTTATGATTGTTCCTGAAGGCTATGGTGCTCAGGTAGAAAGTGTTTTATTAACTGGTGAACCAAATTATTTTTATATGGATAAAAATGTTGAGTCGATAATCCGAAATATTGAAGGAGTAGAAAAAGTCAGCGGGCAGTTTTATCTTACAAGTCTTAGCGAAAGCTGTTGTGATTTTCCGATTCAGATTATAGGCTTTGATCCGGAATCTGATTTTATTGTAACTCCATGGGCAGCCGGAAAAATACAAACGCATGAAAATAGTGAATTGATTTTTGCGGGAAACAATGTGAGCATTACAAAAAATCAGGTTACTTTTTTTTCGCAAACGCATCATGTCAGTTCAAAACTTTCAAAAAGTGGTTCAGGTATGGATAATGCAATTTATGCAGATTTACCGACCTTACAGAAAATTTTTGATGATGCAAAAGCAAAGGGGTTTGGATTTATATCTGAAGGAGACACAACTAATAAAACCAGTGTTATTTTTGTAAAGCTTTTACAAGATGCAAAACAGGACGGAACTGCACTCAGAATAAAGACTTTGCTGCCTGATGTACAGATAATAAAAGGTGGTTCGTTTATTTCTTCTCTTGCAGAAAAAATTGAATCATTTTTGATTTTTCCGAAAATCCTTACAGGAATTGTTTTATTAATTTCTACATTTACGCTTGCAATAGTTTTTTCACTGATCGTTAATGAACGCAAACGTGAGTATTCAATTCTGCGTGTGTTAGGTGCAGATAAAATAACTTTAAGGAAATTGATTTTTTCTGAAGCTTTTGTAATTGGTTCGATTGGAGCTGCAACGGGAATATTTTTGGGAGCACTTGTAGTTTTACCGTTCAATACCTTAATTGCAGAAAAGCTTTCTGTTCCATTTGTACTTTCTTCCCCTGTGATGATTATAATTTTTGCATTTATTACTTTTGCAATTTCGGTATTTTCAAGTGTATTTGCTGCTGTGTTTGGAGTAAATAAAGTTTCGGAACAAAAAATATGGTGATTCTCTAAACGCAGAATTATAAAATGCCCATACAACGGAGATTTAAATATGCAGATTCAGAATCTTACAAAAAAGTTTAAAACCACTCATGGAATTCTTTCAGTTTTTGATAATTATAATCTTAATGTAAAAGAAGGAGTCTTTCTTGGAATTCAGGGAAAATCGGGAGCAGGAAAAAGTACTCTTCTTTCGATGATTGCCGGATTACAAAAGCCAGATTCCGGCAGCATAGTAATTGACGGCACAGAAATCACTTCTCTGGGGGAAAAACAGCTTGCGGCTTTTAGAAATATAAATATCGGTTATATTTCGCAGGAGCAGAGTTTTTTAGATAATCTCACAGTTTTTGATAATGTGCGGTTGCCGGCATATATTTCTAAAAACGGACGAAGTTATAAGAAAGATGAGCAGATTAGTTCACGCACAAATCTGCTTCTTGAAGATCTTGGAATTGTTCATCTTGCCAGTCAATATCCTCAAGAACTTTCCGGCGGTGAAAATCATCGTGTTTTAATTGCCCGTGCCCTTATTAACAATCCTAAACTTATTCTTGCTGATGAGCCGACAGATTCTGTAGATGAAGAGCGAACAACAGACATAATTAAAATATTCCGCAAGCTTGCAGATGGCGGAAAAACTGTAATTATGGTTAGTCATGACCGCGAAGCGCTTCGTTTATGTGACAGTATAAATTTAGTATAGAAAAACTTCAGAAAGAATATTAAACTTTTATTCAATGAAGAAATATTTAATTATATTGCTCTTGTTTTTAATTATAGCTGTTATAGGAATAAAAGGATGTTTTTTGTTAAAAGAATCAGAGGTGCCTTCTGAAAAAAATGATATACTGGTGAATGAAAATTTTAAAGAAAATGATTCAGTTTATTCTAATGATTCGGTTCATCCTGCGCCTCTATCAAAAAAGTTGAAAGCTGGAGATACAATTTCTTTTGAGGGAAATTTTATTCTTCTTATGGGGCAAAATCCAGACATTCGATTTTTAACAGAACAAAATCAGGCGCTTGGGGTTTTATTAACCAATACAAACTTTGATTCGACTGTTAACAATATTATAAAAAATCAGGAAAGCAAGGATTGTGTTTTTGCAAGAAAGGTACTTTTCAGATATGAATACGATGTTGATGTTTCATATTATGATAAGCCATTAATGTGTTTTTCTGTTCTTGATATTGATTTTATTGATAAAACTGAAAATACAGCAGAAAATTTTATTTTTAAAGATAGTTATCCTTCAGATATTAAATGGAACGAAAATTTTGCTGAACCTGTTTTAGATACAGAAATGAAAAGAAATTACAGAACAATAATTACTAAGGCTTCTCGCTTACCGCCAGATTTTAACGGAAAGTATAAAATTGCGAAATTCGGTGCAGGAACCAGCGCTTATGGATTTTTCATTATTAATTTAGAAAACGGAGTTGTTACTGAAGGTTTTCCCTTTGAGTTTTCTCTGGATTATTCACTGGATAGTAAGTTGATAATCAGAAATCCAAAAAAAGAAGTACTTGATTATTGGGTAGGGGAAGTTGAATCTCGTGAAGAAATTCCGGACTGGTACATTACAGAATATTATTTATTTGAAGACGAAGAATTTTCGTTGTTAAAAAGTGAACGTGTGAATCAGGAATAATTTTGAAAATTTTATTTTCAATACTTATTCCTGATTCATTGTTATCTTAAAGCCAAAAATAATTATCTGCTCATTCTGTAAATTTCCAGCATGTCTTCTTCTTTAAGAAAACGTGCTGAGCCTTTTCCGCCATTTACACCGACCGCACATTTGTGAGCCATAAGTTTTAAATCTTCATCAGTTGCATTAACGCCAAGCTCGCGAAGGTTTACCGGCATTTTTATTTCGCGATAAAAAGCTTCCATGGCCTCAATTCCTTTAAGGGCAATTTCTTCATCCGAGCCGGCCGATGGTGAAATTCCCATAACATTAATTGCATAGCGCTTAAAACGGTGCAGACAGTTTTTGTAAACATAACGTGCCCAGCTTCCCCAAAGTGCGGCAAGTCCTGCTCCGTGAGCTACATCATAAAGACCGCCGAGTTCGTGTTCCAGCTTATGAGTCATCCAGTCTCCGCCATCATTTCCGCAGCCTGTCAGGCCGTTGTGTGCAAGACTTCCTGCCCACATAACTTCTGCACGGGCGTCATAATTATCTGGATCTTTTACCAGAATTTTTGCCTGCTCTTTTACTGTGCGAAGAAGTGCTTCTGCCATAGAGTCTGTAAGCTCCATGTTTCCACCGTTTGTAAAATAACGTTCCATTGTGTGCATCATGATATCTGTGCAGCCACATGCTGTCTGATAATCAGGAAGTGTCATCGTAAGTTCAGGATTCATAATAGCAAAGCGAGGCCGGCAGTAATCACTTGAATATCCCCGTTTAACTAATCCTTTTTCCTTAGTGATTACAGAAGAATCACTCATTTCGCTTCCTGTAGCTGCAAGTGTTAAAATAACACCAATCGGCATGCATGCTTTAGCCTGGCGTTTATAATCATAAAAATCCCAGACATCTCCGTCATTCATAACTCCATAGCCGATTGCTTTTGCAGAATCTATTGCACTTCCGCCACCAACTGCAAGTATAAAATCTATTCCTTCTTTTTTGCAAAGATCAATTCCTTCATATACAAGGCTTAAATGCGGATTTGGAACTGCTCCACCAAGTTTAACATATTGAATTCCGGCAGCGTCAAGTTTATCTGTAACGCGTTGCATAAGTCCAGAGCGGATTACACTTCCTCCGCCATAATGAATCAGAACTTTTTTACCGCCAAACTCCTGAATAAGTTCAGCAACCTTTTCTTCTGAGTTTTTTCCAAACTCTACCTTTGTTGGTGTAAAATATCTGAATCCAAACATGCTTCTTCCTCCTATAGATCTTTGTACAATAGCAGATTTATGGCTTATTCAACTATAAATTATAAACGATTTGAAGAATTTTTCTACTAAAAACATCAGGACTGTCTTTTCAAAAAAAATCCTCAGTTAAGTTATAGCTATTTTCTATAGTAATAATAGAAAACTAGTATTATTCAAGAATTTAAAATAATGATATACCTACTGCATTAGTAGGTTATAAAAAGTTAACCTGCAGGAGGCTTTAATGAAAAAGATTATTTTTAAATTAGTTGCGGCTTTGCTTGTTATATCAGGACTTGCAGAAATTGCGTTTGCTGCAAAGAAGAAAGAGACAAAAGCAAAGGTAAAAACCATTATTGTTGGAACTGGAAAAATTTATGCACCATTCTGCTATCTGGATGATAATGGAAAGCTTGTTGGATATGAAATTGATGTTTTGAATGCTGTTGATGAGCTTCTTCCTCAGTATCAGTTTAAATATGAAACTTTTGATTTTGCAAATATTCTGATAGCTTTGCAAGCAAAAAAAGTTGATATTGGTGCGCATCAGTTTGGTAAAACTCCACAGCGTGAGGAATCTTATCTTTTTGGAGAGCAGGCATACAGAGCAGCAGCAAACAAAATTGTAGTTCTTAAAACACGAAATGATATTACAAAGCTGGAAGACCTTCAGGGAAAAACAGTTAATACAAATACAGGAAATCTTGTTACTGAATTCCTTGAAAAATATAATACTACACTTCCTGAAGATAAAAAGATTAAATTGATTATAACTCCAAGTAATGTTCCGGTTGAAGAAAAAATTGCTAAGATTAAAAACGGAACTTACGATGCAGTGTTTACACATAATCCGGCAGATATAGAAAAATGGAATGCTGAATATGGAAATCTGCTTAAAGCAGCCGGAGATCTTTCAAAAGAAACTTCTGTATTTACATATCATGTTTACAGAAAAGGAGATGAAGAACTTAAGAATGCAGTGGATGCTGCGCTTAAACAGCTTTTGGAAGATGGTACACTGTCTAAGATTTCTCTAAAAGCTCTTGGATACGATTCAACAATAAATCTAAAATAAAAAATTGCAGGCGAAGACTAATAAAATATCTTCGTCTGTTTTTTTTTGTAAACTCTTTTTATGAAGCGAAAAACGTAAATAAAAAAATATCTAAAAATATCAGACAGAGGAATAGAATATGCCAAAGTTTTTTTCTTGGGAAAGATTTCTTTCTAATCTTCCAAAACTATTGAGTACACTGCCGGTTACTTTTGAGATAGTTCTCGTTACTTATTCAATTGGAGTGATTCTGGCAGTTATTCTTGCATATATAAGAATAAGAAATATTCCTGTTGTTAAGCAGATTATAGCTCTCTTTGTTTCCTTTGAGCGAGATACTCCTCTGCTTGTACAGATGCTTGTTTCTTATTATGGAGTTCCTCTTTTAATAGAAAAATTTTTTGATGTAGATACTCGGGAATGGCCCAGAATTATTTTTGTTTTCATAGCTTATACAGCAAATGTTGCTGCCTTTTTATCTGAAGTTTTCAGAGGTGTTATTCTTGCAATTCCAAAAGGACAGACTGAAGCTGCTTTATCCTGTGGTATGACTGGAGTAAAGAGTTTTACAAAAATAGTTCTTCCTCAGGCAGTAAGAATTGCACTTCCAAATATGTGGACTTTTTTGATTAGTCTAGTAAAAAGTACATCGCTTGTTTATATGATCGGTGTTGTTGATATTATCGGCCGGGCTCAGGTTATAGGCTCGGCAACAAGTCATAGTCTTGAAAGCTATATTATCGTTGCACTGGTTTTTGTAATCTTCAGTATTCTTTTACAGTTTCCTTATAAATTTATTGAAAGAAAGCTTGCATTTAAAAATAAGCAGGAGAAGTGATTATGTTATTCAATCTTTCATTTTTCAAAACAAGTTTGATTACAGCAATACCTTATATTCCTGTTACTCTTGCGCTGGCAGTTGTGCCGCTAATATTTGGATTATTCTTTGGAATTATTATTGCAACAGTCCGGATTTATAGGGTTCCGGTGCTTTCTGAGATATTCCACTTTTTTGTAACCTTTTATAGTGGAATTCCAAATATGGTTGCATTACTTCTTTTTAATCTGATTTATATAACCAGATTTACACCAGTTGAAAATGGGGGCCTGATTGTTGTTCTTATAGTATTTACTTTAGACAGAGTTGTTTATCTTTCTGAAACAATTCGCAGCGCTTATCTTTCCGTTCCAAAAGGACAGTACGAAGCAGCTTATTCAGTTGGAATGACAGAATTACAAACCTTAAGAAAGATAATTATTCCACAGATGATTCCCGTTGCTCTTCCTTCAATGACAAGTCATATTGTCGGCGCAATCAAAAATACTTCCATTGTTATGGTGGTTGGTGTTTATGATGTATTAAACAGTGCACTTAAACCATGTATGGACACTTACAGTTTTATAGAAGGTTATATAGCTGCTGCTGTAATTTTTTGGGTAATCAATGCATTTGTAGAATTTGTTTTTTCAAAATTTGAGAAAAAACTAAAAAACAAAAAAAATGGGGAAAAGAGTCATGTATAAAAAGAATCCTGAAAGAAATATTTTTTTTAATGTTGCTCTTAATATTTTGGGTAAAGGAGGTCACAGTTCAGTTCCTTATCTGACTGACAATCCGATTTTACCAGGCTTCAGGCTTATTCAGATAATCAATGAAAAGCTTTTGTATGAGTTCAGCAGCTTTCAAAATGTTGCATTTTTTCCATATTATTTTGATGCAGGAAGTACACAGAATATAATTCCTGATAACGCTGTATTAAAATTTCAGGGTGAATGTACAAATATAGAAGACAAACAACAGCTTCTTGAGATTTTTACCTTAACGGTTAAGGCTCTTGAAAATATATATCATTTTAAAACCCGGATAGTTTATGAAAAATAAGAATGATGAGATATTAAAAATTGTAAATGATAATACAGAGCTCTTTATAAAAATAAGACACCATCTTCATGAATATCCTGAATTGTCCTGGAAAGAATTTGAAACAAGCAGATATATTAAGCAGTTTCTTGACAGCTGGAATATTCCTTATGAAAAGGCAGGTACAAACAGTATTGTTGCTGCAATTACCGGAAAACCGGATAAGAGCAGGAAAAAACAAAAGGTAGTTGCCCTGCGAGGTGATATAGATGCTCTTCCAATTCAGGAAGAGACAGGACTGGACTGGCAGTCAAAAATACCCGGAGTAATGCATGCCTGCGGACACGATGTTCACGGAACTTTTATGCTTGGTGCAGCAAAGCTTTTGAATGAAATTAAAAATCAGTTTGAAGGAATAGTAAAAATAATTTTTCAGGAAAGTGAAGAAACTGGAGGTGGAGCAAAAAAGGTAATGGAATCAAATCTTTTAAATGATGTTGATACTATTATTGCCTTGCATGACAGCCAGGAACTTGATCTTGGTATTTTTTCTCTAGGTTATGAGACAATGAGTGCTTATGGAGCCGGAGGTCATTTTATTATTGAAACAGATGGAAAAATAAATGCACTTATTGTTGCTGGTGAACTTGTTTCAACAGTTACTGCTTTTTTTAAGGAGCGCTTTTCTAAAGATGAACAGATTGTAATGGTTCCAACTGTAGTGAAGACAGAAGATACAATAGATTATATTCCTTCAAAGGTCAGTGTTTTTTATAATTCCCGGACACTAAATTATGATAACGAAGAACTGATGCAGACGCTTCTTATAAAAGCTGCAGAAAATACAGAAGCGCGGTTTGACTGCAAAATTCAAACTATTCTCAGAACACCTGGCAATGTTGTAAATAATGACCGTTATTATACAGATTTTGCGGTAAGCGTTATTAAAAAATATTTTGGAGAAGAGTTTGTAAAATTCAGCCAGCCTGTTATGAGTGGAGAAGATTTTGCTCTATATCAAAAATCAATTCCGGGAGTTTATTTACATATTGGCGGGGCTGTAAATGGAGATTACCATATTTTGCATACCAGCAAAACCTGCGTTGATGATAAAATTCTTCCTATAGGAATTGAATTTTTAATTCGTTATGTTCTTGAATTTTTTAATACACAAAAGAATAGCTGATTATGGAGAAATAAAAAATGATTAAAATTGAACATGTAAAAAAATCATTTGGACATCTTGAAGTGCTTCATGATGTTTCAATTACTGTAGATGATGGAAATGTTGTTGTAATACTTGGACCAAGTGGAAGTGGAAAAACAACTCTTTTACGTACTTTAAATTTTCTGGAAAAAGCAGATAACGGCACTCTCACAATTGGAGATAGAGTAGTTGATTTGAAGTCGGCACGTAAAAAAGAAATTCTTGAATTAAGGCGAAAAACTTCTATGGTCTTTCAGAATTATAATCTTTTTGCAAATAAAACTGCATTGGAAAATATTGTTGAAGCTCTGGTCACAGGACATGGAATTCCAAGACCTCAAGCTATTGAGCGTGCTAAGCTCGAACTTAAAAAGGTTGGACTTTCCGGACGAGAAAACTATTATCCGAGTCAGCTTTCCGGAGGGCAGCAGCAGCGTGTTGGAATTGCCAGAGCAGTTGCTTTAGATGCAGATGTTATTTTATTTGATGAACCTACAAGTGCTCTGGATCCTGAGCTTGTTGGAGAAACTCTCTCTCTGATAAAACAAGTTGCAAAAGAAGGTCATACAATGATTGTAGTAACTCATGAGATGAGTTTTGCTGAAGATGTTGCAGATAAGGTAATTTTTATGGATGGTGGTTACGTTGTTGAAGAAGGAAAACCTGAAGAAATATTCTATCATCCGAGAGAAGAGAGAACTAAGAAATTCCTTTCCAGAATAGTTCCTGCATCGGACTATATTATTTAATCCAATGCAGAAATGAAAAACTTAATTATTTAGAGCCTGATTTAAATCTTCAATCAGGTCTTCTGCATTTTCTATTCCAACAGAAAGCCGCAAGGTTTCCGGAGTGATTCCATTTTTAAGGCGGAGTTCTTCGGGAACATCAGCGTGAGTCTGGGTTGTAGGGTAGGTAATTAGAGTTTCAACTCCGCCAAGACTTTCTGCATATTTAATTAAACGAACTTTTTCAAGGACGCTTAGGGCTTTTTCTGTGCTGCTCAGACGGAAGGTTACCATTGAGCCAAAACCGCGGGCCTGCATTTTTGAAATTTCATGGCCCGGATGTTCTTCAAGACCAGGGTAGATAACCTTTGTAACAGACTTTTGAGTTTTGAGCCAGCGGGCAATTTTATCGGCATTAGACTGAGCTTTTCCCATGCGGAGTCCAAGCGTTTTGATTCCGCGGAGCACCAGCCAGCTGTCGAATGGTGCTAAGCCAGAGCCTGTCGTTTTAATAAGGAAGCGAAGTCTTTCATTGATTTCTGAATTTTTAGTGATAATAAAGCCTGCCAGAGTGTCGTTGTGGCCGGCGAGGAATTTTGTTCCGCTGTGAACTACGATATCTGCTCCGAGAGCAAGCGGGTTCTGAAAATATGGAGACATAAAAGTGTTATCTACAATTAACAAAAGATTATGAGCATGCGCTATTTTTGCCATTGCGGCAATATCTGTTACGTTCATCATAGGGTTGGTTGGAGTTTCAACATAAATTGCTTTTGTTGCTGGAGTGATTAGGGCTTCTACGTTGTCACTTGAACAATTGGCGCGGGTAAACTGAATTCCGTTTTTTGAAGAAACATTATCAAAGAGGCGGATTGTGCCGCCGTACAAATCTGAATCTACAATCAGGTGGTCTCCCGGCTTAAAGAGTTCCATGAGCAGAGTAATTGCCGCCATTCCGCTGGAAAGAGCAAAAGCATCTGTGCCACCTTCCAGCTGGCAGATAATTTTTTCCAGCTGCTCGCGGGTGGGGTTCTGCAGGCGTGAATAATCAAAGCCTGTGCTTTTGCCTACTCCAGGATGTGCATAGGTTGCTGTCTGATAAATCGGAAAACTGATTGAACCGTAGTGCAAACAGGCAGCTTTTTCGTCTCTGTCTTCAGTCTCTTCTTCCAGATGCAGGCATTTTGTTTCTATTGATAATGGCATAAAGTACTCCTAAAAAAAATGTCATTGTCGAACTTGATTTTTACTAATCTCCAAACTTCAAATAATAAGCCGCAAGTTTTTCCAGTGCTTCTTCAATCGGAAGTTCAATATCAAATACGCTGATGGCATTTCGTTCGAACTGTCGTCTCATATTTTGTCCTATCTGAGCTGCAACTACCGATCGGCAGTCTAACAGAAGCTCTACTGCCGGTGCCAGCGGACCTGAAGCACCGCCGCCGCAACCACCACCTGAACCACCGCAGCCTCCACCGCTTCCGCAGCCAAAGCCGGCTCCGCCACAGCCGCCGCCGAACTCTTGTGGGGACGCGGCTTCTGGCGATGTCGATTCATTTCCACTTACAGGAAGCTCCCGCTTTTCTGTTAGTACAAACTTACTTTCTTTTAATTCATAAATTAAAAAAGACTTAGCCTGGCCAAAATGTAAATCTATATTGAGACCGTCGGATGATGCAATTGCAACTTTTATGCTCATTTGTTTTCCTTATTAAATGGATTGCTTCGCTTCGCTCGCAATGACAAATTGTATGCTACGCTCCTCGCGATGTTACAAAGGGGGGCGTTGCGGGGGCCTCCCCCGCAGAAGGGGTAGTGAAAGACCGCAAAGCGGGCTGGAACGAGGGGAAGACCTTCCCCTCCCAACTATTCCCTATTTACTATCCCCTAAAATCTAAATCTTATAATCATCCTCAATTGCATCCATGAGACCGTATTCAAGAAGAATCTCTTCGAGACGTTCCTGGGTCATAGGAGTTGGAATTGTAAAGTTTGTATTGTTGATTACGGCTTCTGCAAGGTTGCGGTATTCCTGAGCCTGGGCAGAATCCGGCTTATATTCAATTACAGTCTTACGGTTGATTTCAGCGCGCTGAACGATGTTGTCGCGAGGAACAAAATACAAGAGCTGAGTTCCAAGTTCCTTTGAAAAGGCACGGAGCAGATCAAGCTCGCGGTCTACGTTACGGCTGTTACAGATGATTCCGCCAAGGCGGACACCACCTGCCTTTGCATAACGGCTGATACCCTTTGCAATATTGTTAGCTGCATATAACGCCATCATTTCTCCGGAAGCTACAATGTAGATTTCCTTAGCTTTACCTTCGCGGATTGGCATTGCAAAACCGCCGCAAACAACGTCACCAAGAACGTCATAGAAAACAAAATCGAGGTCGTCTGTATATGCACCAAGATTTTCAAGCATGCTGATAGAAGTGATGATACCGCGTCCTGCACAACCAACTCCAGGCTCAGGTCCACCAGATTCAACACAGCGTGTTCCTCCAAAACCTGTTCTCATGATGCGGTCAAGTTCAACGTTTTCACCTTCGTCGCGGATTGTGTCCAATACAGTTTTCTGTGCAAGGCCGCCAAGGAGCAGACGAGTAGAATCTGCCTTAGGGTCACAACCAACAACCATGACCTTTTTTCCATGCTCAACAAGTCCAGCTGTAAGGTTCTGTGTGGTTGTGGACTTACCAATTCCACCCTTTCCGTAAATAGCAATCTGTCTGATTTCTGCCATATTTTTGCTCCTGTTATGTCAGCAGGTTTTGTAAAACACGCTGGCTGGCCGATGAAGGCCTGTTTGATGTATAAACCTATCTAAGTAGTAGGTAATAGTAATATAAACTTATTTCCCTACTATGTCAATAGGTTATTGTTTAAAGATTATTTTTTTATTGTTTTTTTAACATTTAACAGAAAAGTCCTTGAATCTGATTGTATTTCCAGACATGAAGAATTGCATCGTCTATAGTGCCCGGAAGTTCCATCGCCGTAATTCCTGCTGCAGAAAGAGCGGCTCCGGCTGCGGATCCTAAGCGGGAAACTACAATATAGCGGCAGTCGATAAAGTTGAGAACACTTTGCTTCATTTTAGAGATTTCATGTGAACCGTCCTGGCATACAGGTTCTACGTAGCGTTCTTCAATCATGTCGTACCCAATTTCATCATTTATAGAATAGATATAAAATTTTGCTGCACGCCCGTAATGCTGGTTGACAGTTTCTCCGTCAGTTGAGGCTATTGCGACTTTGTAAGTTGAAGACTCTGATTTTTCCGTTGCTTCTGTATCAGCCATGAGAGAAGTTTTCCTTGATGCTATCTGTTCCAAAATTTGCATATAGAGCTTTTGAGAATTCTGTGCGTCCTGGAATTCCAATTGCATCTGCACGGCAATGGTTGCAGTGCAGGAAGAGTTCTATATATTGCATTGCAGCAGCGCGGGCAGCATGAATTTCCTGACAGGTTGGGGCAGGCTCATCTGCGAGTTTTGCTGTTGGAATAAGTGGAATTATGTTATATTTTTTTGCTCCTGCATTTGCAACTGTTTTTGCAATTTCTGAAATGTGACTTCCGTTTATGCGCGGAACTAAAACTGTATTTACCTTAATTGTAATTCCAGCTTCTGCTATTTTTTTGATTCCTGCAAGCTGGTTTTCTATGAGAATTTTTGCTCCTTCTACGCCTTCAATTTTTTTACCGTGCCAGATTATATAATCATTGAGCTGAGCTTCAATTTCCGGATTAACTGCATTTACGGTAACTGTAAGACTGTCGATTCCAGCTTTTATGATTTCATCAGCCCGTTCAGCAAGCAGAAGTCCGTTTGTGCTCATACATTTTATTAGCTGAGGGAATTCCCGGCCAATCAGACGGAAGGTTTTAATAGCATTGTCGCTTGCAAGAGTATCTCCTGGTCCGGCAATTCCTGCTACACGAATTTCCGGACTTATTTCCAGAGCTTTCTTGATAAGTGGAATTGTTTCGGCTGGCTTAAGAACCTTTGCTGTTACACCAGGGCGGTTTTCTGTATTGTTAAGACTTCTCTCGCAAAAACGGCAGGCAATATTGCAGCCCGGGCAAACCGGAAGATGAATACGTCCAGTTTTTGCTCCATGGCTTCCAAAGCATGGATGCGATTCTCGTAATTCAGTAAAACTTTTAGCCATAGAAATCTCCTTTTTTTACAGCAAAATAACAGCTGGTAGTGTTTATTATTCCCTACTTAATTAGTAGGTTTATAAGATAAATATACATAGTATAACCTACCTTGTCAATAGGTTAATTATTTTTCGCTTACAAAAAGTCCGATAATGGTAATTGCTGCGCCCAGAGCTCCAAACAGAGTTATTTTTTCATCAAGCGCAAAGAAGGCAAAAATAATTGTGACAACAGGAATAAGATATAGTCCACAGCTTACTTTCACAGTTCCAACAATTTTGCATGCCTTGTTCCAGGCAGAAAAACAAAAGCCACTTGCAATAATTCCAAGAAAAAGCATATAGGTAATATTAAGTGGATTAGAAAATCTTATAGGGTTTTCTACGGGTGAATTCTGATTTGTAAAAAGCATTAAAGGAATCATCATTAAAACTGCAAAAAAGAAAATACGGCGGGTAGCGCAAATCTGATCGTAGTTTTTTTTATTTATAATGGAAATAATAACTGAATAAAATCCCCAGCAGACTGCAGAAAAAAGAGCAAGAAAATCGCCTTTAGGATTAAACTCAAGCACTGTATTTCCATTAAGGCAAACAAGAGTAACTCCTGTAATTGAAATAATAAAGCCGATTATAAACCAGATGGAAAGATGTTTTTCCTTTAGAAAAATCTGACTGAAAATTGCTGTAAAAAGAGGACAAATACTTACAATAACACTTACATTTGATGCATTTGTATAGTTTATGGCTATATTTTCAAAAAGCTGATAAAGGATTACTCCAGAAAATCCGGCAAGCGCAAAAAGAATATTGTCGCGTAAAGCAATTTTTTCAAATTTGGGCCGGAGTAACCATAGTCCGACATAGGCCGCTATAAATCTATAAAAAAGAATTTCCAGTGGTGTAAAGCTGCGGAGAAGATATTTAGTACATACAAAAGTTATACCCCATAAAAACACGCAGACTGCGGCCAGAAAATAACCGAAAAATTTTTGCTCACGAAAATTCATTTGTGAGAATATAGCATAAAATTACAGTCAGGACAATTCTTGTTTTTTCCGCATTTTTTCTTTCAGATAAAATTTGTCCAGACATGCTCTTCTTTTTCCGGTAGACCAAATTTTTCTTTTCCAAGTGCAATTGACTTAATTAAAAAGCTCATATTCCGTGCTAGAACACGGAGTGTCTGCATACCTTCTGCATCTTCTGCTGCCTGTCCTGGTGCGCCACCGTGAATGTTATTCCAGTATTGACTTGTTGCCACAGGCATTCCGCTGATTGAAAAAAACTTATTTAAAACATCAAAAGAAGCTGTTGTACCACCACGGCGCGCACAAACAAAGCCGGCTCCTACCTTCATTGTTTTATCAAAATGACTGCTGTAAAAAAGTCTTTGTAAAAAAGCCTGAACAGTGGCATTTGGTGCTGAATAATAAACAGGACTTCCAACAACAATTCCATCTGCCTTTTCAAACTTAGCTGCAAATTCATTTACTGCATCATCAAAAACACAGTGCCCAAGCTCGCCGCAGCGACCGCAGGCAATACATCCGCGGATATCTTTATTTCCGATATTAAAAATCTCTGTCTCTATTCCCTGTTCTTCAAAAATTTTCTGCATTTCATGTAAACCAAGCAATGTGTTGCTGTTTGCCCGTGGACTTCCGTTAACTAAAAGAACCTTCATGTTTACCTCACAAAATATATATAAAATATCTATATAATATTACTAGCGGTTGTCTTATAAATCAATGGAAGAATCTCCTGTAAAATAGAATAAAAAAAATTGACATTTTCTTTATGTTTCATTATTATATAGATAGTGTGCAATTGAATTGTACACAATTAGTAAAATTATCAGGAGAAATAAAATGATTTACGATTATGAAATAACAACAGGAAATGGTGAAACTCTGAAGCTTTCTGAATTCAAGGGAAAGGTTATTCTTGTAGTGAATACTGCAACAGGTTGTGGTTTTACTCCCCAGTATGCACCAATTGAAAAGCTTTACAAAGAATATCACGAAAAAGGACTTGAGATTCTTGATATACCCTGCAATCAGTTTGGCGGGCAGGCTCCAGGAAGTGATGATGAAATTCATGAGTTCTGTACAGTTCACTATAATACAACTTTTCCTCAGATGAAAAAGTCTGATGTGAATGGTGCGAATGAACTTCCTCTCTATACTTATTTGAAGTCTCAAAAGGGCTTTGAAGGTTTTGAGCAGCATGAATATAAGGAAGTCCTAGAAAAGATGTTTGCTGCTGCTGATCCTGACTGGGCAAAAAAGCCTGATATCAAATGGAACTTTACAAAATTCATAATTGATCGTAGTGGAAATGTTGTTGCCCGCTTTGAGCCGACAGCTGATATGTCTAAAGTTGAAGAATGTATTAAGGCCTTGCTTTAGTTTAAAATAATTCCGGCTGGAAGGGATTTCTGTCTGGAATCTCTTCTATCCACTTAAAGACAGAATCCGTTCCCAGCTGGATATTATGCTGACGGCAAAGTTTTGCAAGATATGTCATAAGCTCATGTTCGTGTGGGCTTGAGCACATATAGGAGTAGCCGAAGGTTTTCTGATATAGTTCTTTGAGATTTGCGGTGGTTGAGCCCGTGGTCCCTGAGATATATCGAAGGGGCGAAACCTCCTGACTTTGCGACTGTGCAGAAAACTTACGGTCTAAAGCTGCATAAAAATATTCCCTGTTTCCCTCGCGCAAGGTGAGGCCAATTCCAAAACAAATGATTGAATGAACTCCTGCGCGTACACAGTAATCAACAATTCCTTCAATATTTTCGCGGGTGTCATTTAAAAAGGGCAGAAGTGGACTGAACCAGACAACCGTCGGAATACCGGCATCACGGCAGGCCTGTAAAACTTCAAAGCGGCGGGAAGTAGGACAAACTCCGGGTTCAATTTTATGGCAAAGCTCGTCGTCTGCGGTGGTGAGAGTCATCTGAACGACGGCTTTTGTTTTATTATTAATTCGAGTCAGAATATCAAGGTCTCGTAAAACTAAATCTGATTTAGTTATAAGCGTTGCTCCAAAATTATAACGGTCAATTATTTCAAGACAGCGGCGCATAAGCCCAAGCTCTTTTTCAAGGGGAATATAAGGGTCACACATGGAGCCTGTTCCAATCATGCAGCGTTTTCGTTTTTTACGGAGGGCTTCTTCCAGAAGCTCCGGCGCATTCTGCTTAACTTCAATATCTTCAAAAGCATGAGTAAACTGATAGCATTTACTGCGTGAGTCGCAATAGATACAGCCATGCGTACAGCCGCGATAAATGTTCATACTGTGAGGAGTCAGAATTGTTTTTGCAGTTACGAAGTGCATGTTTTTATTATAGCATGAAAATATGACATGTGTTAGGCCACTGGTGGCCGGTGTTCAATAGCAAAGCGTTAAGAAAAATGCGAAAGCATTTTTTAGCTTTACCACTATTAGTGTCATATTTTATTAAATCTTTATTTAGCAGACATTCTCTCTTTTATGTTATACTATAATTATTGAAATTACAGAAAATTAAAAAACGGAGAACTCAATTGAATATTGCAGTCTGTGATGATGAAAGCAAAATCCTCGAAGAAATTTCTGCCTTTATTGAAAAAGAATTTGCGGGTAACAAGGTCCAGACCTTTTCGGATGGGGAAGCTTTTCTTTTTGCCGTGAAGGCAGCTACGAACGTCGAACCAGATATTCTTCTGATTGATATTGATATGCCGGGGCTGAGCGGAATGGATGTAGCGGCTGCATTAACTTCTGAAAAAGCCCATACCCTTATTGTTTTTGTAACGGCCCACGATGAACTTGTTTATGACAGTTTTAAATATCATCCTTTTGCTTTTGTGAGAAAAAAATATCTGCAGGAGGAACTGCGGAATGTCCTTCAGGATTGTCAGAAAGAAATAAAGGGACGGAACAAAAAGTTTGTTTTTCAGAATGGTACTCAAATGGTAAACCTTGCTCAGAGCCAGATTCTTTATTTTGAAGGCCAGGCAAATTATCTTGCGATTCATACAAGTGGTGAAGAATACAGAATGCGGTCGACAATGGCGGGCCTTGAAGAAGAATTAAAGAACAGCGGCTTTCTCCGCATCCACAAGGGGTTTCTTGTAAATCTTGAACATGTGCGCATTTTAAAAACTGAAGGACTTGAACTGGATAACGGAGAAGTTCTTCCAATCGGAAAGTCATATTCGGAGGCCGCAAAAAAATCAATTTTAAGGTTCATGAGAAGATGATTAGAAAAAAGAAAGACCTTGAAGAATTAGAGCAGAAGCTTCTCGAACTTGCCGCCCAGAATAAAGATTTGAAATATGAGCTTGATTCTTATAAATGGCAGATGGAAGAAATCCGCAGGCAGGAGGAGGAAATCAGGCAGCTCCATCAGAATACCAGAAAGCTCAAGCATGACATGAGAAATCATCTTATGGTGATGGCTTCTTACATGAACAGCGGCGACTACGAAAATGCCAGAAAATATGTCTCCGAAATTTTAGAAAAATTGAATGCCGTTCGCAGTTATGTTGAAACAGGAAATCCTCTGCTCAATCACATTTTGAATGATAAGCTGGAAATCTGCCGCCAGAAAGAAATTGATGTAAAGGCTGACATCGGCAAATGCGCGTTTGAGAAGATGAAAGGAATTGACTTTTCGGCGGTCTTTTCGAATGCGGTTGATAATGCGATTGAAGCTTCGCAGAAGGAAAGTCGCAGGGAAATTGTTATCAGCGTTTATGAGAAAAAAGGCTACGATGTTATCAGTGTGAAAAACCGAATTTCTAAATCTGTGCTGGAGAAAAATCCGGAGCTGAGGTCTACGAAAAATATCGGCGAAGGCGGAGTTGCAGCCGATGGCGAGAAACACGGCTTTGGTGTGAATCAGATAAAAGAGATTATCGAGTCCTATGGAGGTCTGACGGACTTTTACGAAGAGGACGGCTTTTTTATTGTGAATATGTTTATCCCATCTTAAGTATCGTTTATCCCAAGCCCCTTGCGTCCAGCAGTTAGTCGGAGTATTTTTATTGTAAGAGGCCAGGGTGATTATTTTTGATAAGGTAAATAAGTTTGTTCTCCGCGATGTAGATCTTCATATTCCTAAGGGAATTACGCTTGGAATAATCGGGGCATCGGGTGCGGGAAAGACGACTTTTCTGAAATTGATTTCTGGACTGCTTTTGCCGGAAAGCGGATTTGTGAGAACGGACCGCCGCGACCCTGTTGAAAAAGGTGGCGAGGTGGCGAGGCGGATTTCTGTACTCTTTGCTGATATCCCGGTCTTTGATGAAAATCTTTCCATTCTTGATTGTCTCGAAGAAATCAGAATCATGTATAAAATCAGCCAGGAGAGTTTTGAAGAGCGCCTGAAATATTTGTCTGAGATTCTGGGCTTTTCTGAATTTCTTAATTCAAAAGCAAAGCAGCTTTCTCTCGGGCAGAAAAGGCGTTGTGAGCTTGGACTAACATTCTTGCGCGATGCGGATTTGTATATTTTTGATGAACCCTGCATCGGGCTGGACCAAAACGGAAAGACGGCTTTTTATAAGCTGGTGGAAGAAAAAAAACTGGCCGGAAAAACGCTTCTTGTCTCTTCGCATTCCATGCAGGATATTTCTTCTATTGCAGACAGAGTGTTAGTTTTAGCTAATGGCCAGACTGCATTTTACGGCTCACAAGAAGAATTATACAAAAGGCTTGCTCCTATGGAAGAAAGCCTTGTGGAGCTGGACGGCCAGCTGCCTGATATTTCAGATTTGGAAGTAGAAAACTATTCCATCGAAAACGGCAAAATGAAAATCCGTTACAACTCAAATCATGTTTCATCAAAAGAAGTGCTGGAGAGAATTTGCGCAACTTCAAAAATTAAATCGGTTTCGGTCCGCAAGGCAGATCTCGCGGAAAGTATAAAAAGCATAACAAGTGTAAAAAGTTAAAAAGCAGGGAGGAAAGAAAATTGAGTTTTATCGAAGTAAAAAACATCTCCAAGGAATTTAAGGTAAACAAAAGAAGTGCCGGCATTCCCGGAATGATTGCAAACATGTTTGTTCCCAAATTCGAAATCAAAAAAGCCGTAAACGACCTGAGCTTTACAATCGAAAAAGGTGAGATGGTTGGTTTTATCGGACCAAATGGCGCCGGAAAATCTTCTACAATCAAAATGCTTTCGGGCATTCTCTGCCCCGACAAAGGCTCAATCACTGTAGGCGGCTTTATTCCTTACAAGCAGAGAAAAGCTTATGTCGGAAACATCGGAGTTGTCTTTGGTCAGAAATCTCAGCTTCAGTGGGACCTTCCTGTAATTGACAGTTTTGAACTCCTTCGTGCAATCTACCGCATCCCCGAAGAAAAATACAAAAGAAATCTCGAACGCTTTACCGAGATGCTGGATATGAAGAGCTTTATAAATCAGCCGGTACGTCAGCTTTCTCTGGGGCAGAGAATGAGGTCTGATATTGTCGCTTCCCTGCTCCACTCACCCGAAATTGTTTTCTTTGATGAGCCGACAATCGGTGTGGACATAATCGGAAAGGAAACAATCCGCAGCTTTATCAAGGAGCTGAATGAGCAGGATAAAGTCACGATGATTTTTACAACTCACGATATGCAGGACATTGAGCAGACTTGTAAAAGAATCATAATCATCGATAAGGGCTCTCTTATGTACGATGGCTCGCTTCAGGAAATCAGAAGTAAGTACGGAACCACCCGCCGCCTGATTGCAGAGTTCAACGAGGAGACGAAGATTGAGCCAATCAAAAATGTAATCATCGAAGATTTGAAAGACAGAAAGGCCAGCTTCACCTTTGATAATAATGTTGTTGATGTAAACAAGCTGATGCACGAGATTCTGGAAAAATACAGCGTCCACGATGTTACTGTTGCCGAGCCTGAAATTGAAAGCATAATTCAGAAAATGTACAAAGGGGAGGTATCTGCATGACGATTTCTCCCTATCTTGCTTTTGCTAAAAAAAGCTTTCTGCAAAAATCTGCCTATCGTCTGGACCACTGGATGGGCATTCTGAACACACTTATCCGCCTTGTGATTTATGTCGAGATTTACCGGGCTTTGTACGGTGGCCGCCAAGCCGTGGACGGAATTACGATGAGCATGGTAACGACAAACTTTATTTTGTCGCTGGGGCTGGAATCCTTTTTTGTTGTAAATGATTTTTATCTTGCCAACAGAATTTACAACGGAAGCATTGCAACAGAAATGCTTTTGCCGGTGAGCTTTCACGGAAGGATGCTTGCAGATAATCTTGGGGTAGCCGCTTTCAAACTTATTTTTCATTTTGTGCCGGCAATGATTGTTGCAATTCTTTTTATCGGGATTGCGGCACCGGCTGGTGCGGGAGCATTTGGTCTCTTTATACTCAGCGCCCTTTTAGGTTACGGCGTTTTGTGGAGTCTGAGTTTTTTGTTCCAGATGTTTTCATTCTGGCTTTTGAATGTCTGGGCAATCATGACAATCAAAAATGTTTTTATAAATGTTTTGTCCGGTTCTATGATTCCCCTCTGGTTCATGCCGGACGCCATCAGAAAAATTGTTTCTTTTACACCTTTTGAAGGAATCTATTTTACACCGGTTCAGATTTATCTTGGAAATATCAGCGGTGGTGAAATTGCGGCGGGCTTTATTAAGCAGTTTGTCTGGATTGTATGTCTTATGACGGCAGGTTTTATTTTATGGAACAAGGGCAAAAAGAAGCTTGTGGTTCAGGGAGGTTAATTTATGAAATCTGATTTATTAAGTCTTTCGGCAGTGTATACACGGATGATTTTCCGTTCCTGGTTTCAGTATAAGGTTGATGCAATTTTGCGTTCTCTTGCAGTTTTTATGCGCGAAGCAACTGCAATCATTGTAATCTTTTTTACTCTTTTGAAGTTTGATACCTTGAATGGCTGGAATATTTACGAGGTTCTCTTTCTGTCCAGTCTGGTTTATGTAACCTACGGTATTCTGATTATCTTTTTTACCGGCCTTCGTGATTTTGGAAACACGGTAAGAAGCGGTGGTTTTGACAGATATATCTTAAGACCTCGCGGACTTTTATATCAGCTGATTTTTGCAAATGCAGACTGGTTTGCGGCTGTAGGTCAGGGCGGACTAGGAATAGTTCTTTTTATTATTTCTGCTTCAAAAGTGGGAATTATCTGGACGCCTCTTAGAATCCTCTATTACATTCTGACAATCACAGGCGGAGTTTTGATTCAGGGGGCAATATTTTTATTTCTTGCGACACTCAATATTTATCTTTTAGAAACTAATGCCCTCAAGGAAGTTTTTTACTGGAACACAAGAAGATTTGCCTGCTATCCTATCAGCATTTTTCATAAGGCCATTCAATTTTTGATGACCTTTGTTGTACCCTTTGCTTTTGTAAATTATTTTCCGGCACAATATTTATTGAGAAAAGATGACATGGCGTCTTACTCCGCAATCTTTATGTACATCACGCCGATTGTTGGACTGCTTATGTATCTGCTGGCTTATGCCTTCTGGAGATTCAGCATAAAATATTATAAGAGCTCGGGAAACTAAAAAACTAAAATAATTCAGGCTGGAGAGTATCTGTCTTCAGCTTAAAATAGCGGTGCAAAAATTCTGAACAGCCGGCCAATCAGGCGTATGTAAAGTTTTATTTTTTTATAATCTCCAGACTGCATCTGGATACAATCCTTTAGTGTCTGGTCAAAATCATTTTTAGCAGACTCTACAATCGGAGAATCAATAAATACAACTCCGTTTTCAAAATGATGATAGAGACTTCTGTAATCAAGATTAACAGAACCAATAGTTGCAGTCTGATTATCAGAAATAAAAGTTTTTGCGTGAATAAATCCCTTTTGATAAAGATAAACTTTAATACCATTATTTACAAAGGTTTCAAGATATGTTTTTCCAATGCAGAAGGTAATTAAGTGGTCAGGCACGGCTGGAACAATAATTGAAACTTCAACTCCGCGTGCCGCAGCAAAAATCAAAGCTTCCTGTAACTGATTATCAATAAGAATATAAGGCGTTGTAATTTTCAGATATTTTTTTGCATTGTTAATAATGTAGAGATAAATATTTTCAGCGATATCCTTGTTATTAAAAAAATCATCTCCATAGGGAATTGTAATTCCCTGGTTTTCATAAATTGTATAAGAAGAAGGCAGATAGGGAGAGAAATCTTCTATATCTTTTGCAAAGAGATTCCAGTTCTGTAAGAAAAGCTGCAGAAAAGTATGAACCGCCTGCCCCTGAATCTGAACGGCATTGTCTTTCCAGTAAGCAAACCGGTTTTTCTTTCCGCGGTTAAAATACTCATTAGCAATATTAAGTCCACCGGTAAAGGCAAGCTGGCCATCTATAATCAATATTTTTCTGTGATCGCGATTATTAAGATGTGTAGAAAAAACAGGAACAATGGGAATAAAAACCCGGGATTTAAAGCCATTTGCTTTTAGGTACCTTTGATAATAGGCAGTTGAAAGGGCTGGAGATCCAAGTCCATCGCAAAGAATACGGATTTCAACTCCCTCCCGTATTTTTTTCTTAAGCTCATTAAAAATTTCATTCCAGGAAGAATCGGTTTCAATAATAAAATACTCCAGAAAGATATATTTTTTTGCGCTGCGTATCGCTTCAATCATATGTGGAAAAAAATCTTCGCCACTAGAAAAATATTTTGCATTACAATTTGTATATGGAAAAAAGAAATTATTGGTCAGATAAAACATTAAATCAAAAGCATGATTTTTAGAGAGTTCATTTACTATTTCTTTCTGCGATTCTAAAGAAGGCGGAAAACTTTCAGGAATCAGAATCTGAGTTTTTTCTCTGAGCATTGTGAGCTTTTTTGAAAAGCGAAGAGAACCTCGGTTTGTATGATACATAAAATAGGCTGCAATACTGAAAAGCGGCACAAATGTCATAGGAATAATCCAGGCAAGCTTAAACTCGTTGCGGCCATTTTTATTGACCATATAAATCATGAAACTTGCAGAAAGTGTAAGGGAAAGTCCAAAGTAGAGCTCAAGATATTTTTCAAGGCGAAGAACAAAAAGAGCCAGAACGAAAATCTGTATGGCAATAAAAAGAAAGTTGATTATGAGTCGGCTATAAACGCTTCTATAAAAAAATTTGAGTCGTTTTTTATCTTTGATATTGTTGAACTTTTTTTCTGCTACTGTTTTCATTTCTTTAAATATAATAAAACTAATGACATTTTTTGTCAGTATTCTTATGAGAGTCCGAAAAAAACTATTACATAAAATCATTAAATCTTTCTGTAAGTCTTTATGAAGTAAATCATTTCGGCAAGGGCTGTTATTGCCCAGGAGAAAATATAAAGCAGGAAGAGAGACTGAATTGTTCCAATCCATTTAAAGATTGTGTATATCCAGAGAATACGGAATAAGCAGGAACCGAGTAGAACAATAATCGTTGGAACAGAAGTTTTTCCTAGTCCGCGGTTGGCGGCGATTGTGTTATCCATAAAGCTTGCAACCGGGTATGAAAAGAACATAATTGAAAAGCGGAGCATGCCGGCATGAATAACTTCCGGGTCGCTTGTAAAAAGAGACAGGCACTGAGGCCCGAAAATATACATTGTTATACTGAGAAAGGCTCCCAGACTGAAAGCAAAAAGATTCGAAATAATCATACTGTGCAGAATGCGTTTTTTATTTCCGGCTCCATAATTCTGCCCGATGAAGGTTGCACAGGCTACATAAAATCCGTTCATTGCGCTGTAGATTATGTTATCAAGATTTGCTCCAGCAGCTGTTCCTGCAACCATCACTGCATCAAAAGAGTTTATGCCTACCTGAATGAATGTGTTTGCCACAGCAAAAATCGCATTCTGCATTCCGGCTGGAATTCCTATCTTTAAAATTCTGATTGTCTTCTCGCGGTTAAGCCTTAGCTTTGAAAAGCTAAATTTTACATCTCCAAGTCCCCGTCCGCGAATCAGAGGAATCATAACCAGCACTGCCGAAACATATTGTGAAATAATACTGGCAATAGCAACCCCGGCACAAGAAAGCCTGCATACAATCACAAAAAACAGATTCAAAATTATATTGATGATTCCGGCAAAACTAAGATAGTAGAGAGGACGCTTTGTATCGCCTGCTGCGCTAAGTACAGCATTTCCGAAATTAAAAAGTGCAACGCCCGGCATACCAAGCATGTAAATCTTAAAATAAATTACCGCACCGTCCAGAAGCTCCGGCTTAGTTTTGATGAGGGTAAGCACCGGTTTTGCTAAAGCGAATCCAAAAAGTAAAAGAATAAAACCGATAATCATAGAAACTATAAAAGACGAATGAATTGCATCATCTAAATCTTTTTTTGATTTAGCGCCAATGTAATATGCAACGATTACATTTACACCGCCTCCAAGTCCCATCAAAAGGCCGGTGAACAGAAAGAGGAGTTGAGTAGTTGAGCCTACTGAACCAAGGGCTTGAGAACCGGCAAATCTTCCTACAACAGCAACGTCGGAAATATTGAAAAGCACCTGCAGGAGATTTGAAAAAATGAGCGGCAGACCATATAAAAAGATTCCCTTAAAAAGCGAGCCTTCTGTTAAATTTCTTTCATAAGAAGAATTATGATGGAACATAGAAAAATACATTATTAAAATGCAGAGAAAAGTTCAATATAAAATTATTTATGTTGTAAGTCGTGAGTATTATAAAATGACAAGCAAATGTCATATTGAATTGTATAAGTCTGAAACCTTTTTTGCCATTTCTGCAATTTTATTTTTTACTTGTGCAGGACTTATAATTTTTATCTGTGGTCCAAAGCTCAACAGAATTTCACAAAGCCATGGTGAGTCTGGGGCTGTAAAGGTTACATTAATATAACCATTTTTCTGAGGCTTAATTTCTGAGCAGATGAAGGAATCCATTAAATAAGAAATTTTTTCCTGAGTGATTTTTGCTTTTATCTGAATGAGAGGTGCGGAAAACTCTGGTGCATTCAGAGGCTCGGACTCTGCAGCTTTTCTTGTAAGATTTGCATTTTTTGATGTTGTTACAAGATTACGTATTCTGGTAAGTTTAAAAAAACGTTCTGCTTTACGGGTAGTACACCAGCCAGAAAGGTACCATGACTGGCCGCGGAAAACAAGCTTCCAGGGATGAACAATTCGCCTTTCGCTGCGACCGTCCCCCGTAAAATAATCAAAAGAAATCTGACGCTTTTTCAAAATTGAATCACGGAGAATTCCAAAAAGATTACGGACTTCAGAACCTTCAGGACTCCACGGTGCAAAATTAACCTCGAGCCAGTCGCTATCGCTTTGAACCAGATGTGAAAGTTTTTCTGCGGCCTTTATGTTTGCATTTGTTAACGAGGCAGAATTTCCGCTTAAATTATTTAAGGCTTTTACACTGGAAAGAATTGCCAGTCTTTCTTCTTCAGAAAGAAGAGTTTTATCCAAAGTATAAGTATCCGAAATTGCAATTCCGCCACCTCGACCTTTGAGGGAATAAATGGGAATCCCCGAAACAGACAGTGCTTCCATCCAGCGATATATTGTCCGAATTGAAACCCCAAAATGCTCAGACATTTTTTTTGCGGTTACTCTTTTTTTATCAATGAGAATATAGACAAATTCAAACAGCTGATCAATTTGCATAAGGGTATTATAGCATATAAATATGACATGTGATTGTCATATTTAAGATTAAATATTTTCCATCACAGAAAAATTATCTGCTGCAATTACAGTTGGCGAAACGGAATTTCCCTGTTCAAGATAATCATTAAGCATCTGAAGTTTTTTCTTAAGATGGCTGTAAACAGGATGCTTCTCAAAATCATCAACAAAATCAAAAGCCTTATATAAAGCTTTAATATTTTCTTTATTAATTTTGCAAATAGAATTATCACCTTGAATTAAAGAAAAAATATTGAAAGCATCCTGAGGCATAAAAAAAACAGCGGATGATGTTTTTTGATTTTCAAGACTTACTTTAAGATAGTGTAGAAATTCATTAATATCAGGCTTTTGTTCTATATCTTCTACCAGTGGCAAAAGCTTTTCTTCAAGAAAATCTAACTCATCATAAGTATAGGCTTCTTCTTTTTTAATGATTAAAATTTCTTTTTTCATTTCTAAAAATAATAAGCCATATCTGATGAATATGCAAAGGGCAGTTGATGAAAAATTCATCAACTGCCCTTAAAACTTCCGGTTACAGGTTCACGGAATATTTTATTATTACTTAGTTATCGCTGAAAAGTGGTGTAGAAAGATAGCGGTCACCAGAATCCGGGAGAAGAACTACAATTGTTTTTCCTTTATTTTCCGGGCGGTTAGCAAGAATGCTTGCGGCCTTGAGTGCGGCACCACTTGAAATACCAACAAGTATTCCTTCGCTGGTAGCAAAGTTGCGGCCTTCTGTAAATGCATCATCATTTTCTATAGCAAGAATTTCATCATAAATCTTTGTATTTAAAACATCCGGAACAAAGCCTGCACCAATTCCCTGAATTTTGTGTGCACCTGGAGTTCCTTTTGAAAGGACAGGGCTTGTTGCAGGTTCAACGGCAACTACCTTAACGTTCGGATTTTTTTCTTTTAGATATTCACCAACACCTGTTAATGTTCCGCCGGTACCAACGCCTGCTACAAAAATATCAACCTTTCCGTCTGTCTGTTCCCAGATTTCTGGTCCTGTTGTTTTTTTATGGATTGCAGGATTTGCAGGGTTTACAAACTGTCCTGGAATAAAGCTTCCCGGAGTTGCAGCATGAAGTTCTTCTGCCTTAGCAATAGCACCCTTCATTCCTTTTGCACCTTCTGTAAGTACAATTTCTGCACCATAGGCTTTAAGAAGATTACGGCGTTCAACGCTCATTGTATCTGGCAATGTAAGAATTGCATGATAGCCTTTAGCTGCGGCTACAGCTGCAAGTCCAATTCCTGTATTTCCAGAGGTTGGTTCAATAATTGTTGCACCTGGTTTTAAAAGACCTTTTTCTTCTGCATCTTCAATCATTGCAAGTGCAATACGATCTTTTACACTTCCAGCAGGATTAAGATATTCAAGTTTTGCTAAAATAGTTGCTCCAGAAACACCAGCCTTTTTTGAATAGCCGTTGAGCTGCAAAAGAGGTGTTTTGCCAATCAATTCTAAAGAACTCTGTTTAATGTCTGCCATAATTTTCTCCTTATAAAAGCCCATGAGCGGACCCGGTTGTTTTGGCCGCTGCAGTCGTGCGCTTTTGTCCAGTGTTTTTTTTTCCTACTAAGTAGGTAGGTTTATGTTATATTTCGAATATAATGGTAATTACCTATTATGTCAATAGGTAATTATGTATATTTAAAAAAAAATATAAAAATTCATTAGAAGATATTTTTCAATTGATTTTCTTTAAAAATGATATATAATTTGATTCTATTGGGAGTAATGTGATGAGAGAGAAAAAGTTTTCTATTTCTACAAAGTTTTCCATTATATCTGTTTTTATTGTAATTTCTGTTGTTGCTATTTCTGCTGTAACAACAGGATTTTTCTTTTCTAAGAACTGTCTTGAAAATTTTTACAGCAGTGCTTCTATGGAGCTTTCTGAATTTTCAGATTCAATTTCTATGTTTTTTGGCGGGAAAGAGGTTGAACTGAATGTTTTTGCAGATTCTGATGTTGTAAAAGCAAGTGATGATACAATTCATTCTTTTGTAAATGAAGAAGGTACCATTCAGATTCTTGAATATGAAAAAAGTAAAACTGAAGCTGAAATCCGTAAGCTTTGTAAAATCTTTGCAAAGTACGATTCAGATATTGCAGAGATTTATATTGGAACAAAATGGGGCGGTTACGCAACAAATTTTGATAGTTCAATGAGCGGAGGTTATGATCCTCGTAAGCGAGGCTGGTATGCAACTGCATCAAGTGGAAATGGAAAGGTTATGATTACGGATGCCTTTGCTTCTACTGTTGGTGCTACTGTAGTTGGAATTACCCGAAGTGTTTATGATAATAACAATACTTTTATAGGAAATGCTTCTATAGAAGTTTCTCTGGATACTCTTACAACTATTCTTGAATCTATGAATTTTGGTGAAGGCAGTTTTGTTATGATGATTCAGAAAGATGGAACAATACTTGCCGATACAAGTCCAGCAAAAAATAATTTTAAGAATATACAAGAAATTGGAATGGATGAATTAAAGCCTTTCCTTGATTCTTCGGAGAATAATGGAATTATTAAGGCAGATGGAAAAAACTTCTTTGTTGAATCTGTAAAAAATTCCAGAACAGAATATCAGATTGTAGCCTTCTGTCCTAAAGAAGTTGTATTCGCTGCATTTAATCAGACTTTAAAAACTACAATTCTTCTTTGTGCAATTTTTGGTATTATTATCGCTCTGGTAATTGCTTTAATAACAAGAAAAATTATGAATCCGTTAAAAATTATACGTAACGGAATTAGTGCAACAGCTGAACAGATTGCAAATGGAAATGCAGACCTTACAAAGAGAATCAGCGTAAAATCAAAAGATGAAATAGGTGATGTTGCAACCAGCTTTAATCTTTTCTCTGATACTCTTCAGAAAATTATTAACAGTATGCAGCAGTCAAAAATGTCTTTGAATGAGGCTGGTGGAAAACTAGGTGGAACAACAAATAATGCAATGCATGCTATTACTCAAATTAGTTCAAGCATTCAGACTTTAGGAAATGATTTGCGAAGTCAAAATTCAAGCGTTGAGCAGACATCGCAGAGTGTTACTAAGATTCTGGAAAGTATTCATTCACTTGAAGAACTTGTTTCTGTTCAGGCAAAATCTGTAAATGGAGCTTCTACTGCTGTTGAGCAGATGATTGGAAATATTGGTGAAGTAAATGTTGTCGTAGACAGAATGGTTTCTTCTTTTGGAACACTTGAGTCAGATGCTCAAAATGGCGCAAAGTCTCAGGAGCAGTTACAGGAACAGATTGCAGAAATCCAGAAGCAGTCTAAGCTCTTAAGCGAAGCAAACAAGGTTATTGCAAGTATTGCGAGTCAGACCAACCTTCTTGCCATGAACGCAGCAATCGAAGCAGCACACGCTGGCGAGGCAGGAAGAGGATTTGCCGTTGTTGCTGATGAAATCAGAAAGCTTTCAGAAACATCTTCTTCTCAGTCAAAGACAATTGGTGAACAGCTTAATCAGATTCAATCTACAATTGAAACAGTAGTTCAGACAACTCAGCGTGGTGTTCATGGCTACACTCAGCTTGCTAATGAAATTCAGGAAATAGATACTCTTGTCCGACAGATTAAAGATGCTATGAATGAGCAGAAAGTTGGTTCTGTTCAGATTACAGATGCTTTACATGGAATGAACGACAGTTCTCTTCAGGTTCAGGAAGCATCTAAAGAAATGGCAACAGACAGCCGCATTATTGTTGAGCAGGTAAATACACTGCAGGCAAAAACAAAAACTATGCAAAGCAGCATGGATGAGATTAATTCTGTAACTACAGAAATTAATACAACCAGTGATGCTCTTTCTGAAGTTTCAGTACTTGTAGAAGAATCTATCAGCGAAATTGGAAAGCATGTTGATCAATTCCAGGTATAACAATTGCTTAATGTAATTGTTTACTTGCGAAATTGGATTTTACAAGGTAAAATAAATTGTTATGTCTGAAGAGATTTTGTCATTAATTAAAAGTAGTACTAAAGAAAAAGATAATATTCAAAATGTAGAAAAAAAAGCAACCTGGCTTATTTTTACAATCGGAGAGCAGACTGACGGGAAAAATCTTTATGCTATTCCTGCTGGTTGCGTAAAAGAAATTTTACGAAATGCTACAGTTTTCCCGCTTCCTTTTGTTCCGCCATATGTAAATGGTGTGCTTAACCGTTACGGAGATCCTTATGTAGTAGTAGATTCTGCTGTTCTGGAAGGAAAGGAAGCTCAAAAATCTTTTCTTTTTATTGTTATAAATGATGACAGTCATACTTGCCTTAGAATTACCGATGTAAAAGATTTTTTTACGGCAACAGAAAAAGACATTGTTCATTTTAGCGAAGCTGAGCTTTCGGAATTTTACGAAGGAACTCTGACTATTAATAAGCAGGATGTTATTTTACTTAATGTTCAGGCTATTATAGAAAAAGTAGGAAAAGAAATTGCGGCAGCCTGAAAAATTTGTTTGCATTTCTTATCCTCTTATAGATTTTCTAATTCCTAATGAATATGTTGTTTCTGCTGTTGGCGTAAAGGATTTGAATATTTCTTTATTACATGATCAGTCTTCGGGAATTTTCGATTTTGACGAGATTGCTTCTGTTTTTACCCAAATTCCACGCGAGTCAGAAATTCAGACTATGGTTGTTTTGCACGATGATAATAATGCCCAGATGTCGATTGTTACAACTCAGGAATGCCGTGTATGTACAATCCGTTTAAATGAATTTTCGTTGTTTTCTGATTATTATTCTGAGCAGTTCAAGAAATTCGGTTTGCTGGCATGTTCATTTGAAGATGAACGGGTAAAATTTTTAATAGATGTTAGAAAAACTATAAATTATATGAACAGTTGCTTTTTGGAGGAATTATGATTCATGTTGTTGTAGCCGATTCCTCTGCAGTTGTCCGCTCTGTTTTAAAAGAAATAATATTAAAAACTAAAAAGCTTGAATGGATTGGTGAAGCTGTTTCTTATTCTTCACTCAATTCAATTATTGATGAATTAAAGCCGGAATTAATTATTTCAAAAAAATCTTTTTTTGATTCAGAAAGAATTACAGCAATTGCAGATTATTGTCATAATGTTTCTATTCCAACAATTGTTTATTACGAAAAAGGCGATGATCATAATTATAATTCTTCGAATGTAAAATTTGTGGAGCAGCCGGAATTTATAAATTTTTCTGCGCAGAGGATGGAGGAATACGCCGAATATCTTGAACAGCTTGCGTATGATATAAAACGTACTACGCTTTTTGAAAATCACCCGGCATCTATTGTCCCTTCAGTTAATGAAGATGGAACAGTTGTAGTTCCGTTAAAATCTGTGGCAAAAACATATTCAGAAAATAAATTTAAAGCTGTATTAGTTGGAGTTTCTACCGGCGGGCCTAGTGCTCTTCTGGAATTATTAAAGGGTATTGGAAAGGATTTTCCATTACCGATTCTTATTACTCAGCATATAGATTCTTTTTTTGATAAAAATCTTATTACATGGCTTTGTACAGAAACTCATGTTCCGGTTCATCTTGCAGAGAATAATATTAAACCTCTTGCCGGTCATGTTTATTTTGCGCCTTCTGATGTTCATTTAACATTAATTCCTCATCCCGAAGACGACTTTCATATTATATTAAATCATGAAGCGCCGGTTAATTTTTTACGTCCTTCTGTAGATAAAATGTTTTCCAGCGCGGCATCTGTGTTTGGAAAAAACTGTATCGCAGTTATACTTACAGGAATGGGCTCTGACGGTGCAAAAGAATGTTTACATTTAAAAGAACTTGGTGCCTATACAATTACACAGGATGAGTCCAGCTGTGTAATATACGGAATGCCAAAGGCTGCGTATGAACTTGGAGGAGCCTGCGAAGTTCTTCCATTGAATCTTATTGCTGAGCGTTTATGGAATCTGACAGGGAAGAGAGTATGAGCGAATTACAGAATGAATTGATTGAACTTGTTAAGTCAAAAATACACTCATATTCCGGCATTTATGTTGCAAATTCGCAGTTGCAGACTCTAATTAATTATATAGAAAAAGAAGCAGCAAAAAAAACTATTTCTCCTATGGAATACGTTAAGACAATTTCTTCGGGCACCCAGGAATTTGATGAACTGATAAATCTTATAACCGTAAATGAAACATATTTTTTCCGGGAAGAAAAGCAGTTTGATTTTTTACGCGAAGAAGTTTTTCCAAAATATATGGGAAAAAATCTTACAATCTGGACCTGCTGCTGTTCTACAGGAGAAGAGCCAATTTCACTGCTTGCATTAGCTCTTTCTATGAATGTAAATCTTACAATTTATGCTTCTGACATAGATGATAATGCTTTGGCTACTTTAAGGCGCGGACATTATTCACTTTATTCACTTCGTTCTGATGGTGCAAAATATCATAAGCTGCTTGAACCATATTCAACTAAAACAGAAACTGAGATTGTTTTTAACCGCGACTTCTTGCGTCGTATTCAGTCATTTAAATTTAATCTTACTCAGGATGAGCTTTCTAAAATTCCTTTTTATGAAAATGCAGATATTATTTTTATGCGTAATGTTTTTATTTATTTTGACAAGCCTACCAGAATCCTTGTTACAGAAAAAATAACTGAACGACTCAAAAACGATGGAATTTTATTTTTCTCCATGAATGAAATTGGTTCAATAGATAATAGTGTAATTTCTGAAAAGCTTTATAAAACTAATTACGATGTAGTGTATTATTTTGTAAAAGGAATTAATAAAAAAACTAAATCCGTTTCAGAAATTATTAATCAAAAACGGGAAAAAGAAAAACAGCTTCGGATGGAAGAATTAATGAAAGAAAAATTCCGTCTTGAACTTGAAAAATCTAAAAAACAATCTGAGGAACGCGAAAAAGATTTAAAAGAAAAAAAACGTGCCGGACTAAATGAACGTAAAAATCAGGCTGAAAGTTGCACAGAAACTTCAGATATAAAGAGTACCTATGAAGACGTTTGTTACGAAATAAACCGCGGAGATTTTATTAAGGCCAGAACATTAGCTCGTGCAATAAGCGGAACAGATACAAAAAAATATTCGTTCTTCATGCTTGGATATATTGAATATCATGCAGACAACAGAGCAGCTGCAGAAACATTTTTTGCATCTGCAGAAACCATTTCTCCAGATTTCTGGCCGGCATTTTTCTATCATGGAATGGTGCTTCGGGATCTTGGAAAAACTCAACAGGCAAATGAATGCTTTGCTAAATGTAAGAATCTTATTTCCGATTTTGGAAATAAAAGCTCCGGCGGTTCTATTCCTTATGATTTTACTCTGGACTCTTTCAGTCCTTCTTATATTTATTCACTCTGCGAAACATTTTCTATGAGAGGAGGGTTTTAAATGAATCTTGATAAAAATCTGTTTCTTTCAGATTATGTTTCTGAATCTCGAGAGATTTTGGACTCTCTTGATGATATTGCAATTGTTGCTTCTAAAGAAAAAAGAAATACAGACTGTTTAAAAGAAATTTTACGACTTTTGCATACTCTTAAGGGCTCTTCCAGAATGATGGAATTTGTTCAGATAGAGAAAGTTATTAACCGCCTTGAAACAGTTTTTAAAACAATTCAAAGTAATCAGACAGAAATTTCAAGCAAAATAATTCAGCTTTTAATGGGTGTTAATGGAATTATTCATAAGGTTGTAGATAATATAGAAGATGGCAGCGATGGAACCTTTGAGCAGTATGAAGAAATAATTAAGAATATTGATATGGCCATTGAAGATGAAGATTTTAAAACAGATTTTTCGGGTGAAGCTGGAAAATCTGGAAAATCTAAATCAGAAAAAAATGAGACTGACAAAAAAAAGGATAAGGCTAAAACTGAATCCGAAAAAGCTGATAAAAATACATCTGACGAAGGTAATTCAGGTGCCGGTAAAAAAACTGATGAATCTGAAGAAGGAAATTCTGGTTTATTAAATGGAAATTCAATCGTTAATAAGGTAGATGCAGAAAACGCAGAATTTTTTCACGATTCCCAGACAATCAAGGTTCAGATTTCGCAGATAGATTCTATCCTGCAATCGCTTGATAAACTTATTATGCGTCAGATTAAACTTAAAAACGAAATAGAATTTTTAAAGAAGCAGGGCGAAACTTCGGAATTTCAGGCTTATCAGGAGCTTTCAGAAAATATTTCGGTTCTGGAAAATCAGAGTGTAGATATTCAGAAAAATATTATTTCTCTGAGAATGCTTCCTTTTGACATGATACTTCGTCCTATAAAACGTTCAATTGTTGCCGAAGCTCTTAAGACTGGAAAAAATATTGAATTTGATATTCCACAATCAGAAATTACAATCGACAAATTTATTCTTGAAAAGCTTCCTGCAATTTTAATTCACCTCGTAAGAAATTCAATTGATCATGGAATTGAAACTAAAGAAGAAAGAAAAAAACTTGGTAAGCCGGAAATGGGTACAATTTCTATTTCTGTAAGTCAGGTTTCTAATAGAATTTTTGTAAATGTAAAGGATGATGGTCACGGAATCGATTATGAAAGAATTCGTGCTAAAGCTTTAAGGCTTTTCCCGGAGCGTGAATCTGAAATAATTTCTGCAGATAAATCTGAACTTCTTCAGTTTATTTTTGCGTCTGGTTTTTCTACAAAAGATGTTCAGACAGAGCTTTCTGGGCGTGGAATTGGCCTTGATGTTGTACGTACAGAAATGGATAAGCTTAAAGGAAAAATTACAGTTTATTCAGAACTTAATCAGGGAACAAATTTTGAACTTTCGCTGCCGGCTTCTCTTGCTACTCAGGATGGGCTTTTTGTTTCTGTTTCTGGAAATTCGTATTTAATACTTTCTCATTACATCCGCGAAATTCTTACTGTAAAGAAATCGGACTTTCTGCCACTTCAACATGGACCTGTAATTAATGTTCATAATGAGCTTATTCCAATTTTTGATTTTGATATTATAAATCCAAATTCAGATAAACACGTAAATACAAAAACAGAAGTTTCAGTTGTTATTCTTGAATATTTGAATCGCAAGGTTGGAGTTATAGTAGATAAAATTCAGCATTATGGAACTGTAGTTATAAAGCCGGTTCCTCCAATCTTAAAGGATTTTAATGCTCTGCAGGGAGTTGTGTTTGATGAAAATTATAGAATTATTCCTGTTCTGAATATTCCAGATACAATCCGACGATTTAGAGTTGTAAATGTTTATGAAATAAAAAATCTTGAAGTTAAAAAAATGCCAAAGATTCACTCAGTTCTTGTTGTTGATGATTCTCATACAACTCGTCATATTGAGCAGATTATTCTTGAAGCAGAAAATTATAATGTTGCAACAGCCGTAGATGGAATTGATGCTTTGGAAAAAATGAAGCAGCATAAATTTGATCTTGTTGTAACTGATGTAAGAATGCCTAGAATGGATGGTTTTGTTCTTCTTCATAATATGCGGCACAAAGAGGAACTTAAGAATATTCCGGTTATTATGGTTTCTTCTGTGTTTGAAGATGATACCTTTGATAAAGCAAAAAATCTTGGTGCGCAGGGCTATATTGTAAAATCTGAATTTGAACGCGAGAGTCTTGCTGCAAAGGTTAAGGAGCTGCTCCATGGCTAAACCAATGATTTATGTAGCAGAACCTTCCCGTATTCTTTCCAGAATTATAAGTACTCAACTGGAAGCTGCAGGTTATGAAACTCAGATTTTTTCTAATGGATTAGCTGTCCTTAAAAAGATTGTATGTGAAGATCCGTCGTTAATTATTTGTGATCGTGATATGACTGTAATTAACGGATTGGAATTATGCAGTATTTTAAAAACAGGTTCTTCAAAGTCTAATATTCCGATTATTCTTATTTCAGCTGATGAAAAAATTTTTGATTTCTGGAATGGGAGTTCGCAGGCAAATAAAGTTCTTTCTATTTCGAGTCAGAATGTTGATTCTTTAATTGAAGCTGTAAAAGAACTTTTAGATTTTGAATATGTTGAAGCTGACTCTTTCCTTGTGCAGGATGAAAAATTTTCTGATGAAGAAAAATTAATTTCGTGGCTTGTTAATTCAATGGGCAAAAATGAAGTTTTTCTTAATATGATAAGAAATGTAGTTAAGCTTTATCCATGTGTAAAAAATACAGGAACTCTCGTTCAGAATATATTTAAGATTTTTTATACAGCCTGCGAATATGATATCATTTCATTAATTCTGGATGGTCAGAGTACATTTATTTATACTTCTGGAACAGAAAATTTTTCTGCTTCTGTTTTGCAGGATTTTTTGAATATTTGCAAAACAGAATATGAACAGCAGGCTAAGAAAAATCATACTGTTACATATGAAGAAATAAAAATCAGCGGAATTATAAATTCATTAAATGTGAATTCGCATATAGAAAATCTTGAAGAAGAAAAATCTCCTGATAGCTTTAAAAATGAAAACCGGCTTGAATCTTATTATTCTTATGTAATAAAAACTGAAAAAGAATTTGTCGGAACTTTGCATTTTGCGGCAACAAGAAAAAAGATTTTCAATTACAAGGTTCAGTCTTCAATTGAATTTGTTTTACCGGCGCTTGCAAATATCCTTCAGGAATCTGTTCAGCGTTCAGAGCTTTCTCTTCAGGAAAGGAAGCTCCGTTCTGCATTTTCAAAATTTATTCCTGAACAGGTAATGAACGATCTTTTGAATTCTAATTCAAGTCAGGAATTAAATAATAATAATGAAAAACGCAATGTTGTAATTCTTATGTGCGATATAAGAAATTTTACTTCAATAAGCGAAATAAATAAAGCGGAAGATGTCGTAAAATTCCTGAATACATATTTTACGCACATGGTTGATATTGTAAAAAAATATGGTGGAACTGTAGATAAATTTGTGGGCGATGCAGTTATGGTTTTGTTTGGTGCTCCTATCAGTTATAACGATAATGCAAAACGTGCAGTTGCTGCAGCAATAGAAATGTTTACACAATTAGATAAAATCCCATGTGGCCAGCTTAAGTTCCCGGAAGGAATAAAACTTGATATTGGAATTGGTATTCATTATGGAGAAGTAATTGTCGGACAGATAGGAAGTGCAGATAAAACAAATTACACAGTAATTGGAGATACTGTAAATGTTGCTTCTCGTCTGGAAGGTCTTACAAAGCTATATGGTGCAAGGCTTATAATTTCAGAAGCTGTTTATGATGAGCTTGATGATTCTGTAAATGCCTTGCTTTTGGATTCTGTAAAAGTAAAAGGAAAAAAGGCGAGTGTACAAATTTATCGTGTAGATGAAAAACCTCTGTCTGCTGAATTTATTGAAGTTTATGAAAAAGGTTTTAAATCTTATAACGAAGGTGCGTTCAGTCTTGCAATTCCTTATTTTGAAAAAGCTCTTGAGTATATGCCGCAGGATAAGGCTGCTAAGCTTATGCTTGAACGCTGTAATGATTTTTCAGTAAATAAACCAGAAAATTGGGATGGTGCAATTGCGCTTACATCAAAATAGAAAGAGGTATAAATGAATATTATGAACCTTAGCGAAAAACTCAAAAAGAATGAAGCTTCTCAAAAAGAAATTGATCTTGGAAAAGAACTGTTCAGAAGGCTATGTTTTTCAAATATAATTTTTGAATTTATTACATTAGCCTGTTGTATTGCTATTGGAGATATTCCAGTAGAAAATATGCTTTCAACAATTGTTCTTGGAATAATTATTTGTTTTGCCGCTCATACACTTGTTCTGCTTATGACTAATATGCTTATTACACAATCTACGGCAGAAGATCTTTCTTCCTTTTATTGTTATGAAACAACGGTAAAAGAAAGAACTAAACTCATTAAGCAGCTTATGAGAATGCCTGCTATGATTGGTGCAGAAACCTTTGTTTTATTTATGGGCTTTGGTGCAATCTGGACTGCTTTAGTTGCAAATTTTGCAAATCTAAGTTTAGATTCTGTAATTCTGTTTTCTGCCATGTTGTTTGTTGGAACTTACTTTGCTTCGGTTCATGCTATTACAGGAGTAGCACAGCAGATTTGTTCGCGTCATGCTTCAGAAATTGTTGCAAAGGGAGTTTCAAAAGAAGAAGTAGAAAAACGACATACCTTTGGAACTAAATCTACTGTAATTACAATTCTTCATATTTTTGCGCCAATTTTAATAACAGGAATATTTTTCTTTGTACTTGCATGGCGTGCTTATATTTCAGATATTCCTACAAAATTAGTTTTTACAAAACTAATAATTATTGGTGTTAGCTGTGGAATTTCTTATTTTGTTTATTCTACATCCCTTTTTAAAAGAATGATGCGTTCAATTAATAACATGCGTGAACTTTTGGGTGGAATGAATAAAGAAAATCTTCATAAAGTAAAATTTGCATCAACTGACCTTTCAAATGAATTTATGTACAATGTATATCTTATAAATACTATAGTTTCTATTCTGCAGAAAATTCTTAAGGAAAGTCAGAGAATCAGTATGGATGTAATAGAATCCAGCAATGAACTTTCTGTAATTTCGCGCGAAACAGCAGTTACTTCTCTTGAACAGAATTCCGGAATTAAGGAGCTTCTTTCTGCTATGGAAGAAACAGATGCGCTTTCAAAAAATATCGCAGAAAAAATTGGGGAAGTTTCTATTGTTGCTAAAAAAACAACAGATAATATTCTGGACGGTTTTGATATTCTTAAACAGAATATGCAGAAGCTTGATGAAATTAAAGCAGCTAATGATATTACCGTAGAAGGAATTAAAAAGCTTACAGAAAAAATCAGCGGAATTTCAGATATTGCAAGAATTATCAATGATATTGCAGATCAGACAAATATTATTGCATTTAATGCTGAGCTTGAGGCTTCGAGTGCCGGCGATGTAGGCGAAAATTTCTCTCTTGTTGCAAACGAAATTCGGCGACTTACAAACAGCACAATTCAGTCAACAAATGAAATTCGTAACCGGCTTACAGAAATTCAGCATTCATCAGATGCTCTGCTAATTTCTTCACAAAATGGAAGCAGCAAGATTTTTAATGGAACACAAATTATTAATGAACTTAATCAGCGTTTTGAAGAGCTTAAAGCTTCTTCAGAAACCATGGATTATGCTTCAGAAGATATCAAAAAAATTATTGAACAACAAACAGCTTCATTTGCCCAGATTGTTATTACATTGCGACAGATTTCTCAGGCAGCTGAATCCTTCTCTACATCTACTCAAAAAATCAGTGAATCGGCACAAAATCTTTGTACAGTTTCTGATAACCTGAAGAAGCTTCAGCCTGAAGATGCAGCAAATGAAGAAAAAACAGAAAGCGAGGTGAAATAATGACTAAGGATAAAAATCTTTCATTTGAAAACGAAATGTACTACAGAAGTGTCTTACCTGACATTTCCTGCGGATTAATTATTCTCGCATATTCTGCTTTTATTTTAAATCTAAGCATTAAGGAGCATTTTCTTTTAATTCTTGGAGTAATAGTTTCTATATTTTTTGCTCAGTTTGTTTTTTCCAGAATAACAAATCATTTTTTGATGGGTGGAATTTCCAAAAGAATCATTAAATGGAAAACTGAAGGAATGACTCTGGAAGAACGCACTGCACTTTTTAAAAATATTCATAAAATGCCGGCAAGAAAGCAGACCGAAGCCCTTATTTATTTTGTAATCTGTTCATTTCTTCTTGCCTTTGCATATAAGCTTTTACTGGACATGAATATAGCTGTAAATGCGGTAAGCCTTGCAGCTTGTCTTTTAGGAGCCTATCTTGCTTCTCTTCTTGCTCTTTCATACAGTCGTTCAATTTGTGCACGATATGCCTGCGAGCTTGTAGAAGAAGGAATTGATCAGAAAATTCTCAAAGAAAAACAGTTCTTTGGAACTTCTTATCAGCGCACATTTACTTTCTACTGTACAATTCCAGTTTTGTGGGGAATCCTTCTTTCTATGGCATTGTTCTATGTTTATTATTATAACAATGTTCCTGCTGCTGCCGGATTTTTACCAGCTGCATCTTCTGAAGATTTAGGTTTAAGGGGAAATCAGCTTTCTCGACTTGCTGTTGTTCTTGCTATTAATATTGTTATTGGAATTGCTTCTGTTTATTCATTTTTGAGCAGTATTTTAGTTTCTTCTGATAAACTGCAGTCTTCAATGCTGCACATTATTAAGAATGATATATTTACAGTAAATCTTGCTTCTACCGATTATGAAAATGAAGTTTCCTATAATCTTCATCTTATAAATCAGATAGTGCTTTTGTTCCGTTCAATTCTTGAAGACATACGTATGATTGGTCAGACGATGCTTGTTCCTACAGGCGAGCTTTCTGAAATTTCTCAATCAACGGCATCTACTTCTCTGGAACAGTCTACTGGTGTAAAAGAAATTCTTGCAACTATGGAAGATACTGATCGCCAGACTCGAAATATTGTAGATAAAATTGCTGATGTAACTGCTGTTGCAGAAGGAACAGAAAATAATGTTAATGCCGGCTTTGAAACTCTTCAGTCAAATCTTGATCAAATGACTGAAATTACAGATGCAAATGTTTCTACTATTTCTGGAATACGTGAGCTAGGCGAAAAAATTGGAAGTATCTGGGAAATTGTAAAAATTATTAATGATATTGCAGAACAGACAAGAATAATTGCTTTTAATGCTGAACTTGAAGCTTCCAGTGCAGGCGATAGCGGAAAGAATTTCCATATAGTTGCGAATGAAGTTCGAAGACTCGCTGCAGGAATAACAAATTCTGTTGATCAGATTAAGGACAAAATTACAGAGATTCAGCATTCTTCAGATAATCTTATAATTACTTCCGAGTCTGGAACAGAAAAGATTCGTGAAGGTCTTGAACTTTCAGAAAAGTTAAAAGAAAAATTTAACGATATTCAGAGCTCTTCAGAAATTACAGTAGAATCATCTAATCAGATTAAGGAAATAATTAATCAGCAGTCTACAGCTTTCGATCAGATTGTTGCTACTGTACGACAGATTTCTTCTGGAATTGAAAACTTCTCGGCATCTACAAGTTCTATGAATAATACCGCACAGAAGCTTAAAGAAGCAGCCGCATTGTTGCAAAGTCTGCATGCACGAATTGTTACAGCTGAAATGTAAACTTAAATCGATATAATAGGTTTACAATTATTTGTATATCTGTTATATTGCTTTTTATGAAAAATAAAATTGCTTTAAGATCTTCTTTCGTCGCATTATTTGCGGCTGTTATTTGTGTTGGTTGTTTTATTCGAATTCCTCTTGGGGTGATTCCTGTTGTTTTGCAGAACGGGCTTTGCATTTTATGTGCAGTTCTTCTTGGGGGAATTCTTAGCGGAGCGCCTGCAGCTTTATTTTTAATTGCAGGACTTATTGGCCTTCCTGTATATTCTGGTGGAACAGGTGGAATTGCAGTATGGCTTGGTCCAACAGGCGGATTTTTAATCGGCTATTTATTTGGTGCGTTTATTGCAGGCTTGATAGCAGGAAAGCCTTCAGTAATGCAGAAAAAAATAACATGGAAAAATGTGTTGAGAATTTCTATTGCTGTTTTTGCCGGAATGATAGTTATATATATTCCTGGAGTTATCAGATTTGCTTTTTGGGCAACTGCAAACGGAAAAGTGCCTGCAGATAAAACTGCTCTGGCTTACACCTTAGGCGCATGTGTAATTCCGTATATCCCTGGTGATATCTTAAAGACTGTAATTGCAATTCCTATTGCATTAAAGCTTCGACCTGTTCTTGCACAGTATTTGTATGAAGACAATAATAAAAATAAATAATTTATCAAAAACATTTAATACATCCTCCGGAATTAAAAAAGCTCTGGACAATGTATCCATTGAAATTTTTGAAGGAGAATGTGTTATTGTTGGCGGAGAAAATGGTTCTGGTAAAAGTGTACTTATGTCTATTATTGCTGGCTTGATGGAAGGTGATAATGGACTAAGTGCAAGTGCGTCAGAATCTTGTATTGATAATGGAGTTTATGTTTCAGAACGTGCAGGACTTGTTTTTCAGGAAGCGGAAACACAGATTCTTGGAGAAACTCCTGCAGAGGATATAGCTTTTGGACCAAAAAATCTTGGCTGGAAAAAGTCTGAGGTTCAGAACGCAGTAAAAGATGCTTTGGAAAAAACAGGACTTACCGAAAAATCTGATTTTCCTGCAAGGTTTCTATCCGGTGGAGAAAAACGACGCTTAGCAGTTGCCTGTATGCTTGCAATGAATCTTAAAATTATTATTCTGGATGAACCTTATGCCAATTTAGATTTTTGTGGTGTAAAACAGGTAAATGCCCTTATCAGAAAATTAAAGGCTGATGGAAAAACTGTAATTATTTTAACTCATGAGCTTGAAAAATGTCTTGGTCTTGCTGAGCGTTTTATTGTTTTATTCCGTGGAAAAAAAGTTTTTGATGGAAATCCGCAGGAAGGAATTAACCAAAATATTGAAGAATGGAATATAAGAAATCCGCTGGTAAAATATGAACGGATTGAGGATTTGGTCTGGTAATGAAAAATACAGCATTCTCATATAAGTCAGGAAATTCTTTTTTGCATAAGTTACCCTCATGGATTAAAATCATTTTTATTCCATTTTTGAGTATTGCTGTTTTTCAACTTCCATTCGGTTTTGCTCTTACTTTATTAACCTTACAAACGTTAGTTAGTTTTCTACTTCGTTTTACCTTGCGTGAACAGCTTGCAGATTTGCGTGCAGTTTTATATTATGCGGTATTTATTTTTTTTGCAAAAATTGCAGGAACTCTTATAGCACATTTTACGTCAGGTACAGTAATTTCATTCAATCTCGAAAAAGAAACCTGTTTTCTTTTAATAAAATTACTTTGTGTAATGCAGAGCGCTTCACTTATTTTTAAAACCTCAACTTCTTTGCAGCTTAGAGAAGGACTTGAATTTATTGAATTCAAACTTAGAAAATTCTTTCACATAAAAAATGCAGAATATACTCCGCTTGCGCAAACTGTTTCCCTTTTTATATGTTTTATTCCACAAATATCAAGAAACTGGAATCAGGCTGTTTTAGCCTGGAAGTCCCGTGGTGGAAAAAAGTCACTTAAAATGATTGCTGTTCTTTTACCTGTTTTTATTTCTGTTGGAATGAAGCAGGCTTATAATTCTGCACGTGCAATTTCTATAAGACAGAAAAAAATCAGGTAACAAATTCTCCAGACTTTAAGCTTACTTCTCCGGAACGAAGAGTTCTTGTTGTTCCGTTTGAAAGAGTTACCACAAGACCGGCATTTTCATCTATGTCTGTAACTGTTGCCTTATAACTGGATTTTTTATCACCGATTAGTGGGAAAACTGTAATTTTCTTACCGGTTAAAAATGAGTTCTCTTTGTATTCCTGAATTATTTTTTTATGAGCCTGAGTACTTTTTGAATCTTCCTGAAGAATGTTTAAAACTTCACCGATTATTTCTGAAGCAATATCGGCACGGTTTAAATTTGGCAAATTGATGCTTGAATTTTCATCAACCGAAGCTTTAGAAATAATTGCTTCTTCAATCGATCCGGCAATTTTTTCAAGCGCAGTTCCTGCAATTTCTTTATTAATGCGAATATTAACTCCGATTCCAATAATTGCGGATTCAATCAGCCCGCTTTCAAAATTTGCAATTCCTTCAGTTCCAATTCCGCAGATTTTTTTATTATCCAAAAAAATGTCATTAATCCATTTAATTTTTGGTTCAAGATTAATCGATTTGAAAATTCTTTTTATTGCTCTGCAAACTGCCACAGCTGAGCCGGCAGTGAGTCTTGCTGGATCTTTTATTCCACCTTGTGGCGCATAAATTATAGAAAAATATATTCCTGCTTTTTCTGGCGAAACAAAAGTTCTTCCTATTCTTCCACGGCCGGCAGTTTGCTTTTCTGCAATTAAAACGGCTTTATGAAGTTTTATTCCGGCCTGTGTAAGCTTTCCGGCAGAGTCTCTAAGATTTCCACTTTCTGCAAGCAGGCGTTTAGCATGAGTATTTGTTGAATCTATTTCTTTAAAACATTCAATATGACAATCTGAAAAATCAGGATAACGTGAAAAGAATTTTTCTTTAAAAATTTCTTCTGAAAAAATATCTGAATCAGAAATAACATATCCGCCATTAGTTGTGCCTTCAATTTTACAACCTTCGGCTCTAAGTGCATTTACAGCTTTCCAGATTGCGGCCCGGCTTACTCCACATTCAGCTGCAAGTTCTTCTCCAGAAATGTTTTTTCCGTTTGATTTAGATAAGAGATTGAGGACTTTATCTTTTGTTGCCATACAATATTGATACTATAAAATTGAAGAAAAATCTATAATTTTATATAATGCACCTATGATTAATAAATTAAGAACTGCAGTTTTGGTAAGTGGTGGTGGAACTAATTTACAGGCGTTAATTGATTATCAGAAAAATAATGAGACAGCCTGTCCGTATGAAATTGTCTGTGTAATTAGTGATCATAAAGATGCTTATGCATTGGAGCGGGCTGCTAAGGCAGGTATTCCTTCCAAAATAACAAGTCCATATTCTGTAATGGGTGCGGAGAATGCAAAAGCTGCTTCCCGAGATGAAAAACGACTTGCTGTTTCTAATGCAGTTTTTGAATATTGTAAAGAAAATAAAGTTCAGGCAATTGTTCAGGCTGGCTGGCTTACAGTTTTATGTGGAGATATTCTTCGCGAATACGAAGGTAAAATTATAAATCTTCATCCTGCGCTTTTGCCAAAGTTTGGTGGAGTTGGAATGTGGGGACATCATGTTCATGAAGCAGTTCTTGCAAGTGGTGAAAAAGAAAGCGGTTGTACAATTCATCTTGTAAGCAGTGAATGTGATGGTGGAAAAATTTTAATTCAAAAGAAGGTTCCTGTTCTTCCTGATGATACACCCGATTCCCTTTATGAAAGAATTGCTCCAAAAGAACATGAAGCAATAGTTGAAGGCCTATTGATGCTTTGTGAGTAAAACTGGAAAAAAATTATTCTTTTTGGGAAAATTTTATTTATCAATCGGAGGGCTGCGGCTGAGAATTGATTCATCTTCGTTTATCAAGCCATAAATGCGCCCCTCGTTTTATTATTTAAATATTTTTCTTATAAACCGGAATAATATTCTTCCAGCTTAGAACGTGCTGCAATGTAATATGGCTCCAGAGCTTTGTCAAAGTGTTTGCCAAAACTTTCCATAATTATTTTATCTGCAGCTTCAAAGCTCATGCTTTCTTTATAAACGCGTTTGCTTACAAGTGCATCATAGACATCTGCAATTGCCATAATTCTGGCTTCCAGAGGAATTTGCTCTCCTTTTAAGCCTTCCGGATACCCTGTTCCATCCCAGCGTTCATGATGATAATGTGCTACATTTTCTGCAAGAATTCTAAAGTTCTCATCTTCTGTATTCTTTAATATCTCATGTACAATTTTTGCACCTTCTGAAGCATGAAGCTTCATCTTTTCAAATTCTTCATCTGTAAATCTTCCGGGTTTTCTTAAAATGGCATCATCAACAGCTATTTTTCCAAGATCATGCATTGGAGCAGCCTTTATTATATTTTTGCAGAATTCTTCAGAGAGATTAAATTCATTCTTTTTGACAATTTCTTCAATAAGAAATTTTACGCCCTGACTTGTTCTCTTAATGTGACCGCCAGTTGAATTATCACGGCTTTCTACCATAGTTGCCATTCCCATAATAAACTGATTGTGCATATCAATTATGTGCTCAGTTTTTTGAGAAACTTCGGCTTGAAGCCTTTCATTAAAAGTTTTCATCAAAGATATATATTTTTGATCCTGAGTGTCATCAGTAATATAAATTAAGTAGCCTGATTTTTTCTTTCCGTTATAAAGATAATTAATATTTATCTGATATATTTTTTCTTCATACTGTTTAAAAAAATGATCTTTAGAACTATCTTCAAGGAAATCAAGGATTCTGGAAATTAATTCTATGTTTATTTTTTCATTCTTATTTGCCTTTGAATCAATTCTTATTTCTTTAAGTTCAGGAAAAATATTTTTTGCCAGAGAGTTTGATGCTATATATATAAAATTCTTATCAAAAGAAATAAAGCCTGTTACTCCATCTCTTGCAATTGTGTCTATAGCATTTTCAGAAACATCATATAGAGACAATCGTTGAATAATAATAAGAAAAATTACTTCACTAAAAACATAACCTAGTGGAGCCAGTTCAATCTGTAAATTTAAAAATCGTTTAGAAAGATAAAAAATAGCTGTAAGAAATTCGCAAAGCAGAAGAATAATTAAATTCTTTACAGAAACGTCATTTTTCTTTTTAAGACTGTAAATTATTGTTCCTATAGTAACAAGCAGATATAAAATTATTAGAACATAATATACTGTATGAAAAAATCCGTATTCTTTTATGACTGTGGGAACTCCGTTATTGAAGACTAACTTAATGCTTTTATAAAAAATAGTTCCATGTCCTATCGTAATAATAGGTATGCACATTAAAGAAGAAAGAATGAATAAAGATGTACGTAATTTTTTATTTGTCTTCAGATTACATAAATCAAAAATTGCATACATTATAAAAAGCAATAGAAATAGTCCACCGCAAAAATTTAGTATTAATCCACTTATTGCCTGCGGCAGAATTATTGCATTTTCTTTAAGGATATATCCTCGTATTGCAAGCGGTATCAGAATAAAAATTAAAGTAAAATATACGCTATAGCGTTTACGCCATAATATTATATATATTCCTGCCAGCAGACAAGAAATAAAAAAAAGCGTTGAATAAAATTTTTCCATTTATTTAATTATCGGCCATATTTTTATTTTTGTAAATGATGGCAGATAATTAATGCCGCACAAATAATGCCGCATAATTAAGTTACATTTAATTACAAAAAAAGACCGCCGTTCAAGAGTCGATTCAAACGGCGGTCAGGGGTATGTGATTCTTTTTGTGCTGTTTTATTCTATGCGGTTTTGTTTTCAGAATGATCGATTTCTACAACATTGTTATATGCATAGCTGTATAATATTTCTGCTACATCGCGTAATGGTTTTCTGATTTTGAGTCCCATGTTGTATGCAAATTCGCTTGCAGCTTTTGTAGCTTCCGGATTCCAGAGTTTAGCATTTTCCAGACTGATGAAAGAAACTTTTTCTGCTTCGGCAATTGCTTTTATGTGTGCATTCATAAGCTTTAATGTTTTATCGTTATTCTGATTGTCGACAGAAACAACTGCAATTCTGCAAGTTCTATTTGCGCGCTTAAGATATTCAATAAAGTTCAGATAATAGTTATCAAAGCTGGATGGATCGCTTGTAAAGAGAGAAGTGTCATTTTCTCCAAGATGAATCAAGATTCCTTCCGGTTTAGAAGCTTCAATTCTATTCAAATAGAAATCCATAATGGAAGAAACCGAAAGATTTTTCTCACTCTTATTGTAGATTGGGAAATTAAAGTTGAAATCTTTTGCGAGATTTGCAACAGGGATATCCATGTCTTTTGCGCCTCCCAAAAGAATAACTGCATTTTTCTTTTCAATAGCCTTTGATTTTCTATTGATTAATTCATCCAATGAGTTTGTGTAATTTGTCATAACATCCTCCTTTTCTTCAATTCCTTTTATATTTATCTTTGAAACTTTTAATTCATTTGCAAGTGCGGCTTTTTTGTCCAAAGATTTATTCCTTATGTAAATAAAAATGTTCATCATTACAATTGCAAGATTAATAAAATAAACTGCAAGTACGTAATTGAATTGTCCATTTATAATTTTTGCTGTAATTCCAGCAATGTACCCTGTAATAATAAGAATGATAAATGGAAGGCTGGTTCCTTTTGCGGTTCGAGCCTTGTAAGCCTTTATTACGTTTAAAGGCCAGGAAAAACCAAAACAAATCAACATTGATGCTTCAAATAAATGTGCAAAATTCATGCAAAAACTCCTTATAAACCTCCGCGGTAGCGGTCGCGCAAGCCTCGGTCTTTTTAATTTATGACTGCATTATAGCGCGATGAAAAATAAATACAATTTTTTGAAAGAAAAGAAAATGTTTAGAAAGTATTAACAAATTAATAAACAAAAAATTTTTTTAACTTTCAAAAGGCGATTTTTTTTTAAATAAAAATTATAATTGTTTTGGGGTATTCTGCGTTTTGATGCAGAGTTTCATGTGAGGATTTTATGAAAGGTAAAAAATCAGGGAATTTAAATTTATTACGAAAAGAGATTCAGAAAATTCAGCTTATTCTTATTATTTCAATTACAGTTCTTATGAGTCTTGGCGGAGCCTTTATTAATTTAAATTCCATGGAAAAAGATTTTAATCAGAATCTTCAAAATACATCAGATTTAATTACAAGGATTTACGGCTTTATAAGACAATATTCGCAGGAAGAAATTTGTTCATATATGGATAATGTTGTTTCCGAGCTTTCAGAAGTAGATATTATTTCTATAGTCGATAAGGATTTAAATCGTGTTTATCATACTCATCATGAATTAATTAATACAAAATACGACGGTACCATTCCTGATTTTTCTATTCATACAACAAGGTTTTATACAGAAAATGATATTGGACCTTCTGGTCCGCAGCGAAGAACTTATTCAGCCGTTTATGATCAGTATGGAAGATACTGCGGCTTTATAATGACAATCTGTTTAAAAACTTCTATGACAACTGTTTCTTTAAGAATTTTATCTTTATTTTTCTTTGTAACACTTTTTGCAATTTTAATAGAAATAATGATTTGTTTTGTTATTTCTAAAAAGATTAAAAAAGAATTTTTATTGTTTACAGAAGATTTTGAGGGAACAAAAATTCTTGTAGATTCAATGCGCGCAAATAATCACGATTTTACAAATAAGCTTCATGTAATTTTAGGCTTGATTCAGATTGGTGAATATGAGAAGGCAGCCTCTTATATTCAGAGTATAAGCATGATTCAGGGGCAGACAATTCACAGTGTAATGAACTCAATAGAAAATCCTTCCTTTGCTGCTTTGATAGTAGGTAAGATCGCACGGGCTTCTGAATGTGACGTAAAATTTATTCTGCAGGATGGAATCTGTTTTAGAAGCAGAGATATAGATGTTCCTTCTGAAGCTCTTGTAACAATTACTGGAAATTTAATTGATAATGCACTTGATGAAATGAACTTAAAAGAACATAATTTTGATGAAGTAAAAGAACTGATTTTTGGCGTTTATACAAAACCGGGAAGTCTTTTAATAACAGTTAAAGACAGCGGTGGAGGAATTCCAAAAGAAATTGGAAATAAAATTTTTGAAAAGGGCTTTTCAACAAAGGGGTCCGAAAGAGGAATTGGCCTTTACCATACAAAGCAGCTGGTAGAAAGTATGGGTGGTCATATTTCTTATGAATCTCAAGAGGGTAGAGGAACCTGCTTTATGGTCAGGTTAGAAAAATAATATGAGTTACAATGTTTTGATTGTAGAAGACGATCCGATGGTCGCAATGATAAATAGTCAGTATGTTGCAAAAAATCCAGACTTTGTTGTAGCAGGAAATTGCAGGAACGGACAGGAAGCAATTACTTTTTTACAGGAAAATTCTGTTGATCTTGTACTTCTTGATGTTTATATGCCGGTTATGACAGGAACTGAAACCTTAAAAAAAATTCGTGAATTAAAAATTGCTGTAGAAGTAATTATGGTAACTGCAGCAAATGATACACAAACGATAGAAGAAACTGTTCATCTTGGCGTTCTTGATTATTTAATTAAGCCATTTAATTTTGAACGCTTTAATGTTTCTCTGGAAAAATTTGCCGCAAAAAAATCTTTGTTAAAAGAAAATCCTGTTATGGATCAGAATTGTGTAGACAGCTTAATTTCAAATTCTGCTGCGGCTGTGCAGGGAAAAGTTCAGGATTCTTCTTCATCAGAAGAGGACGGCAAAAAAACATTATCTATAAATTCGCTTTTAGGAAAAGAAACTCTTCCAAAAGGAATTCAGCGAAAAACACTTTTACTTATTGAATCATATCTTAATAAAAATACAGAATGGAATACTGTAGATATGATTTCTGATGCAATTGGAATTTCAATTGTAACAGTAAGAACTTATATGAATTATCTTGTACAGAAAAAAATTATTAAAGAAGATATAAATTACAGTACAGGCGGAAGACCAAGTATTTTATATAAGGTGAATAAATGAAAACTCTGGTAAACACGACAATCTGTTATATACAAAAAGAAGATAAAGTTTTAATGCTGCATCGGACAAAAAAAGAAAATGATTATAATCATGATAAGTGGATTGGCATCGGCGGAAAATTTGAAAACTGTGAAAGTCCTCAGGACTGTGTAATCCGCGAAGTAAAAGAAGAAACAGGCCTTGAGCTTTTACATGAAGATCTTGAATATTGTGGAATTGTAACCTTTGTAGATTTAAAGGAGGGGAAAAGCCTTTCCCCTGGTCTAAACCCGCAGGCGGTTTTAGACACACCCCTTTCTAACGGGGGAAAACACAATCAGATAAACGCCCCCGTAACACCCCGGTTTTCCGAAAACTCTTATACAGAATTTATGCACGTATTTCGCGTAAGAAAATTTTCGGGCGAATTGAAAAATGACTGCGATGAAGGCGAGCTTGAGTGGGTTGAAATTTCAAAAATGAATGAGCTTCCACATTGGGAAGGCGATGAAATTTTCCTTAAGTTAGTTTTTTCTAACTCTCCATTTTTTTCATTAAAGCTTATTTATAAGAACAGCGTTTTAATTCAGTCAGTTTTAAATTGAATTTGATTTGAATTGAGTAAGACAATTTAACGGCTCTGAAAAATTCCATTTACGGTTTTTTAAATTCAGTTTATTAATTATCCGGCTATAATTTTTTAGAGTTTTAGCAATAATAGAATTTCCTTCAAAATTGATTGTAGAGGCCGCCTGCGAAAGCATCATAGAAGAAGAAAGCTTTAACGCTTTCATTAATGCAGAATTAATTGCTCCGTCGGTAATTGTAATTTTCCAGAATGAAAAAATTATTTTTCCTGCTGGAACAAAAATTGAAGAAAGAAAAACAAAAAGCCACATAAAAATATGAGGCATAACAATAAAACGTCTTCGAGAAATCAGTTGAATTATAAAAGACAGAATTAACAGCAAAATAAGTAAAAAAATATTTCCTGTTGCAAAAATCATACAGGAAAAAATAAGGATAAAAATAATTTTTAAAATTGAAGAGATTTTTTTTTGTCTTGAACTACCGGTTTCTATTGCTCCGGAAGTATTTTCTGCAAAATCAAAAGATTCAGGAAGTTCAATCTTTTGTGAAAGCCAGGCTGTAATAATTCCAGAGAAAACAGAAAAGCTAAGCATAATCCATAAAAGATTAATTGTGCCTTTTCCCAAATAAAGACTGCATAAATAAATCTGTACAACTGCACTACAGGCAGCACCAAGAAGAGAGATTCCATATACAGAAAATATTTTTAATTTTTTTGCACCGTACATTATAAGACCGGCAGAGACAGACTGTGTAAATGAAATTATAAAAAAAGGAGAAAACAAAATTCCGGAAATAAAAGAAGAACAGACTGCTTTAATTATGCATAAAATAAAAAATGAAGGAAAATCTAAAAATAGTGCAGAAAGAATTATTGCATTGGAAAAGCCTAAACGCAAAAAAGGAACTGGTCTTGGCAGAAGAAACTCTATATAAGAATAAATAAGTGAAAGAGAAGCCAGAAAGGCAATTTTATCTTTTTTATTTTGCAATTCCATCAAGCTCCTCCTGTATTTTTTTTCCTGAAGAAATTTTCTGAATCATTACATCATTTGGAAGACAGATTATTACTCTTGCATAGCCCATTGCAATACAGGTTTTATTAGGGCAGGGAGAATCTATAATTCTTACCTGATTGTCTTTTACTTCAATTTTCGTAATGCCAAGCTTACCCTGAACTTCATAAGTGGAATTTTTATTAATCGGAAATATATATTTATCGCCGTTTGCAGTTACAAGTATTTTATCAGCATCTTTTTCTGAGGTTTTAAGGAAAGAGAAAACTGCAAAAAAAACAATAATCAGCAGAATTAAAAAATCAAGAGGCTTAAAATGAATAACAGCTTTTTTCCCGTTCATATAAAGCTACATTATAAAGAAAAACTTAAGGGAAGCAATTCGCCAAGTGTACATATTTTCTGCTCGCCCTTTCCGTTTGCTAATATTATTTTAAAATCCTTATCACAGAATTCAGAAAGTACCTGACGGCAAACTCCGCATGGGGAACAAAAATCTCCTATTTTTACATTTCCATTTTCGTCTTCGGGGCCGCCCATAATAGCAATTGCAGAAAATTCTTTGCAGCCTTCGCTTACTGCCTTAAAAATTGCAGTGCGTTCTGCGCAGTTACTTGGTCCGTATGCTGCATTTTCTATATTACAGCCAGTCCATACTTTTCCGTCTTTTGCAAGTAAAGCTGCTCCAACATGAAAATGTGAATAAGGGGCATAAGATTTTTTTGTCATTTCGACAGCTGTTTTTATTAATTCATCATAATTCATAATAAATATAGTATATGACTTTTCAGATTCCCGCAACTAAGCTATAATAATTCCTATGGAAAACAGTCTTCAGATTAATCAGGCAATAAATTTAACAGATCAGCTTATTACATGTCTTGACGAAGCAGAACGTCATCTTTCTTCTGCCAGAACCTGGGGTTTTTTAGATGTCCTTGGTGGCGGCTTATTAGTAGATTTAATAAAACATTCAAAGCTTAATAATGCAAAATATTCTATGGATCGAGTAAATTATTTAATGCAGGAGCTTCAGCGTACTCTTGGTAACATTTCTGTTCCAAACGACTATAGAATGCAGATCGGCGGTTTTGCAACTTTTGCTGATTTCTTTTTTGATTCTGGTATTGTAGATGTATACATGACTGCAAAAATTATGAGTAGTTTAAACGAAGTGCGCAGATTAAAAGACCGCTGCTATGATTTAAAATCAAAGCTTCAGGGAATGAGATAATTAATTTTTTTCTTCTGAATTTTCGTTTTTTATGCTTTCTATTACAGTTTTAATTGAATTTATAAAAGCGGAAAGCTTTTCCAAGTCTTTATGAATTGATATTTTGTAAAAAATCTGTGTACCGGTTTTTTGAGGGGTTATTAATCCCATATCTTTTAACACTTTTAAATGGTGAGAAATTGCCGGGCGCGAAAGTCTGGCAGAGTCAGCTAAATCTGTAACATTAATGCCTTTTTCTCCTGCGGCAGCAATATCTAATAATAATTGCTGTCGAAATTCATCTCCTAATGCTATAAAAAGAGGGAGAAGAGAGTGCAGAATTTCTCTTGTTTTATGAAGTTCTTCAATAGTAATCATTTTTTTCTTCTTTTATCTTAAAGTACAGTTTTTATTCTGTCAAACGTCCAGATAATTATTTTTTCATTTTTTTTCAAAATTCTGTTGACGATTATTATTAATGTTATTATATTTGTCAATATGTTTAAGCGTTTAAGAAATTAAACGAATAAACAAATGAACGTTTTAATGTAACAATACTGGAGGCACACATTGAAATTTGCAAAACGTTTTTTTAAAAGGCCTCGCCTGATTATTGCAGCTTGTGTAATAATTACCGGTGTTCTCGGCTTTTTTATTAAGGATCTGGCAATTGATAATTCAATCCGTCAGTTTCTTCCTCAAAAAGATGCTTCTTATACACGTCTTTCGGAGACAGAAGATCAGTTTGGAAGCATGATGGTAATTGGTGTAAGTCTGGAGGCTAAAAATGGTTCAATTCTTACTCCAGAATATATTGATGTAATCCGTGACATTACAGATCGCTCTCTTGAGCTTAGAGAGGTTTCGGACGTAGATTCTCTTACTCATATAGATTTCGTCTGTGAATCTGATGGTTCTATCTCTGCAAGTCAGCTTATTCCAGAGTCATATACCGGTTCTCCCGAAGATATTGAACAGCTGGAAAGACGTTTGAATGAGTGGGATGCAATGTATAATCGTGTAATTGTAAATGACAATCTTACAGGTACTCAGCTTCAGATTACACTTGCATCTTATGATACTGATTACGAAGCAGAGCTTGCTGCACAGCTTGGAAAAAAGAAAATCAGAAGCGAAGCCGAAATGCAGGAAGGTGCATTAAATGCTGTTACTAAAATTGTTAATGAAGCGACTGCCGGTCACAATCTTGATGTAAAAATATATGGAAATCCTGTTGTAATGCAGAATTCCCGAGTGTTCATGCTTGCCGATCTGGCTCGTCTTATTCCGCTTGTAATTGTTGTTGTTTTACTTTCGCTTTACTTCAGCTTTAAAACTATGGATGGAACTTTACTTCCTTTAATTACTGTAGTTATGGCTACAAGCTGGACAATGGGTTTAATGTCTTTATTCCATGTTACATTTACACTGGTTTCTTCGGTAATTCCGGTTGCATTAATTGCTGTTGGTTCTGCTTACGGAATTCACGTTCTTACTCATTATTATGTTGCACTTGATATGACCGAAGGAGAGCTTACTCAGGAAAAATATAAGGAAGCAGTTTTCAATGGACTTCACGAAGTTATGAGCGCTGTTTTCCTTGCAGGCATTACAACAATTATAGGTTTTATTTCTTTAATTTCCAGCCCGATTGCTCCTCTGCACAGCTTTGCAGTATTTACAGCTGTTGGTGTAGCAATTTCACTTTTACTTGCAATTACTTTTATTCCGGCAATTCTTCTGCTTAAAGACTTTAAAAAGGTTCAGTCAAGCCGAAATAAAAAGCATCATCTTACAGAAAAGCTTGCACGTAAAATTGAGCAGGCTGCACGCCTTCGTGGTGGAAAAACAGAAGACGAAGCTCAGGGCGATACACTATACCAGATTTATCATTTCTTCTGTGGTTCAAAAACAAGACTTTATCTTTCAATTATTGTAATGATTGGGGTTTCTGTTGCCGGACTCAGAATGTTGAAAATTGATACTGCTCTTGTAAATTATTTCCCGGAAAGCTGCGATATGCGCCAGGATATGAATTATATTGATAAGCAGTTTGCCGGAACTAACAGTCTTTATCTGAATGTCAAAGGCCCGGAAAAGGGAAGTCTTACTAATCCAGAAATTCTTAAGGCCGTTGATGACTTACAAAATTATATGCAGGAAGAATTTCCTGATGTAGGAAAAATCGTTTCTTTTACAGATTTCATAAAAAGAATTAATCAGGTCTGGCATGTTCCTGCAAGTGCAGAAGATACAGTTATTGCAGATTATTCTGAAGAAGATAGTTTTGAATCTGACAGTTTTGCAGACTTTGCAGATTTTGGCGAGGATAGTTTTGCAAGCGACACCTTTGCAGACTCCGGAGAAGATATTTTTGCAGACGACACCTTTGACAGTTTTGGAGATGACGAGTTTGCCGATTCCGAAGAAACAGCTTTTGATGCTTCAAACTGGGAAGATCCAAATAAAGCTTATTCTGTTGCACTTGAACAGACAGCCACAGTTGAAGAAGTAATTAATATGCTCAATAGGGCATATATTTCTGCCGGTGGAAAAACAGCAAAGGTTGAAGATATTGTAAATGAACTTCAGAAGCAGGTTAATTATAACGGAACTGCTTATTACGAAATTCCATATGATTATACAAAATATCCGGTTGCAAGCCGCGAAGAATTATCTGGAGTTGTACAGGGCTATCTTACATTACTTTCCGGTTCCTTAGACCGCTTTGTAGATGATGATATGAATCCTCAGATAATGCGAATTACTGTTCAGCTTAGAAACCATTCCACACAGACAACAGGAGAAATAATCGCTGCCGCTCAAAAGTTTGCAGAAAACCACTTCCCTGAAGGCTACTCACTGGAAGCTACAGGAACTGCAGAAATGGAATATACAATGACAAAGATGATTGTTTCAAGTCAGCTTACAAGTCTTTTAATTTCGCTGCTCTGTGTATTCATAATAATTGCTGTAGCCTTTAAGAGCGGCTGGGCAGGTTTGCTTGGTGCGGTTCCGCTTGCACTTGCAATTATTCTGAACTACATGGTAATGGGCTTTGCTGGAATTAATCTTGATCTTGTAACAAGTATTATTGCATCTGTAGCAGTTGGAGTTGGAATAGATTATACAATTCATTTCCTTACAACTTATAAAGAAGAACGTTCAAAGAGTGATGATCTTGATGAAGTTACAAGAATGACTTTCCGTAAGAGCGGCCATGGAATAGTTACAAATGCAATTGCAGTTGGATTCGGCTTCCTGGTTCTGTGCTTTAGTAAGTTTGTAGTTTTGCGCTACATAGGAATTCTGGTTGCAATTGTAATGTTTACTTCAAGCTTCCTGGCTATGACAGTTATTCCGGGATTTTTGAATATGTATGCACCAAAGTTTATAAGTAAGAAATCGTCTAAATAACGGGGGCGTTGCGGGGGAGTTCCCCCGCAGAGAGGGTAGCTTGCAACAAAGTGCAAGCGCAGGGGGAGACTTCCCCCTCCTTGCTGAATATAGGAGAACAAATTATGAAAACAACAAAAAAATTTACATTGATGTTTGCAGCTCTTGCTGCATTGAATGGTTTTGCATTTGCAGATGCAAAGGGAACTGAAATTATGGAAAAGGTTGCAGATTTTAAAAAGCCTGCCTTTTCTGTAACAGATGTTTATATGATTCTTACCGATAAAAAGGGAACTCAGGATTCTAACGGCTTCCGCGAGTATGGAAAAGAAGAAGATGGTAAAACTTATATTGTAATGGATTTTAAAACCGGCACAAATAAGGGAACCCGCTTTTTACAGATTACAAACGACAATGGACCGGATGAAAAACATATTTATCTTCCTGCTTTAAAATCTGTTCGTCGTGTAAATTCTAGTGAAGGCTCAAAAGCATTTATGGGTTCAGATGCAACTTACGACGATCTTTCTACACGAGATGTTTCTGAAGATGAGCATGAATATCTTCGCGAAGAATCTATGACTGTAGAAAGTGGAAAAACTTATGATTGTTATGTAATCAAGGAAATTCCAATCGATAAAAAAGGAACTCAGTATAATTACCGCATGGTCTGGGTTGATAAAGAAACCATGTATCCGATTCACACAGAAATGTACGACAAAAATGATAAGCTTGTAAAAGTTCTTGAGGTTCTTGATATTCAGAAAATTCAGGGCTACGACATGCCTATGGAAAATAAATTGACAAATGTTCAGACAGGTCACAGCACAACATTAAAAATTGCAAAGGTTGTGGCTCTTGATCAGGAAATTCCTTCCCGCTACTTTACACAGAATTTCCTTACAACAGGAAAATAAATCTGGCGTTACCGCCCGCTTCGCGGGCGGCCGCTATGTCCGCCCTTCGCTAACGCTCACCGTCCTCACTTTGTTGCGGTCGGCTGCTTTGCAGGGGCTTCCAGCGCTAACGCATTTTTAATTGAGGCAAAGATATGAAAAAGACAAATAAATTTTTATTTCTTTTTGCGGCTGCCGTTCTTATCTCAGGCAATGTCGCCGCACAAGAGTTTGATGATTTTGGAGGAGATTCCTTTGAATCAGACAGCTTTGGTTCAGGTTCCTCTTCTTCACTGGAAGCTGGTGCTACAGTTTCTACTGAGGTTCGCGGTTATGTAGGAGATCTTTTCTGGATTGAAAATCCTAAAGGTTCAGATGTAAGCCTTATGGCTTTACCAAAGGCTGTAATTTCTCTTAAATATAATGGCTCAAAATCAGATGTAGAATTAAAGCTTCGTGGAGATGAAGATATTATAAAAAATCATCCCGTTGATGTTATAGACGAATTGGTCCTTCGCGGATATTTTGGAAACTTAACTGCCGAAGCCGGTAAAATGAAGGTTGTATGGGGAAAAGGAGATAAACTTCATGTAATCGATAATTTTAATGCAGACGATTACACAGATTTTATTATTCCAGATTATCTTGACCGACGTATAAGTACTCCAATGTTACGTGCTGTTTATAGCATGCCGTTTGCAAATATGAACATAGAAGCTGTTTATACACCACTTCTTCCAACAGATCGTTTTGCAGCAAATGGACGCTGGGCTCCTGCTCAGGTTAGTGCTTTAACAGACAGCGTAACAAGCCTTGCAAAAGCTCGTGTAGCTGCTTCTACAGAGCGTCTGGAAAAAGCCAGAACAGAAGCAAATCAGGCTGCAACTTTAAAGGCAATGGTCGCCGACAACGATGATTCAGCTAAGGCAGCATTAAGCTCTATGGTAACTTCTGCTGTTTCTTCTGGAAAAATCAAGAACTATACTTCACAGGAAATTGTTGACTGGTGTATTGCAAATGGAAAAGATCCGAATCAGCTAGATAATCAGCAGCTGGCTGGTTCATCAATTCTTGGAGAAAGATATTCTGGTTATGTAAAATCTGAGCTTACGGCTGCAGAAACAGAATATACTCTTGCTCTGGCAAATGCTAATACACTTTCTGCAAATCCAAATGCAATTTATCCGAATCTCTGGACTCTCCAGTATGGTCAGTTTGGTGGCCGTGCAACCTGGACTGTTGGAATGGTTGATATGGGAATAAGCTATTATAACGGCTGGTATAAGCAGCCTTCTGTAAATGCAGAAAAAATAAATACATTCCTTAATGCATACCTTAAAAATGGAACAGTAACTGAGGAAGAAAAATTTTTAGCTTATGATAAAAAACAGACATTTGGTCTGGAAGCATCAACTGTTTTGTGGCATTTTAATTTGCGCGGAGAAGGTGCTTTTAATCTGACAGACGATACAGATGGAACAAATCCATGGATCCACAATAATTCAATAAGCTGGCTTGGTGGCTTTGATATTGACCTTCCATTCTGGAATGCAAATCTGAACGTACAGGAATATGGAACATACATATTGCATGGTTCCGACTGCGATACAAATGTTGTAAATCACTATGCAGATGTTGACTATAGCAAAAAAGGAGTTTATTCAAACAATAAAACTGCTGTAAACTTTACTACTTCATTTTTGAACGGTAAAGTCGCTCCAGAAGTTACCTTTATTTATGGAATTGAATACGGAGATTTTATTGCTATGCCAAAGATTATTTATAAGCCTGCAGACGGTCTTTCTTTTACAGCAACTGGAATGGTTATTGTTACAAAAGATAACGATTCTGAATTTGCTGCCTGGAAGAAAAACAGTTTTGCAAGCATAAGTGCTGAATATAAATTCTAAAGAGTTTTTATTTGCGTTTTATATACACTGCGGTATCCCCAGGCACAAGTTATGAGGGATGCCGCTTCTGCCATTATAAAGGCCCACCATATATTGTTTACGTTTCCTGTAAGCGACAAAAGATAAGCTGCAGGAAGCAGAACAAAAATCTGTCGCACAAAAGAAGCCATCATACTAAAGAAACCACGGCCTAGTGCCTGGAAAACAGAAATAAATGTAATAGAAACAGCAGCAAGCGGGAAGTGTAGCGCAATAATGCGAAGTGCCGGAATTCCAATAGCCAGCATTTCTTCCGAAGCTTCAAACCAGCCCAAAAGAATTTTTGGAAGAAGTTCGAAAATCAAAAGTCCGGCTGTCATAATACATGCCGCAGCAAAAGCACAAAGCTTTATAGATTTTATAATTCTTTCTTTGTGTTTAGCACCGTAATTGTAAGCAACAATAGGAACAATACCGTTGTTCAAACCGAATACCGGCATAAAAATAAAACTCTGAAGCTTAAAATAAACTCCATAAACTGCAATTGCTGTTGTAGAGAAAGTTGCCAGAATTTTATTTAAAAGATATGTAAGGAACGATCCAATAGAACCAAGCAAAATAGAAGGAACACCAACCTTGTAAATTCCGCCAATAATTTTAAGGCTTGGCCGGAATTCTTTTACACGGAAGCATATTTCTTTATTGTGAGTAAGATTTAAGGTAAGAGAAACAATTGTAGCCGCAATCTGACCAATAACAGTTGCCCAGGCTGCTCCGGCAATTCCCATACGCGGACAACCGAGCAATCCAAAAATCATAATTGGATCTAAGATACAGTTTATAATTGCACCGGTAAGCTGAGAAATCATAGAAAGAACAGTTCTTCCTGTGGACTGCAAAAGACGTTCAAAAGTAACAGCACCAAAAAGACCAAAAGAAATGATCATACATATTCTTAAATAATCAACACCAAAATTAATAATTTCAATATTATCTGTCTGAGATTCAAAATAAGGGCGCGGAACTATAAAACCAAGCACTGTAAAAATAATGCAGGTGATTACAATAATAAAAATACCGTTCATTGCAGTATTATCTACAGCTTCCTGATCTTTCTGACCAAGTCTCATAGAAAGCAGAGAGTTAATACCAACTCCTGTTCCAACTGCAGTAGAAATCATAAGGTTTTGAATAGGGAATGCAAGCGAAACAGCTGTAAGAGCATTTTCAGAAATTTTAGATACAAAAATGCTGTCTACAATATTATAGAGTGCCTGTACCAGCATGGAAATCATCATCGGAAGTGAAATTTGAATTAAAAGCTTTCCGACTGGCATAATGCCCATTTTATTTTCTGTAAGAGAAGAATTCATAATGCATGGATTTTATCAGAAAATTTTTTTTGGGGGAAGTAGTGAATTTTCTACTTATGATTGACATTAACCACCCATTTTTAGATAATATCTTCTATTATGATTAATCCATTAGCGCAAAAATTAAATGATGATTTGAAAGGTTCTACAGCAGAAGCACTGTTGTCAGATATGGGAAAAAGACTTTACTTTCCTAACGGAATTATTTCTCAGGGTGGTGAAGCAGCAAAAGATGCATCTTTTGCAAATGGTACAATTGGAATGGCAGTTCAGAATGGAACGCCTATTGAACTTGAATCTTACAAGAAAATTATACCATCTCTGAATTCAAGAGAAACTGTTGCTTATGCAAAGACAGCTGGTAATCCAGATTTACGTGCTTTATGGAAAGAAAAAATCATACAGAAAAATCCTTCATTAAAAGAAAAAACTTTTTCTACACCAATTCTTGTTCCAGGACTTACAGCTGCTCTTTCTTATGTAGCTGATTTATTTGTAGATGAAGAAAAGCCTCTTCTTGCGGCAGATCCTTGCTGGGATAATTATGAATTAATTGCCTGCGCCCGCCGTGGTGCAGAGTTCCATCAGTTCAAATGCTTTGAAAATGGAAAATTCAATATTGCAGATTTAAAACGCGCAATGACAGAAGATGCAAAAAAATATGGTTCAGTCAGAGTGCTTTTGAATTTCCCTCAGAATCCTTCCGGTTACAGCCCTACAAAATCTGAAGCAGAAGAAATCTGTAAAATTGTAAAAGAGCTTGCAGAAAATGGAACAAAAGTTCTGGTTCTTAGCGATGATGCATACTTTGGATTAAACTATGAAGACGATATTGAAAGGCAGTCTTTGTTTGCATACTTTGCTGATATGCATGAAAATATTCTTGCTATTAAAGCAGACGGACCTACAAAAGAAGATTTTGCATGGGGCTTCCGCGCAGGATTTATAAGTTTTGCTTCTAAAGGAATGACAGAAACACAGTACACAGCTCTTACTACAAAGTTTATGGGAGCAATTCGTTCTTCAGTTTCCTGTTCTTCTACACCAGCACAGAGTCTTGTCCTTCATGCAATGAAGGATTCTGATCATGATGCTCAGAAGGCAGAACTTAAGAAAATGCTTAAACGACGTTATGATGCAGTTCGTGCCTTTGTTAATTCAAGAAAGTCTGATGTTCTTGAGCCGTTACCTTTTAATTCCGGATACTTTATGAGTTTTAATGTAAAGACTGGAAACGCAGAAGAAATCCGCAAAGCTTTATTAAAAGAGGTTGGCATAGGAATTATTCAGATAGATAAAAATACGCTTAGAGTTGCATTCTCAAGTATTGATGAAGATAAAATTGAGTCTGTTTATACGAGCATATACGATGTTGCAGAAAAACTGTAATAAATTATTTTTTCTTTCTTTTTTGCTGATTTCTCTTTTTTGTATTTCCTGCAAAAAAGAAAGAGCTTCAGTAACAGAACAAAAACGCATTATTATCTGGACTAGTTGCAGTGAATTTGCTCAATATGTTGAACTGTTCAATAGTGCTCATGAAGATGTTAAAGCTGTTCTTGTTTATAAAGATAATCCTGCATTGTCGCTTCCTCCAGCTAAAGATGAGCTTCCTCCGGATATAGTTATTGGTTCATGGCTCCGTTCAGATTCAGTTAATAAAAATTTTAAGCGGCTTGATTATTTTTTTGATAACGGTTTAATTTCTTCCGATATTTTTTACCCTCAGTTACTGGAAGCTGGTAAAAAGGGAAAAGTTCAGTATTTATTTCCTGTAAGCTTTAATTTGCCAATAATTATTTTTTCAGAAGAAAACCGTTCTTTTATTTCTCAAAATTATATTCTTACACCGCAGGAAATAAAAAACATTTCAGAAACCTATAACAAAAAAAATGAAAAAGGTTTTTATTCGCGAATGGGTTTTACTCCATTAAGTAATGAAGGTTTTTTGTATTTAGTAACAAGAATATATAATACAAATTTCCATCTGGAAAAAAATCAGATAGTCTGGAATAACGTTTACTTAAAAAACGCAGCTGATTTTTTACGTGATTGGACAATTTCTTCTAACGCTTCTGCACAGACGGAAGAGGATTTTTCTTTTAAATATCTGTTCATGCCATATTACCGTCAGGTAACCTCTGAACGTACATTATTTTCTTATACAACCAGCGATGAATTTTTTAAGCTGGCAAATGAGCAGGAACTGGATATAGATTTCAGATGGATTGTTCAGGATAATAAAATTCATCTTGAAGATTCTTTTGTAATGCTTGGAATTGGCAGTGACTGTCGAAATATAACTGGTGCTACAGAATTTGTTTCCTGGTTTTTTACATCGGATAATCAGAAGATAATTCTGGAACGTAAACAGCATGAAAAACTTGAAACTGGACTTTTTGGAATAGCCGGGGGATTTTCTGCACTAACTGATGTTACAGAACATGTAATTCCGCTTTTTTATACAGCGTTGCTTTCTAATCTTCCTCCATCTAATATGCTTACTGTTCCACAAAAACTTCCTGCCAGATGGGAAAGTTATAAGTCTCTGGTTATTGTGCCTTATCTTGAGAATTATATAAGAGCTTCGGATCCAAATGTTTCGCCAACAATTGAATTTTATGAGAAAGAATGGCGAAAAAAAGGGTTCGATTAATTAAAAGATTTCTCCTTTCTGACTAATCAAATCAATTTGTTCAAGGATTCCGTCTGCACTGATTATAAGAGATTTTGAAAGCTCTTTATCTTCAAGGTCCTGTGCAAGAATCTTCATATTTTGAAGCACTTCTTTAATCAGTTCATTTGTAAGCTCTTTGTTAGATTGAACTGTTAATCGGTCATCATATTCGGCTCCAAGGACTCCTGATTTTATCAGTTCTTCTGCAGTCATAAGCAAACCTGGCCTTCCAGACATTTTAGAAATAACATATTCAATCATTACTCTAATTTTGCAAGAGAAAACACTGTTTCTTTCTTTTTCCGGAAGGAAAGTACTTAGGGTTCTAAGCTTTTTAAATAGTTCAATCTGTTCTGCATATTCTTTTGACATGTCCTGATTGCTGAGAATCTGCTCTATTTTTCCCAGCATTTCGATAGAAGCGTCATTTGAATTTTCAAGATAGTCATGGAGTTTTTCCTGCTTAACAAGTTCTCCCTGCGCCTGAATGAGTTCTTCGGTGCTAAGAAATTTATCTTCATCAATATCGTAGTTTACAGAAACTTCGTCGGAAATGTTTTCTGAGTCAGATGCTTCATTTTCAGCAGGAATTTCTTCTGCTGTACCAGATGTGTCTTCTTCGTTATCAGGAATTTCTTCACCGGCAGATGTGTCTTCTACGGCAGGAATTTCTTCTCCGTTATCAGGAATTTCTTCGTCGGCAATTGTGTCTTCTACGGCAGAAATTTCTTCTCCGGCAATTGTGTCTTCCATGGCAGGAATGCCTTCTCCGGCAGGAATTTCATCACCAGCAGAAAATTCTTTTTCAGCGCTGTCTGCGAGAATTTCTTCTGTGTCAGAAGAATCAGTTCCGTTTAAAATTTCATCAACTGTAAGGAATGGTTCTTCATCAACAGGTCCCTTTGCAGAAGGTAAAGTTTCAAATTTAATTGTCGCATTTTCCTGCGGCATATCTGAAGCCTTTGCCATAGCAGCATATTCATCTACAGAGTCAAAGTCGTCTTCTTCTGGAATATTTTCTGTGCCTGGAATTTCTTCGACCATGGCAGACGTGTCTTCATTTGCAGGAATATCCTCTTCGGCAGAAATATCTTCTTCGGCGCTGTCTGCGAGAATTTCCTCATCGGCAGAAATATCTTCTTCGGCAGAAATATCCTCTTCAGTGCTGTCTGCAGGAATTTCTTCTTCATCGGAATTTTGTTCATCAGTGGCAGGAGCTTCCTCTTCTACGGGAATATCTTCTTCGGCAGAAATATCCTCGTCGGCGCTGTCTGCAGAAATTTCTTCTTCAGCAGGAATATCCTCTTCTGCGCTGTCTGCAGGAATTTCTTCTTCATCGGAAATTTGTTCATCAGTGGCAGAAGCTTCCTCTTCTGCAGGAATTTCTTCATCGAATTCAGGCTCTGCAATAAAGTCTTCTGCTGCGGCAGTTTCTTCTGTCGGTTTTTCTTCTGCCATGTTCTGTGCCTCCTGATTTTTCTCTTCCATTTTTTTATTAATTGTATCTAAAATCAGTTTTTCGCTTTCTGCCTTAATTTGTTCCTTTTCCTGTTCAAATTGTTCTGAAAGTCGTTTCTGTTCATCAAGCATCTGCTGAGCAATTTTTTGAGTATTTAAGGCTGTCTGCAATGCATGTTCTGCAGAATTCATTGTTGCTTCCTGAAGCTTCTGTTCCAGCTGTCTTTCATATTCTGATTTTTCCGGCTGCATATATGGCTGTGCAAAAGGAGCCGGCTGAGGTGCAGCCTGAGGAACTGATTTTGGAGCAGCCTGTTCAACTGGAGGAACTGGAGCAGGAATTTCTTCTTCCATTTCTTCCTGAGCTGCAGGTTCTTGTGTAAACTGAAATTTTGGTTCTTCAATTATCGGATCATCAAATTGAGAGTCATCAAATGGATTATAGTTATCTTCTGTGGAATCAGATTTTTCTTCTGAATTATTTGTTCCGTTGTCTTCAAATGGATTTGCTTTATCTGCATCATCAGCAAACTCGCTCCAAAAGTCTGCATCATCTTCTACAAGCGCATCAGAAAGTGGGAGATTGTCTCCATATTTTGTGCGGTCTACGCCTTCTGCAAGTCCGGAAAGTTCTGTATTTTCTTTCTCTTCTTCATCCTGATTTTCTTCTTCAGGTTCATCTTCACTTCCCGGAACTTTGTCTTCTGCAAAAATATCCGATTCTTCTGCTTCAAGGTGAGGAGGAAAATTTGAGCCTGAATAAACAGCTGTTTCTTCTGCTTCTGTTTTTTCTTCAGTCTGTGGTGTATCATCAGAAATTTGAGCTTCAACATTTGTTGCTTCAATTACTGGAGAAGGTGAAACCGGATTTCTTTCAAGTTCAAGCTCTGCGTTTTTAATTCCTTTTATTGCTATTGCATTAGGATTTTGTGGAGAAGTTCCGCGGGAATATTCGTATTTTGCCTTTTCAAAATTTCCCTGCTTTTCATAAATTTTTCCAAGAGTGTTATGTCCAACCTGATTATTTTCATTTCTCGAAACATAAGATTTTGCAATTTCTTCTGCCTTATCATAGTTTCCTGTTTGAACGTAGCGGTTAGCAGCACCTAACATGTAATCACGGTATGTGTGATTTATTTTTTTAATTTTGTCATAGTAAAAATTTGCTGCCTGATCATCACCACGGCAAATATAATATTGACCATATAAATCCAAAACCTGAAGATCTTTTTCGCCGTCATTTTCGTAGAGTTCTTTTACATGATCCAAAGCCTGATCATAATGTTGTGCAGTTAAAAGTGTATGTACATATTGTTTTTTAATATCACGGTTTTCAGGTTCTTTTTCCATTGCAGCAAGAATTTTATCCAGAGCAAGCTCAACCTTGTCTCCATTTTCCAAAGCTTGTGCTAAGCCTGTAAGAATTCTTACATTGTTCGGATCAATTTTTTCTGCCTTAGTAAATGTTTTTGAAGCATTGTCATAATCAAACTGGTTAAGATAAATATCGCCGAGTAAATATAAAAGTCCTGAATCTGCCGGATGCAGCTTGATAGACTGTTCAACAATATCCTGAGCCTGTTTTGTAAGTTGACATTTTACCAGCAGCCTGCTGAAGTCCTGAATTGCATCAGTCCAGCCTGGCCTTGTTTTAAGTGCAATTTCATAACAACGTATAGCATCAGGATAGCTTTTAGCTTCTTCGTAACAGCGGGCAAGATTGTAATTTAAAATAGGATGATTTGGATCTACCTGAAGTCCTCTCTTATATGAAGTAATCGACTTACTATAATTTTTCTGTGCCAGATAAATAGAACCAAGATGGTTGTAGGCAAGAACATCATCAGGATTTTCAGAAATTACAGACTCAAAGGAATCAATAGCGTCTTCGTAATTTCCCATTTCTTTATATGTAAAGCCAAGATTATAATTTACACTTGGAACATCGCGATTTTCTTCTAGAGCGCGCTGCAAAATCTGAATAGATTCATCATATCTTTTAAGTCTTCGATAAATTGCTCCAAGACTGTTCATTGCTTCAATATAATGAGGATAAAATGTAATTATCTGCTCATAATATGGAATTGCTTTTTCGTCTTCTCCAGCTTTTACATAAATGCTTCCCAGTTCCTTTAAGTAATCAACATTCGAAGCATCTGTCTTTAATAAGTCTTTGTAAAGACGAGCTGCTGTAGACCAGTCATGCGCAAGAACAGCATTCTGAGCTTTTGTCAAAATCAGATTTTTTTCCATATATATTCCCCTCTATTGGAACTCACTTTAATCTTGCAAGAGGTCTTGCAAAAACTTCCTTAGATTTTTCACCGATTACGCTATCATCTAGTGCAGAATATGCGGCAATGGCAAAGTAATAAATCTTTCCGTTTTCAAGACCTGTAACTGTAAATGAAGATTTATTTCCTACATTAATCGGAGAAAATCCTTCAATTGCAATTCTTCCTAAATATTCTCCCGGACGGTTTCCATAGTAAAGATAATAACCGCCTGCTGTATCATCTACTGAGTAATTCCAGCTGACTGTAACACTTCCATTTCCTGCTTCGGCTTTTACAATAAATGGTGGAAGTGGAGAAGGAATTTCTTCAAATGATAAAGTCAACTGAGTTAAGCTTGGACTAATTGAGCCATCGCCGTCTGGTAAAAGCTCTGCCATAACCTGAAAGTAAAGTCCTGTGATATTTGTAACAGGTTCCCCACTTACAACAGGAATCCACTCCGGCGGATTTTGTGTCCAGTCATAAAAATTGTTTCCAGAGCGCACATAATAACAGATTTCTGTTTGTGCCGGCACATTCATTTCTGCCTTAAGCATTTTCAATTTTGAACCGGTAGAAACCATTATCGGTTTAGTAATAAAAAGTCCACCCTGAGGTGCATACTGTGTATGACCGGTTTTTCCAGCATTTTCAGCAGACTGAAAATCTGGAGAAGAGAATGGTCTTCTTATAATTCTTATCTCATCAATTAAGCCTGTATATCCTTTACAAAGTTCAACTTCTGCTGGCGTTCCTAGATTAACTAATGCTACTTCGCCGCTTTCATCTTTTGTAGAAGTAACATAAATAAGACTTTCAGTAATTCCGTTTACAATGTACTCAAGAATTCCTGTTTCTGCATCAAAAGAAAGAGCATGATAACTCCATGAATTTGGAATAATATTTGAAGTTCCATTCAAAGTAATTTCTTTGCAATCCGGAGAAATAAAATCTGAATCAAAGAAATTTGAAAGAGTCCATTCAATATGCCCTTTGTTAAAAATTGCATTTAAAAGCTGATGAATAAGTTTTCCTTCTTCCAGGCGCGAAGATTCCCAGCTTAAAAGAATTTCTCCGTTTTCTACAACAGAAGGATAAATCCAGAATTCAATGGAAAATGAACCGTTCAAACCTTCAGAACCAAAGAAAGTTCCCGGATTTCCTGCAATACTTAACCCACCAATGTTACGGCTTAAACCGGCTAATTTATCATTTTTTGTATTAGTGGAAGGTTTTAGATTATTTGTTAAAATCCTGTAATCACCTGCGGCAATAGGATTTTCTGAATTTTCAAAATTTATTAGAAGATCTGTATCAAAATCGGCATCAAATGAATTTGTAGCAAGTTCTATACATTCATACCCAAAACGACCTTTTCCTGTGGTAAGATTTTCTGATTTTTGAAAAACAGGCCAGCCTTCTTTTCCTCCAAGAATAATATCCTTTGCAAATAATGAATTTGCAAAAAGCATTATAAAACCTGCAATCGAGACTTTTAAAATCCTTGTTTTTCTGCTACAATTTTCTAACATAAAATGACAGACAAAACTTCCCATGAAATACTTCATGAAACAGCTCTGAAAGCTCCTTTATCTAGCGGTGTCTATTTATGGAAAAACGCCCAGGACACCGTAATTTACGTAGGAAAAGCAAAAAATCTTAAAAATCGTCTGTGTTCTTATTTTTCTGGACAACAAACAATTAAAACCAGACTTTTAATCTCCCACGCCAAATCTATTGAATATATCACAACAACTAACGAGTACGAAGCTCTGCTGTTGGAAAACAACCTTATTAAAAAATATTCACCAAGATACAATATTGACCTTAAAGACGGAAAATCGTATCCGGTTTTGCGGATTACAAATGAAGATTTCCCCAAAATCTTTAAAACCCGCTATATTGTTCAAGATGGTTCAACCTATTTTGGACCATTTCCTGATGTAACTGCACTTGATACCTTTATAGAGTCAATTTTTAAGCTTTATCCGGTGCGTCATTGTAAGACTCTTCGCAATAGAGATACGCCTTGTCTTTACTATCATATGAAGCAATGTAAGGCTCCCTGCTGTAAAAAAATTTCAAAACAATCCTACAATGAATACATCGGTGAAATTAAGAGTTTACTTAAGGAAAAAGGTGAAGAAAATATTTCACGCTTAACTGCAGAAATGAAGGCTGCTGCGGCTGCTTTGGACTTTGAAAAAGCTGCCAGAATGCGTGATGCAATTAAAGCGCTGATGATTTTGCAGAATCAAAATGTGGTTGAAAGCTTTGATTCTGATGACAGAGATTACATTGCTTATTACAGCGAAGGTGAACTTGTAAGTTTTACTGTATTAAAAATACGTTCTGGAAAGCTTCTTGGCCGCGAAAATTATCATGTTGAGTCTTTGAATGATGATATTGATCTGGTTGGCGAATTTATGGCCTGTTATTATGAAGATCCGGTACAAATTCCACCATATATATATATTCCGCCTACAGCAGCAGAACAAAGCGGTTTAATTTCTAAATGGCTCAAAGAAGAAATGAAGAGTGAGTCAAAAATTATTATTGTAGAATCTCATGATGCTCCACGCGATGTAGCTGCTTTGCAGATGGCAAAACAAAATGCAAAAGAAGATATTATACGTCGCATGCGTGCGCGCGGAGATATGCCGGCAATGCAGGAATTAAAGGAAAAACTGGGACTTGAAAATCTTCCTGTGCGAATTGAAGGCTTTGATATTGCGCATATCGGTGGAAAATTCCCGGTTGCTTCTCTTATAAGCTTTTATAATGGTAATCCGGATAAAAAGAATTACAAATATTTCCGTCTGAAAACAACAGATGGTCTAATAGATGATTTTGCTTCCATGAAGGAAGCTGTTTCCAGGCGTTATACAAGACTTTTAAATGATAATGAAGAATTGCCTGATTTGCTTTTGATTGATGGTGGAATAGGGCAGGTAAATGCTGTAGAAGAAATTCTTCTTTCACTTGGACTTGATATTCCTATTGCCGGTCTTGCAAAGCGTGATGAAGAAATTTACAGGCCTGGAAACAGTACACCAATCAGGCTTCCAAAACGTTCAGACGGTTTGAGGCTTCTTCAGAGAGTTCGCGATGAAACACACCGGGTTGCAACAAGCAGAAATCAGCGTTTGCGAACAAAAGAAAACACACAAACAATCTTTCTGGAAATACCTGATATTGGAGAAAAGAGGGCTCTTGTTTTACAGCGTGAATTTATTACACTTGAAAATCTTGCAAAATCCGAAGAAAGTGCTATTGCTCAATGTTTGCATGTTAATGCCGATGTCGCAGCAGGAATTTTAATGAATGCAAAGCAGCTCCTTGAGCGCAGAAACGAAAAGAAAGATTTACAGCGAAAGTCTTTGGGCGTAAGCGGAACAACAAAAGAAAAGGCTGCAGAAGCTCAATATATTTCAGATCTGGCAGCTGCTGCGTTGCAGGCAGCAGATAATACGCCAGATTATAAATAACAGGCATAGCATGAAATAGGATTTTTACCCGGAAAACATTAAAAAGCTGTCAATTATTTATTTGTAGCACCGTCAGGCAGGGACATACCAATTATTCAAGAAAAATATAATCGGTAAAATAAATATCAGATATTTTTCCCAAAGTAAACTGTGCATTAATTTCTGCAACGAGTTTTTTTTCTATGACTTCTTCGGTTTCCTGTAAAAGTTCATTTTTTGTTTTGGAAGAAAAATATGACTGCATAATTCCTTTTATGGCAGGAACTTTCCTTGCAATTTCTTCATAAAAAACAGAATCTTCTTTTGGATAAGAAAGCCAGGGTGAAATAACCAGAACAGGAGAAATTTCGCTGCCATCTTCTTTTTCTGTAGTAATTCTTATTCTTCCAACTTCGTAATATGCTGTTTCTGAAGTATTTAAAGGCGGAGTTAAACTGATTGCAGTTCCGTTATGAAGCATTTTTTCTATATGCTTTGGGCTTGCTTTTACTTTTGCATATATAACGCCAATAAAAATTACAATAACGGTTAAAATAATCAGAGAAACTAAAATTGCATTAAAAATTTTAATTTTTGGAGATTCCTGCTGCATATTTGAGTTCACGTCCTCCAGATAATTTATTTTCCTGTGTAAAATGGAGTTAAAAGGGCTAAAAGTCTTCCTGTAGCCCTTGCTTTTATATGAACTCCATCATCCAGCCATTCTTCGCTTTGAATACAGCCTGCTTTTTTTAATTCGCTCAGCAGAGCCTGTTGAGAAACTGGAAGAATGTAGTTCCCGATTTCTCCAAAAAGCATTTCGTAAATCCTGTCTTTTAATTCAAGAAAACCTATTTCTTCTTTTGCACTGATACAAATTGCATTAGGGAATTTTAAGCGAAGGGAAGACAATTGTTCAGTGTTTTCATCAGTTTTATCTATCTTATTCAATAGAAGAATTCTAGGATTTTTATCTGCACCAATATCATCAAGTACGTTACATACGGTTTCGTATTGAGCTTCAGCTTCCGGATCAGAAGAATCCAGAACAAGTAAAAGCAAATCTGCTTTTATAGCTTCTTCAAGTGTAGATTTAAATGCATCTATTAAATGATGCGGAAGATTGCTTATAAATCCTACTGTATCGGTTATTAAAACTCCACTGCTTTCATTAAGAGGAAGTTTTCGTGTTAGAGGATCAAGTGTAGCAAATAATTTATTTTCTACAAGAGCATCTGAACCGGTAAGGGCATTAAGAAGAGAAGATTTTCCTGCATTTGTATAGCCTACAAGCGCACAGGATGGAACTTTTCCGCGTTGTTTGCGCTGTGTTTTTCTATTTAGCTCAACTTCAGCAAGTTCTTTCTTTAATGCAGCAATTCTATCTCTAATCTGCCGCTGATTTAATTCAAGCTGAGTTTCTCCAGAACCCTTTGCACCAAAAGCTCCACCACGTTGACGCGAAAAATCACCCTGCATATGGCTCAAACGTGGAAGTGAATAAGATAATCTTGCAAGTTCAACCTGTAAAGCAGCTTCTTTTGTCTGTGCGCGTTGGGCAAAAATTCTTATAATTACTTCCTGACGGTCAATGCAGGAAATATTTGTAAGTTCTTCCCAGTTTCTCTGCTTTCTTGGTTCAAGGTTAAAGTCAAAAATAATGTAATCTGCCTGAATCTGCTTAGCAAGCTCGGCAATTTCCAGTGCTTTTCCTTTACCCATTCCGTAAACAGGATGAACTTCCAGCCGGTTTAAAGTAAGCCGCTGAACTACATCCATTTCCAGAGTAATAACCAGCAATTTTAATTCCTGAAGATTATTTCCAGGTTCACCAACCAGCAATGCACGCGGTTTAGTCTGTGTTTCTTTTTCTACGTCAATCATTATGTTAACTATAAACCAAAAAACACGAACAGGCAAATAATTCTTTAGAAAAAATATATAATGCCGATAAATATTAAAATGACTTCTGGCCAGAAAGTTGCTTTTAGTTTTTTGTTTTCACTGGTTCTGTTTGCATTTGCGGCGCTGCTGCTTCATACTTCGTTATTTTCAGAAATTGAAGCTGATTTTTATTCGCAGAGCAAAATTCAGGAAAAAACGGATCAGTTAGACGAAATTTCTACCAGCATAGAAAATTACATAAAAGATGTTCTCAATATAATAGAAAAAGGTGAAGATCCTTATATCAAAAATGCTTCCGTAAGAAGCTATTACGTTCAAAATCCGTCCGAAGCTGATACAGTAGAACGCCGCAGGCTGACAGAAAAGCTTTTTTATGATATTCCTGAATTAAAAGGCATAAGAATTGTAGATCGGAATGCAAGAATCATCCATTTTTCTACGTTTGATGATACAGATATTTTAACTCAAAACGGAATTTCTAAAACGTACAAGAATTATCCTGATGTCCAGAAGGATGCAGATATCCTTGCGTTCGACTTAATCTCTAAAAATTCTTATGAAGATAAATCAAAGGTTCTTTTTGATTCTCAGAGAAATGAAATTATAATTTCTATTCCATTTTACTGGATAGATGGAATTTATTCAGGCGCGGCAATTTTTTATATAGATTTTACTAAGCTAAAAAAATCTCTGGCTGATAAAAATTTAATTGCTCAAAGTCAGAATTTTGCAATGATTTCTGATGACCAGAATCTTTCCGGCGGCTTTATAACAAATTTCCCGGATGGATATTTTTCTCAGATAAAGGATAAAATTCTTGATTTCTGGAAAAAAGAAAGTGATGCAAAAAAACTTGATGCCGATGCATCTTCGTTCAGTCTGATTCGTTCAAAAAAATTTGGTGTTTTTGATGCACCAGAAAAAATAGCAAAGCTGGATGATTCTCATTTTCTTGTAATTATAAACAGTTCGCTTCAGAATTCATTTTATTTTAGTGGATTATATTCAAGCGAGCTGTTTGAATTAACGGATGAATTAAAGCTTTTAATTTATATAAGCACATTTATTACAATCTTTTTGGTTATATTTTTAATTTTCAGCTTTAAAAGAAATCCTGAGCTTGTCCTGCAAAAAAGGGTAAAAAAGCTTCAGCTGGAAATTATAGAAGAATATCTGGAAAAGAACGAAACTCTTGATTTTTATGAAATTGTTAAGAAATTAAAATCACGTAAGGCAGATTTATCTACAGATATTTTAAAAAGCTTGAATGTGCATTCAAAGAAAAAGCAGAAAAAGCTTGATTTGATTTTAGATCAGAGCTGGGAAGAAATATTCAGCGCTCTTGGAAATGAAAGAAAAGTGAATGCAGATAATAATTCTGATAAAGAAAAATCAACTGATGGCGCAGTAATCCAGAATACAAATTCAGCAGTACAGGATAATTCTCTTCTGCTTGCAGAAATCCGTAAAATGCTTGATGAAGTTTTGACCGAAGTGTCTACGGCAAAAAGAATTAAAGCTGCAGAAGCTCAGAAGGCTCCTGTTCAGGTTCCTGCCGCCAGTGTAGAAGAAATTGATGATGCAGAAGAATTAGATGCTGCAGAGCCGATTGAAGAATTAGATGATGCCGAGCCGATTGAGGATGCTGAAGCTGTTGAAGATGTTGAGAATCTGGAAGATGCCGAGCCGGTAGAAGAACTAGACGATGCAGAACCTGTTGAGGATGCTGAAGCTGTTGAAGACGTTGAGAATCTTGAAGATGCCGAGCCGGTAGAAGATTTGGACGATGCAGAACCTATTGAAGATGCAGAAGAAGTTGAAGACGTTGAAGATCTTGGAGATGCTGAGCCGGTAGAAGAACTGGACAATGCCGAGCCGGTTGAAGATATAGAAGCGACTGAAAATGCTGAAGACGTTGAGGATCTTGGAGATGCTGAACCGGTAGAAGAGTTGGACGATGCAGAACCGATTGAAGAAGCAGAAGAAGTTGAAGACGTTGAGGATCTGGAAGAAGTAGAAGAATTAGAAGAGGCAGAAGAAAACGTCAGTGATGAAAATTCAGCAGATGAAAATTTTAAAGCGCAGATAATGGCGCTGGGAAATAATTACCGATATGAATATCATCCGGGGGATAATGATTCATATTTCCCTGGCGAAGACTTTGCAACTGTAGAAAATCTTTTTGCTGAACCGCTTGGAATTGGTACAGGATATGTTTCCCGCAATTCTACAGCTGATTACGATTTTACAGTTTTTATTCCTCCTTTCTTAGAAAAGCAGTCTGCTGCCGTTAAGACAGAAGAAGAACTCGAAGTTCTTTCAGAAGTTTCTGAAGTTGAGCAAAAGCAAATCCAGCAGAAAAATAAGACATATTTCTCTCTTACTGGTTTTGCACAGGAATATGAAGAATTAGATAGTCTGTAATAAAATCTCCGCGCAAAGGATTGGAGCGCCGCCGAAGGCGTCCCGGAGCTTTGCGGAGGGATGAGCCGCGGTTAGTCGGCGAAGCGCGGAAAGCCTGTTTTTTGCGACAGCAAAAATGCGCCCGAATTCAAGAAAAGATTTTACTGAATATAAGTCTGCATAAGCTGAACAAAAAGATAAATCTTTTTGTAGATGTTTACGCTGAATTCTTTCATTGGAGTTTCAATAAATTTTTCCAGTTCTTTCCAGTTCTGAACAAGAACCGGCTTTGGAAGGGCATAATCTTCTATAAGCTGCTTGATTGTTTTTCCTATTGTAATAAGATTTTGAGTAGCCTGAATTATATAGCCGCGTGCAAGATCATTTGTGTCTGCAATTACGCGGTTAATAATATTTTCGGCGCCGGCATCGTGGGCAGTTTTTGGGAGAAGTGTTTTTATTTTCTGGCCAAAAGCTCCGTCATCGGCAAAGTTCTCATCAAAGCGTGTAATTTCATCAGAAGCCTTTAATAGTTCCTGATAAGCATTTGACATTGGAGCCGAAAGTGTTGCATCCCATTGTCCGCGGATAACTACTACATCATAAAACTCGCGGATTACAGTTTTTACAAATTCAAGAAGGAATACCTTAAGATAATTTAATGGTTCTGCATATTCAAGAATATTCAGTCCTTTTTTCTCCAGTACAGAATTATAAGCAGAAACATAATATTTCATGCTCTGAGGATTGGCACTTCCAAAAATCTGCATGCAGATTGAACTTGATTTTGCTTCCTTCTGGTCTGTTTCTATTTTATTTAAAAGATTCCTTGTTTCATTTTCTATCTGGTCCATAAACGGCTCAAGAATAGAAGGAACGGAATATTTTACATGAGTTTCGTAAGAAGGATCCTGAGAAATATGCTGAATAATATAATCCAGAGATTTAGAAAGCTGAATGCTCTTAATTCTTGCAACAATTTTTTTCCAGTTTCCAGGAGAAACTAAATCTCTGTTTTGAGTAGATTTAATCATATCGAATAAATCTGTCCAGGCAATTGTATCATCAGTAATCGCATATGCAACTGTAAGAAAATCCTTTAAGTCATCAACAATGTATTCTGCATTAATTTTATCCAGTCTTGGGACCGCATCAAAAGAAAATTCCTGATAAGATGCATCGTATTTTTTTAATACCATGTAATAATCAAAGCAGCAGAAGTCTTTAAATAAAGAAAATGCCTTAGAAAGGTTTTCAGCTTTTGCTGCCCGAGTAGAATCAAATTCATTTCTAAAGTCCTGAAGCTTTTGTTCAAATTCTTTTTGAACCTGAAGAACATTTTTTGTTTTTGTCTGCTCAATAATATTTTTTTCATCCAGCTCTTCAAGAAGTGCAAGCTGATGATCTGAAAGAGAAAAATTAACTATCTGGCGATTAAAAACAGCAGGATTCTGTGTATTTTTAAACATAATCTGAGCCTGAGAAATTGCCTTGTATAAATCGAACATAAATTTTCCGAATGGAGCAAGCATTTCTACAGAGCCAGGCTTGTAAAAATTGTGAAACTTAGTTTTAGATATGTTTTTTGCTATAAGCTTTAATTTGCGTTTTTTTTCTGCTTCCGGATTTGAAGATTTAAATAGAGAAGAAAAAATACTCTGAAAAAAGCTTTCTTTCTGCTGAGTGGATTTTCCGCTGCCTTGTTTAGTTTCTTTTTCTGCCATAATTATACTATAAGCCAATTCAGTTTTTAATTCAAGATTGTTTTTAATGTTCAATTATATTATAATATTTCTATTAAATTGCAAAAGATATTATGGGAGAATTTTATATGAAAAAATTAATTGCAGTTTTAGTTGCTTCCGGGGCTCTTTTAACCAGTGTTGCGGCTTATAATCCTCCTGTTGGTTCAGAGAACATGGAAGATTTGGCAGGAGCAGAGGCACTTTCGGGCAAACTTTCTGTAACTGGCGGTGCTATTTTTTCTGCAGGTCCAGATGCAATTGTTGCAAACCCGGCTCTTACTGCCGATGAGCAGCGTGTTAATCTAAATGCAGGTTATACTTTTATGTATTCAACTTCTGAATATACAAATTTGCATATAGGAAATGCTTTTCAAAGTGGAATTCTTATTCCTTTTAAATTGTATATTTTTTCTGGTTATGTAAATGGTATTTTTGTGCCTTTTCCTGAACTTCCTCTGGGAAATAATATAAATGCAAAGGCAGGACTTTCTAAGGAAATTACAGATAAATTGAATGTTGGTGCAAGCCTTTCTGGTGGAATTACCTGGGGACATGAAACAGACTGGGCACTTGGTGCAAATCTTGGCTTTTTGTACAAGTATGGCGATTTAGGCTTTATTAAAAATTTCCGTTATGGTGTAAGTGTTTTGAATCTTGGAAAGAACTTTATTAATGTTCAGTCTATTGGTTCAGATATTTTCTCAGAAATTTCTCAGTATCCTACAATAGCAACCGTAAAGGCTGGTGTTGCCGGCTCGTTTATTAAAACTGATGATGTAGAGCTTGGTGTTTCAATTGATTTTACAACTCCATGCTTTCAAAATTTAATAGTAGATTTTAATACTCAGTTTGCTATTAAAGATACATTCTTTGTAAGTATAGGCGAGAAATTCAATCTTATAGAGACAATCCGTGCATCGCAGAATAAATTTTTATGCAATTACAATCTTCTGCCTTCTATTGGCTTAAGCTTTAAGTTCTCATTTGATGTACATAATAACGATTATATGGAAAGCAATGGCTGGAGTCAGAGCGAAATGACTGTTTCTACTGCATATAAAAATATGTATGAAAACATTCATGCAGGTTCTGCCGCTGTAGATATTGATCTTGGCATGAAAGATAAAGAACCTCCAAAAATCATTTTGATTGATATGGAAGACTAGGGGAGGTAGAGAATATGAAAAGAAAGATTTTATTAATAAGCGTTTGTTTATTTTTTGTTTCTTCAATTTTTGGTGCGCCTGTAAAATATATTTCACCAAATAACGATGGTGTTCAGGATGAACTTGTAATTCCATTGAATATTTCTGATAAACGTTATGTTCAGGCCTGGAGCCTTGTTATTATGGATGAAAACCATAATGTTATACGAACTATTGAAAATAAAGTTTCTCTGCCGGAAAAGATTGGATTCAAATCATTCTTTAAGCAGCTTGTAACTCCAAAGCAGGGTGTTTCTATTCCGGCAGAAGTTACCTGGAATGGAGCTATGAACAATGGAGAAACTGCTCCTGATGGCCGATATTTTTACTATGTAACAGCTACAGATGATAACGGAAATAAAGGTCAGACAAAAGAATATGAAGTTATAATTGATACTGTAGCTCCAGAAATTGAAGTTGCACAGCCGGGCGATAAGATTTTTGGTGAAGGTGCAAAATCAACCTTTAAAATCCGCCAGACAGGTTCAAAAGAAGATGAATGGATTGGTGTTTTCAAAAATTCAGAAGGAAATGCTGTAAAAACACAAAAATGGACAGTATCTGAACCTGCTGAATTTTCATGGAACGGAACTGATGATTCCGGTGCTCAGGTAATGGACGGTGTATATTCATACGAAATTACTGCTACAGATAAAGCCGGAAATACAGCTCCTAAAACTGGAATTTCTAATATTATTTATTCTGCTGATAAGCCTGCTACAAATATTTTTGTTAGCGGAACACGCTATTTTTCTCCAAAAACAGACAGTAAACTTCAGAATGTTACATTTGACTTAACAATTCCTGTTCCGGATGAAAAAACTGCTAACCGTCTTGTTGAATGGGCAGTTATTATTACCGACGAAAAAGGTTCAACTGTAAAAACCTATAATAACGATAAAAACGGATTAATTCCTCCGGCTTCTATTGTTTTTGATGGAACAGGTGATGATGGAAAATTATTAAAGGATGGAGAATACAAGGCAACTCTTTCTGCAAAATATCTGAACGGATATGAACCTGCAAAGATTTCTTCTCCAGCTCTTATCCTCGATACCAAAAAGCCTTCGGCACAGATTTCTGCTTCGGATAAGGTCTTTGGTGGCGGTTCAAAAGATACAGTAACCTTTACTATTATGACTGTTCCAGAATCAGGCGCTCCAATTTCCGGCTGGACAGGTGCAATTATGACTTCCGACAAAAAGACAACTGTAAAGTCTTTTGATTTTGGAAAGTATCCTCCTGAAAAAATAACCTGGAACGGTATTAATGATAATGGAAATATAGCAGAAAAAGGTCAGTATGTTTTTGTTTTGACAGGTTCAGATCTTGCAGGAAACATTGGCGGTGGAGAATCTGGTCAGGCAGTTACATTTGATAATTCAGAAACTCAGCTTCTTCTTGCTATGTCAGATACTGCTTTCTCTCCAAACGGAAACAAGGTTAAAGATACAATTTCATTTACTCCTGTAACAGCTACAAAAGATGTTGCTTCTTATGATTTTTCTATTAAGGATAAAACTGGAAAAACTGTATATTCTATAAAGCAGAATTCTAAGCTTCCACCTTCTTTTGTCTGGGATGGAAAGGACAACGATAAAATTCTTTGTTCAGATGGAACTTATTCAGCTCAGCTTTCTGTAGTTGCAGCAAACGGTTCTACAGCTTCAGCTTCTACTCAGAGTTTTGAACTCGATACAGTTGCTCCAAAATTAACTGCAGAAATTCCTTGGACATCTTTTGCGCCTGGTGGAAACGGAAATCAAAAATCAATTCCGGTATCTATAAAGGAATCATCTTCAGAAAAATTATGGACTGCTGAAATCCGTGATTCAAAGGATAAGAGCGTAAACCGCTACACCTGGACCGGTAAAGCAGAAGACTTTGAATGGAACGGAACAGATGATTCCGGTAACATTCTTGCAAACGGAAAATACAGTATTATCCTTCACTCTACAGATGATGCAGGAAACAGCTTTAGTACTGAGCTTAAAGATATTGTTCTTGATAACCGCGAAACACGAGCTTACGTAACTGCTGAATACGAAGGAATTTCTCCAAACGGTGATAATTACCTTGACTTCCAGAAATTCGATATTACAGCAAGTGTGAAAGACAGTATTCTTTCATGGAACTTTAGCGTAAGAAAAGAAGACGGAACAGCAGTTTACACAATTACAGATAAAGATACAAAGAATCTTCCTGCAACTGTAAACTGGAATGGTGCAGACAAAGAAAATAAAGCTTGCGAAGGAACCTTCCTCGGAACTCTGGAAATTTCTTATACTAACGGAAATACAGTAAGTGCAGTTTCTTCTCCATTTGTTTGTACAGCAACAGCTCCTGTTCTTTCTGTTCAGAAGGCTCCTGAATTCTTTAGTCCGGATAACGATGGTATAGATGATGATTTGTATCTCCGTCTTAGAGGAGAAACAAAGGCTGGCATTAAAAACTGGTCATTTACAATTAAAGATCCAAAGGGCAAGGATTTCTGGAAGGTTAGCGGAAAGAATCAGATTACAGAAAGAATTGTTTGGGATGGTTTAAGTAACGTCCAGAAAGATGCAAATGGAAACGCAGAGCGCGTTCAGTCAGCAATGGATTATCCTTATGTATTTACAGTAACAGATACTCTTGGAATGACAAGCTCTGTAGAAGGTGTAATTCCTGTTGATGTGCTTGTAATCCGTGATGGAAACGTTCTTAAAATGGCTGTCCCTTCAATTATCTTTGAATCAGATGCTGCAAACTTCCAGAACGCAAACGCAAAACTTTCTGCAGAACAGACTGCAAAAAATATTCAGATTTTGAATCGTATTTCAGACATTCTTAAGAAGTTTAAGGATTATAAGGTTACAATTACAGGTCATGCTAACCGTCTTACAGATAATCCTGATGAGGAATTAATTGATAATATGAACGTTTGGGGTAAGGCTTCAACTCCACTTTCTAAGGAACGTGCCGAAGCAATTAAGAATTACCTTATTAAACGCGGCGTAAGTGCTTCTGCCCTTACAACAGAAGGTATGGGTGGTAAACAGCCGGTTGTAGATCCAAAAGATAAGGACAATAACTGGAAGAACCGCCGTGTAGAATTTATTCTTCAGAAATAAAAATCTGCAAAAATACTTTAAAAAATGCGATGGTTGTAAAATCATCGCATTTTTTTTGAGCTATATGGAAAAAATTAGGTCCATAAGAATATCGTGTTTTTCGGATGGAATGTCTTCTGTAATTTGAAAACTAAAGCAAACTCCGGCTTTTATTATTTTTTTATCTGAGGGTAATTTTGAAAGAAAACAGTCGTAATAAGCTTTTCCATGGCCAAGACGTTTTCCAGTTTTAGTAAATGCAACTCCTGGCACAAGAATAAGGATTTTTCTGCATTTGGAAGCAAAGGAAAATTCCATAGCGCTTTCTGAAGGCTCTTTTATACCATAGTTTCCATTTTCGTTTATCAGTTGAGTAGAAAATTCGTGAAATTTTATAACCGGTGATTTTTCGTTCGGGTAGACTCGTGGAATAAAAACCTTTTTTCCATCTGCTAATGCCTGTTTTGTAACCTGGAAAATATCTGTTTCCTGTGGAAGAGGCATGTAAGACAAAATTACATCAGAAGTTTTATATTCATCCGACGCTAATATTTTTCTGCAGATAATCTCTGATTCAGTCTGCATTTTAGAGGCATTTTCTTTTAATGCCAGTTTAATCTTTTTTCTTAATTCTGTTTTTTCTCTATTAATTATTTCAATATTTCCCATAAATTTAATTTTATAGTATTGACATAAACTGAAAAAATCAATATGATAATATTCACGTTTGAACAAACGTAATGGTTCCTTAGCTCAGTCGGTAGAGCAATGGACTGTTAATCCATGTGTCGCTGGTTCAAGCCCAGCAGGAGCCGCTAAAAACCTTTCTGTTATGCAGAAAGGTTTTTTGTTTTTAAACAGTATTTTTATTTTTTTGAATCTGTTGAATAAATCCTGAAAGAAGGAGTTTCGGGAAAGTATTGCAGAATATTTAAAAAGTCTTCTGCGGTAGCGGTTTGAATATAGTTATATTCTTTTAAATAATATCCGGAGCTTTCAACAGCATCTGCTGTTTTTTGTCCTTGTGAACATTTTCTCAAACTTTGTTCCATTAATCTGGCTGTTCCTGCATTTTCTGAAGTTTCCTGCATTCTGTTTTCGGTCCAGGTATCTTTTATTTTTTGAATGGTTTTAGAGCTTGATTGCGAAGTTTCCAATTTTTTTCTTATACTTTTTATAACTGATTTATATGTGCTGTCTGCTTCTTTTATGTGAGCTGCATTAAAAATTCTAATCTGGCAGAATGGCATTTTATTTTCCGGAAGTTCTGCAGAAGCTGTTGCTTCCTGAATTTTATTATTATTTTCAGCTGCTAAATTAAATTCATCTGCAATAAATTCGGCCATTGCGTTGAATAAGGCTGCTTCTCTTGTTCCCTGCTCAGGTGCCTTTTGAATATAAATTATCGGATCTAAAAATTCAGTCGTCGGAATTAAAACAGCAGGCATTGGGCCGGCTTCTTCTGCTGGAATATCTGTCAGAAAGGTATGTTCAATTTTAAGGTTCAAAGTTTTTCCAGATGGAATTTTACATTCAATATTTTCTGCAGCTTTTGCAGAATGAATGCCTGCCGGAATTTGTCCAAGTGTTTTATTAAGCTCTTCGAATATATGCTCAGAAAAATTCCCGCAGAGAATTATGCTGTATCTTCCTGAATCCAAAAAAGCTGGATAGGCTTCAAGAATTTTTGTGTAATCTGTTTTTGTAAGAATCTCTTTTTTTGTTTCAAAAATATTATAAAAGCTTCCGCTTCCGTAAATTTCTTTTACTGCACCTGCAAAAAGCTGATTCACTGCACTTCCATTTTCCAGTCTTTTTTTATATTGTCTGGAAGCAACAGCCCGGTCTGCCATTGCAGGAAGAAGTTCTCCATAAACTATTGCATTATAAAGTGCATCGCATAAAAAAGCTTCATCTTCTTTTGAATAGTTTAATAAAATATAACTTTGTGTAAGTTCAGTTTTTGCACTTACATCCGGAAGTTGTGTAAACAGCCCGTTTGAATAATATGAATTAATTGTACGCAGAATCATAGAAGATAAAATATTTATCATAACTTCTTCAAATCCATTATCATCTGCGGATTCAAGTTTTCCACCGGAAATAATCAGCATAATTGTACAATCTCTGGAATTATAATTCTGCTTTGTATAAACATTAATTCCGTTTTCCAGGGTAAAAGATTTTATCTGATTTATATTTTTTTCATAAAATCCGTTGTCTGTATTTCCGCCCAAAGACGAATATGAGCCCGGAGTTATTTTAGCTTCTACAGCAAATTGATTTTTTATTTCTTTATACATTTCCTGAACATACCAGGAAGAATTTGTCTGATTGATTTCTTCGAAGCCTGCGGAAGAATAATTTTTTTTATTTGCCTTATAGTCCTTCGAATTTATTATTACAAAAATGAAAGGAAACTCAGCTTCAAAAGCTTTTTTTGTCTCTTCAATATCTGTGTTATCAATTTCTAAAAATGTAGAATTAAGTGAATCAGCCAGTTCATTTGAGGCTGTCTGTTCAGAATCAGATTTTTTATTTAGCTTTTCAATTGCCCAGAATTGCGAAAGATTTTCCATAAAGGAAGATTGAATTTCCATATTCTGCTGAAAATCATATTTCATCATTTTTTTTGCAAGAGAAAATTCATATACTGAAGTTTCCAGCGCGGCTTTCATTGCCTTCTCTAAAAATAATTCAGCCTGTTCTTTGGAAGAAATTTTTATATTTTTATCTTCGGGTTTTTGAATTAAGGTTTGAATTATTAAACGCGAATTTCCGCCCTTGCTTACCGAAGAAACATTTATATATTCAGAGCCTGGAATATTTAATTCTGTAAGATTCAAAAGCTTCTGTTTGAATGAAGAATAATCATTATTAAGTGTTGCGGCTAATAAGTTGCATTGATGCATATCAAGCAGCGTATACTGAATTACAACCTGTGTTAAATCTGTAGAAATTTCTGAATCGTGAAGAACGTATTTTCTATTTTTATTTACCAAAGTTCCTTTTTTTATGGCTGGAGAAGGGGCTGTACTGTAATATCTTCCGAATGTATTTTTTAGAGTTACAAGAAGTTTTTCTGCATTAATGTTTCCCCATATAAAAATTGCACAGTTTTTGGGAATATAAAAATTTTCTGAAATATATTTAATTTTATTTCTTGCAGTCTGTTCTGTTGTTCTCTTAAAAAGCGGTGGATAAACTCCCGAGTCATTTTTCCACGGAGCGTCAGAAAAAACTTTTGAATCTATAGACGCATTTATAAATGTAGACATTTCCCCAGCGGTTGCCGTTACTTCGTTCTTTAATTTTTGAAATTCTGCAGAAATAACTTCATCAGAAAAATGCGGATTAAAAAATACTTGAGAAAGAGAATCAAAAAGAGAATCAAGCTGGGAATACGTTGCCGTTAATTTATATCTTGTAGAATCAGCATTGCATTGAATTTCTGAAAAATCATGTTCTGTAAAAATTTCTGGAATTAAGCGCGAATAAAGCTTAAAAAATCCCATATCATCCTGATTCTGATAAGAAAATCCAGCCTTGCAGGAAAAATCTATGTGAACAAGTGCTTCGGAATAATCTTCAAGCAGATAAATTTCAAGTCCGTTTTCTAAAGTAAAGGTTTTTAGATTCTGCTGTGGAGAAGAAAAATTTTCAGTGGCAGAAATTTCAGCTGCAAAAAATAGGAAAATGAAAAACTTTAGAAAGCTTTTTTTTGAAATCATAAAATAATTATATAGTAGAGAATGATAGTTTGCAATAAAACTGATTATGGGTTAAATTATAATACATGGTAAAAATAGAACGTCTTGAAAACACAAAAATAAAAATTCCTTCAGAGCTTTTAAAAGGAAAACGTCATCTTACAGGGCAGGAAATTTCTGTTTTACAAAAAAATCAGAATTATAATGACGATGAAACCTGGCAGAATTTTTATGTAGAAGAAGGCGAAGGAAATTTTGATGCTTCTCTTGTAAGAATGAATTTTTTTTCTGGCTATGTAATTCTTGGTCGTTTGCAAAAAGTTAATCTGCATTATAATGATCTTGTTCTTACCTGTGGCCTCAGACGTTCAAGAATTGGAAATGCTGTTATAGGAAATGATTGTGTAATTCGCAATGTTTCATATTTTGAAAATTATCAGATTGGCGACAGGGTTATTCTTTTTAATGTTTCAGAATTAAGCTGTACAAAGCATTCAAAATTTGGAAATGGAATTTTAAAAAAAGGTGAACCTGAAGAAAACCGAATCTGGGTTGGTGTTGCCAATGAAAATGATGGCCGTGCTGTTTTGCCTTTTGAAAGCATGATCCCCGCTGATGCATATTTATGGTCTCATTATCGTGCAGACACTCAACTTCTGGAACGTTTTATCCAGCTAACCGAATATGGTAATACTGGTGAACTTGATACCTTTGGAATAATCGGAAATGATTCTGTAATAAAAAATTGCGAAATAATTAAAGACGCAAAAATTGGAAACGCCGCTTATATAAAAGGAGCATTTAAATTAAAGAATATAACTATATTGTCGTCTGAAGAAGAGCCATCTCAGATTGGTGAAGGCGTTGAAATGGTAAACGGAATTCTTGGTTATGGAAGCCGTGTATTTTATCAGGCAATTGCCGTTCGTTTTGTAATTGGCCGTAACTGCCAGATAAAATATGGTGCCAGATTGTTGAACTCTGTCCTTGGTGATAATTCGACTGTTTCCTGCTGTGAAATTTTAAATAATCTTATATTTCCGTTCCATGAGCAGCATCATAATTCTTCTTTTCTCATTGCTACTACCGTAATGGGACAGAGTAATATTGCTGCCGGTGCCACAGTAGGAAGTAATCATAACAGCCGCAGCCCGGATGGAGAAATTTATGCTAAACGCGGATTCTGGCCTGGACTTTGCAGTGACTTTAAACATAATTCAAGATTTGCATCTTTTGTTCTTGTATCTAAAGGAAGCTATCAGTATGAGCTTGATATTCCGTATCCTTTTGCACTGGTGAGTCCGGGAAATAATGGCAATCAAAGTATAAGTATTATACCTGCCTGGTGGTTCTTGTATGATATGTTTGCCATTACAAGAAATAAAAATAAATTCCTTAGGCGCGATAAACGTGTCGTAAAGATTCAAAATATTGAAACTGATCCTCTTGCTCCTGATACAATGCAGGAAATCATGAGTGCTTTGGAAAGAATAATAGGCTTGACTGCAGATTATCTTAAGAAATCAAAAAATAATTATCTTCAGGGAATCAGCCGTAAAGAACAGATTTTCCAAAAAGCAAAAGATTATCTTCATCAGAATCCCAATGCAGATTTTACTTTGCAGGATTCTATCTGCCAGAAAAAATATGGTGCAACAATCTTTAAGCCGGTTCAATCTTACGTTATGTATCGTAAAATTGTAAAATATTTTGCGACAAGAACTTTAATGGATTTTTGTACTTCTCAGGTAGATATCAAAAAAACAGCTGAAAAAAATAAAATTAAAAAGCAGCTTACAATAGAAGTTATAAAGCTTATCAGAAATATTCCACTTTATACAGAATGGGAAAATGTTGGTGGCCAGATTATTCCTTCTCAGAAAGTAAGGGAGCTTTTTGAAAAAATAAAAGAATGTTCAATTAATTCCTGGGATGAAGTTCATAAATATTATGCTGAATGTCAGAACGAATATGAAAATTACAAGGCACGTTATGCGCTTTATCTTCTGGAAATGCTTTATTCACGTCCGATTGAAGAATTTACATATGAAGTTTATAAAAATATTATGGAAGATGTAACAATTGTTGCTAACGAAATATATGAAGCTTCATTACAGTCGAGAGAGAAAGATTATACCGATTATTATAGAAATATGGTTTATTCAAGCCATAAAGAAATGGAAAATGTAATTGGAGCTCTGGATGATAATTCATTCTTAATTGAATTAAAAGAAGAAACTTCTGAATTTATTTCTTCTCTGGAAGGATTTTTTGCTCATTTGACTAAGTAACGTATAATGGATAAAATTATATAATATGGAAAGAAGTACACTACTACCGATTCGGGTGGGAATTGACGTAGGTTCTACAACTGTAAAAGTTGCAGTTTTAGATGATAATGATAAATTAATTTACGGCGACTATCAGCGTCACCGTGCAGATATAAGAAGTACAATTATTGCGGTTGTTAATAAGGCTCTTGATTTTCTTGAAAAGAATGTAGAAGGCGGTTCTTCACGGACTGTAACTGCAAAAGTAACCGGTTCGGGCGGTCTCTCTGTTTCTCAGTGGCTGAACATTCCTTTTATTCAGGAAGTTATTGCGGCTACTACTTCTGTTAAAAAACTTATTCCTCAGACTGATGTTGTAATTGAGCTTGGCGGTGAAGATGCCAAGATTACTTATTTCCGTGGTGGTGTAGAGCAGCGCATGAACGGAACCTGTGCCGGCGGTACTGGTGCCTTTATTGACCAGATGGCAGCCCTGCTTGAAACTGATGCTATGGGATTGAATGAGCTTGCCAAGGGTATGCAGCAGATTTATCCTATTGCTGCCCGCTGTGGTGTATTTGCTAAAACTGATATTCAGCCTTTGATTAATGAAGGTGCCCGCCGCGAGGATATTGCGGCTTCTATTTTCCAGGCAGTTGTCAGCCAGACAATTTCGGGGCTTGCCTGTGGTAAGCCAATCCGCGGTCATGTTGCTTTCCTTGGTGGACCTTTGCACTTTCTCGACCAGCTGCGCCAGCGATTTGTTGAGACTCTTAAGCTAAAGGATGATGAAATTATTGTTCCTGAAGATTCGCAGCTTTTTGTCGCAAGCGGTTGTGCTTTTGGCGCTGAGAGAAAGTTCAGTTCGGCCGACGGTGAAGGTGTAGAGGACTTTAAGTTTCCTACAATCACCGAATTCCGCGATAATCTTAAAAATCTTGTTGGTGCAGAGCTTTCTGAAGTTCAGCGCCTTGAGCCGCTCTTTAAGAATCAGGCAGAACTGGACGAGTTTGAAGTCCGCCACTCAGAGCAGAAGGCTAAGCGCGGCGACTTGAAAAAGACTCACGGTCCTGTATTCCTTGGTCTTGATTCCGGTTCCACAACAACTAAGGCTTGTTTGATAGATAAAGACGGCCGTATTATCTGGGACTTTTACGCTCACAATCAGGGAAATCCGGTTGAGCTTGCAGTTCAGGTTCTTAAAGATTTATATGCCCAGCTTCCTGAGGATGTTTATATTGCCCGCGCAGTTTCTACCGGTTACGGTGAAGCACTTTTTCAGGCAGCTCTTGGCGTAGACTCCGGGGAAGTTGAAACAATCACTCACTTCCGTGCCGCAAACTTCTTTGTTCCAGGAGTTGAATTCCTTCTCGACATCGGCGGCCAGGATATGAAGTGCCTCCGCATGAAGGACGGTGCAATTGTCAGTATTCAGTTGAACGAAGCCTGCTCTTCCGGCTGTGGTTCCTTCCTCGACAACTTTGCCAACACAATGGGCATGGACGTAAAAGAGTTCGGTAAGATTGCCCTTATGGCGCAGAAGCCTGTAGACCTTGGTTCACGTTGTACTGTATTTATGAACTCCCGCGTTAAGCAGGCTCAGAAGGAAGGTGCCTCTGTTGCAGATATCGCTGCAGGTCTTTCTTATTCCGTAATCAAAAATGCCCTGTTCAAGGTTATCAAACTCCGCAAGGCAAGCGACATAGGCGAGAAAGTTGTAGTTCAGGGTGGTACCTTCTTTAATGATGCCATTCTCCGTGCTTTTGAAAAAATTGCAGGCGTTCAGGTTTACCGTCCTGACGTTGCAGGTCTTATGGGCGCTTACGGTTCTGCCCTCATCGCCTACGACCAGTGGCAGGATTTAATGATGCCAAAGCCTGGCGAGCCGGAAGATACAGTTCACGATGTTCGTTCAAAGATTGCAACTCTCAAACAGCTGGAAAACTTCCATGTAGACCTTGATCTCCGCCGCTGCGGGAAATGTCAGAATAACTGTCTCCTTACTATTAATACTTTCTCTACAGGAGATGAAAAACGAACCTTCATTACAGGTAACCGCTGTGAACGTGGTGCTGAAATTGAAGGCGAAGTTATTGATGCAAGCAACAAAAAGAATACAGGACTTGATGAAGATGATGCAGGTCCATTGCCAAATCTTTTTGAATGGAAATATAAAAGACTTTTCAATTATGTACCGCGTAAACCCGAAGATGCTCCAATGGGAGATGTTGGTATTCCACGCGTACTTAATATGTACGAAAACTATCCTCTCTGGTTTACCTTCTTTAACGAGCTTGGCTTCCGTGTAATTTTGAGCCAGCGTTCAAGCCGTAATGTTTACGAAAAAGGACTTGAAACAATTCCGTCTGAGTCTGTCTGCTACCCTGGAAAAATCAGTCATGGTCATGTGGTTTCACTTTTGCAGCGTGGAATAAAATTCATTTTCTATCCTTGTGCACCTTATGAACATCAGGAAGATGCAGGAGCCGGAAATCACTATAACTGTCCGATTGTAACAAGCTATCCTGAAGTTCTCCGTAACAATGTTGATGAGCTGAGACAGGATCCTACCGTTACTTACATGGATCCATTCCTGCCGATTTACGATAAGGAACGCCTTGCAGAACGTCTTTGTGAAGAGTTGCTTCCAAAGTTTGAAAAACTCACCCGTGCCCAGATTTTTTCTGCCGTAGAAAAAGCCTGGGCAGAGCAGGAAAAATTCCGTGAAGAAGTCCGCCAGAAGGGTGAAGAAGCTCTTGAAGAAATAATTACAAAGGGCGGAAGCGGTATTGTACTTGCCGGACGTCCATATCATCTTGATCCGGAAATCAACCATGGTATTCCTGAGATGATTAACGGTCTTGGACTTGCAGTTCTTACAGAAGATTCTGTTGCTCATCTTGGAAATATTGAACGCCCGCTCAGAATTATTGACCAGTGGGTATACCATAACAGACTTTACCGTGCCGCCCAGTTTGTAAGCGAAATGCCGTCGCTGGAACTTGTACAGCTTACCAGCTTTGGTTGCGGACTTGATGCTGTAACTGCCGATCAGGTAGATGAAATTTTACGGGCCAAGAGCCGCATGTACACTCTTATCAAGATTGATGAGGGAAGTAATCTCGGAGCGGTTCGAATCAGAATTCGTTCTTTAATTGCTGCTGTAAAAGCAAGAAGAAGATCAAAGGTTAAACCTGTTAAAAAATCTTCAGCATATAATCGCGTGATTTTTACCGAAGAAATGAAGAAGAATTACACAATTATTGGACCTCAGATGTCTCCAATTCATTTTAGAATTTTGCAGAAGGCCTTTGCAAGCGGCGGTTATAAATTTGTTGTCCTTGATGCAGTAGATCCAAAGGCTGTAGAAGCCGGCTTAAAATATGTTAATAACGATGCATGTTATCCGTCACTTCTTGTTGCCGGTCAGATGATTTCGGCTTTGGAAAGCGGAAAATATGATCTGGACAAAGTTGCACTTATTATTACTCAGACAGGCGGTGGCTGTCGTGCTACGAACTATATAGGTTTTATCCGTCGTGCATTAAATGATGCCGGAATGTCTCAGGTTCCAGTTCTTTCACTTTCAGCACAGGGCTTTGAAAAAAATCCGGGATTTAAAATTACCCCGCTTCTTTTGGATGCACTTGTAAAATCACTTGTTGTTGGCGATGTTTTAATGCGTGTGCTTTACAGAACACGTCCTTACGAAGAAATTTCTGGAAGCGCTAATCAGTTATATGAAAAATGGTCTACCAAGGCAGAAAATATGTTCGAAAAGCATGTTTCAAGCCATAAGTACCATAAGCTTTTGCGAGATATTATCAATGATTTTGATAAGCTTCCGCTTAAGCCTATTAAAAAGCCTAGAGTTGGTGTTGTCGGAGAAATCCTTGTAAAATTCCATCCTACAGCAAATAATCAGATTGTAGAAACTATAGAAAAAGAAGGTGCAGAATGTGTAATGCCAGATTTACTGGATTTCTTCTTCTACACCTTCAGTACAGGAATTTTCCGACATAAACAGCTTGCTTTCCCTACAAAAACAGAGCGTAATGCACGCTTACTTGTATGGGGACTTGAGCTTTACCGCAATAAAATGAAAAAATATTTGAATAAAAGTCGTCGTTTTGAAGCACCATCTTCGATTTATAAACTTATGAAAGGTGTAGATGATATTGTTCAAATTGGTAACATTACGGGCGAAGGATGGTTTTTAACTGCAGAGATGGTTGAGTTGATTCACGAAGGAGCTCCAAGCATTGCGTGTGTTCAGCCGTTTGCATGTCTTCCTAATCATGTTACCGGAAAAGGAATGATAAAGGAGCTTCGCCGCCGATTCCCGGCTGCAAATATAAGTGCAATTGACTATGATCCAGGAAGTTCTGAGGTTAATCAGTTGAATCGCCTTAAGCTTTTGCTTTCTAATGCTCCTGTAGGAAAGCATCCGGATGAAGTAGAAGAAGGCATAATTAGACTAAAAGATGGAAGCCTGGTAGATGCAGAAATTCGTCTGGCGGCAGGTGCAACAGATACAGATCCTGCTGCAGAAACAATTTCGCATTTACATGCATAAACAGCGAGCCGTGTCTTTGTAAGCGACCGCTGCCATAAAGGAGTGAACTGTGAAAAAATTATTCAGTTTTGCCGCTGTTTTATTTTTGTCATTTTCTGTTTTTGCTGCATACAACAGATTTGGAATACCTGATTCATCAGAAATCAGAAGTGGACTTGGCGAAGAATGGTTTTTTGCTCCATTATCAGCAGTTCGTAATAATATTCCGCAGATAAGGTTAAATCCAAACGGTGAATATTTTCAGATATATTTAGAAGAAGCTGATGATACTTTTCAGATTTATGTTTCTCCACGAACAGAAATAACTGTAGAGGTTTATACAGATTCCGGAATTCATAGAGAAAAACAGTTAATTTATCCGGGCGAAGCAAAAGGTGGTTTTCTTTTAGTCAGGGATAAAAAAAATGGAGAACCAATAAAAATCCGTTACTATTTTCTTGCTGACAGCGATGTATATATTCAGTTCACGCCAAATGGAAAAATGGCGCTTGCTGATCTGGTAGTTTTTGGAAATTATGCAGCTCGCGGAGTTCCTACCGGAATGCCATTCGAAAAATTTTATTCAGCATCTTTTGAAGATGTTTATAAAATTACACAAACTAAGCTGCCTTGGGAATATGTTCTTATAGATACAGATCTTTATTCAAACGTAAAGCAGATGATTGCAGTTATTCGCAAATGTATTCCAAATATTGAATTGACACCAGATGCCGTTTATGATGAAAACGAAAAACTTGTTCATATAGTAAGCGGAAAAGCTTTTGAAGATGTAGATGAAAAATCAGAAACTTTATATCTCTCTAATCCTGGTTTTGCAAAGTGGATTGCAGACGGATTGGTTGAACCTGTTTCTAACGGTCTTATAAAGCTTACGCCGCTTTTCCAGGAAACAGTTCAGGTAAAAGAAAATGGACATCAGGGAGTACTTTCTCAAAAAGCAAATTTGTATTTTTCACTTGACTGGATAAGAAATCTATCTTCGGCAGTAATTTCTGCTTTTTCTGGTTCAACATATATGTTTAATCAGTCTGGAGTAAATGTTACGGTAAATCCGTTTGCTTCTAAAATTACTGAAAAGGGTGTTTCCAACACTGTTACATTTATAGAAGATACAGGTTATACAGTTTCGGTTTTAAAATCTTTAATGTATGTTCTTGCAGCAACAGAGCCGAATACCTTTTATTTTGGAGCAATCAGGGAAACTGATAGAACTGTAACTCCAGAAGTGAAGGTATTCAATGAATGTGTAGTTTTCTTCCCGTACTTTAATGATAATGGTGCCTTTGCCTGTAGTGTTTTTATTAAAGGAAAGGAAATTTCTATAAATGATTTTTGTCTTTTTTATGCCGGCGATTTTGTTTATTTAACAAGAGTAAAAGCCTCTGAACGATTCTTCCCAAAAGGTAGCGAAGCAGTTTTATCTGATAATTAATTATGAATACTAAAAAAATTCTTTATGTATTTTCTTTGATTTTATTTTTAAATATAGAAAATGCATTTTCAGAAAACTTTGATTTTGATTCAGCTTATATAGAAAATGAAAATCTCTTATATAACGAAGTTAATTCAGCTTATAAAAATAAGTTTTATCCTGGTACTGTAACTACTGCAAATGAATTCTTAGAAAAATATCCGGATTCAGTTTATACACCTCTGGTCCTTTCTTATAAAGCCGAAGCGCTTGTTTATATGCAGAATTATGATGAAGCAGAAATCCTGCTTAAAAAAACAATGGAACACGTGCAGACAGGAAATGAAGTTTATTACAAATGTACATTTCTTCTTGGAAAAACAAAATTTTATCAGAAGGATTATAATCAGGCTTTAATTTATTTTTCACGATTATCGAAGTCATTAGCTCATGAAAATATTGAATATGAAAATCTGGCAGTTTTATATACAGCTGAATCTCTTTTTTATCTTGAAGAGTATGAGAAGTCTGCTGATTATTTTGAAATAATTATTTCAAACGGAAAGTATTATACTCAGGCACAATATAATTCCTCTTTGAATTGTCTGTTTATTTGTTATGATTTCTTAAAGCAATATAAAAAAATAACTTCTTTATTTAACAGTCTTTCAAAAGAATATTTTGAAGAAGATTTTTATTTTCAGCTTTGTCTTTACACTGCTCAGGCTTATGAGTCTCTTGGATTATACAAAGAGGCTTATAATCATTATGCAATTGTTTTTGAAAATTCAACTGGCTCTCTTGCAGTTATAGCCTTAAAAAAAGCATATCTGCTTTCGGAAAATCATAATGTTGGTCATAGTACAAATGAAATTTTTGCAAATGCAATTTCTAATCTTCAGAATGAAGAAAAGCTTGTAGAAGAATTTTATCTGCGTTTAGGAATTGAACAGTTTGAAAACAAAAATTTTTCTAAAGCGGATGAATATTTTTCTAAGATAAGTGAAAACTATCAGGAAAACCTTAATGCTAAAATTGCAGGAATTTACAAGGCCAAAATTTTAATTGAAAATAAAAATTATCTTCAGGCATATAATATTTTACAGGAAATTCAGGATTTTCTTAAAAAAGATTCAGATGAAATTTGCGATTCTGTTTATTCTGAACTTTTAAATTGTGCTTTTAATTTGAAAACAGAAAAAAAATATTTTTCATCAATTCCTGAGCTTTATAATAAAATAAAAAATCCAGATTACACCTGTAAATATATTCTCTCTGCTTATTATTATGAACAGAAAGAATACACTAAGGTTTTAAGCGAAGTTCAGAATCTGTACGCTTCGGCGCTATGTAAAATGAATGAGTATAATAAAGCATGTGAAGTATATGAAAAAATTGAAGAAGAAAATTCAATGCAGAAAGCAGATTATGCAGAATACGCTAAAGCACTTTTTTATTGCGGCGAATATTCTTCTGCCTATGAAAAAATTCTAAAATCTGAAGATTTAGAAAAAGAATACATTGCCGGTTTGTGCTGCATTAATCTGCACGACTGGACAAAAGCTAAAAATCATTTTTCTTCATATATAAAAAATCAGTCCGGAAAAACGGGCTTTATTCCGCAGAGTTTTTATTACAAGGGAATTGCTGAATTTTCTCTTGGCGAAAACAGAGATTCCTATTCTTCTTTTGTGCGTTATATTTCTGAAGCACCGCAGGAAAAAAATATTTTTAAGTCTTATGAGTACGCTGCAAAAAATGCACTCTTAAATAAAGATTCAAAAAATGCATATTATTATGCAAATAAGCTGCTGGAAAAAGCAGCAACTCAAAATGAGAAAGAATATGCAGTGATTTTCCTTTCAGAAATTTATAGTGATTTTAATGATTTTATCGAAGCTGAAAAATTTCTTCTTGAATACGAAAAGGGCATGGAAGAATTTAATGCACGTATAAAAATGCTTCTTGCAGAACTTTATCAGCGGCAGGGAAAAATAAATTCTGCTGATAATGAGTATCAGAGTTTAATTAAAGAAAATCCTAAGTCTGCATTTGTTCAGGAAGCAATGTATCGTAATGGAGAATTATTTTATCTAAACAATGATTATGAATCTGCCTTAAATCGTTTTAGTAATTATATTTATAAATTTCCGAATGGCGACTATTATATTCAGGTTCTTTTTTATGCAGGAGAATGTGCTTATAAGACTGCTGAATATGAACGCAGCATAATGTTCTGTAAAACACTTCTTCAGAATTCTCCTGATGGAATTTATTCTTTCCAGGCAAGTACAAATCTTTTGAATTCGTATTATGCTAAAACTGATTATTCGTTAGCGCTTGAACTTGCAAAACAAATGCTTAAAGATTTTCCAAAAGAATCAGAAGTGTCTGGAATTACAAAAAAAATAAGTGAGCTTGAACTTATTGTTAAAGGAACTTCGCCAAAGATTGTAGAAAAAAAATCTGAATATGAAAAGAACGGTGGAATTAAAACTCTGGAAGGTAGAATTTCTGGAAGTGAACTTGTTCAACTTTATTCACAAAATCCTTTAACTGTAAATGAAGCCTTTGAACTTGCAATGGAAATTCTTCCAAAGCAGACAGCTAAAAATGAAAGTAAATATGCTGCTCAGAATTCAGAAATCATTGCCGATTATTACAGGACGAATGGAGAAAATTCTCTTGCGGCAAAATATTATCTGGATGCGGCAAAGTTATATAGAACTTGCGGAGAAGAAAATGGAGCGGCTTCGGTTCTTTACAGTGCAACAGAAACTTTTGTTTCGGATCAGTTAATTGCTGATGCAAAAGAAACTGCAGAATTGTTAAAGAGCCTTTATCCGCAGTCGCGATATGCCCAAAGAGTAGACAGTCTCTTAAAGTAAGATTGGAGTGTAATTATGAAAAAATATATTTTCAGTTTTTTAATATTTTTATTATCCTTAAATTCTGTTTTAAGTGCACAGGATATTGAACTTCCTGATATTTCTACAACAATAGGAAACGATTCAGTTTCGGTAGAATTAACTGATCTTCCGGATTTTAAAAACAGGGTGACTGAAATTGACGGAAGTGGAAATATTGTTCCTCAGCTTCCACAGATTGAAAAACCGGAAGACACAGAATTATCGTCTTCACTTGTGGAAGAAAATCAAAAAAGCCTGTATGCTCAGGGAATGGTTGGAGGCGGTTTTCCATGTTTATTTAACTGCGATTTTTCTTTGTATACAATAAATGGAGTTCAACCATTTAAACTTGATTTTTCTCATAACAGCGCAAATGGTTATGTCGGCCAGTCTTTGAACGGGAATTATTTTGACCGGGATACACAACTTTTTGCCTATAAAAAATTTGTAGCCGGAAATTTTTCCCTGCAGCTGGAAGGAAATTATTTTTCCAATTCAGAAGGCTTTCAGAATAAAACACCGTTATTTACTTCCATAAATAAAGATTATATAAAGCTTGGTATGGATTATGGTTTTATATTTAATGAAAATTTTGATTTAAAATTAAATTTAAATTCCAGCTTTTATAACAGATATTCACAAACTTCAGATATAAAAGCTATAGAAAATATTCCTTCCTTCCTTTATCAGGCCGGTTATCTGTTTGCTTCTCCTGAGCTTATTACTGATTTTTATTTTAAGCATTTTTCTGCTTATCTTTCAGGCCAGTATGTGTTTAATACTAATTTGTATGGTCTGGAAAAAGATTTCGCATATATGAATAAATTTAAAAATGAAGAATCAGAAATTCAAAGAGAGATTATATTGGGAAATGACGAAACCAGAATGTCTCATAGAGGTGTTTTTTCTGTTGGATTAAAATGGCAGAATGATAGTGCTAAGATTTATGGAAATGCTTCTGCTGTCATTGGAAATTATTTGAACGGTCAGAATGTAATTGTTCCGTTTAATGCTGGTGTAGAATATTCAATTCCTGTTTATTTTTCAAACCGCCGGTTTACTATCGGAGCCGAAGGTGGAATGCAGTCATTCGCAAATTCAGTCTGGGACTTAGAGAATAAATATAAATTTTCTGTCCTTTCTTTCATCCCGGAAGAAACGTCTTTCTGGTATGGAAACTTTAATTTATCTGTTCCTTTAAAATCATCTTTCACAGGAAAAGCCTTTGTTGAGTATAAAAGAAACGCTTTAGGAAATAACACCTGGGAAGCTGACTATACTGAAGATTACAGAACCTGTGGTGTTTATGGATACTCAAAAAGAGAGCTGCAGCTTTTAACAACTGAATTCGCGCTTTCTTATCATTATAAAATTTTTACTCTTTCTGGAAGCTGGCATTCAAACTGGCTTGATGTTCCGCTGCTGGAAAATATTCAACTTTTAGGGTTACAGCTTAATTTGCAGGACGAAAATGCGCGCTGGGGTATAGATTTGCAGGGCTTATACAGCTTTGAAAATTCTTTAACTGTACCTTTAGTCAACTTTGAAGGTTTTATTGGTATAACTCCTGCTGTAAGAGTTGTTCTTAATGCAACCGATATTGTAAAACTGGTAAAAGCAGAAAAAAGAGTTTATGCCGGTGAATATATTGGAAGAAGCGGAACTGCTTCTTTACTTTTGAAATTCTTTTTGTAATTTTTTAAATGAGGTGAATTATGATTGAAACTTTAAAATCTGGCGGGCTATTAATGATTCCAATTATTTTTTGCGGAATCTTTGCTACCTTTATAATTATTGAACGCTGTGTATATTTTTACACTATAAAGAAAAAAGATTTAAAACTTATGAGCGATTTAGATGGTTCTATCAGAGCAGGAAATTATGAAGCCTGTGCTGTAGCCTGCGCTCAGGCAGATACTCCAATGTCGCAGGTAATTAAAAAAGCTGTTGACTGCAGATACTATCAGGAGCAGGATTTGCGAGAAGCCGTAGAAGCTGAAATGGATTTTGTAGTTCCACGTCTGGAACACTGGCTTACTCCTTTGGGAACAATTGCAAATATTTCTACACTCCTTGGACTTTTGGGAACTGTTACAGGAAACATTAAAGCCTTTGGAATTCTTGGTTCTGGAGGAACTATGGGAGATCCTTCTTTACTTGCTGGAGCTATTGCCGAAGCTCTTGTAACAACCGTTGCAGGTCTTTGTGTTTCTATTCCGTCTGTTATATTCCATAACTTTTTTAATTCGAGAGTTAATCACAGGCTTGTAGAAATGGAATCGGACGTAACAAGCGTTTTATTACGTCTTACAGGAAGAGTTTCATAATTTAAATTGGAGTTTATATGAGATTACGAAAAAGACGTGCTCAGATAAGATCCAATGTTGATATGACACCAATGTTGGATGTTGTTTTTCAGTTAATTATATTTTTCCTCGTTTCTACAACCTTTGCAATTTTGCCCGGCATAAAATTGAATCTTCCTCAAAGCCGTACTGCAGAAGGTACAAGCGTTCAGGGAATAACAATAACTGCCCAGAGTAACGGAAATTTTTATTTTAATGATAAACAGGTTTCTCTGGCAGCTTTAAGTGTTGAGCTATCTAATTTTGATACAGGAGATATTAAGAAAGATGAATTTCCTGTTTCTCTTGAAGCCGACAGCGAAGTAACAAATGGAACTGTAGTTTCTATTTTTGATGTTATACGCGAAAATGGCTTTAGCATGATAAATTTACGAACGACTTCGGAGAAAAAATAATGAGCCGGCTGCCGTTACAACAATTCAGATTTAAAGGCACTCCTTTGTTTGGTGTAGATTCTTCGCCTCATTTTACAAGCAAAATTCTTGGAATCGCAGGGACTGTTTTTTTCTGGCTGATTTTTCTTCTTTGCATGTGCCTGATTAGATTTAAAGAAAAAGAGCCGGAATTTAAGGAAGTAAAAATAATCTTATCTTCAACACCTTTACAGGAGGTTGAAGTCGATACAGCACCGGCGCTTGCGGCTTCTGCAGCACAAAGTGCAGAATCGGCAGAAACTCAGGCATCCGCTGAAGCAGCATCGCAGCCGGCAGAACAAATAGCAGTTGAACAGCCTGCTCCTGCAAAGCCTGTTGAAAAACCGGTTGAAAAAGCGCCTCCAAAAACTGAGCAGGTTCAGTCAAAACCGGCCGCACAGCAAAAGCCTGCTGCCTCGACAAAAACAGCAACTGAAAAATCTGCAGTAACGCAAACTAATTCAGAACCTGTAAAAAAGACAACAGAGCCTTCCAAGCCTTTTGTTCCTTCTGGAATTGATTTAACAGATGGAGTTGATTTTGGAACAAAAACTTCAAGTGTTACAAAATCATCGGTTCCAGATTGGTTTTATGATGATGATTTTGATGATGATCCAGATACTCCTGCACAAACTTCTTCTACACAGAATATAGTAGCAACATCGTCTTCAGTTGCCGGTACTGCGGGAACAACAACAGATAACGCACAGAATCACAAACAGGAAAGTAAGAGTTCATCAACTAATGCACAGCAAAGCTCAGCTTCTGGTGATACAAAAAGTAAACTTGCAGGAATTGCAGAAGCAAAATTTCAGGGACAGGCTGCTAATGGAGTTACTTCCGAAACAGCTGTAAAGGCAAAGGTTAGTGGAAACGGGCAGTATTTAATGGAAATGAAAGGAGGCTCTTTCCGCTGTTTAATTAAACCTTCTGAACCAAAAATAGATCTTTCAGAGGCTGCCTGCAGAACGGTTAATTCAAATATTGATGTAACAATTTCATTTACAGTTACACAAGGTGGTCAGATTTCTGAAGCTTCAATTATTTTTTCTCCGGCTTCTATCTTAAGCGAAATTGTTAAAAAAGAAATAAAAGAAACCTTACAAACCTGGTTATTTGAAGCAGCTTCAAATACTTCACAGGCTTCTTTTGAATATCATATAAAAAAGAAATAATTTTAATTTACAAGAATCAGAAGCAGCACAATAAAATAAGGGAAAGAAATTAAAAGAGAAGATGGAATTCCAGGAATAACATTCTGAATGTTTGTTGCAAAAAAATCTGCTGCACAGAAAATTATAACTGCAATTATTGTCCGTAAAGGTTTCTTTTTCCCTACAAAAACAGCAGCAAGGGCCATCCATCCGCGGCCGCTGGAAATATTTGGTACAAAGCAGCATATTCTCATAGCAAGCAGTGAGCCGGAAATTGCTGCAAAAAGGCTTGAGATTTCCCAGGAAAGAATTCTTGTAAAAGCAGGAGAAATCCCTTTTGCAAGAAGAACATCGCTGTCGCTTCCTGTAATTCTTATGTATAATCCGGTTTTTGTAAAACTCAAAAATAAAACAGCAAGTGTAAGAAGAATTATAGAAATTGATATTGTAAATATTCTTGTATTAGCAATATTAAAATTAAATAATTCAGAAGAAAGAACACCGCGGGTTTTATAAATCAGGGAAGAAAATAAACTTGTTAATGCAGAAAAAAACAGATTCAAGGCCAGTGCAGCTATAAACCTGTTAGCTTTAAACTTTTCTATAATCAGGGCAAACATAAAAATAAGGATAAGCGAAAGCGTTAATGAAAGAATTGTTCCAAGCACAAAAGAATGAGTAAGCAGTGTAAATGAATAAGTTGTAAAACCAGAAAAAGTAATCAGTCCGTCAAGAAATAAAGCCAGACAGCCGGCAAATTCACTAAAAAGTGCGCCCATAGAGCAGAGTAATAAAGGACATGAAAAAGAAAGAATGTGAAAAATCATTTTGAAGTTATCCTTTTTTTGCCTTCTGAAAAAATCGGAAAAGCGATTAATAATAAAAATAATGATTGAATGAGACTGCTCATATCAAAAGAAAAATTATGATAAAGAGCGTAGCGGTTTGCATATGTAACCATAAAACTCATAAAAAGAGAAGTTGGAAATAATAAGAATGGATTGCTTCTTGCAATTAATGCACATGTAAGCGCGTTCCATCCCATGGAAATATAGAATCCATTGTGGCAGGTATAATATGTTCCGCATATGGCAAAGGCTCCGCAAAGTCCATGAAAAGCTCCGCTTGCAAATGCAGAAGAAAAGGAAAGTCTTGTTGTATTAAAGCTTGAAAATTTAGAATATTCTTCGGAGATTCCATAAATGCATAATTGTCTTCCGTAAGAAGATTTATAAATTACTAATCCGGCAAGAATACAGAAAATAATTGCAATAAAAAAAGATATATTTAAAGGACCTGGTTTTAAAATCGAAATGAATCTGAATTTTTCATTGATATATTCTGTAGATAAAAGATTATTGCTGTTTCCCCGGAAGGGGCCGGCTATTAAGCCATCAACCAGAGGAATAATGGCAGCAGAAACTATATAAGATGTTAATAAAATTACAGCACCTTTTATTTTTTTTAATAGAGCGCAGAAAAGCATAAGAATTCCTGCTACTAGCATTGAACAGAAAATTGCCATAAATAGAGCAAAAATAGATGGAAGATTTTTTAAGTAATTCAAAATTACAGCGCAAACAAAGCCACCAATATAAATCTGACCTTCACCGCCAATATTTAAATCGCCTGATTTTATGGAAAAGCTGGAACCAATTCCTGCAATCATGTAAAGAGCTGCTAAATTCAATGCATAACTTATGTAATAGAAATTCATTATTAAGAGTTTATTATAACTTTTACGCCGTTTTGTGCAAGATTCTTAAGTTTTGAAAAAAGTCTTTTAGACGCATCAGCATCAAGGCCGTGTAAAGGATTAAAAAGAACTATAGTTTCCGGATGTTCGGCAAGTTCTTTTTCCAGAATTAATCTTTGAAGCATTCCACCAGAAAGAGCAGAAACTTTTTCTTTTAATTTTATATTTACTTCAGCTTTTTTTAAAAGCTGATTTGAAAAATCTACTGCATCTGATTTTTTTAAATTTGTACGTCTGGAACACAATAGCTGCATAATTGTAAGATTTGGATTTGAAGCCCGGAAAGTTTTGTCAGAAGGAATGTAGGCAATTTTTTTATTTTTGTTTTGAAAGAACAAATTCTCATCAAGATTTGCCTGAATAAAATCCGATGGAAATTCAATTTTTTCAGATATTCCAAAAAGCAGGTTTTCAATTTCTTCTGCAGAAGTTTCTCTGGTAGGGCAGGCTTTTAATATTTTGCCTTCCTGCAAAAGAATTGTAAAATCTGTTTTATTAATTGCTTCATTTAAATCATGTGTAATTACAATAATTGTGTGGCAGTTATATCGGGTAAGCAAAGACTTAAGCTTTTCTTTTTCAATTCTTGGAGGCTCATCCAAAATTAATATCTGAGGATTTTTTAAAAGAGCACCGGTCAAAGAAACATAAAACTGATTTTCCATTCCAAGCTCTTTTACTATAGTTTTTTCGGAAATTCCCGGAAGCCAGAAATCCAGAAGTTCCTTCTGCCTCTGCTTATTAATTTTTTTAACTCCTATTTTTAAATTTTCGTAAATGGAAATTTCCTGTGCAAGCAGAGGTCTCTGATGAACACAGCAGATTCCATTTTCTATTGCTTTTTTAGGAGAGTCAAAATAAACTTCCTTATTGTTCAATATAATTTTTCCGGAAGTTTGATTTATGTCTCCGCAAATAACATGAGCCAGGGTAGATTTTCCGGCACCATTTTCTCCAAGAAGCGAATAAATTTTCCCCTGTTCAAATTTTAAAGATATTCCGTTTAAAACTGATTTATATGAATATTTTACAAATATATCTTTTAATTCAAACATATTTTAAAAAGGGCAGGGCTGGAAGAATTATTAATTTACGCCAGCTCTTTACCCGCTCCCTGAATAATAATTCGCGCGATTAGTTATATAACATTTTGATTAATTGACTCGCGCGATTAGTTATATAACATTTTGATTAATTGACTCACGAGGTCAGTTATATAACATTTAATTACACCGTCCGGTTAATTAAAAAAATTTAAGATTAATTAACACGCGCCGTAATTATAATACATTTTTAATTAATTAACCGGCTCAGATTATTCAATAACTAAACTTCCGTTTTTAATGTTATCGATTATGGACTTCATTTCGTTTCTAATTTCTTCCGGAACTGTAGAAATATAGTTTGGATCATCCTGAACAAAATCAACAAAGCCTTCTTTAATTCCGACCATTTTTGCTGTTCCCCATGGAGTCTTTCCGTTTAAGAATTCCTGAGTAACCATTTTTGCCATTTTTTCCTGTTCCATTACACTGCTGGAAATAATTGTTCCTGGAGCCTTAGAAAATCCGTTATCATCAAACCAGGTAATATAAACTCCGTTATTAACTGCCGAAGTAATAACACCCTGCGAAGCTCCACCACAAATAGGAAGAATTACGTCTACACCAGTTTTTGAAACAGCATCTGCAATTTCAGCTCCCTTTGTTGCATCGTACCAGTTACCAATAATTCTAAAATCAACTGTTGTGCTGCTTTCTGCGGCTTTTGCCCCCTTTTCAAAATAAGGAAGAATAATGTTATTCATTACAGGATATTCCTGAGCAGCAATCAAAGCCATTTTATGTGATTTAGACATGAGTCCACCAATGTAGCCGGTAATATAAGATTGTTCATACTGATTGTAGCATACAGTATGAATATTGTTGTCACCTTCTTTTGTAGCATCAAGAAGAATGAATTTCTGATTAGGAAACTGCTGTAAAATAGGCTGAACAATATCTGGCAAAGATGGATTTGAAGAAATAATTACATCATATTTGTTTTCTGCACACAAAGCTGTAATTTTTCCAGGCCATTCAGACTGAGTTGTTCCGGCTTCCATTATAAATACATCTGTAGAAGAAGAGTTTTCTTCTACAGCAGCTTTAACTCCTTTTACAAGCATTGCATAAACAGGACTTCCATCAACAATGCCAGGTACAAAGACTGCAATTGAAGTTTTATTTGATTCTGCTTTTTTACTGCAGGAAATCAAACCAAGAGATAAAACAAAAACCGACAAAGCGGCAACGAGTAAAATTAATTTTTTCATACAGGTATAATAGTTTTATATAAAACTAAAGTCAATAGGAAGTTGAAAAAAAATATGAGTTCTTTAAGTGTTTTCAAAATTTTTATCGATTTTTTCAAGAAGCTTGCAGAAAGACTCTTTTTCATCTTTAGAAAAACCCTTAAAAAATGTAGTTTGAAGCTCATTCGAAATTTCTGTTAAAGCCTTATTATAATCTTTTCCTTTTTGTGTAAGTAAAAGAAACTTATTCCTTTTATCATTAGGAGAAGGAATCATTTCTATAAACCCTTCTTTTTCGAGTTTTCTGGCAAGAACAGTCGTTGTAGATTTATTTCTATTTATAGCCTTAGATAATTCCCCCATCATCATCTGGCCGTTTATGCTCAGCTGGAATAAAATATTTCCATGAGAAGATGCAAAATTCTTAAATCCCTGAGCCTTTAATTTCTTTTCAAGAAAATCAGCTGCAAGGCTATGAATATGAGAAACAGCCGAAATTGAATTCTTAATTTCCATATAAAATATTTTAACATGATAGTTTTAAAAGTAAAGTATGAAAAAAAAGAAGATAAAGTTCAAAGCCGGAAATTTACGCATTATAAACAGGCAGGAACCTCTTCAGATGCAGTTGCAGGCTCCATTTAAGGTTATTTTATTCAATCTACTTGTAATAATTTCTTAAAACCATTATCTTTAAAATATGTTTGGATTTTTAATAAAAAAGAATTTTTGCGACGGTTGGGATAATCTTTTATCAGTAGTAATTACTAATGCTTTTATGCTTTTTGTATTTCTTGGATTATATTTTTTGTTTTATCTGGCTGCACAGTTTGATGGCGTTGCATATGAAATAGCCTGGAGACTTGTTTTTGTTCTTTCTTTTATAATTGCTTCTATTTTTATTTTTTCTTATGGCGATTCCGCTGCCGATATTGCAAATTTTAATGGCGTACGCATTCTGGCATTCTTTAAGGCAATTCCAGGTGTAATTTTAGATGCAACACTTTATGGTCTTATTTATTCCTGTGTTTTGCTTATAGGAACATTTTCTATAAATTATTATTTGTTTTCTACACAAAGCTATTTTGGACTTTTCCTTGGTGCAGCACTAGCCTGGATTCTGTTATTCTTCATTTTAGCAATGATCTGGTTTATACCAATTCGTTCATTAATGCACAATAATTTTAAGAAATGTTTTAAAAAAAGCTTTATCATTCTTTTTGATAACACAGGTTTTACAATTTTAATTGCAATTTACGATCTGGTTTTAATAGTTTTATCGGTACTTTGTATTGGATTTTTCCCTTCAGTTGCAGGACTTTTAATTGCAAATACAAATGCCCTTCGTTTGCGCTTGTATAAATATGATTATTTAGAAAAACATCCGGAATTAAAAACAAAAAAAGAGCGTCGACATATTCCTTGGGAAGAATTAATATTCGAAGACCGCGAAATTCTTGGACCCCGTAAGTTTAAATCCTTTATTTTCCCGTGGAAAAGCGAAGATTAGGGCAGAATACTTTCTGCAAGTCGCATTTCGCAGTTCACTGGCGTTCAGCCGCAGGCGGCCGCTTCGCGCTGCTCAATTCTCGGTGCAATATTTTTTAAGACATAAAAAAGAGCAGTTACTGAAAAAGTAACTGCTCTTTTTTGGAACACTTTTTTTTGCTTTGCAAAAAAAAGTGTATAAATTAATAATGTAACTTATTTACTCATCAAAAGAGTTTTTGCATCAAGACGAACCTTTCCTTCTCCATTTTTAAGAATAGAAAGAGAAAGAGTGTTGCTGTCATTTGCAAGATGAGCAACAGTTGCAAAACTGTCTAGTTTGGCAGAATCTAGAGTTCCTTTTAGATCAGATGCGTCGTTTGTAAAACTAAACCATGCATTCATTTTCTGAGATTTAATAAAGTCTGCAAAGCATTTTAAATCATCAGCAGAAGTTTTTGCAAGATCAAGACCGTCAACTACAACGCAATCAAGTTTAATTCCACCTTCTTTAAGAGCCTTCAGGGTATTTACAACCTTTGGCAAAGTGAACGTTTCCTGATTAAAATTCAGGATTGTACGATTTCTTACAATATCTTCTTCAAGATCAGAAATATTGAAATTCTTCTTTTTAGCAATTTCTGCCATTACACTGGAATACCATGCAATTACATTAGAAGATTTCTGGTCAAAAGAAACATGCACAAGAGCTTTATCGTTCAAAAGAGAATCAATTCCAAACTGAACAAGAACCGATGTTTTTCCAAGACCTTTTTTTGCAGTTATAAGTCCCATTTCTCCGTCTTTTAGACCAGCATTTGTTACATCGAAATATCTCACAGGGCTGTGAGCAATTAAATCTTTTTTATCCATAGTTATACCTCCTGAGTAAGGCCGCCCGGCAGGCAGCCGGTGATAGATAGAAAAGCATTAAAATAATTGCGAATGCAATTTTTTAGCTTATCTTTTTCAAAATTTCGAGTACAACTGATACTCAGTTGCTTAATATATTCTAAACTGTGAATTGCTTAAAAGCAAGTAAATAAAAGGCATTTATACAAAAATAAACTTTAAACCTTGAACATACGAACTTCATCACCAATCTGGTAAATAGTTTTCTTGAGCTCAGAAGAAATTTCATTCAAGCCTGTACCAGTTGCTTTAATTCTCTGTGCACCAATAGACATTTCTTCCATACTATCTCGCATATGAATTGTAGAATCCTGAAGATTCTTTATTTCTCCAAGGATATGCTGATTTCCTTCGGCCATTTCATGTCCAGCTGTACGAACTTCAGCAGTACTGTCATTCATTTCATGCAAAGCCTGATTAATCTGCTGAGAACCGGCTGTTTGTTCTTCCATGGCAGATTTAATCATTCGCACAATTTCATCGGTTTCTTTAATAGCTTCAGTTACAGAAACAAAGGCACTGTTAGATTCCTGAGAAGCAATTACTACTTCTCCAATTGAAGTTCGTATGCTGTTTAATTGTTCTCCAATTGTCTTTGACTGGGTGGTAGAAGTTTCGGAAAGCTTACGGATTTCGTCAGCAACTACAGAGAATCCTTTTCCTGCATCACCGGCATGAGCCGCTTCAATTGCAGCATTCATTGCAAGAAGATTTGTCTGGCTTGCAATGTTAGAAATTACCTGGTTAGCTTCCTGAAGCATTTTTGATTGAACAACAATCTGTTCAACTTTATTGCTTACATCTGCCTGCTTAGAAGAACCATTCTGAGTATCCTTCAATAATTTATCAAAAGAAGAAGCCATCTTATCTACAGAATTATTAACAGAAGCAATATTACCCATCATTTCTTCTACAGCAGAAGAAGCACTTGAAACTCCGTTTGACTGGTTTACAATAAGCTTTTCAAGAGAAGAAATATTAGAAGCAATTTGATTTACTGCACCAGCTGTCTGCTGAACGCTTTCGCTTTGAGTCATAATCTGTTTGTGAACTTCTTCTATATTAGAAATAATTTCTGTAATGGAAGCAGTTGTGTCCTGCGTACTTGAATCCATTGCGTTTCCAACATTTTCAAGTGTTGTTTGAGAATTTTTAATATTTGTAAGGATTGTCTGAAGTTTATTTGTAAAGTTATTGAATCCCTGAACTACACTTCCAACTTCATCTTTTGTTTTTACTTCAATTCGTTTTGTAAGGTCTGCACTTCCGCTGGCAATCTGATTAATAGAAGTACTTACAGATTTAAGTGGTCTTACGACAGCACGTATAATTGGAATAAGGATTAGAGATGCAACTATAATTGATAAAAATAGACAAATAATTGCATAATTAAATAAGGCGTTAAGATGACTGAAATAATAATCATAAGGAACTGCGGCAAATAATGACCAGGTTGTCCCTTCAACAGGGAAAAATCCTGTAATTATTTGTTTATTGGTTCCCGGATATTTTAACATGAATCTGTCCTTTTTGCCGGAAAGAAGTTCATTTTTATATGGCTGAAAGGCTTCACTTTCGAATAATTCAGATAAGTTAATAAAGCTTTCATTTTCGTTTTTTGCAGTTCCAAAAATTTGGCTGGTTGTCTGCGAAATAATTGCCGGATGGTGCCCGTTGCCCATATCAATGCTACGAACTATATCTGCAAAACAGCCTCCGTTTACAATAGCGACTATAACACCTTCAATTTCATTGTTTGTATTGTAAACTGGTTCTGCATAAAACAAAAGAACCTGAGCATCAGATTCCTGTTCAATTGTTGTTCCATTTTCTGCACGGTCGGCAAGGTCTTCTGCTTTAAAGATTACAGGATCAGAAACAAATTCCTTTCCTTTAAGTCCCTGTTTTACATATTCCATGTCGCTAAAGTCCATGCGGGTGTTATAATCAGCGTTAAAGAAGTAACCTTCCTTATCATAAAAAGCTACACTAACATAGGTTGCCGGATCTATAAGACTTGTATTTGATATCATATTATGCTTTTCGAGCGGAGTTATTGAAGGATCACGACAGTATGGTAACTGAGCTAAAGCGCGAAGTACAGAAAAATGTTTGTTATTTAAATCCACAATCTGCTGCTCTGCCTTAGAAGTAACTACATCAAGCGTCTGATTTACCGAAGAGCTTAATGATTCTTTTGAACGAGCAAAAGAAAGATAACTTTGAGTTACAGATGCAATTATTAAAATAATAACAACGGCTAACATAATTTTTAGTCGGATAGTTTTCATTGATTCCTCCTGGGATATCACTCTAGATAGCGTATAGGGATGTATGAACTTATATAAAGTATTAAATACTATGGCTTTAAATTATTTCTGATAAACAAATCCAATAAACTTAACTTTTTTAAACGAAGGAATTTTATTATACTTTTATTTATTCAATTTTGCAAATTTTATCTATATAAGACGTGTTTTAAACGGCTCAGAGAAAAGCTATACATGTCGGCTCAAAAAAAAAGGCCGTCTTTTGTAAGACGACCTTTCATTTGCTGTAAGGTATAATGTGGACAACTTAAAAATTGCTTTCGCAATTTGTTTTAAGTCGCAAGCTTACCAAGTTTCTTTCAGAAACTTGCGGTTTCCGATTGAACACCGGCCTCCAGCGGCCTTACACATTATTTCTTACCAGCTTCTTTTTCTGCCTTGTGCTTAGCGATGAGTTCATCAGCAACAGCATTAGGAACTTTACCGTACTTGAGGAATTCCATTGTGAATTCACCCTTACCCTGAGTTGAAGAACGGAGGATAGTAGAGAATCCGAACATTTCTGAAAGTGGAACTTCTGCGTTTACAGTAGAAGTGTTGTTTTCATCAGTTGAATCAACAATTACACCACGGCGCTGGTTGATAAGACCGAACAAGTTACCCTGGAACTCAGTAGGTGCAGTCATCTGTACCTTCATGATTGGTTCAAGGATTACAGGCTTAGCCTTGAGATAACCTTCGCGGAAAGCACCAATAGCAGCAATCTGGAATGCGTTATCGTTAGAGTCTACAGGGTGGTACTGACCATCATTAATTGTGATCTTAACACCTACGATAGGAGCTCCAATCAAAGAACCTTCCTTCATAGCCTTCTGGAAACCTTTATCACAAGAAGGGATGTATTCGTTAGGAATAGCACCTCCCTTAATTGCGTCTACGAACTCGTAGTCTTTCTCAGAATCTGGTTCCATGAATCCGGCAACACGACCGTACTGTCCAGAACCACCAGTCTGCTTTTTATGTGTGTAGTTGAAGTCACCAGTTGTAGTGATAGATTCGCGGTAAGCAACCTGTGGAGCACCAGTTGTTACTTCACAGTTGTATTCGCGCTTCATACGTTCAACGTATACTTCGAGGTGAAGTTCACCCATACCCTTAATGATTGTTTCGTTAGATTCTGGGTCTGTGTATACGCGGAATGTTGGGTCTTCCTTAGTAAAGCGGTTAAGAGCCTTAGACATCTGCATAGATGCCTGCTTGTCTTTTGGAGTAATAGACAAAGAAATTACAGGCTCTGGAACGTACATAGAAGCCATAGAGTAGTTTACTCCACCGCTTACGAATGTATCACCAGATGCACAGTCAACACCGAAGAGTGCAACGATATCACCTGCACAACCTTCGTTGATATCTTCCATCTGAGCAGAGTTCATACGAACAAGACGTCCAACCTTGAACTTCTTCTTTGTACGAGTATTGTAGAGTTCCTCACCCTTCTTAATTTTACCCTGGTAAACACGAGTATAGGTAAGCTGACCGTACTGACCATCATCAAGTTTGAAACCAAGTGCAACACAAGGCTTGTTATCAACTGATTCAAGTTCTACTTCAGCTTCGTTGTTGTCGAGGTCGAGAGCAACGTTGCGTACTTCGTTTGGAGCAGGTAGGTAGCGTACTACAGCGTCGAGAAGAGGCTGAATACCCTTATTTACGTGAGCTGAACCACAGAATACACCTACGAACTGCTCAGCAAGAGTTCCCTTACGGATAGCAGCAATAATCTTGTCTTCTGAAACTCCATCGTAACCCTTATCCATGATTTCTTCCATCAAAGAATCGTCGAACATAGAAGCTGCATCGAGGAGTTCTTCGCGGTACTTTTCTGCATCATCTTTCATGTTTGCTGGAATTTCAGCAATGCGGAGGTCTTCACCGTTTGGTCCGTCGAAGTAGATAGCCTTCATACCAACGAGGTCTACAACACCTTCGAGCTTGTCTTCCAGACCAATTGGAAGTTCCATCATGTGAGCATTAAGTCCAAGTTTTTCGCGAACCTGATTGCAAACGCGAATTGGGTTAGCACCCTGTCGGTCACATTTGTTTACGAATGCTACGCGAGGTACATGATAGCGTTTGAGCTGGCGGTCTACAGTAATTGACTGTGACTGAACACCGGCAACGGCACAAAGAATCATAATAGCGCCATCCAAAACGCGGAGTGAGCGTTCAACTTCTACAGTGAAGTCAACGTGACCCGGTGTATCAATAAGGTTGATTGTGTAGTCTTTCCACTGAACCTGTGTAGCTGCAGACTGGATTGTAATACCTCTTTCACGTTCCAGTTCCATGTTATCCATTACAGCACCAACACCGTCTTTACCACGAACTTCGTGAATGGCGTGAATCTTGTTACAGTAGAACAAGATACGTTCAGAAGTTGTTGTTTTTCCAGAGTCAATGTGGGCACTGATTCCGATATTTCTTACTTTTGAAATATCCCAAGCCATATTTTTACCTCTTTAAAAAATAATTTGCTGATAATATCGGTCTATCTTATCAAAAAACATCTTTCTATTCAACCAGTTTTATTTCAAAACTAATTTTCCCTTTTATGTTGATTTGTCTGATTTTAAGACCGGCAGTAAGTGTTCCTGAAATTTTTTTAGAGGTTATTTTTTCATCTTTTACAGAAAAAGAAAAACTTGTATTACCGGAAAATTGCGGATTTGTTGAAGAGGATAAATACAAAGCCGTTTTATATGACGAAGTAATTTTAGAAAAATCTTCCTTAGGTGTAAGGGCTGCAGAAAAAAGAATTGCAGGAGATATTTTTGAAAAATAATAATTATTTTTAATCTGCGCATTAATTCCGCTAATTTCAATTTTATTTTGGTTTTTAATTTTTGCAGAATTTATATTTGTATTATTTTCTAAAAAAGGAAGTGGGGCGTTTCCATTAATGCTGGCTGTAAAATTTACACTTGTTTTTGCAGAAGAAATACTTAATCCATAACAAAGTTTCCATTCTGTACAAAGTTCCTTTTCTTCTGTAGAGAAAGGAAAACGATTTTGATCTTGAAAATAAAACGTAGAATTTCCTCCGACTCCGGTCTTTATAAATATTTTTTTAATCATAGTTTTATATTGAAGTGATGCAGCAAGTTGACTCTGTCTTGTTATTTTTTTTTCTGAAGGAGTTTTAATTATTTGTGCCGGTGAGTAAAGTCCATCCAGACAAAAGGTAAAATGTTTTCCATTATATTTAAAATCTGAACGGAATATAGAATTAAATTCATTAAACGGATTTTGATATGTATTATCTAAAAAACAAAAATACAGTTTTTTAAATTGAATTGAAAATTGAATGCTGGTGCAGAGATTTTTTCCTGAAGAATAATAGGCTTCGGGTAAAAACCATTTTGTACTTGAATTTTCTTCATAAGAAAATATTCCCGCCGTAACGGCTGCAGATATTTTTAATTTGTCAGTTTTAAATGGAAAAGAAAAATCGGCAGTAGATGAAAATCCTTCGCTTTGAGAGGTATTTTCTGCTTTTTTTTCTGTGGTCCAGTAATTTAATAGAAGTCTTTGAAGAATTGTATTTTTATTTTTGTATCCTCCTTCCAAAAATATTCCCAGAGGTTTTGTATAAGACGAATAAGATGGAAGACTTGCTGAAACTCCGCTTACACTCATAGGCGAAAAAGAAAACGGCGAAGAAAAATTCGAAATCAGCGGATTATTAATTTTAGATAAACTTCCGCTGAAATTTAATTTTCCAAATTTTATCTGGCAGGGTAGAATGCTGCAGAAAGAATCAGTAAATAGATGAAAACCGTATGTGTTATGTAATTCTGCCTTTTCTTCTTTTGCAGCTGTCTGGGAATCATTTTGTTTAGTTTTTACGAAGTCCTTGTAATTTACATAAAGAGAACTATTTAAAAAGGGAGATTTAAATTTAATTCCAGAGTTAAAATCTGAATCGGCATAAAACTCCAGAAAAGTCTTATTTATAAATAATTTTTCTTCAGACGAAAGCAGCGGTGAAGAAGGTAATTGTAAATATTGCGCGGATGTCTGCTGAACCGCGGCGGGTAACTGCAAATATGCCGCAGGTAACTGCAAATATGCGGCGGGTAACTGCAAATATGCGGCGGGCAACTGCAAATTCTCAGCGCTTTCTGCAATTGCTTTTGTTCCAGAACAGAATGAGAAAATTAATAAAAATGATGATTTTAATATGTATTTATTCACATATTAATAACTGCAAAAGATAGTAAAAAAAGGAAATGAAAATCGAAAAAAAATTAAAAAAGTTAAAAAAAATGAACGATACCTTCTGCTAAGCAGTCAAAGTATCGTTCATGTAAAATAATATAATTTTCTGAAAACTAATTCATTGTGCTTGTTACGTAGCTTTCGCTCTTTTCAAATTCAGAAATCTTTAGGATTCTTGATTTCCAGTATTCAGCTTCGCTTTTTGTTGTATAAGGACCAACTCTAACTCTATAGAATAATTTATCCTTATTGTCTTTATATGTAAAAATATCAGACTGAATCTTGTTTGAATCCAAGGCAGTTCTTGCAGTTTCTGCAGCTTTTTTATTGCTGTAAGCTGCAACCTGAACCCAATACTGTGTTACTTTCTTTTCTTCAGCAGCAGGTTTTACTTTGGTTGTTGTAGCTTTTGAAGATGAAACTGTAGTTGATTTTGCAGTTGAGCTTGCAGAAGTTGCTGCCGGACTTGCAGCTGTAACAACAGATGCTGGAGTTTCTACTGTTTTTGCAGTTACACCAGTTGATGTAACTTTTGTTTCTACAGTTTTTGTCTGCTCAGGAACATTTACAGTTATGTTGATATTCTGTGCAGGTGTTGTCTGCTCTGATATTAATGAGTTTTTAAGAGCATTCAAATCAATAGTTGTAGCTGCTGGTTCAGATGAATTAATATTTGGTGTATTTATTGTTGTATTATCTGAGTAAACAATAAGTTCATCTGTAGAAACCTGCGAATGAATATAATCTATTGGAGATGAAGTAGAAGAAGTCTGTGGTGGATTAATCCAGCCTGTATCTGTATTCTTTTTCTCCACAGGTGCTACACTTGCCATTATTGGAGCTGGAGTTCTTGATTTTGAAAACATAAGAGCTGCGCCACCAAGGACTACCAGTAAAAATGCTCCCACTGCGGCTATAATCCATAATGTGTTTTTCTGTTCCATAAAATCCTCTTTGCACTGGTCTATTACCAGCCACCTACTCAAAATATCGGAATATGAAAAAAATAGTTTAGATTTTTTTTTAACTGAATATAAAAATATGCTTGACATAAAATAATAAACAAACTATATTGTAAAAACTTATTCCCCGATTGTGTAATGGTAGCACTTCAGATTCTGGTTCTGACTGTGGGGGTTCGAATCCTCCTTGGGGAAAAAAACTGAATCAGAAATGATTCAGTTTTTTTATGGCTCCCTCGAATATCGGTTTAGTTCATCGCCCTCTCAAGGCGGAGAGACGGGTTCGACTCCCGTGGGAGCTATGCGAAGGACAATCCTAAAAAAGACTCTCTATGGCGAGTCTTTTTTTTAACGGATTTTCGATTGTAAATCTTCGAATATCGGTTTAGTTGTGGCCCTCTCAACCCTAAATCGGAAATGCGTTAAGCAAAAATCCGGAAGGATTTTTGTAGCATTTACTTCAGAGGGGTAGAAAGGCGGGTTCGATTCCCGCAGGAACCGTAAACGGTAAATGCTAAGAACGAAAAGATTTTTTTAGCATTTTCTTCCATAAAAGTCGGGGTTAATTTCCGCATGGATTGTATAAAATTGCTCGCTTGATAAAGCGAGTTTTTTTTTATAAAAGAGGTTATAAATATGAAAAAACTAACATTTTTACTTTCTTTGTTTACAGCTTCCGTTTTTTTTACAGCTTGTATTTCTTCAACAACTGCAGCTGGTGCTGTAGGTGCAGACCGAACTCAGCTGCTTTTAGTTTCTGAAGCAGAAATGGAAGAAAATGCAAATATTTCTTATGCTGAAGTCTTAAAAGAGGCAAAGGCTTCTAAAACATTAAATACAGATAAGAATGTAACTCAGCGGGTTCAGAATATTGCAGATCGTTTAATTGCTCAGACAGGTGTTTTTAGAGAAGATGCTGCAGACTGGGACTGGCAGGTTAACGTTATTTCAGATCCTACTGTAAATGCATGGTGTATGCCTGGTGGTAAAATTGTTGTTTATACAGGAATTATAGATTCTTTGCAGCTTACAGATGGTGAACTGGCTGCAGTAATGGGGCATGAAATTGCACATGCTCTTAAAGAACATAGCCGCGAGCAGGCAAGTCAGACATCATTAAAGAATGCAGGACTTTCTGTGCTTTCTGATGTAACAGGAATGGGAGAAAAAGAATCAACAGCTATGGCTCTTCTTGCTCAATATGGATTTACACTTCCTTTTTCCAGAAGTCACGAAACCGAAGCTGATCACATAGGAACAGAATTAATGGCAAGAGCCGGATTTGATCCTTACGAAGCTGTTAATGTCTGGAAAAAAATGTCTGCAGTTAGTTCTGGAGAAATTCCTGAAATCTTAAGTACACATCCATCTCATTCTTCAAGAATTAAAGACTTAACAAATATTGCAGAAAAAGTTTACTATCTTTACGAAGAAGCAAAATAAATTACACAATATATAAGCAGAAGTATAAAAATACAAAGTAGAAAAAACTAATTATAAAATAAAATCCTTATACTTCTGCTTGCTTTTTGAAAGAATCAGACCGATAATCTAAGTATGGGTTCTGCTAATGAAAAAAGTTCTTTTGATAAATTAGTCGCGGGGTTAAGTACGGATGAACGTACTACCATGCTCCGTAACATAAATAAAAATGCATCTCCCTCTGTATTATTAGACGAGTCTGGAAATAAAGTTCAGGAAAAAAATATTTCTCTTCATATTAAATTTAAAGGTGAATCTGTTTTTTATCGTTTTATCTTATGGCTTCGTGGTATTATAGAAAAAAAAGATCCTGAGAAAATATATAATGATGATGTCCTTACTGCATTAGCAAGAAGAGTTAACAGAGAGCATCCTGGAATTCTTGATTACAGAAATCAGAATCTTGATTCAGTTTTTTATGAACGTTTAAAAATGCTTAAAGAATCCGCTGACTTTTTTAAGCCATATTTTGCATTCATAGAAGATAATCCCGGCGATTTTTATGTTTTTTTAAGTTCATTTGTAGCACCTGAGCTTGCAGATAAAATTAACAGCGAAGCAGATCCGTTTATTCTGAGCTTTGATTCAAATGATGATCCTGCTACAAAAAATGATTTGTTAAAAAAACTTGATAATATTTTAAAGAATATAGATGGAGGCGAAAAATCTTCATTGTATTCATCAGTTTCTGCATTAAACTGGCTTAAGCTTTTTACCAGACTTCCATATCTTCATTTTATTTCTCAGTTTACAAATATTGTTGGCGCTGCCTACACCTGCCCATACAGAAATGCCTGCACCGATTTTGATGCTTTTGCCGCTGTATTTACAAATGTTCAGAGTGTTCAGAATGAAGTTCTGGAAGCAATGTTTCTCTTTTCGCAGAAGAAGGATTTATCTAAAACTGCACAACAAAAAGATATTGAAAAAGGAATAAATGAGTTTTTAAGTGCTTCTAAAAGACATTTTCTTGATATTCAGGCATTTATTACAGGTGTTCCAATTCTTAAGCTTGGTAAAATTATCAATAATGATTATGACTGGACTTCAGGAAATATTGAAGGTGTTGAAGCCTGGTTCCCGAGTTTTAGAAGTCACTGGCGTAAAATTTTTGAAGTCAGATGGACACAGTGGCTTCGTGAGCGTAAAAAGAATATGTTGAGCAATAATCTTATGCTGGATTTTGGACTTTCGGAATTTCCATCCATGAAGTTTAGACCATGGCAGGATTTGTGGCTTAGAGTTCCTTTTGCATGTGAGCTTACAGGTGGATTTTTGTCGTGGTTTGAAGAAGAAGTATATGATGACGTTATAACTCCTTTAAATGAAGTTATGATGGAAGGAATTTTTATACGAAGCGAAAACCGGGAAGAATATTCAGAAGGATTGAATCTTTTTGTTCAGGCAAATTCTTCTATTGGCGAACTTTTAAACAGGCTTTCTCCAGCCGGCGAATATGGCCAGTTATTTGATGATTTTGCTACAAATAAAATACGTTCTTTTCAGGTACAGAATCAGATAGATTCAATGATGGCAACAACAGAATCTGCAATACGCGAAGCCGGAAAGAAATTCGAAAAAGGCTGTAAAATGATGGAATATGTTATGCGAGGAATTTTTGATGATGAAAAAGATGCCTTGCATGACGGGCTTTCAAATTTGACGATGATAAAAGGGCATCAAAACAGAATGTGGCGTGATAAAATTGCAAAAGTACGCGAAAAAATCCAAAAGGCTGCTTTCTACATTAAAGAGCTTACTCCAATTGACAGCGCTGCTACAGAATAATGTTATTAAAACTTTTATATTTTAAATTATAATGAAATTAAAACGCCACCTGAACTTTTCAGTCCAGATGGCGTTTTATATTATTAAAGCGGAATATTTCCGTGCTTCTTTAATGGCTTGTTTGTAAAAATCTTTGTTTCCAGGAAGTCGAAGCTTGCAACAATGCGCTTACGTGTTTCTTCCGGCTGAATGATTTCAGTAATGTAGCCGCGTTCAGCAGCAATATAAGGAGTCATAATTTCATTCTTATATTTTTCTGAAGCAGCCTGAACTTCTGCAGCCTTGTTAGGATCCTTGAGTTCTTTTGCGAACAAAATCTCAATTGCACCTTCTGCACCCATTACGGCAATTTCTGCCTTTGGCCATGCATAAACAAAGTCTGCACCAAGATGCTTAGAACACATTGCAATGTAAGCTCCACCGTAAGCCTTGCGCAAAATTACTGTAAGCTTAGGAACTGTAGCTTCGCTGTAGGCGTAAATTACCTTTGCACCGTGGCGGATAATACCTTTCTGCTCTTCCTGAGGTCCCGGGATAAAGCCTGGAACATCAACAAATGTAAGAAGAGGAATATCAAAGCTGTCGCAGTAGCGGATAAAGCGGGCAATCTTATCTGAAGCATCGCAGTCAAGAACACCACCGAGTCCCTTAGGATTGTTAGCAATAATACCTACTGTACGGCCTTCAATCTTACCAAAGCCAACTACACAGTTGATTGCAAATTCTTTCATGATTTCGAGGAAGGAATCTTCATCGATTACGCAGTTGATTACTTCGCGAACGTCGTAGCCCTGGCGTGGATTTTCCGGCATGATTTCTCTGATTTTCTTTGCAGCTTTCTTTTCGTCGAACTTGAACTTTTCATCTGCTGCAATCTTGTCGCCAAAGTAGTGTGGAATATAGTCGAGAAGACGGCGAACAGTCTGGTAACATTCGTTTTCTGATTCGCAGCGGAAGTGAGAAACTCCGGATTTTGTAGCGTGAATGTTTGCACCACCAAGGTCTTCTGCAGAAATATCCATGAACATTACAGACTTAACAACCTTTGGTCCTGTAATGAACATCTGAGTTACCTTATCTACAGTAAAAATAAAGTCTGTAATTCCTGGTGAGTAAACGGCACCACCGGCACAAGGTCCTGCAATAATAGAAATCTGTGGAATAGCACCGGAAGCGCGAACGTTCTGATTGAATACGTTACCGTATCCGCCGAGAGCTTCTACACCTTCCTGAATGCGGGCTCCACCCGAGTCGTTAATTCCGATTACAGGACAGCGGGCATCAATTGCCATTTTTGTAAGGTCGGCAATCTTGCGGCCGTGCATGTGGCCGAGCGAACCACCCTGAATTGTAAAGTCCTGTGCATATACAGCAACCTTACGTCCGTTTATTTTTCCAAAGCCTGTGATTACACCATCATAAGGAATGTCTTTTTTATCCATTCCAAAGCTTGTACAATTGTGTTTTACACCCTGATAAGTCTCTACGAATGTTCCTTTGTCGCAAAGTGCATTAATACGCTCAATTGCATGAAGCTTTCCCTTTGCGTGCTGTTTTTCAACATTGTATTCCATAATTACCTCGTGAAATAATTGTTGATTTAATAATATTAAAAGAGAGTTAGAGTGTCAATGACAAAAATTAAAATTTTGTCAAAATAAAATGAGGTTTTGCACTTTATTTTCTGTTATTATTGTAATCTGCTGTTTTAATTTAAAATCCAAGAACTTCCATAGGATGCTCTGCTTCCCAGATAAGTCTGTCATTTTCTGTCTTCATTGCATAACTGGTTGGAAGCCAGATGTATTTATCTCTTAGAGATTCTACTGCCTCAAGCTGATTGTTATTGAATTCTGATAAAGCCTTAAAATAATCAGATTTGAATTCATTACAGTCAACGTCCATAATTTCTGATTCTGTTGTAATATCAGTTATAATCCATCTTTCCTTCATAAAGGTAAGCGTAAATGTTGAATGTCTTTTTTCTATCTGAAAGAAATGCTCTTCACCATCTGAGTAAATAAAATAATAATCTGCAGAGTGAACAGAAACAGAACCTTTTGATAAGCTTACATTGCCTTCTTTTGTTACAGGTTCAGGATTATCTTTAAATGAATACATTTTAACATCAAGTTCAGAAATTTTATCAGAGCCATCAATCCGCAAATTTGTAATTCCATAAATTGTAGAATTGTCATAACGATTTTCTGTAGTAGAGTAGATAAGCCAGTTTTCTGGAGTTACAAATCCTTTTGAGCCGTAACTTTCTCTCTGTTTGCTTAAAACAAAAACCTGACTGACTGTGTCTATAAAGCGTTTTGAACTTTTTCCTTTAGAAATATTATCCAGAAGAGTTGTTGCCTGTGTGTTTACGCCATAAAAGAAAGCCTGGATTGTCTGCCCGGAAGTTAGTCCTTTAGAAGTTAATTCAGATTGTTTAGCTTTTACTGTATCTAAAGTTATAAAGCCTGCAATTGCCGCAACAATAAAAATGGCAGTAATTGTAAGGGAATTTTTTCTGAGTTTTCTTTTAGCAGAAATCCGTGAATTTTTTGATTTCATATAATTTCTGGCACGTTCCTCAAATTCCTTATTGCCGTTTTTCTGCTGCTCTTTTGCAAGCTTCCAGGCTTCGTCTAAAAGTTCTATAGGAAATTCTTTTGAAGGAGTTAAATCTTCACTTGATTTTCCTTTTTTTCTTTTTCCGGGAATATTTACAATATTTGAATTAAGCTTTAAGCCTCTGTTTATTTCTTTTGCAAGCTGCGAATTTATGTTCTGAATGCATAATTCAACAGGCATAAAATTTTTATCCAGAATATCTGAATTTCGTTCTACAAGATCTTCCTTTTCAAACGGAAAAAAGCCTGTGAGAGCCTTGTAAGCTATACAAGCTCTTGTAAAGCAAATAGAAGGTAATTCAGAAAGTGACTGATTCAAAATTGCATATTGAGAATAAAACTGTTCTGTTTTAGAAAGTCCGTTTGTAGAATTAAGAAATAAAGCTTGAGGCATAAACAGAACTGAATTTTTTGAATTAATAAGAATTCCTGCAGGACCAACCTGTGGAATTTCTATATTTTTTTCAGCAGCTTTTGTGAGAACTTCACATATGAGCTTTGCGGCGGAAAACATTTGTTCTCCGCCTTCTTCAAAATAGTCCTGCAAAGATTTGAATTGTTTACCAAGCGGATTATTCCCGCAGTAAAAAACAATTCTTTCCTCTTTGCCTTCTACATTGAATGCCTGAACATCATTGAATGACCAGTTTGAAAAATTTTCACCATCCCAAAATTTTCCTTCCTGTGCAAGTGCAGATTCATAATTTGTTTTTCCAAAAGAATATTCATTAAGATGAGAATTTAATCTTAACTGTTCATCAACTAGTTCAATCAGTTTCATCGTTTTCCATCCGGGCTATAAAGATAATCAAAATAATCCATATCTGTACTGTATGTAGCAGGATAATTCTTTAAATTTGCTTTATAAGATTCCATGCTTTTCCAGAACATATAGAATTCAGGATCGCGGTTATAAGCCTGAGAATAAATTGCTGCAGCTTCTGCATCTGCATTACCTTTTATTTCCTCGCTTTTGCGATATGCCTCTGAAGCGATTGTTCTTTTGTCGCTTTCAAGTTTACCAAGCCATTCAGCTTTTTTACCTTCGCCAAGAGAACGGTAGGCCTGTGCAACCTGATTTCTATCCTTAATCATTCTATTATATACAGATTCAGTTAATTCATCTGAATATTTAATCTGGCGTGGAACAATATCAATTAAATCAATTCCATATTCAGGAACAAGCTTGTTTGCTTCTACAGTCATAAGACGGCAGAGTTCACTTCTTCCTTTTGTAACAATTTCGTTAGAAGCTGATTCATTTACAAGTTCAACAATTTCTTTAGTTTCTTCATTTTCTTCATCTGTATTTGAAGAAGATTCATTAATTATATTTGAACTTCTTACAATTTCTGAAAGTCTGTTCTGAGTAATTACAGTTCTGCACGAAGAATCAATAATATCAGAAAGTTTATTGTAAGCATTATCAAGATTAGTTAAACTCTGATAGAATTTTGCAGGATCACTGATTCTCCATCTTGAAGTAGTATCTACAATAATAAACTGATTTTCTTTAGTAGGAATTCGCTGTTCATCTCCATCCAGAGAAAGTACAAGTTTTGGATAAGTTGTTACTTTATCAAGGAAAGGAATTTTAAAATAAAGCCCTGAATCTGTGTGAGTATCGACAATACTTCCAAAGCGGGTGATAACAACCTGATTTCCTTCATTTACTATATAAAAAGGTCCCATAAACAGGAAAATAATTAGTAAAACAACAATAGCAATTAACCAGCCAAAAAATTTTCTCATAGCTTTTGACATTTTATTACCCCCTTCCTAGTTAGCCTTTAAATTCTTCACCGGAAGAACATTATCCAGTTCGCTGTCGATAAGTTCTGGTTTTGTTTCTGAACCAAAAATTTCATTCATAGTTTCAAGATAAATTCGTTCTCTTGTTACTTTTGGTGAACGCTTATATTCTTCGTAAACTGCATTGAATCGGGCTACATCACCTTTTGCCATGTTTACACGTTCTGCAGCATAACCTTCTGCTACCTGAAGCTGCCGGTCTGCTTCTCCCTGTGCCTTTGGAATTTCTGCATTATAGGCTTCTTTTCCTTCATTTATAAAACGATTCATATCCTGAATAGCTTTGTTTACATCTTCAAATGCATCCTGGACTCCGCTAGGAGGAACAATATTCTGAAGCTTTACGGCAATTACACTAATTCCAAGTCCAAGCTGATTAAAGTTTTCATTCATCATATCAAGGGCAAGAGTTTCGATGTTGGTACGTTCGCTTCCCATAACGTCGAGAATTGCGCGGTCGCCTACAAGAGTGTTAATTACCGAACGAGAAATATCACGGATTGTCTGTTCTTTTTCGTAAACTCCAAAAAGCCATTGTTTAGGATCGACAATTCTGTATTGAATAATCCATTCAACATCAACAATATTCAAATCTCCGGTAAGCATTGTGCTTTCTGTGCCAATATTGTTTTTGTATTCATTGTTGCGTCCGGCTTTAACTGTTTTAAAACCAAACTGTTCAGTCTGAACAACTTTTACAGGGACGTTATATGCCTTATCAATTCCAAATGGAAGTTTAGCATGAAGTCCTGAACCTACAGTCTGTGTGTATTTTCCAAATCGGGTTATAACTACATTTTCTGTTTCATCTACAATATAAAAACTTGAAAATCCTGCTATTACTGCCAGACCAATAATAATCAGCCAGATTAGGATTGCCGGTGTAAATGTCTTTTTTACACGTTTTTTCTGAATTTTTGACTCGTCTTCCATGTTAAGTCCTCCATTTTTAAAAATATAAAAAAACTATAAAAAAAACAACAAAAAATATGGTAAACGTGTATAATATTTGTATGAAAGATAAGACAACTGATAAAAGCGGAAATAACAAACTTAAGCATCCGATTTTTACTCGAGTAGTACTTCGGATTGTAACAATTATTTTAGTCTTTATTTTGGGCTGTGGAACTTTCTGGTTTGCTTCCCGTCATTTTTCAGATTTTTTTGAAACAAAATCTGAATCTAAAGCTGCATTAATTGACCGTCAGCTTTCTTTATGCCAGGAACTTGTAACAAGTAAATATCGTTATAGCGATATTATTTCTCTTAAAAAAACTTCGGGTTTTGCAAAAAGCTACAGTATCATAAAATATTCTGGAATAATCCGCGTTGGAATTGCAGATTTCACGGAAATTTCTTATCAGATAAATGAAGTAAATAATTCTGTAAAGATTCATATGCCGGCAGCAGAAATTCTTGGAAACGAAATTGTAAAACAGGAAATTTTTGATGACAAACAGAGTATTTTTGTTTCTATTACTACTCAGGAAATAATGGATGAAATTGATGCGGCACGCCAGACTGCGGTTGAAAATATGATTGCGGAAGGTGTCTTAAAAGAAAGCGAAGAATATGCTAAACGAATTATAAAACAGTTTATGCTTGGATGCGGCTTTGATGAAGTAATATTTATTTAGCCGACTTGAATTTATTATTATATTTTTATAACTTTTAAAATATGTCTACAGTTAGAAAGCTTGTTTCAGGACTGGAAAAAAAATACGTTATAAATACAGTCCTCTCGCCGATTGCAATGATTGGCGAAGTTATAATGGAAGTTATTATTCCATTTATTATGGCAAAAATAATTGATGAAGGAATTTATAACAGCGATCTCCCGTTTGTAATTCGTTATGGACTTACAATGGTTGCTTTAGCAATTATTTCTTTGTGCTGTGGAATGCTTGGAACCAGATTTTCTACAGTTGCAGCACAGGGCTTTGGCTATAATTTAAGAAAACGTCTCTATAATAAAATCCAGACTTTTTCTTTTGCAAATATCGACAAATTCAGTACAGCATCCCTCGTAACGCGTCTTACAACAGATGTAAATATGACACAGAATGTATACAGAATGCTTATTCATATGTGTGTTCGTTCTCCATTTATGATGATTGCCGGAACAATTATGGCATTCAGATTAAATTCAAGAATGGCTGTACTTTTTTTAATTGCAATTCCTGTAATTGCCTTTGGTATTATGATTATTTCTATAATTGCGCATCCTCGTTTTGCAAGAATGATGAAAAAGTTTGATGTTATGAACGGTGCAATTCAGGAAAACCTGATTGGAATAAGAATTGTAAAAGCCTATGTAAGACAGGGATTCGAAGAAGATAAATTTAAAAAAGCTGCTGAAGATGTAAAGAAAGCTCAGACTCATGCGGAAAAGTTAATTATCCTTTTAATGCCGCTTTTGCAGATTGTAATGTATAGCGCAATGATTATTGTTATGTGGTTTGGCGGAAAACAGGTTATATTTGGAACTATGCAGTCTGGAGAACTTATAAGCTTTTTTACCTACGTAACTCAGGTTCTTTCTTCAATGATGATGCTTGGAATGGTGTTCGTTTCTCTTGTAATGGTTCAAGCTTCTAATCATCGTATTATAGAAATTCTGGACGAAGTTCCGGATATAGCAAATTGCGAAAAGCCTGTTTTAAAGGTAAAAGACGGTTCAATAAAATTTGAAAACGTAAATTTCTGCTATGGAAAAAATATTGATAATCTTGTTTTAAAAAATATAAATTTTGAAATTCCAAGTGGTTCAGTTATTGGAATTATTGGAGGAACAGGTTCTTCAAAAACAACACTGGTTTCTTTATTGCCACGACTTTATGACGTTTCTTCAGGAAAAATTTTTTTGGGTGGCGTAGATTTAAGAAACTATGACCTTACAGTTCTCCGCGATTCTGTTGCCATGGTTTTACAGAAAAATGTTTTGTTCAGTGGAACTATAAAAGAAAATCTATTATGGGGAAATGAGAATGCTACTCAGGAGCAGATAGAAGCGGCCTGTAAAGCAAGTGATGCACATTCATTTATTACATCTTTTACAGATGGTTACGAGACTGAACTTGGGCAGGGTGGTGTAAATGTTTCTGGTGGTCAGAAGCAGAGGCTTTGCATTGCACGTGCGTTATTAAAAAATCCAAAGGTTCTTATTCTTGATGACAGCACTTCGGCAGTGGATACCGCAACAGAAACCCGTATACGAACTGCATTAAAAGAAATTGCTCCGGAAACTACAAAAATAATCATTGCCCAGAGAATTTCTTCTGTAAAAGAAGCAGATAAGATTATAGTCCTTGATGACGGAAAAATCTGTGGAATAGGAAACCATGAAGAACTTTTAAAAACTAACAGAATTTATAAAGAAGTATTTGAATCTCAGCAGCAGGGAAGCGGAGACGCAGATTTATCTTAAGTTAATTCCCTTTTGCGGGGACAAAACTGTTTTATTGCGCAGCCGTGCGTAAAAAAATCGCGGTGAATATAAGGAGTATGAAAATATGCCACCTATGAAACCTAAAGGATTTGGAAAACCTAAGGATACAAAAAAAACAATCAGAAGAATAATTGAATATATGGGCAAATTTAAATCTCTGTGGCTCCTTGTGTTTTTATGTGTTCTTGTAAATTCTGGAGCTTCTGTTGCAGGCGGTATGTTTACGAAAATTGCCTTAAATAACTTCGTACTTCCTCTTCTGGAAAAATTCCTTCTGGCAGGAAAGGTTACTCCCGAAATTGCTCTTGGTATAAGAAATTTTGGTTTTATGATTCTGGCCGTTATGTGTGTGTTTTTAGCCGGTGCTTTTGCTTCCTGGTGTAATGGTCGAATAATGCTCTATATTTCAACAAATCTTCTATATAATATTCGCGTTGATTTATTTACAAAACTGGAAAAGCTTCCAATAAAATATTATGACGCCCATACTCACGGCGAATTAATGTCGCGCTTTACAAACGATACAGATACTTTGCGTGAAATGATGAGTCAGACAATTCCTCAGTTGTTTTCTTCAATAATAACTGTAATTGCAGTTTTTATTATGATGATTATTTTAAGTCCATTGCTTACTGTAATCATGATTCTTTCCATGTTTTTTATAAGTCTTCTTATTTCGTTAATTGGAAAACGTTCCGCTGCTGCTTTCCGCGAAAATCAGAAATGTGTCGGCCAGCTTAACGGATTTATAGAAGAAATGATTGAAGGCCAGAAAGTTGTAAAAGTATTTAATTACGAGACAAAGGCAAAAGAACGCTTTGAAGAATTAAATTCAAATCTACGTAAGGCAGGTACAGCTGCTATGACTTATGGCGGTCTGATGGGACCTGTTATGAATAATATGAGTCATATGCAGTATGCGATTGTAGCAATAATTGCTGCAGTGCTTATGATTGCAGGCTTTAATACAGCGCAGACTTCAAACTGGTTTATTGGTGTTCTGGATTTAGGAACTATTGCAGCATTTTTACAGTATACAAGAAGTTTTAGTCAGCCTATTTCTATGATGGGAATGCAGGCAAACAGTGTATTGAATGCGCTTGCCGGTGCAGAAAGAATTTTTGCAGTAATAGATGAAGAACCTGAGATTGATGAAGGAAAATATACACTTGTAAATGCCTATGAGGCGCTATCAAATTCCGGTGAAAGAAAGCTTGTGCAGTCTTATGCTTATACCGGTGAATGGGCCTGGAAAAATCCGGCAGATAATTCTCTATGCCAGCTTAAAGGTGAAGTTATATTTGATCATGTAACATTCGGTTATAAAAAAGAAAAAACAGTTCTTCACGATATTTGTATTCATGCAAAGCCTGGACAGAAAATTGCTTTAGTTGGTTCTACAGGTTCTGGAAAAACAACTACTATAAATCTTCTTTCCAGATTTTATGATGTTCCTGAGGAAAGCGGAAAAATTACTTATGATGGAATTCCGCTTAACGAAATTGCAAAATCATCTTTAAGAAAATCGCTTGGAATGGTTCAGCAGAATACACATTTGTTTACAGGAACTATTCGTGAAAATATTCGTTATGGAAATCTTGAAGCAAGTAACTCTCAGGTTTACGAAGCTGCAAAACTTGCAAATGCAGATAATTTTATAAATCATCTGGAAAAAGGTTATGATACAGTAATTACCGGTGATGGTGCCAGCCTTAGTCAGGGACAAAGACAGCTTCTTGCAATCGCTCGTGCAGCTGTAGCAAATCCACCGGTATTAATTCTTGATGAAGCTACTTCTTCTATTGATACAAGAACTGAAAAGCTTATTGAAGATGGAATGGATTCTCTTATGAAAGGCAGAACAACTTTTGTAATCGCTCATCGTCTTTCTACAGTAAGAAATGCAGATGAAATTATTGTTCTTGAGCATGGAAAAATAATTGAACGCGGCTCGCATGAGCAGTTAATTGCAGCAAAAGGAAGATATTACTTCCTTTATACAGGAAATAAGATTTCTTTGGATGAATAGCAGATTATTTTTTACTTCAACTTAGGTTTAGTAAATTTATAGAATTTCGGTGCCTTGTAATCTATGTACCAGCTTCCTGTGTAAAAGCCGTTATCGTTTGCTTCGGGGAATACAAATATTACGTTTGTAGGATTCGAGGTGTCGTAATAAAATGTATTAGATTCCCAGTCTTCTGTATTATCGCAGGGAAAATCATAGGTTTTATCTTTTGGTGTAGTAAAAGTAAAATTATATTTTCCTTTTTTTATGTATAAATACATTGCCATTCCGCCGCTTAAGAATGGTGTTTTTTTATAAGTGTAAAGTGGAATTTCCGGTTCGTTAAAAATTGATGCAATAGAGCGCGGATCTGTTTGTTTTCCTTCTGGTACATCTACAACATATTGATAACCGATTTTTGCTGCAGTTGCTGTAACGTCTTGTTTTGTTTCTGCATCTTCTATTTTTAAAAAACATCTTATGTCGTTCATTCCTTCGCTGTTTTCCGGCCGGTAAATGATTAGTGTCCACCAGTTTGGGACAAGAGGCTCCTGTCTTTTTATTCCGGCAAATTCAAATGGATCTACAGTTTTTGCGGTTTCCGGCATTGTAATTTTTTGAGAAAAACTTAGAGAGAGAATTAAAAATAAATATAAATGAATACTAAAAATTTTTTTCATTTATTTTATTATCGGGGAAAATCAGGTTAAAGGTTGAAGAATTTTTTGAATAGAGACAGCCAGCCGACAGCAAAGTGCCGGCCGGGGAGTCAATTTTTTATAGGTCTGTAATGTCTGCAGCCAGCTGTTCTTCTTTAGCGTAAACGTTCAGAGCATCAAGCATTTCATCCATGTTTCCCATCATAAAGCCAGGTAAATTATGAAGCGAAAGATTTATGCGGTGGTCGGTTACGCGGTCCTGAGGAAAGTTGTAAGTACGGATTTTTTCCGAGCGGGCACCACTACCTACCATGCTGGAACGAGCTGCAGCACGTTCTTCCTGCTTTTTAGTCTCTTCAAGATCAAAGAGACGGGCACGGAGTACACGGAAGGCTTTTTCCTTATTTTTAATCTGTGATTTTTCATCCTGCTGAATAACAACAAGACCGGTTGGGATATGAGTAAGACGAACGGCAGAGTCAGTTGTATTTACACACTGTCCTCCAGGTCCACCGGCACGCATTACGTCAACGCGAACATCGCCCGGTTTAATTTCAATTTCAGTTTCTTCTGCTTCTGGCAAAACAGCAACAGTTGCAGTAGAAGTCTGAAGGCGTCCCTGGCTTTCTGTCTGAGGAACACGCTGAACACGGTGAACTCCAGATTCCCAGCGAAGTGTTCCATATACAAACTTACCGCTGATAGAAGTTACGATTTTGTTAAAGCCGCCAACTTCAGTTTCCTGAGCTTCCATAGTTTCAGTTTTCCAGCCTTTACGTTCTGCAAGGTGAGTGTACATTTCCCAAAGGTCGCGAACAAAGAGTGAAGCTTCATCACCACCTGCAGCCGAACGGATTTCAAGAATAATATTCTTTTCATCAAGAGGATCCGGTGGAACAAGCTTCAGTTTAATTTCTTCTTCGAGTTTTGGTTGACGTTCTTCCAGCTCTTTTAATTCTTCACGAGCCATTTCCTTCATTTCGACATCGTCTTCTTCAGTAATCATTTCTTTAGCATCTTTAATGCCGGAAAGAACTTTTTTGTATTCATCATAAAGAGCACAAAGTTCAGTTAAATATCCGTGCTCGCGCATTGTATCCTTGTATTTTTTCGGGTCCTTTACAAGATTAGGATCCATTACAAGGTCGCTTACTACTTTAAAGCGTTTTTCGCATTCATCAAGCTTTTTCAGTAAATCCATATTTGCGTATATTATCATAGAAAGAAAATTGCCTCAAGCGGAGAGATATTTTATATTTTTTAGTTAAACGTTTTACTAAACTCAAAAAAAAATGTATAATCTGATTGTGAAAATAAAGAGAGTTTTTGCAGCTATTTTTTTTACCGGGGGAATTTTTATGTCTTGCTCAAAATGTTCAAATGAAGAAACAACAGTAACAGCTGTTACAAAAATGCAGAAGTTTATGGCAGAAAATGCTTTTAAATTGCCAGAAGAAAATAATCCTGTTGTGGCACATAAATATGGAGCTGATCCTGCTGTACTTGAATATAACGATACTTTGTATATTTATACTACCAACGATATGCAGCAGTTTGAATTTACAGAAGGAAAAGTAGATAACGGATACAATAAAATTACTTCTCTCAATGTGTTTAGTTCTAAGGATATGGTTAACTGGACCGATTGTGGAGAGATTGCTGTTGCCGGTAAAAATGGTGGAGAAGGTGCTGCAAAGTGGGCTGCAAATTCCTGGGCTCCTGCAATTGCCTGGAAAAAAATTAACGGAAAAGATAAATTCTTTCTTTACTTTGCAGACAGTGGAAATGGTATTGGAGTACTTGCTGGTGATTCGCCTTTGGGACCTTTTACAGATCCACTTAATGGTCCGCTTATTTCCCGTAACACTCCGACCTGTGCAAAAATAAACTGGCTTTTTGATCCTGCTGTAATTGTGGATTCAGACGGTCAGGGATATCTTTATTTTGGCGGCGGACATGATCCTGATAAATATGAACATCCTATGAATGCACGTTGTGTTGCGCTTTCAGATGATATGATTCACATTAAGGGTGAACCTCAGGTTATAGATGCTCCATTCCTTTTTGAAGATTCCGGAATTAATAAAATTGGAGATACCTGGTATTATACTTATTGTACAAACTGGCAGGATAGAAAAGATACAAAAGATCCTGATAAAATGCCTATAGCAGTTATTGGTTATATGACTTCTAAAAATCCTCTTGGTCCTTTTGAGTATAAAGGATATACATTGGAAAATCCTGGAACAGTATTCGGCGCATGGGGAAATAATCATCACTGGATTTTCAGCTTCCGTGGTAAATGGTATATTGCTTATCATACTCAGACTTTGGAAAAAACTACCGGCCAGGAAAAAAGTGGTTATCGAAATATTTTTATAAACGAGTTTGCAGTTAACGCCGATGGTTCTCTCCCAAATCAGAAGATGACTAAAAAAGGTTTAGAGCAGGTGAGCAGCTTTGAGCTTGGAGAAACAGTTCCTGCAGCAACTTTTGCACGTTCAGCAAATATTGCAGTTACTAACAAACAGTCGTTAGTTTCTGTTAAAGATGATGCTTTTATTTGTCTTAAAGGTGTAAAATTTACCGGCAGCGAAAAAGAATTTACCGCTGAAGGTTGTTTTTCCGGAGAAGAAAAATCTAACAGCGAAAAGTCTATAAAACTTATGCTCGATGGAAATTCATCTACCGGAAAAGTAATTTGCGAAGTAAAAACTGGCAAAGCTTCAAAAATAAGTGCAAAAGTTAATATGAATGGTGCAACCGGAATACATGATTTATACATACTCTTACCTGAAGGCTGCGAGCTTAAAAACTGGTGCATTAAAAAATAAATTTAATGAAGTATAAAAATCTTAATGCGGATAAAGAATAAATCCGAAGATTAATATATGAAATTAAATGCAAAATTTGCCGAACGTGTTACTCAAATGTCTTATAAGCCTGCAAAAGGTATACTATTCGTTTTACTCATGTTATTTTCAGTATGCTGCTTTAAGCTTTGCGCCGAAGATATTAGTCCTGCGCAGGCTCAGGTTTTGAGGGAAAAATTTGTAGCTGAATCTAAAAAATATGTGGGAAGTCCTTATGTATATGGTGCTGTAGGACCAGATTCCTTTGACTGTTCAGGTTTAATTTATTATGTAGCAAGAGAGTCTGTAGGAATTCAGCTGCCAAGAACTGCAAAGGCAATTTATAATTATTGCAGAATAATTCCAGATAAAGATAAAGAAATAGGCGATTTGCTTTTCTTTAAAACAAATTCTTCTGATTCAATAACGCATGTTGGAATTTATATAGGAAACAATCAGTTTATTTCTGCAATAAGCGATGGACCAAATACCGGCGTTATTATTTCTTCGTTAAATCAGGAATACTGGAAGCCAAAATATGTAGGTTGTGGTCAATTCTTAAAATCTGCAAAAGGTTATGGCTTGAACAGCGAGGAAGAAGTTGCTATAAAAGAAAGCAGCAGCAAAAAAGCAAATTCTAAAAAATCAGATGTAAATACAGATAGTTCCGGCAAAGAAAGTTCCAGAGAAATTGCTTCCAGAGAAACAAGTTCTGGAGGTGTTAATAGCTTTGTAGATTCTCTTGTAGCAGATGCAACTTTTAGCGGAGGCTGGTCTCTTTTTGCTCCAAATGAATTTATGATTCGATTTAGAGGTGTTGAACTTCAGTCAAATCTTCGTTATTCAAAAATGACTTTACAACCCGGATTTTCTGTAGGCTTCCGTTATAACTGTGGAATTGGAGTTTTTCAGATACCGCTTTTATTTACTGCAACACCAAATGAATACTTTAGATTTTATGCAGGACCAATTATTTCTTTCGGAAATGCCAGAATGTTAAAAACCGGAGAAGAAATTAAACCTTCGGTTTTCCCGGGAGTTTTAGGATTTTCTTTTTCTACACCATCGCTTGAAGTTGGAAAAACAAAAATTCAGTTAGTTCAGGATATAAGTTATACAGTCTTTAATAAACCTGATAATTCAGCATTACCTTTTGTTGAATCATTTTCTGCAGGACTTATTTTTTATACAGGTGTTCGTGTAACACTTGGTATTGGTTCTTTGTTTAGATAACAATGAAGAAAATAAATATGGTAATTTCTGCAAAGAAAATTGTTAAACTTGGACGAGATTTTTTATTTTTTTGTATAGTCAGTATTTTTTCTGTTTTTTTAATTTCCTGTGATGCAGATATTTCTGTAGTTAAAAATTCTGATGAAAGTTTATCTGTTGAATTTTATGGAAGTACAGGAAAGGCTCTGCTTTCTGTTTTTAATATTGATGATTCTGAATCCGAGGAGACTTTTTTTGATACTCAGGAAATGAAAAATGAACTGGAAAAATCCGGTTTTACAGATGTTCAGGTTGATGTAAAGCCATTCGCGTTTAGTAATGATTCTGTTCAAATAAAAATTTCTATGAAAGATAAAAATCATGATTCTGTTTTGTTTACATCGGGAGTTTTATCTGAAGAAAATTTAGCAGAAAAAAAAGAATTAAAAGTTCATTTATCGCCGCTGGCTTTAAAAAAATTTTACGATAATTCTGATGAATCAATAAGCGGACTTTTAGATTTATTTCTTGCACCGGTTTTTAATGATGAAGAAATGAGCTCTGAAGAATATGAAGAATTGATGGGAACTGTTTACGGTGCAGAAGTTGGAAAAGAGATAGAAAAATCTTACGTTAATTTACGTGGCCTTGAAAATCGAAAAATTAAATTATCAGATTTATTATGCGGTCAGTTGTAAATAAAAATGAATTAAGAAAGTTCAATCTGGGTAGCGATTTTTTTGTCACCTGTAAAAATCTGTATTACGCTTGAGTTTTCGCATTCGGCATAACAGCAGTTAATTTCGTCTCCCTGTTTTAAGTCTGCCTTAAAAGAAATCCTGAGCTTTTTAAAATTCTGCTGGGAATCATATTTTTCCTGAGGAAGAGCCTCCAGCGCATAATCAAGATATGTAAGATTATGAACGTGACCATTAAAATCAATATCACTGCGTCGTACTTTTAGAGAAGTTTCCTGTATAAAACTTTGAGGCTCAAGAAGCTTTGCCAGCTTTGAAGTTTCAAAAGTCGTTTTATTTTCAGGACCATATTTATCTATAAGACTCTGTTCAATTTTTTTTGGACGGCCTGTATTTAAATCCAGTAAAACCCATTTTGTAAGTCCATGGGCTGCAAGCTTTCCGTCTGCATAAAGTTCAAAATCCCTCATGCAGCAAAAAATTTGAGAAACAGGTTCTGTCCAGGTTTTTGCAACAATTTCGCTTCCATATTTCGGATAATCAAGAACTTCAATAAACCAGTCAGATAAAATCCATGCAATTCCGCTGCTGCTTCCTGCAAGAATATTATCATCTGCAAGATCCGAATGTTTGTTCCCTGAATTCAAAAGTATTTTTAATATAGATGAAAGTTTTAATGTTTTTTCTTTTGTAAAATCTTCAAGGATTGGCGAATAATTGTAATCTATAATCATAATATAAATAAATGACATTTTTTGTATTTTTTGTCAATAAAAGACTGCAAAACTCTAGACATAAAATATTAATAATTATATTTTAAAATTATGCTGAAAATAAATAATATATCAAAAACTTATTCAAAGAACGGTACAAAAGCCGTTGATAATTTGAATCTTACAGTTAATAACGGTGAGATTTTTGGTTTTCTTGGTCCAAATGGAGCAGGAAAAACAACTACAATCAGAATGCTTACTGGAATAATTTATCCAGATAAAAATGAAAATTCTGATTTGCTTCTTGATGATATTTCTATTCTAGAAAAACCAATAGAAGCAAAAAAGCAGTTTTCTTTTGTTCCTGATAATCCTGAAACTTTTTCAAGACTAAAAGCTGTTGAGTATTTAAATTTCATTGGAGATGTTTATAAAATTCCGCAGGATGTCCGCAAAGCCGAAATTGAAAAATACTGTAATGAATTTGGTCTTTCTGATGTAATTTCAAATAGAATTTCTTCTTTTAGCCATGGAATGAAGCAGAAGCTTTTCTTAATTGCAAGTCTTATTACAAATCCACAAAACTGGATTCTTGATGAGCCTATGGTTGGACTTGATCCGGAAGCTGCATTTAAAATTAAGGAGCTTATGCGTGAACGTGCCGATTCTGGAAAATCAGTTTTCTTTTCTACACATGTTATGGAAGTTGCAGAAAAACTTTGTGATCGTGTAGGAATTATTAATCACGGAAAATTGATTTTCTGCGGAACTCTTGAAGAATTAAAGAAAGAACATGGCGATGGAAAATCTTCTCTTGAGAAAATCTTCCTTAGATTAACAGGAAGCTCTGCCGCTCCTAAGTCTGCAGAATAAAGGGTGGTTAAAATGATTTTTAAACTTTTTAAAATCCTTTTTTCTAACATGTACTCATTGGGAAGTTTTTTTGAAGACTTTAAGAAAAGTAAAAAGTCTGCAGCAAAGAATGTTTTCTTTGTGCTTTTGTTTGCCTTTCTTTTTATCAGCCTTGGAAAATTCTATGTTCAGATAATGAACCTTATGTATACCGTATTTTCTTCATCTGGAAACGCGGAATATACAACTATAATGGGAATGCTTTTTACCTGTGTAGTAGTTTTGTTATTTGGCTTTTGTGCGATTGCTTCTACATATTTTTCCGGAAATGGAGAAGAACAGCTTTTAACTCTTCCGCTAAAAAAGCATGAAATTTTTGGAGCAAAATTTGCTTTAAGCTTTTTTAATGAATCGTTAATTGGAATTATTATAATGTTCATTTCTTCTTACGTATTTGGAAAAAATGAGCATCTATTTGCGAATCCGATGTTCTATATTGGAACAATTCTTACAGCCTTTGCAATCTGTCTTATGGTTGTAATGGTTATTTATATTGTTCTGATCGTTTTACTTTTAATTTTCCCATTCTTAAGAAAACGTTCTTTACTCACAGGTATTGCTTCTGTAGTTCTTGTTTTACTTTCTGCTTGTTATGGAATGTTTGGATCTGCATTAGGAAATCCTGAATCTACATTTAATCAGGCTGATACATATTATGTATTAATTAATTCTATGCATTCTTTGTGTGCAAAAATTCCTTTCATTCCATTTATTGCAGGTGGTGTTTCTGGAAAGATTCTTCCTTGTCTAGTTTTAGTTGGGCTTTGCGCAGTATTAATTTTTGCAATTATTCCTCTTCTTTCTATGGGATATATAAAAACTCTGGAAGGATTTTCTGATGTAAAATCAAAGAAGCTTTCTGTTACACAGAGTAAAAAAATTCTTTCTGAAGAAATTAAAATTCATTCAGTCTTTAAAACCCTGTATATGAGAGATCTTCACACGCTCTGGCGTGAACCTTCTTTCTTTGCAAATGGTCCACTTTTAGTTGTTATCTTTCCGTTGATTATGGTCGTAGCAATTATTTTTGGAATGTTTTCTTCCGGTGGAGCAGGAGCTATGGATTCAGTTATTTCTTCTATAAAAAATAATCTTGATGGAACAGATAAAGCAGTTGTCGTTGAGGCAAGTTATTATATAGCACTTGTTCTTTCCGGATTTATTATTTTTGTAGGAAATTCAAATAACGTAGCAGCAACTGCATTTTCAAGAGAAGGAAAAGATCTTTTGAATTTAAAGGCAATGCCAATAAAAACTGATGATCTTGTTAAGGCAAAATTTTTCCATGCATTGACTTATGTAATTGCGGAGTTTGTAATTTTTGCATTGATGATTTCACTTTTCTGGCTATTTGTAGGTTTGCCTGTAAATATTCTTGCAAAGTCTTTGTTCCTTAGTCTTTTACTTTGCGGTTCAATTTCTGTGTTCCTGATTTTTATAGATTTATTTATAGATACAGCAAGACCAAAATTGAACTGGGAAAATCCTCAGGCGGCATTCAAAAATAATTTGAATTCTCTTTTTTCTGTTTTAGCATCACTTGTAATAGTTGCAATCTTTGTGATTCTGGGATTTTTGCTCCCTAAAAAAGAAATATCTATAGAAATTATGGCTTTCTTGTTTATTGTTCTTGCATCTCCGCTTGGAGTGGTGTACTATAGATATGCTGCTAAAAAAATTCCTGCTATGCTGTGCTAAAGAAAGATCTTCTTCTTTTTTTTTAGGTGGGAGGGGGCTTTTTGAGTTTTGCTAAAAGGAAAGTTGTTACTTTTTTTTGGTTGTTTGCTTTTTTGAGTTTTTTTACCGCTGAATCTTTTGCATTCAGCGGGTTGTTGGGTGAAGGAAAAATAAGGGTTTCTGAAACTTCTTATTTTGATATTATCTACACTCAAAAAAGCGGACAGACGGCAAAACTGCTTTATGAGAGAGCCGACTTAATTTGTGAAGAAGTATCAGAGCTTTATGGAACACAACCTTCTTTTCATATTCCTGTTGTAATAATTCCTTCTGTTGAATCTCTTAACGCATTTTTTTCTCCGTTTCCATATAATCATATAGTTGTTTACGATACTTCAAATTCTTCTCTGGATGAATTGTCTTATTTTTCCGAAACTCTGGTTTCTATATTTCGTCATGAATTAACTCATGCTGTTTCCTATAATGTAAAAAATAACTTCTGGAAAGGTGTAGGAAAAATATTTGGAGATGTTGCAGATTTAGGTTATATTTCCATTTCTTCGGGAATTGCAGAATCGGCAGCTGTTACCAGCGAAAGTCTGGCTGGCGAAGGAAGGCTTAATGATGAATTTGCCAGACACAATGTAAAACAGGCAAAAATAGAAAATAAGTTTCCTAAATTTTATGATGTGCAGGGAAGCCGGGATATTTACGCGGCAAATTCCTTCTATCATTTTAACAGTGCTTTTGCTCAATGGCTTCAGCAGAAATATGGAATGGAAAGTTATGCAACCTTCTGGTACAAGCTTGTAAATTTTCAGAAGCTTACAACAGGAAGTGCTTTTAAATATGCTTTTGGTATAAGTCTTAACAAAGCCTGGAAACAATTTATTAACGAATACGAAATTTCTGATGTTTTACTTTTAGATTCAGAGCATAACCTTATAAAAGAAAAAGCTTTTTCTTCAGACACCAGACTTCTTTATGATTCTCTGGTTTCTTCAGATAATAAATTATTCTGGCTGGAAGCTTCAAGCGGAAAAATTCAGTATGCAGAAATTCCATCGTCTTCTCCAAAAACTTTTTTGACTGTTATTAATGCGCAGAATCTTGGAATTTCAAAAGACGGAAAATATCTTGCAGTTACCTGGTTTTCTCAGAATTCAAAAACTCTGCGTTCGAAGGTAAGCATTTACGATACTTCAAAAAAAAATCATATAACCATTAAAAATCATGGATTAAAAAATGCTTCTATTATTCAAAGCCAGAATGAATATTTTGTAGTCTGCCAGAATTATTTTAGTCCTTACAATGTAATTGAAATTTATAAAATAATTTTTTCTTCTTCGGGAAAACTTAAGTCTGCAGAAAAAGTTCAGGAAATAAAACTCGCAATGAATGTTTTTGCTGCTTCGTTTACGCAGTATGAAGACGGATGTTTTGCATTTATAAAAAAAGACGGTATTGATTATTCTATCTGCATAATGGATATTTCTGGAGCTCTGCTTGAAGAATATAAAATGCCTTACGACGATATGATTCTTAGCAATCTGTCTGTTTCTGCAGAAAAAGAAATTTTGTTTAATTATGTTCAGAAAGGAACAATGCCACGGCTTGGAAAAATTAGTAAGGAGTCTGTTGAACTTTTTAGTCAGGATTTATCCGGTGGAATTTTTTACCCGAATTTAATTAATGAAGAAATATTTTATATTGGAAAATTTTATGAGCATAACAGAATTTTGCATCTTGGAATAAATGAATTTTCAAAAGGAAATATAGCTATAGAAAAAAATATTTTGAACGGCGCGGCAGAAAATATGGCCGGTGGTGAAACTATTACCGGTGGCGAAAATATTGGCGGTGGAGAAATTATTCCCGGCGGTGGCGAAAATATCGGCGAAGAAAATATTCCCGGCGCTGGTGATGATATTTTAAGCGCTGGTGAAAAATTATTTGCGCGGGATATTATTTCTACAGCTGACATTCCATCAAAAGCTTTTAATCCGTTTAAATATTATGCAAAAGGTGTTTTTATTCCATTGAGTATTTACAAATCTTCTTCTTTTGGAATAAATTACGGTTCTTCATATTTTACTCAATATTTTCCTTTGGGAATGACTTATATAACGGGCATGCCGTGGACAAATTCAAACAATTCGCTTGCAATGTTTACTGCAGGCTACGGATTTTTTTCAAATGCTTTTGGTGTTGACTTATTGTTGAAGTCTTCTACAGAAACTCAGCTTTTTTCCTGCTCCTCAGAATTTCTGTTTGAAGCCGATCGCTATGGCCCAAAGCAGGCTGGAACAATTTTGCAGGCTTCCTCAATAATTCCTGCAGGACGAATCTCGCATTTTTCTTTTAATAATTCTTTTAGCGCATTTTATGGAAAACAGGATAATTTTATTTATTTACTATATCCTTTTCTAAAACCAAAGTCTCAGACATTATTCGGGCTTACAACACCGCTGAATGGAATTTGTTATTCACAATTTTCCGATGTATTTAGTATTTCTTATAGTAACATTCATAAAACAGGTTCCGGCCGATTTGATAAACTTGGATTTTCTTTAAATGCCGGAGTAGGGTATATTTTTTCACAACAGCTTAAGGATGAAATTACTTTATTTAATGAGTTTGTTTTATCTCCTTCAGTAAATATTTCTTTGCCAGCTTTAATTCCTGTTACTAACTGCTGCGGATTAATTTATAATCTTCCATTATCTTTATATGCAGGCCTGTTCCCTTCAAATTCACGTTATGCAGGAAGTGTATTTTCTTATACTAAACTTGGAAATGCTGTCCTTGATTTTGATGCTCAGGTTGTTCTTTTTGGATTTGAAGTTCAAAAAGCAATTCCGTTTATTCCGGCACTTTATATAAATAATTTATATTTAACAGCAGGATATAATTCAACAATTGCATCGTTTTTGAATACAAAATCTGGTTTTCAATTTCAGCATCTTGGTGATTATTTTTCGGGACTTGAGAATAATACAACTTTATATTTAGATTCTGTCTATCTTATGCTGAATATGGGATTTACTCCAAACTATGGAGTTCTTGCAAACAAAAGCCTTAAAATGGATGCCTATGGAAAACTGAATTTAATGATAAGAAAATTCCGGCTCCAGAAATCTGCAATAACACTGGATATGGGAATAAAAGCAAACTTTTAGAGCATAGTTCATTTTATACTGTTATCTGGCTTAAAACCTGTCCGATCGGTTCGTGAATGGCAAGTGTTGCGTAATTATCCTGAGACGTTACACTTTTGTTCAGTAAAACAAGAGAGTCTCCTTTAAAATAATTTACAAGGCCTGCAGCAGGATATACCGTTAGAGAAGTTCCACCGATAATTAACATGTCTGCTTCTTTTATTGCCATTATTGAATTATTGATAATTTCATCATCCAGACCTTCTTCGTATAAGACGACATCTGGTTTTATAAGGCCGCCGCATTTTCTGCAATGAGGAAGCCCGTCACTTGAATTTTCACTTTCTTCTATAATTTTTTCATCATAAAATTCATGACAATCCATGCAATAATTTCTTAATGTACTTCCATGGAGCTCATATACAACCTTGCTGCCTGCCTTCTGATGAAGACCATCAATATTCTGTGTAATAACAGCCGTGAGCTTTCCTTTTTGTTCCATCTCGGCAAGCTTATAATGAGCTGCATTCGGTTCAATTCCTTTTGGAAGTAATTTTGCACGATAAAATCTGTAAAATTCTTTTGGGTTTGCGTTAAAAAAACTTCTGCTTATAATCTGTTCAGGCGGGTATTTCCATTGCTGATTATACAATCCGTCAACACTTCTAAAATCTGGGATTCCGGATTCGGTAGAAACTCCAGCTCCGCCAAAAAAAACAATTCTTTTGCTTTTATCAATAAGTTGTTGTAAAATATTAATATCAGGTTTATTCAAAAAAGTTACCCCCTGTTTGCCGGATATTTTATTATATCCGAAATTTTAGTAATTTTATAGTCTAAATCTGCCGATATATAAAAAGTATAATTCTAAACTAAAATTGTACAAGGAGAGAAACAGTTTTAGCAATCGTTATTTTTGGAGGCAAAATAATGAATTTTAAAAAGTATTTAACAATTTCTCTCTTCCTGTTTGCTTCGCTCTCTGTTTTTGCGCACGGAAAAAAAGATATCGAAGATATCGAAGTTGAAAATTTAAACAGCTGGCAGGAAACTTTTGATCTGGAAAGTAAAAAGGCTGGTAAATATAATATTTTAATTACCGCAAAAGACCTCGGTGGTAATACATATATCGAAGGCCCTCATAATATCTGGCTTGACCCAAAATCTGATATTCCAATTTGTGGCGTTACAAACCCTTATCCAAATATGCGTGTAATTGGAAACCTTAACATTATCGGTAGTTGTGTTGATGATGATGGAGTTTCGCGCGTTGAATTAATTCTTGATGAAGGAACTGAAATTGAAAAACGGGTTGAGGCCGAAGGAACGGAATTCTGGTCATATTACCTTGATACAAATGATTTAGAGGAAGGTCCTCATACCATAAAAGTTATCGGTTACGATATTAATGAAGTTCCGGTAGTTAGTAATCCTCTTGTAGTAACCTGGCAGCTTGACAGAAAACAGCCTGTTACACTTGTAAATAACGAGGAAATGGGTGTTCTTGTTTCTGGAACAGTAAAATTCGAAGGTGTAGTTTCTGATGGAAACGGAATTAAACAGCTGGAATATTCAACAGATAACGGAAAAATTTTTGCACCAATAAAGCTCAGTACAAATAAAGCAAAAGATATATGTACATTCTCTTTAAGCCTTGATACAAAAAAATTCCAGGATGGACCAAATGTCTTATGGTTCCGTGCAACTGATATGGCCGGTTCTGTAGGAATTTATACCTTCCTTTATTTTGTTGATAATACAAAACCGGATGTTAAGGTTATTACTCCGGCAGCTGATGAAGAGGCAAACGGTAAATTTACCATTGCCGGTATTGCAAAAGATACTGTAGGAATTACTTCTTTGAACTGGAGCTTTGGCTCAGATACTTCAGGAGAAATAGAGATTATTCCTGGAAACCCATATTGGGCTGTAGAAGTTGATACTCTGGGTTCTAAAGATAAATCAAAAAAATTCACTATAAAGGCTGTAGACCTGGCAAAAAACGTTGTAGAAATTACACGTGATATTAAACTCAATCAGGAAGCAGATAAGCCTTTGGCTGTTGTATCAGAACCTTCAGACGGTCAGATATTTGCAGATTCCGATGCTCTTTATGCGCGTGGTATTGTTACTGATGATGATTCTGTAAGTGCTGTAAAAATTCAGCTTGACAGTCAGGAACCATATGTATTTGAAACAAACGGCGTATTCTATTATCAGATTCTTCCTCCTGGAGAATTGAATGCAGGAAATCATAAAGTAATAGTTACTCCTGTAGATGTAAATGGAGTAGAAGGAAATCCTGTCGTAACAAATATTGTTTCAAAAGGAATTGCTCCAACCTTTACAAATAAGAAAGTTAATAGAGGAAAAGATTCCCTTGATTTTAATACCGGAATGGCAATTCATCCGGAAAGCGGTTCAACATTTGCTGTTACTGTAGAATCTCAGGTTGGCCTTACTAATGTTCATACAATTTTAAACTGGGGCAGCGATGGTTCTATTGAAAATGACGTTGAATTGAAAAATACTGCTTCTTATGTTGTTAATATTCCTGTAACAAGCGACTTCCCTAAAGGTGTTGTAAAGGCATTGATTACTGCGACAGATTCAATCGGAAGAACTTCTACCTACAAAACTTTATTCTATGTAACTAACACGACAAAAATAGAAACTGATGAACCAAAAATTGTATTCGATGACAGTCGTTTTGATTCGGACGGATCTGTAATTAATAATATGGAATTCCCTGCAAGCTGTTTTGTTCTTGGTGCAACTGCTCAATCGGTTGAGCTTGTTCCTTCAACTCCATTTGCAAAGGCCGAGCTTGATGGAAATCAAATAAAGCTCATAGCTCAGGAAGCTGTTGGTTCTTCTGCCGATGTAATTGTTCGTGTAAAAACTGCAGAAGGAAATGTTCTTGAATCTTCTCCAATAAGATTTAAGGCAGACACTGCTTTGCCTGTAATTACATTAGATCAGGCTTCATCTACTGCAATAGATGCAAGATATGAAAGTGTTACAATTTCCGGCAACGTAAAATGCGAAACTGGAGTTGGAAATGTTAAATACAGAATTCTTAGTGCAAGCGCAAATATTCAAAAAGGTGTGATTGCTTCTGTTACAGCCAATCCGGCTGCAAACGATTTACAGTCTTTAAGCGTTGATAATGGCGGAAACTTTAATTTTTCTATAGATGCTCAGACTTTTGAACCTGGAATGTACGTTGTAGAAATTATTGCAGAAAGTGCAGGTGGAAATAAATCTGCAAAAGCTGTTTCATTTACTACAATTCCAGATGTTACAGAAGAAAATGGAAAGATGCCTGTTGCTAAGGCTCCTGTAATTTCATGGTTAGACGGATTTGATGTTTATGCTGTAGCAGTTTATCAGGGAGAACTTAGTGATAACTTTAAGGTATTCTATCGTTCAGAAATGAATGAAGGAAATAATCCTGTAGACTTCTCTGTGGCAGATCCGGCTTCCGGAAAATTAGCTGCAGGAAAATTTACTGCTGTAAAGAATCCATCGCTTTCTGCAAACTTTGCAATGGTGGATGGTAAAGAATATCTTAGCGGAATGCCTGTAATTATGAATTACGGCGAAAAAGCTGCTAAAACTATTACAGTATATATAGACACTGGAGCCGCAGTTAATTCAGTAATTTATGAATTCAGCGGAGAAGAAACCTTTGGCGGCGATAATACACAGAAGGGAAGTGCAAAACTTATTAAACCGCTTCCAGATAATCCAACAAGATGGACGGCAGAAATTCCTGTTGCAAATCTTCCTGTTCGTGTAAATAAATGTAAGGTTACAGTAAAAGCTGGTTCTCTAGAACAGACAATAGTTGGAAATATTTCTATTATCCGCGAAAAGGATGAAAATAAGATTGATGATGAATCTAAGATTTATGTTTTGCCTGATGGATCAGCATCTTATAATGAAGAAGAATCATCTTATATTCTTACAACAAATTCAGAATTCTATTATTATGCAAATACTTTTGCTCCGCTTAGAGCAGAAGTTGTTTCTGCAACAGCCGGTTTACTTGTAGAAGTAGATGGAAATCTTATTAAGCTTAAGGCGGAAAAAGATGGTCGTTACAGAAATGTTTCTGTGCGCATTACAGATAGAATTGGAAAAACATATACTTCTGAACCATTGAACTTTATTGTAGATTCAACTCCTCCGGATTTGAATATTGTAACTCCAGAACTTGCTTCATGGATAAATAATGAAGTTAAAATTTCGGGAACTGCAGCCGATGCGCTCGGAATCCGTTCTGTAGCATATTCCTTTGACAATGGTGAAAGCTGGAAGGAATTTAATATAGGTGCACAGAAGAATACTCAGGGAGTAACCTTCTCTCAGACAATTGATATTACAGATTTACCGGAAGGTCTTGTAAAAATAAATGTAAAAGCTGAAGATTCGGGCGGTCACATTTCTTATTGCCTTACAGCAATTGATAAGGATATAACTCCACCAGAAGTTTATGTTAAACTTCCTAAGGGAGATGATATTATAAATGGAACAAATACAATTGTATTCTCTGTTACCGATAATGGTTACTTTAATCAGGCAGAATATGTTGGACCTCCTGTACGTGGCAAAGAACAAATAAAAGTTCCTCTTACTCCTGGCCGCATAGTTTATACAATGGTTGGTACAGAAGAAGCTCCAATAGATGAAACAATGTCATTTGTATTCCGCGATGCAGCAGGCAATGTTAAGACGATTGAATCTTGGGACTTCCTGATTGATACAGAATCTGATCTTCCAATTGCAGAAATAAATATTCCGGAAGACTTACAGGTTATTACAAGGGACTTTGAAATTTCTGGAATTGTAATTGATGATGATGGTGAAAGCTTTGTTTATTATAAGATTGATAATGGTCCATATAAACAGGTTTCTACAAACGAAGTATACCAGTTTGAAGATCCTGAGGCTGAATATAAATTAAAGAGCAATTTTGTAATTCAGGTTCCTCTTTCTACAATGACAGATAATGAACATACAGTTTCTGTTTATGCAGTAGATGTTAATGGAGTAAAAGGAAACGAAGTTACAAGAACCTTCAGAGTTTCTCTTGAAGAACCAAAAGGTGCTGTAGTCGCTCCTACAATTGATGAAACTGTAAGAGAAACAATTACAATTTCCGGCTGGTCAAGTGATAAGAACGGAATTCAGAAGGTTCAGCTTTCTCTTGATAATGGTAACAGCTATAACGATGCAGTTGGTACAACAGAATGGAATTATACTGTAGATACCCGCGCAATTCCTGGTGGAACACAGGTTGTATTCTTAAAGATTACAGATAATTATGGAATACAGGGCTTGTATTCAAGTTTAATTAATATTGATAACAATGCACCGGAGCTTTCTCTTGAACTTCCTATTGATGATTCAACTACAACAGGAACCTTGTTCTTCTCTGGTTCTGTTTATGATAATGTAGAAGTTACAGAATTGTATGTAACTGTAAGAAGCCTTGATAAGGGTGGAAAACCAGAAAATTATCCTCTTACAGTAGACAGAATTATTGGTCAGACATTTGATTTACGTTCGCTTTCAGATGGAAACTACAACGTAGAAGTTACAGCAAAGGATGCTGCAGGAAATATTACAAATGTCAGCCGTAATATTCACTTAGATAAGAGCAGACCACCTGCAACAGTAGATATTCTTTATCCTCTTGATGGTGAACACAAGAATGGTGTATTTACAATCTATGGTATGTCTGAATCTGAAAATGAAATAGAAACTCTCCGCCTTATCCTTGACGGACAGAATTTGCAGGATACTCAGCTGACAGATTCCGGCTTCTTTAAGTTTGATTTGGGACCAGAAAATATTCAGGAAGGTGAACATGTTTACAGAGTAGATACAATCCTTAAGACAGGAAAAGTAGTTTCTTCTCGTGAGCAGCGAATTACCTATAGTCCGGTTGGACCTTGGATTACAATTGATAACTTTACTTATGGAGATTTTGCAACAAACCGTCCGTATATTCGTGGTCAGGCAGGATATTCTGTAAGCGAAGATGAGCTTCTTCTTTCTAAAACAAAAGAAGCTACTCCTGAATACAAGGCTATGGTTGCAGCTAAAAAAGTTGCAAAAATTGAGCTTAGTATGGATAATGGTAAAACATTCACAGAGCTTTCTAAAAATGAAAAGTGGATGTACCGCATAGAAAATCAGGATATTGCAGAAGGTTACCACTTCTTCCTGATTCGTGCTACAATGTTGAATGGTGAGGTTGCAATTACACGAACTATAGTTCAGATTGATAATACAAGTCCTACTGTTAAGTTAATTGCTCCTTCTGCAGGCGGCAGATACAATCAGCAGCTTATAGCTTCGGGACTTTCTAATGATGATGTAAGTCTGGAAGATGTAGTTGTAACATTGAGAAAGGGCGATAAGGCTTCTTATGAAGTTCCATCGTTTATTCAGGGATTATATATTGACTTTAAGTTCTGGGGTTCTACATTGTTTGCAGCAGGACTTGGTCTTACAGCCTTCGATGATGTTGTAAAACTTCAGTTCTCATTTGGTCAGTTTACACAGGAACAGAGAGATGCAGTAAGTTCTATTCTTAATCTTGACCTTACAAACCTGCGATATGGTGGAAACGTCTTGAGCTTTAAGATTCTTGCAAATGTTACGTCAATTCCATTTGCATATTTCTTTGGTCACGATTTTGACTGGTTGTATGCTTCGGTTGCAGTAGGTGCAGACTTCTCTTACTTTATGGAAACTGCCAGCGGTAAACCTCAGATTCTTTCTGCCCTGTTGGCTCAACTTGAATTCCCAAGAGTTCAGTTGCAGAATGTAAAGATGTTCAGTGCATTTTCATTGTACACCGAAGGCTCATTGTGGTTTATCCCTACAGACGTTACTAGCCAGGTTAAGATTAAGAATCTTATTCCACAATTTGGAATCGGTTTAAGAACTAATGTGTTCTAAAAAATGGAGAAAGAGGCTGATTATGTTTACGGGAATTAAAAGATTTTTCACAGTTTTTCTGATTTTTATATGCTCGGTTCCTTTATTTGCAGTTGAGGAATATGTTGCTAAAATTTATAAAGAAATTGACCATATTTTTATAATTAAATCAGAAGATGAACTGAATACAGTTTTATCAGAAAATAATAACGATAAATATTATTACCTGATAGAAAATTATACAGAAAAGAAAATCCGCCGTTTGATTGTTAATAATGATTATGACTTTGCTATGGCCGCAATTGTAATCGTTATAGAAAATAATCTGGATAACGAGCAGGCTGTGGAAATGTATTCTGTAATTTCTGAAGCATATGAAGTTCAGAGGGAGCATGAACTGGAGGAAGAGCAAAAACGACTTCTTGAAATTGCCCGTGTTGAATATGAAAAAGAAAAGCAGAGAAAGAACGTAGAAAAAGAATATGTTTCTGCAGGAACAGCAGAGGGTAATTCTGTTTATATTTCTGGAAAAGAAACAACGCTCACCAGTTCAAGCTGGAAGGGTGCACTCGGCTTAGCTGATGTTTTGTGGCTTCATGCTCCAATTAACGATATAGAAACATTCCATTATGGAATTTCTCTGGATTTCCGTTATGAGTATACATTACCGAATAAAATGATAATGGGAGTCGATGCATTTGGTGGCGTTCAGTTCCTTTCTTTTGCCGATGAAGAAAAGAAGATTCCTCTGGTTGGAGATCTGGAAATTGCACCTAAAGTTACGGCAGGTCCTTTGCAGAATCTTTTTGTAAGGGCAGGCTTTGCAACTTTGCTAACTGGAAAATCAGATAAAGCTCCGCTTACAGCCGAAGCTGTTAGCGATACAATGCTTTCTCCATTTGTCGGATTAAAATTAGAAAAGCTTCCTTTAGGACCTTTGCGCCTTGATTTAGGAGCAGACTGGTATGCAGGACATCTTTTCTATAATGATATAAATTTTGCAATGGGAGCTTCTGCTAATTTGGAAATTCCTTATGCAGAATTAGAGAGGGTAAAACTTACATTCAATATTGGGCTTAGAGACAAAATTCTTCTCCGGGACGTTGGACTGGAAAATCGCGCTAGCATAATATTGGCAATTGGAGTTGAAAATGTTATTAGATAAAGCTAAAAAAATTTTAATTTCTATTCTATTTGTATTGCTGGCAGTGAATGTTTCTGCTGCTACTACTGACTTGTCCATAAAGTTTCTGGATAAAGCTAATGAAGCATATGAAGACGGGAACATTGAAGATGCTTACAAATATGTGAATCAGGCTTTGGCTGTTGCAAAAGATGAAGATTCTCAAGCTAATGTATTGTATTTTGCTCGTACAGTTTATACTCAAAAGCTTAAAAATATTCAGGCCAAATACGATGACGATGAGATGATTGCTATTAAAGAAAAGTTAACTCAGTATCCTAATATTGAGAATGCAACTATCAGAACGCTGGTAAAACAGATTGAGCAGGATCAGATTAACAAAGAAAAAGCAGCAGAAAAAGCAGAAAAAGAACAGCAGAAGAAGGTTGATCAGGAACGCTTTGAAGCTCAGCAGGAATCTATGGATGCTCAGGCAGAGGCTATGAAGCAGCAGGCAGAAGCAATTCGCCAGCAGTCTGAAGATAGTAAAGCGTTTCAGCAGCAGCAGATAGATGCTATGAAGGCTCAGACAGAAGCAACTAAAGAAAGCCAGGCAAAAATCAGTGAATATGTTGAAGTAAACAAAAAATCAAATAAGATTATTGTTCTATCTATTATTGGAATTGCAGTAGTTATATTTATTATTGTTCTTCTTATTATGATTATTGTGCGCAAAGCATCTAAAGTTCAGCAGGTTCAGCAGGAACAATATGTACAGGCATTCAAAATGCTTGCTGCAAATCAAAGTCAGACAAACAGACTTATGCTTGGCGGTGTAACCGATTTATATGGTGGAAATCCTCAGCTGCGACTTGCAGGTTCTTCTACCTGGGCTCCTGCACAGGCTTTACCAGATATAGATTTTTCTGAAAATGATGAAGAAGAAATTAAACAGCTTGCAGTTAAGTGTGAAGAAATTGGAGCGCAGATAGATTCTGCAACAGGAAGAAAAAATAACTCAAAGAATGTAAGTGAACTTGTTTATAAACTTTCGAACCAGCTTGGGCTTCCACAGGGAATGTCTATGTTGAATTTCTGTGCAGCTATGATTTACGATGCCGGCTTCCTTGATATTGATCCTGATTTGCTTACAGCAACTTCTCTTACAGACGAAGAAAAAGATGCAATGAAAGAGCATGTAAGACTTGCAGAAAAGCATCTTGATTTTGTTCCAAAAAAATACTGGAGCGTATTTGAAGATGCAGCTATGAAGCATCACGAAAATATGGATGGCAGTGGTTATCCTAATGGTCTTGTAGGAGATGATATTCCTCAGATTGCAAGACTTATTCGTGTTGCAGAAACTTATGTTTCTCTTTCCAGCAAACGTACTTTCCGTGATGCTATGGATAAGGAATCTGCAGTTCAGAAATTACGTGAACAGCCAGAGCTCTACGATACAGAAGTTGTAGAAGCTCTTGATAAGATTGTCTAATACATTCAATTTTTGACTGAATTCTGCCGATAATATAAGTATGAAAAAGTACCTTGTATTATCGGCATTTTTGTTTTTAACATCATTTTTATTTTCTCAGAATACTAAACCATTATATAAGCTTCCAGAAAAAAACTCGGGCTCGGCTTCTACACTTGAAGCAGAAAGTAATATTCTGCTGGTAGGTTCTGATGACGGACTTTTTAGAGTCACAAGCAGCAATTCAGCAATTCCATTATGGAAAGAGGGCAGAGTTGATCAGATATGTAAGGTACAGATTTTTGATGCAAAGACAAAAAAAACAGCGTGGTATTTTAGAACTTCAAAAGGAATTATTTTTACACAGGACCTTAAGAATTTTGAAGAAAGGAATACAGGACTTCCTTATCTTACAGTAAAAACTTATGAAGCCGGACAAAAGGAGTTAAAACAACAGATTCAGGAATTAAAGGATTTTTGCATTAATCCGCTGAACAGTCAGGAAATGGTAACAGCAACTAAAGATAATGTTTACTATTCCGACGATGGCGGACTTAACTGGAAGAATCTTGGTTCTATGAGTATTAATACACCGGGAATGAAATGTGTTGCAGTTGCAACAATTGAAGGTCAAAGCGTAGTAATTATGGCTCATCCAATTATGGGCTTATCTTATATTCTTCCATATGAAGAAAATGCAAAATGGAATGATTTTGATAAAGGCTTTGAAAAGCTTCCTTCGTTAACACAGGCAGATGAATTTTCGGATATTCTTCCGGTTGTCCGCACAAATCTTGATGGAAGCGTTTATACAGAAATTTATATTTCGCAAATGTATATTCCGCGAATTTATAAATTGAATTGGGAAGAAAAAAGTGGCGAGCTGATTTATTCTGGAAGCGAGCCTGCAGATGCAATTGATGGACTTACAACCATTGATAATGTTTTGCTTTATACAAAGCTTGAAGGTTTTGGTTCTTTAGATTTAGAAAGTCTGCAGAGTCCTGGAACACCAAGTGCAGAAAAAGACTGGAATAAAGCATTTTCTGCAGTTCCCGGAATGATTAATACTGCGTGGATTCCTCAGTCTAGAAGTGGATTTTCTACCGGCGTTATATTAAATGAATTATGGCTGCTTTATCCTGGAACGGTGAATACACCTTATGCCGAAATAGCAAATGGAAGAAAAAGTATTTATGCCTCGGCCTATCAGTGCAGCTTTCCGGAAGGAGTTGCAAAATTTAAAAAAGCAATTAAAGATCGTAACATGAACAGTATGGTTATTGATATGAAGGATGACTTTGGCTATTTGCGTTACGATACACATGATCCTCTTGTAATGAAAAAATGTTCAACTTCGGGGTATGCAATTAAAAACCTGGATAAATTTATTGAAGAATTTAAAATGGAAAATATTTATTTAATTGCGCGAATTGTAACATTTAAAGATCCGTCTTTGGCTAAATACGACGGCGGAAAATACGCAGTTTGGGATAAAAGCTTAAATAAGGCCTGGACGGGAATAAAGGGAACTGAAGAAGTATTTGATGACGACGGAAATTCTTTAGGCAAGCAGACTGTTTATTATGATGAACACTGGGTAGATCCTTATTCTGAAGAAGTATGGGAATATAATGTTGCAATTGCAAAAGAACTGATTGCCCGTGGCTTTGATGAGATTCAGTTTGATTATATCCGTTTTCCTACAGATGGAAAAAATCTTTATAATGCGCAGTACCGCTGGCAGGATAAAGGAATGGATAAAGAAAGTGCGCTTATTTCGTTTTTATCTTATGCAAGAAAAAATATAGAAGCTCCTATTGGAATAGATATTTATGGTGCAAACGGCTGGTACAGAAGTGGAACAAGAACAGGACAGGATGCAGAAATGCTTGCAGAATATGTTGATGTAATTGGACCGATGTTTTATCCAAGTCATTTTGAACAGACCTTCTTGAATTATGCTCCAGTGGCAGATAGAACTTACAGAATATATTATTACGGTTCGTTCAGAAATACAATTCTTTGCCGAAACAGAGCAATTATACGCCCTTGGATTCAGTCATTTTATTTAGGCTCTGCAAGCTATGACAGACTTTATTACGATTCTGATTATATTAAAAAGCAGTTTTTTGGAGTCAGAGATTCTCTTGACCGCGGTTACATGTGCTGGAATAATTCCGGAGACTATTCATATACTCCGCCAGATATAAGTCCTACAGAAAATTTTATAGGAACAGCTTCTGAAGCAAGTGACGAATATAGAAAACCTGCAATAGGAAATGCAATGAAGCCGCTGTACACAGATACAGATGTTTCTATCTGGGATAGTGTTCTGCGTCAGAGTTATATGGATGATACAAAGTATAAGCCATTCCTAAAAGTTCAACCTTAGTGTAGAATATATTATATGACACTAAATCAATATACTCCCGAAGAAGATATTTCTTCTATAGCAACAGCACTTGCTCCGGCTGCTTTAGGAATTGTCCGGACGAGCGGAAAAAAATGCATTGAACTTATAAGTAAAGTTTTTTCAAGGCCAAAAGCTCTTTTAGAAGCAAAAGGAAATTCCCTTGTATATGGCTGGATTAAAGACGGCGAAAACATAATTGATGAAGTTATGCTTGCTGTTTATCGCGCGCCTAAAAGCTTTACCGGCGAAGATATGGTAGAAATATTTTGTCATGGCGGGCCGGCTGTTGTAACTGCAATTCAGAATTTAATGCTTAAAAATGGCTTCAGGCAGGCTAACCGGGGCGAGTATACATTCAGAGCCTATATAAACGGAAAAACTGATTTAACAAAAGCCGAAGCTGTAAAAGAAATTATAGATTCTCATACAGATATTTCTCGTTCGCACGCTGCAGGAAGACTTGCAGGAAATCTTTTTGAAGAAATAGATTCAATTAAAAAATTAATTATAGATACGCTTGCTGCAATAGAAGTAGAAATTGAGTATCCGGAAGATGAAGAAACTATTGCAGACAGCTTTAATCGTGATGATATTTTACTTGCCGAAAAGAGACTTACAAATCTTGCTGAATCCTGGAAGGGCGAAAAGCTTTATCAGGATGGAGCAAGAGTTGTACTTGCAGGAAGAACTAATGCAGGAAAATCTTCGTTATTTAATGCTATTTTAAAAGAAGAGCGTGCAATTGTAAGTGATATTGAAGGAACAACAAGAGACTGGCTTGAAAGCTGGGCTAGTATAAACGGAATTCCTGTTCGCTTATTTGATACAGCAGGGTTGCGTGAAACTTCGGATGTAATAGAAGCTCAGGGGGTTGAGCTTTCTAAGAACCTTGCAAACGATGCCGATGTAGTTTTATATCTTGTGGACAGTACAACAGGCCTGGATGAAAATGACAAAAGCTTTATAAAAAACTGCAGGGAACCTCTTATAACTGTTTATACTAAGTGTGATTTAGAACAGGGGCGTTGCGGGGCAGCTGAAGAAAAAAAGACAGCCCCGCTGGAGGGGGAAGGGGAAGACGGCTCTGCCGGCTGTACCGGGGGGGAGACTTCCCCCGTTTGTTATATTTCTTCAAAAACTGGAGAAGGAATTGCGGAGTTATTTAATAAGATTTCCGGAATTTTAATGTCGGGAATTTCAACAGAGCGTGAACAGGCGGGACTTGGTTCGGCAAGGCAGAAGGAAGCTGTTTGCGAGGCGCTGGAATGCGTAAAACATGCAATTATTTCGGCAGACGATAATTATACTTTGGATGCGGTTGTGCAGGATCTGGAAGATGCGCTGGATTTTCTTGGCGAGGTTACAGGCGACGTTACACCGGATGATGTGCTGGGAAGTATATTTGAAAATTTCTGTGTGGGAAAATGATTTATGCTGACACTACGTGCAGCATAAATCGTTTAAACCAGTGACAGCAGGCTGCACTGGAAACTAATTTGGAGCCGACACTTCGTGCGGCTCAAATCATAGATAACTGATGATATGTGGACGCTTTGCGCAGCATAAATCGTTTAAACCAGTGACAGCAGGCTGTACTGGAAACTAATTTGGAGCCGACACTTCGTGCGGCTCAAATCATAGATAGCTGATGATATGCTGACACTGAGTGCAGCATTAATCGTTTAAACCAGTGACAGCAGGCTGCACGGGAAACTAATTTGGAGCCGACACTTCGTGCGGCTCAAATCATAGATAACTGATGATATGCTGACGCTTCGTGCAGCATAAATCATTTAAACCAGTGACAGCAGGCTGCACTGGAAACTAATTTGGAGCCGACACTTTGTGCGGCTCAAATCATAGATAGCTGATGATATGCTGACACTGCGTGCAGCATAAATCGTTTAAACCAGTGACAGCAGGCTGCACTGGAAACTAATTTGGAGCCGACACTTCGTGCGGCTCAAATCATAGATAGCTGATGATATGTGGACGCCCGCATTGGGGCGCTTTTGGGAAATAAATGAAAAAAATTGTAATTATTTTTGCTTTGATATATGCAAATTTTATGATTTTTGCAAAAACTCCTTTGGAATGCTTAAAAGAAAAATATGCAGAATATCAAGAATCCAAAATTGAAAGCATAGGAACTATAAATGATATTTCTTTATTCATAATTGTAAGTGAAGCGGATTGGTGGGAAACTCCTATATTCTTCAATTTAAAAACAAATAAAATACAAAAAATCGCTCAAATTACGGAACAGGCTGTTCTTTCTGCAAAAATTATTAAAACAAAAAATGAATCTTTTTTTGAAATTATCGGTATTACTCACACTGGGCTCGGAAATCTTTATCTTTTTGATTCAGAAGGTAAACTCTTTTTTTCTTATAATTATGTTGACTGCAATTATGAAAATGTCGATTTTCCAGATTATGGGCAGATTCCATGCCTGCGAGAGACAGTGCGGAACAAATTGTTTGAGCTTTCTGATGAATATTATGAAGACTACAGCGCAGTTTTTGAAAACGATACGCTGAAAATAGACTATTCAAAATATGACGAGGGAATTTTGAGGATTTATGGAAGCCGCAATTATGTAGGTCACAATGATGTGAATGATACAAAGATTTTCGGCTCAGAAGAAATCGATAGAATCTTCATCCATATCGATAACGAATGGCGTTTAACAAGCTCAAAAGGCAGTCTTGAAAAAATACCATATCTTGAACCGCAAAAAATTTATAATCTCTGGGAGTATTAGTTGAAAACTATATATAGAAAATGGAATATTTTATAATCGTGTCAAGCCCGATTATAAAATTAATTGAACTTTAGGGCGAGGACGATGAAGCGGTTGTATGCGACTTTCGTCGCTTAAAAAACGCAATAATAGAAGCGTTTGTAGTTAATCAACGCAAATAAAATCAGTTCAAGCCTGATTTTGTTAATATATTCTTACATATTTTAAACAGAAATCATAAAAATATGCTATAATATCAGTATAATCTGGAGGATATTGTGAAGTTTTCATTTTCAGGGCATGTTTTTAATCGTATGGTGGAGCGAGGTTTTTCGCCTGACACGATAAAATCAGTCATAGAAAACGGAACTGCCTACGAGCCTGACACATTGAAATGGTCAGATGATTTTACGGAAAGGAGATGAATATGAAATGTCCTATTTGTAAGTTTGGAGAAATGAAAAAGGGATTTACTCAGGTAGTTCTAACTCGCGGCAATGCCACTGTGATTTTCCGTAATGTTCCCGCCCAGATTTGTGATGACTGTGGTGAATATTATTTAGACGAAGAAACCGCACAGGATATTTATAATCGCGCAGAGAACTGCTTTTCTTCCGGCCAGGAAGTTGCGATTATGGAATACAAACAACTCATTCCTGCGTAAATTTCACATAACAAAGGTTCGTAACTGACAGCGGGTCAAGCCCGCTGCGGTACAACCAATTGATATGCTGACACTACGTGCAGCATAAATCGTTTAAACCAGGAAATTCTTTTATATATTTTAGGGATCCGTTAGATTATCAATAGCTAAGAGGTCGAAATGAAAAAGATTTTAATATTACTAATCGGATTATTATTCTCATCTTTTAGTTTTTCACAATCGACAAATGCATATATAGATTTGGATTTTGATAACGATATTGTTGTAAAAGATGGTGCACCTGCGCGCTTGTATCAGAATTATTATAATCCGAGAGAATTCTTTTTTCTTGAATTTGATGAAATTCAATATTGTAATGCGAGTATTTCATGTAGTGTATTGGGAATTATTAATAAAGATAAATCTAATGTTTTAGAAAAATTGAAAAAGAATAAAATGATTTTCGTAGATACTGCATCTAACAGCAGAGGTGTTATTTGGGAAAAGGGAAAGGATTTTTTTGAAAATGAAAATATGATAATTCGTGAATGCATTGAAGATACAGCTTCTGAATATATATCAGATTATTTTCGATTTTTTATAAAAAATAAAAATGATATGGATTCTTTTCCCTTGATAGAAATTAATTTTATAAATGTCTATTCAACTTTTGTGGAAAAGAATGGTTATAAATCACCATGGAACAGGGACCAGGTTTCTGGATATGAAGATCAGAATAATTCAGGAATTCAATTTTATTATTTAGTCGAACAGACAATAAAAAAATTGAAAATGAAGAATCCGAAAGTGATTATTAAAGGTGAAGTTATTGAATCAAATGCTGTTCTTAGAAATGGAAGTAGTTCAAGAAATAAAAAGATAAGAAATCTAAAAAAAGGAGAGCAGGTGGAAATTTTTGATTGCCTGAAAGAATCTGAATCTGTCGATGGCATTTCTTATCCATGGATAAAAGTAAGGACTTCTAAAAATGAAGAAGGATATATTTTGGGAGAATCTATAAAAGCAGAGGTTTTTGTTGAGTAGAGCGTTTGATGAATTATGAAAAAGAAACAAAATTATTTTTTAACAGTTATATTTCTTATACCATTTTTAATTTTTTGCCAGGAAAGTAATGGTGTAAAAATAGTACACCCTGATGCAAGGGATTCTTCATATTCATTTATTGGCGAATGGAAAATTACCGAAACATTTAAATTAGATCCTCAGTGGGCAGCAGATATTTATGATCCCAAAATAGCAGAAGCAATTATAGGCGAAAAAATTATTTATGAAAATGGAATTTTAAAGTTCCGAAATAATGAATATCATATGTTTGAAATATCAAATCGTTATTTCACTTCAAAAGAATTAAAAGAAGCATCGACAGGTTCCGGTGTAAAATCTTATAATTTTAAGGATCTGCATATTCCAGATGATATACAGATAATAAGAAGTTTAATTCTTTTTATTGAAGAAGATGAAGTTGGGCTTTCTATTTTTGGAAGAAGTTTTTTTGTAGTTGACTCAGAAACACTGTTAATTCATTGGCTAGGCTGGATATTTAAGGCAGAAAGAGTAAAATAAGATTATAATAAAAGGATGAAAATAGAGAAAAAAATGTAAAGAATTAACATCAATAGAATTTAGTCAAGGAATTTTTGATAATGGTATAGAGGAAGAGGATGCGAAGGTTTTAAGAGCAAAAGATTTATATAATATTGAGGAAGGTATTAATAAAAATTTTAAGGGAAGTTCTTTGACACAGAATCAATTTGATGCTTTAGTTAGTTTAGGTATAAATATAGGTCGTTCTAGTTTAGTCAATTCTGAATTTTTTAGTGATGCAGAAAAAAATGAAAAAAATACAGAATTAGGAGTTATTGCATGAAAAAAATATTTTTCATACTAATATGTTTCATTTTGCATTCAATTTATTGTTTTTCGAATGAATATTCAAAGCTTTATGGAAAGTGGATTATTGAATCTGAAATTCCATCGGAGCAGATTCATGAGCGAGATGCTTGTGAATGCCTTGGAAAAGAAATTGTTTATGAAAAAAATAGTGTTGAATATGATGGTCATATAATTACAGTGACAAATGTTACAGAAGAAGAATTAACTTCTGATTTATTGTTTTCATATACAGTTGGAATTGGGGAAAATTCTTCAAAAGGCGTTAGTTTTAGAAACTTAGGAATACAACAGAAAAAAGTTAGCTCTATTACTTTAAAAATGAAAGAAATAATTCCTAGAATGTGGATTATAATTATAGATGAGAATACTATAATTATAAATTATAAGGGGCTTTTCTTCAGAACTCTAAGAGAATAATGAAAGTAAAAGTAGGATTAAGATTTTGAAAAAATTAGTTGTTATTTTATTTCTTTTTATTTTTTATTCTTTTGCTTTTGCCGATGCAAATTTTATTTTACAGAATAATCAAGTTGTAAATATAAAATTTGATGATGTAACTCCAGATATTTGGATTACAGCTACAAGCGGTGAAAAAACAGATTCATACAAAATTGAAGCAATTGGACCAGCCAGTAATATTGTTTCATTAAGCAATTTGTAGGGGTGTGATAAATGAAAAAAAATATTATATTCTATTCTATATTTTTTTTAGGTGTTTCGGTTTTTTCTCATAATTTTTCAATACAAGAATTGGAATGTTATGTATGTTTACTCAGTAGAATTGATTCATTACGACTAGAAAATAATACAATTGCTTACATAATGGAACCATATGAATACAATAAAGAAAATGAAAAAGTAGTTAGCTATAAGGAGATACATCAAGACGGACTTTTATTTTTCAAATTGTCTGAAATACTTCCTGAGATTATCGATGAGCAGAAGACTTCACCTAGTAATACTATGCTGATTCTTGCGGGAAAGATTATAAGGGAAGATAAAACAAACCTATTTTATCCGGATGGAAAAATTTTATTTTTTGGTGAGACAGCAGGATTCGAAGCAATTAAGTGGTGTTTCATTACGCCAACAATGAAATTTGATGATCATTCTGGCAGAAGATATATAGACGTTTCATCATATTTAAAGGAAAAGAATAAGGAATATAAAGTTGAAAATCTATGTAATTGTAAGCCGGGAACTCCATGGGTAGAAGGTGTTTCAGGAGATGGAATAGGTGAAGGTTTTACAATATATCGTTCAGGTGTTAAAGATAAAAATCCATTTGAAAATAATTCTCTTTATTTACTTATCATGAACGGTTATATCTCATATGAAAAGCCATATCTTTATAAACAGAACAACAGAATCAAGAAAATAAAAGTAACGGGCGTAAAATCAGGAAAATCTAAAATACTTGATGTATTGGACACACCACATCCTCAGACAGTAGACATTTCTTTTATAACAGAGCCAGAAGATGTGCGTGTAGAAATAGCTGAGGTTTATAAGGGAACAAAATACGATGATACCTGTATAAATTTTTGTATTACATACAAGGATAAAGTCATCCCGTATGAGGACAGTATACAATAGACTATTATTGGAATTAATAGACAATTATGAAAAAGAAACCCATATATTTTAATTTAGAAACCTTTGATTATACTCCATATGCAAGAGAATTAACCGAAGAAGAAATGTATCTGGTTAATGGTGGCAGGGTTGTAAAAGGAAGTGCACGGGAAACAGAAGTTGTACCGTCGCGGCCTTCTTCATCAAGTGAATCTGGAAATTCTTCCGGAACTTCTGCAACTTCGAATTCAAGTCCTGCTCCTGCAGAAACACAGACAACAACTGGTTCTTCTCAAACAAACTCTTCTTCACAGCAGAACAATACTGAATCACAAACACAAACTTCTTCTGCACCAACCTGCACTGCAGCACAGATTGCCGCCGCAAAAGGTGCAGCTGCTAATGCTTATTTTGCTGAACAGGATAAAAAGCGAGAGGAACATAATAAACAAAAAAATAATTCTGGTTCATCGTCTTCCAGTAGTTCTTCATCGTCAGCATTAAGTCACCAAGAGCAATATGAAATGGCGAAGAAGGATTATGATGAGCATTATGGAAATGTGGCTTCTGAAACGAGTTCAAGTTCTAGTGATTCTTCAACGGCATATACTACAAATGATCAGTATTTAATGGCACAGAAAGATTATGATGCGCATTATGGAAGAAGTGATAATTCGTTAGGAGGTGCCAATGATGAAAATAAAGATTTGTATGACTATGCAGCAAATGGTTCTAAAGGTTTTGCAGCAGGTGATTCTTTTGATTCCATAGAAGAAGCTGCAAAAGATTGGGCAAAAACTTATGCAGATGATTCTATACATGATTCTCGCGAATATCAATCTATCATTTATTCCTATGAAACAGAAAAAGGAACAATGTATTCTTATACTGTACCTTTACAAGGAACTAAAAAAACTTCAACAGTTAATATTAAACTTGAAGATGGGCAAAAAATGGTTTCCAAAATACATAGTCATGGATCTTTTGATCCTAATTATCTGGATGATATCCCTTCAAAAGCTGATTATTATTCAATGTACAAGAATATGGAAAACTTTAAATCCCATAAAGGAGTAGAATATTTAGTTACTCCTAGTGGAAATCTTAAATCTTTTGATATTTATGCTAATGTTAGTACAATAGATATTGACTTGCCTGTTGATCCTAAAAGCATTTTTCATTCTTCAATTGATAATTCATATATCAACCCACAAATGTATCATTTCTACAATGATTATATTGATGCTCAAACGAAGACTTTGTGGGATTCGATTTATTATAAAAAAGATAATTATATACCACATAATTCATCTTTATTTTGATACTATCTAGAATTTGCAGAGGAAAAAATGAAAAATAAATATTTCCAGATGCCAAAAGCAATCATTATACTTATTTTTAGTTTCTTATTTATTTTTATATGCTTGTTTTTCTTTCCTAAAATCAAAAAAACTGAACAACAAAATAAAGAGACTTTACTAGTACATAAGTCTGAATTTTTTAAAATGATGTATGAAGAAAATGATTATGATTTTATTAAGACCGGTGAAAAAGAATTAGAAAACATTGAGTCATACATAGAATGCTACAAGGAAAATTTTCCATTTTATTTTTTTATTAAAATTCAGAGAGACTGCCTTTTCGTGGAACTCAACAATAAAATTTATCATCTTTTATTAAATAATCAAATAATCAGCGAAGATACTGATTATGATTCATATGTGGAACAGCATCGGGAAAGTCTTTTAAGCCTTAAAGAAAAGGGGAGAATTCTGGAGTATAAAGAAATTGATTATATTGAATTATTCAGACGGTATTGCATCGAGTGGAATTCATATGATGACTATCTTAATTTTTGTGAAAAATTTTCCATAGAGCCTGTAAAAGAAATTACAGAACTTGACAAACAAATCAGTGCTTCTTATTTCCAGAATTATTTTCCAAAAGGAACATTTGATAAAGTTCAGAATGAAATACTTTCAAGTTTTCTTGATTATTTTGATCCTGACAGTATTATGCACATGGAAAAAGGGCATGATGAACTGAGATTTTACTGTATTGAAGCAAGGAAATATTCATATCTCATTAAAATTTGCTGGACAAAATTTTCCAGATACATGGAGGTGATAGTAGAAGATAGTCCAGCCAGACATAAAAAGATAAATATCAGTAAAGCAGAGCTGATTAAATTACTTGATTTGTTTTCTGAGTGCGATTTTTATAATCAGAAATCAAATTACGATATAATTTTAAATGACGGAACTAACTATGTTTGTGAAGTAAATATCGATGGCAAATATAAAGTTGTTTCACGTTGGGGACCAGATTATGAACCTTTTATATTTGAAATACATGATTTCCTTGTCAAAAAAACAGGTGGTGTCCCGAATCAAGGTAAAAGAGCTTGGAATCTATTACAAAATTGAAAGAAGGAAAATAAGGAATAAGTTTTTGTAAGCATTCTTTTTGATGGAAGGAATATATAGGGAAAAAAAATATAAAAAAAATATGAAGAAGAAACAAAAATATTTTAATTTAGAAACCTACGATTACACTCCATATGCAAGAGAATTAACCGAAGAGGAAATGTATCTGGTTAATGGTGGAAGACAGATGAAAAGCGACAGAACAAATGATTCTGAGTATGTATCGTCTCGCCCAAATCCTTCAACCGGTGATGATAAGGAAACCTCTTCACAAACAGCATCAAAAACTCAGTCAACATCTGGATCTTTTCAGGGAACATCTTCTTCTCAGCAGAATAGTACATTGCAATCTCAAGATACAGATACTTCTAAGCCGACATGTACAGCGGCAGAAATAGCTGCTGCAAAAGGTAAAGCTCTTAATGAATATTTTGACGCTCAGGATAAAAAGCGAGAGGAAAATAAAAAGGTAATACAACAAAGAAGTTTAGATATCATAAATGATATTTTTCATGGCAGTGATAAAGATTTTCCTGATGCAATAAATCAGTATGGAATTTATTATAGAAGATGGGATTATAATGCGTGGTAAGTTTCTTTTATTCATATTTGTGTCAGCTTTATTTTTTTCTTTTTTATCTTGTAAGCCGAATAGAAAGAGGGAAAAAATAATTGATATTATAGAACATGATTATTCCAAAATTGATAATTATACAGATTTATACAAAGAGTTTAAAAAGCAAAAATTTGTACCATGTAGTGCTGAGTTTTATGCCTATAGTGTTAATGAAAATGAATCATTTTGGGTTGATTATGATTTGGATAATAAAATTTTTTACGTCCATATAATAGATGTAAATAGCAGGTATGGTTCGGAAGAAATTATACAAAAATATCTGGATATAATAGATTCAAAATATGGAGAAAGATATTCTGAGGAATATATAATACCTTCAGGTTATTCTCGTAATGGAAAAGTAGTATTACTTTACTGGAAAACAGATAAATTTAAGTTATATTTTTATAGATATGAAGGAGAGCCTGGTCGTGAATATTATTATGATGGATATCCAACATTTATTGTAAAACAGATTTGAATTTTTAATTTAGTGTATATATAGAAGATGTTACAAATATTAGATTTTACATGGGAGTAGGATTTTGAAAAAAAACTGTTTTTGTTTTTACCGTTTATCTGTTTAGGAATGGCATTTGCTGATGCGAATATTACACTGCCGAATAATCAGACTGTGAATTTAAAATATGATGAGAAAACACCGGATATATGGATTACTACAAGTAATGGAAAAACTAAAGATTCATATAAAATAGAAGTGATTGGTGCAGGCAGTAATATTGAGTCAGTTTCAACAGATGTTATAAACGGAAGAAATGTTTTGTTGGCAGAAATAAATTTGGGAGAGAGTGGAGGTCAGATAAATATTGATAAAAGAATTTTATATGTTTTTGAGTTTACAAAAGAAGGAAAAATCAAACTATTAGTTGAAGAGCCAATTATTGATTATTGTTATGAGCCGTATACTAAGAAGACTAGTAAGTTTCAGTTTTATTATTATGTATATGAAGCATATTCAAAAGAAGTCATTATTTATGACAGCCATAATTTTATGACGATGGATGAAGTAAAAAGAATCAGATTAAATAAGGGGGTAAAATAAAGGTCCTGCTCTTAGCTTTCTACCAGCGTGAGGACATACAAATACTTTTTTATAGCAGAAAACTATGATATAATTCTTGGCATGGTAGAAAATGCCAAACACAATATGCAATGGAAGAAACAGTTTATGGATTTTGAACGTGAACTAGCATACTCTTTCCGAGGAAATCCTCATCATCAATTGGGTGATCCTTATGGAAATATTGTTTCGTTAAGCAATTTACCGGGATTCAAGAAATGAAAAAAAGTCTGCTGAAAATTATTTTAATACTACTATGTTCAAATATTTTCGCACAAAATTTCTCGTTAAATGGTCATTATTTTCCGGCTATTTTCCCAGAACTCGATTATATTAATATAACAGAAAATGAAATCAATTATGTTCTTCTATTAGATGATGAAAAAAAAGTAACAACAAATTATAAGGTTATTAAAGAAGATGGAATGTTATTCTTTGAAATGGATGATTTTTTTCCTATAAAGAGAAATTATCTTTCAAGGGTATCTTCAAGTAAAAAAATGATTGTTCTTGCTGGTAAACAGACATCAGAAGATAAAAGTAAAGTTCTATTTCTACATGGAGCTATTTTATTTTTTGGAGATTTAAACGATTATGAGAAATTTGGTTATTTAGGAGGTTTTATAAGTCCAGATAAAAGTTTTTGCGATTCTATATATAGGGAATATTATAATTGTTCTTCATATTTGGTAGAAAGAAAAAGAGAATATAAAGTAGAAAATCTATGTAATTCAAAGGTTGGAACTCCATGGGTAGAAGGTGTTCCAGGAGATGGAATAGGAGAAGGATTTACAATAAATAATTCAGATATAGATGTTAATCATCCTTATGAAAATACAACACCTTATCTTTTAATCATGAACGGTTATATTTCCTATGATAAGCCATATCTTTACAAACAGAACAACAGAATCAAGAAAATAAAAGTAACTGGAGTAAAATCCGGAAAATCTAAAATACTTGATGTATTGGACACGCCACATCCTCAGACAGTAGACATTTCTTTTATAACTGAGCCGGAGGATATTCGTGTAGAAATTGCAGATGTTTATAAGGGAACAAAATACGATGATACCTGTATAAATTTCTGTATTACATACAAGGATAAAGTCATCCCGTATGAGGACAGTGTGAAATAGAATCATAACTGGAGTTTTTAGCTGTTTATGAAAAAATAGAAGGGAACCGTAATATGTTAAAAAAATATTTATTAACTTTTTGTTTATTTCTTATTTCATTTTACATTTTTGGACAAATCAATACTGATAAAAGATTATATGACGTAAGGGATGAATTATATTCATTTATTGGCGAATGGAAAATTACCGAAACATTTAAATTAGATCCTCAATGGGCAGCTGATATTTTTGATGAAAAAGAGGCAGAAGCAATTATAGGCAAAGAAATTGTTTATAGAAATGAAAGTGCAATTTTTCAAAACAAAGAATATCATATTCGTAGAATAACTGCTAACAGCTATTACAATTCAAAAGAATTAAAAAAGGCAACGACCGGATCCGGTGTAAAATCTTATAATTTCAAGGATTTGCATATTGCAGATGCCATGCAAGAAATAAGATTTGTTGTAATTCTTTTTAAGGAAGATGAAGTTGGTATTTCAATTTTTGGAAGAACTTTTTTTGTTGTCGATTCAGAAACACTGTTGATTCATTGGCGTGGCTGGATATTTAAGGCAGAAAGATTAAAATAAAATTGTTTTAAAAGTATGGAAAAAGAGAAGGAAAATGGAACATAAACAATTAAAATATCCAGATTATCCATTTTGGTCTGATGGAAATTATGACTATATTGGTGCTGCTTCTTTTGATTCTAAATTTACTTCTTACGATAAAGTTGAAATAATTCCTGATATAGATCTTGTCGTAAACAACGGATATGTATATATGAAGTCAAAAAAATATTCTTTGAGGTAATAATGAAAACAATAATTAAAAAAATTATTTCTATATTTTTTCTGATTGTGATGATTCTCTCTTGTACAATACAAAAGGAAAAGAAGCAAAATGAAATTTGTAATAAAGCTATAGAAGGGGCAAAATTATATTTAGAAGGTAATGATGAATGGAAAGTGCTTTTAAATGATGTCTGGAATTATTTTTTAGAGAATCAGGAAGAAGCAATGAAAGACAGACATTATGGAGAGGGAAATGCATCTAAAACCGAACTAACAATGGTATTTTGTATATATTCCGGTTTTATTTTAGAAAAAATATCATCTGATAATATTGATTCCTTTGCATATATTAAGGGACTTAAAACTATAAATCCGGATTTTTATAATTATTTTTATTACGAGTTAAATGATATTCAAGCTGTAAA
>JAQXNX010000031.1 GCA_029098225.1 Spirochaetales bacterium | reverse complement strand
ACGGTCGCGGACGGTGTAGTCGTTCATTGCCTGTTTGAGGGCACTTGCGATTCCAACGTAATCAACTACAAGACCACCTTCCTTATCTTTGAAGACACGGTTTACACGGGCAATTGCCTGCATAAGGTTGTAGCTTTCCATAGGCTTGTAAACATACATGGTTGCAAGAGAAGGAACATCAAAACCTGTAAGCCACATATCAACAACGATTGCTATTTTTAGTGGGCTGTCATTGTCTTTGAAGCGGGTTGCAAGTTCCTGCTTTCGAGTTTTATTTCCAATTATTGCACGCCATTCTTCCGGATCTTTGTTGCTTTCGGTCATTACAACGGCAATGCGGGCATCGTCACCTGGAACAGTTACGCTGGTTGAGCCTGTCGAAACCACCTTTGATGTTCCCGCCCAGGATGGCCGTAGCTCCAGAATACGATTAAATATCTTCATTGCAATAGAGCGGTTATAAGCAACAATCATTGCCTTTCCGGTATAAAGATACTGGCGTTCGTTTTCGTAGTGATTCAAAATATCATCAACAAGAGAGTTGATAGTCTTTTCGTGGCCAAGAATTTCTTCCATCTTGCCAAGTTCGTGCTTACTTTTTTCGATTACTTCTTCGTCAGCATTATTAGCAAGCGCGCTGTATTCTGCATCAATCTGGGCAAGCACCTTGTCGTCAAGCTTGAGTTTGATAACACGGCTTTCGTAATAAACAGGACGGGTTGCTCCATCTTCAACAGCCTGAGTCATATCATAAACATCTATATAGTCACCGAAAACTTCGATTGTGCTGCGGTCTTCGCGGGAAATTGGAGTACCGGTAAAGCCGATATAGCTTGCATTCGGAAGACTATCACGGATTATGCGGGCGGTACCGATTGTGCGGTGAGCTACAAGATTACCCTGCTCGTCGCGGCTTGTTTTGATTTTCTCTGTAAGTCCGTACTGGCTGCGGTGAGCTTCATCCGCCATTACGATAATATTTTTTCGGTCGCTGAGCGGCTCATCACTTTCCTCAAATTTCTGCATAGTTGTGAAGATGATACCATTAGCCTTTCGACCTTCAAGAAGTTGTTTTAAATGTTCGCGGCTTTCTGCCTGAACAGGTTCCTGGCGTAAGAAATCTTTACAATTACAAAACTGCCCATAAAGCTGATTATCCAGATCATTGCGGTCTGTAATAACAACGATTGTCGGAGAATCAATTGCCTGCTGCAAAAGGTGTGCATAGAAAACCATAGAAAGCGATTTTCCGGAACCCTGAGTGTGCCAGAAGACACCGATTTTTCCATCGCCGCTTACTGCAAGCTTTGTACGTTCAACAGCCTTTCGAACTGCAAAATACTGATGATAACCCGCAAGAATCTTATAAGAATTAATTCCGTCATTATTAAAACAGATAAAGTTTTTGATGATGTCCAGCAGGCGAGCTTTCTGAAAAATGCCTTCAAAGAAAGTTGTAAAATCTGCAAAGGCCTTGGATTCCATATTGCCGTCTTTTGTCTTCCATTCCATAAAGCGGTCTTCACCACTAGTGATGGTTCCCGCCTTACTTGTAAGCTGGTCACTCATTACGCAGATACAGTTGTAAATAAACATGGAAGGAATTTCCTGTATGTAATTGCGGATCTGAGTATACGCTTCGCTTGCGTCGGTCTGCTCACGGCTCGGAGATTTTAATTCAAAAAGACAGACAGGAAGTCCGTTCAAGAAAAGTAGAATATCCGGGCGCTTGTTTGAGTTTTCTATAAATGTCCATTGATTAGCAACTATGTAAGAGTTTTTGTCGTCAGGCTTGCCGGCATTTTCAAAGTCGGCAATATAAATTATTTGAGATTTAGTTTCGCCGTTTGCACTGTAACTAACTTCAATACCGTTTTGAAGATATTCCATAAAAAGCGCATTCTTTTTTACAAGTTCAGCATTTTCAAAATTACGGAGTTTTAAGAGCGCTTCAGAAATTGCCTGCGCAGGAGCATTAGGATTCAATCGCCTGATAGAATCTTCAAGAACAGAATCATAAAGCGGAGAATGCCAGTCACGTTCAACTTCCGGCCCATAAACATGCTCCCATCTCATATTCTGGAACAACTCAATCAGAGCATTTTCATAGGCTTCTTCGTTGTAATCGGACATAAACGACTCCTCGCAAACAATTATATTTATTTTATCATGTTTTAGAAGATTTTGCATTTATTTATGGAGTGTTAAAAAAATTAAGCCCCCGACGCATCAGGAGCCTAGAAGGTGTCGTCCGAAGACTACCACCGCAATTCGTATACTATTATATCGGCAAAAATGAAAAAGTCAATGACCTTTTACTAAGTTTTACTTACATTTACTAGTATTGTATTATATCCATTTTTCCAATTGTGTCATAATAGATTTATTGTTTGTACCAACAATTTCAAAATAAACATTATTTGGAACATTTTTATAGAGATATTCACATTTTGTAAGGTATTCATGAATAAAGCTTTTACATTCCTTATTTTGTCCTAAATGCTTATATAGGTAAGTTATTAAAATTATATAAGCACTTATATACTTAAAATCTATATTCTTTATTCCTGTTTCAGACTCTAATAATAACGACAAGCGCTTATTAATCTTTGCTGTCTTAAATCTTGTGTCAAAAACAACACTATTATGCGCAACTGCGTTTCTTAAATCGCGTAATGTATAAATAATATATGATATCAATTCCCCATCCGCATCTAAATTCGTAGGAAGGCTTAACAGTTTAGATGTTTCCAAACGAGTATTGAGGTTTGAACAATCAAAAAAATTTCCAAATTCACCTAATGTAAGAGACTCAAAAACTGCCCAAACAGGAATAGGCTTATCATTGTTAAAAAAGTGTTTCTCAATTTCTTTTTCCTTTTGATAATCCCGTATAAGTGCAGAATTGATTTTCATCTGTAAATTCATGCGCTTCTTAAACTCTTCGGTATATTGTTTAGAGCCTTTTTGATAACTCTGATATCGAGTAACAGTTTTTGAGTATATAGTTGCCATATCTTCAGATTTTGAATCATCAAGAATGGATTCAATAAAATAACTCTTTAATGCTGTTTCAATAAACATGATTTTTGGATAGATGAGGGTTTTCAAGTCAAGATCAAACTTATTTAAAACAATTACTTCTTTTATATTCGAAAACTGGATTTTATTAGAGGAGGTTCTTATAAAACGATATCCTTTATAACCATGATAATAACCAATATTCCGTAAATCTTTTTCCTGCGTAGCGGGAATACTGATATTTTTATTTCCTTTAAGATAATTTACTAAATCTGAAAATGAAAGCATAACCTTCTCTCCTTATATTAAAATGAATCTATATCATCTTGTGTAAGATAATCATTTATAGAATTACGAACAGAATCTGACAATTTTACATGTCTGCTTGATTCAGCTGCCTGATTTCGTAAATCAACTATCTGATTATACAAATCAGATTCTGAATAAGCTTTACATATTTGCTCAATATTTGGATAACCTTGGTAATTTGATGAGATAAAATATAATTCATAACCATTTATATAATCATACTCTTTACTTACGCACATTAGGTAAAGCCATTTATTTCCAACAATTACTTTATAACAGTCACCTGCAATTACTGCTTCAGAATCAAATGTGGAATGGTAATAAAACTCTGTACCAAAATCACCCGGATTAACAGGAAAAAACAATGGATGGTTTCCATGTTGCTTACATTCTTCTAATTTGGATTTTGATTCTAATTCCCAGATAAGTTTATTGTTCTGTGTATCCCTGCTCAGTTTATCGACAAATTGAGAAAGCAGAATTTCATTTGGTGTTAAACTTGATAAATCAACAGAAAGAAGTGTATTTACAGATACATCAAGTTTATTTGAAATTAAGAAGATTAAGTCCATAATCGGAAAATTGTTTTTATTATCTTCATTTGCAAGACGTGATAAATATCCAGCACTTACACCGGCTTCAGTTTCTATATCGCCAACCTTTATTCCTTTTTGAGTCGCTAAAAACTTGATATTTTTTCCAAGTAAAGTTTTATCAAAATTTGACATAAAATTCACCTCATATGTACTTATGAATATAATATAAGCGAAATTGAATTTAAAGTCAAATTCTTTTACAATTGAATTTAAATTCATAAAGATGATTTTTATGAATTTTCCTTATTTTAACCAGAAGGATTGGAACTATTCGGAATTTCCGAACAGTTGGTTTGACTGCTACCCCTTCTGCGGGCTTAAGCGCCGCCCTGCGATGTTTGCGAAGCAAACTCGATTACAACACCTGCTTTTTTACACTATTTTATAAACAAATCCAAATACTCTGTAAAAGCAAAAGCTCGGTTTCTTTGCTGATTTGAAACTTCCTGTAAAAGTCCGTTATCAACAAAAAGATTAACAAGTTCACCGGCGGCTTTTGGAGATAAATTAGTGATAGCCTGAACTGCTTTTATTGATACCATTGGTTTAGAGAATAATGCTTCTAATAATTTATGAGCAGATTCAGCTCTACGACCAAATGAAAGAATTTTGTTTTCTGCCTTTGCTTTAATCTGCATAATTTTCTCAAGTGTCTTTGTTCCTTCTT
>JAQXNX010000030.1 GCA_029098225.1 Spirochaetales bacterium | reverse complement strand
AGGAGATTCTGTCTGTAAATATTCAATTTTTTCTATCTGAATATCCAGTAGAACTTCAAGAATCTCTTTGCAGAGCTCTGCATTTTGCATTACCTTGCAGAAAATAAAATTATCTGCAATCGTCAATTCTTCCCAGGGTTTTGAAAATTGTCCCATAAGGCCTCCATACTAATTTCCAGATGAGTGGGATAACCTTTTTAATGAAAATCAGATTTTTACCCTTCATTTACTCTGAAAATAAATTTCAAGGAGTTTTTTGAAAAAAAAAAACTCCAGATGAGGGATAAAATATTATTCATTTAAATAACATTTTTATCCCGCATCACATATATATAAACGCGAAAACTATTAAAAAAAGGAAGTCTAATATAGGAAAAAATGATAAGAATTGATAAAAATGACGGTCCCGTTTTTCTTTGAAAACCGGGACCGTCATTTTTAATACAATAAAACCATTTGCTTGAAGCGTGATTTCGGGGTATACTGTTAGCAGCGAAAACGTTGGAGTAAATGATGGTTACATTAAAAGACATTGCAAAAGAATGTAATGTTTCTTTTTCTACAGTAAGTAAAGCTTTAAAAGGTAGTTCAGAAATAAGCGAGGAAACTATAAAATTGATTCGCAAAAAAGCAGAAAAAATGGGCTACCACCCTAACCTTGCTGCCAGAACTTTACGAACAAACCGAACATACGATATTGGTGTTATTTTTGAAGATAAAACACGGGCAGGATTTCAGCATCAGTATTTTGCAACTATAATCAGCGGACTTCACAAAGTTGCTCAGACTCATGGGTATGAAATTACTTTTACTGCAACTAACCTTAATGACGATTATTACAATCATATCAGAAGCAGGAACTTTGACGGAGTTGCTATTCTTTCTGCCGATTATAAATCTTCTGCTATTAAAAAGCTTGTAAAAAGCGAAATTCCAACTGTTACGCTTGATTATTATTATGATAATGCTCATTCAAGTGTTATGAGCAATAATGAAAACGGCGAAAAAGAGCTTGTTGAATATGTTGTTTCTATGGGGCATTCTAAAATTGCAATGATTCATGGAGAAGATACGCTTGTAACTTCAGAAAGAAAAAGTTCATTTATTGCATCGTGTAAAGCGCATGGAATTGAAATTCCAGCTGATTATTTTGTGGAAGCTATGTACAACGATCCTTATACAAGTGCAGAAGCAACTAATATTCTTCTTTCTTTACCTGAACCACCAACTTGTATTTTTTATCCCGATGACTACTCTGCCCTTGGCGGAATTCGCGAGATTAGTTCCAGAGGTTTAATTCCAGGAAAAGATATAAGTATTGTCGGTTATGATGGAATTATGCTCACTTCAATGATGATTCCGCCATTAACTACATATGAACAAAATGGACTTGCAATTGGCCAGGCTATAGCAGAGGCTTTGATTAGCAGAATTGAAAATCCAGACCCTTTTGAACCCAAAAAAGAGATGATTACAGGCCGGCTTTTAAAAGGCGGATCGGTGGTAAAACTGTAATTAATGTCTTTTCCGGATTTATCCCGAGAATGTAAAAATTTATTGACCTTTCCGGGAATATAAAAATTCATTTGCACAAATCCTTATCATACGCTATAATTTTACTACAACGTTTTCGCTGATTTTCGGAGAATCGGCAGGCGCCATAAAATCACCTTACACAGGAGACGCACATGAAGTTCGGACACTTTGATGATGCAAAACGCGAGTATGTAATTGATACTCCTCGCACACCTTACCCTTGGATTAACTATCTTGGAACTCAGGGATTTTTCTCGTTAATTTCTAACACTGCCGGCGGTTACAGCTTTTATAAAGATGCACGCCTCCGCCGAATCACACGTTACCGCTACAACAACGTACCTATTGATATGGGCGGACGTTATTTCTACATCAACGATAACGGTACAATCTGGAATCCTGGCTGGTCTCCTGTAAAGACAGAACTCGATTCTTACGAATGCCGCCACGGTATGGGCTACACTGTAATCACAGGTAAAAAGAATGGTCTTAAAGCAGAAGTTACTTTCTTTGTTCCACAGGATTATGATGGAGAAGTTCAGCAGGTTGTTCTTACAAATGAAGGCAGCTCAGACAAGACTTTCAAATTCTGGTCATTTGCTGAATGGTGTCTCTGGGATGCTCAGGATGACTGCACAAACTTCCAGAGAAACTTTTCTACTGGTCGTGTAGAAATCAAAGATTCAACAATCTATCATAAAACTGAATACCGCGACCGCCGCAATCACTTTGCTTTCTATACAGTAAATGACACAATCGACGGCTACGATACAGACCGCGACACCTTCATTGGTCTTTACAACGGCTTCAACAATCCTCAGCAGGTTCTCGACGGAACCTGCGGAAACTCTCTCGCAGACGGCTGGTCTCCAATTGCTTCTCACTACAAAGAAATTACACTCAAGGCTGGCGAAAGCAAAACTCTCGTATTCATCCTCGGTTATGTTGAAATGCCAGTGGACAAAAAGTTTGAGGCAGACGGCAAGACAATCAACAAAGAAAAAGCCCTTGCCATGATCGAGAAATACAACACACCAGAAAAGTTTGCAGCAGGTATGGCTGAGCTCCGCGCTTACTGGGACAAGCTCCTCGGCATCCTCAACGTAAACACACCGGAAGACAAAGTAAACCGCATGGTAAACATCTGGAACCAGTATCAGTGTATGGTTACTTTCAACCTTTCACGTTCTGCTTCTTACTTTGAATCTGGAATTGGTCGTGGTATGGGCTTCCGTGATTCTAACCAGGATATTCTTGGTTTCGTACATCAGATTCCAGACCGCGCCCGCGAACGCCTTATCGACATTGCTTCTACTCAGCTTCCTGACGGTGGATGTTATCACCAGTACCAGCCGCTTACAAAGAAGGGTAATGCAGACATCGGTGGAGACTTCTCTGATGACCCACTCTGGATGATTCTTTCTGTATCAGCTTACATCAAGGAAACTGGCGACTGGTCAATTCTCGATGCAAAGGTTCCTTACGATAACGATGAGTCAAAGGCAAAATCAATGCTCGACCACCTTACAGTAAGCTTCTACCACATTGTAAATAATCTTGGTCCACACGGACTTCCTCTTGCAATGCGCGCAGACTGGAACGACTGTATCAACCTTTCATGCTTCTCTGACACACCGGGCGAAAGCTTCCAGACTTATACAAACCCTAAGTTCAAGAAGGAAGGCGGCTACTCTAAGGTTGCAGAATCTGTATTCGTTGCTGCCCTCTTTACATATGTAGGACCAAATTTTGTAGGAATCTTAAATCATCTCGGTAAGAAAAAAGATGCCGAAAAAGCTCAGAAAGCTATAGACAAGATGAAGAAAGTTATGATGGATTCTGCATGGGACGGCAACTGGTTTATGCGTGCTTACGATGCTTACGGCAAGAAGATGGGTTCTCACGAATGTGAAGAAGGACAGATCTTTATTGAACCACAGGGCTTTGCAATCATGTCTGATATTGATAAAGACGCAACAAAGAAGACCCTTGCCGCAATCGATGAGAGACTTAATACAAAACACGGACTTGTTCTCAATAATCCTGCCTTCAGTAAGTACTATATTGAATATGGTGAAATCTCAACATATCCGGGCGGATACAAAGAGAACGCCGGTATCTTCACTCATAACAACGCATGGATTATCTGTGCCGCTGCTTATGCAGGTGAAGGAAATCAGGCTTTCAAATATTACTCAGAAATTGCACCTGCATTTACAGAAGAAACTTCTGACATCCACAAGACTGAACCATACGTATATGGCCAGATGATTGGTGGTAAGGATGCAGGTTCGGACATCGGACAGACAGGCAAGAACTTTGGTCAGGGTAAAAACTCATGGCTTACAGGTACTGCCGCATGGAACATGGTTGCTATCAGCCAGTACATCCTCGGTATTCAGCCAGACTTCGATGGACTCAAGGTTGACCCTTCTATTCCATCTTCATGGGACGGATTTACAGCTACCCGACTCTTCCGCGGTGCAAAGTACAACATCACAATCAAAAACCCGAGCCACGTTTGCAAGGGTGTTAAGAGCATGCTTGTAGACGGACAGTCTGTAGAAGGCTGTGTAGTTCCATACGTTGAAGGAAAGAAAGAAGTTAATGTTGAGATTACATTAGGATAATCAAAAATATCGTAAACGATATTTTTGATTTACGCATTTTTTTGCTTCGCAAAAAAAGTGCTAATAATCAACAAATTCGTAAACGATATTTTTGATTTACGCATTTTTTTGCTTTGCAAAAAAAGTGCTAATAATCAACAAATTCGTAAACGATATTTTTGATTTATGCATTTTTTTTGCTTCGCAAAAATAAAAAAAACTAATATGGCGGCTTTGTATGAAAATATAGAGCCGCTTTTTTTTTTGCAAAAATTTTAGATTAATTATCTGGTGTAGAAGAGTCGATAGAAACTGTTCCTATATAAAAAATATTACTATAGTAATTTGAATAAGGAGCATCATGTCCGACGGCGAGAGCATATAAAGCCACATATTTTATAGTAGGATTGCTATTAGTATTATTAGAATAAGAATAATCTATATCGCCCTGAACTGGCATTCCGTCTCTGGAGCCGTTTCTTCCAAAATCAAAAGATTTGCCGTTTTCTCTTAATGGCGTATAGGTTGGCCCGTCTTCTATATCTAAATAAGAACGGAATTCAGAAACAGTACCATAATTTGTTAATCTTATTTTAATTCTTCTGTCTGAAGCTCTTGAAGGTATTAGTGTAGCTGCTTCTCTATTCTCCACAGTATTCAGCAGACAATATCCGTAGCCGTTGCCTTTAGGCTGTATAAGACTATAAGCAGCAGAATTTATAGCATTTACATCATTAGAAGATGCAAGATTCTGTAATCTGGTACGATCATTGTTTAATTCACTTATATCATCATAAATCCTGTAATAAATATTAGTGCCGGTAAAAGAAAAGCCCTGGTTTTCTGAATTTACAACTTCGTTAGTCATAAATTCAAAATATCTTTCGTCATAAGCACTATTATAAGAAGGTTCATGCAAAATTGTTGCGGGGGCTTCAATTTCATAATAAGTATCCAGACCACAGGAAGAATTAAATAAAGTTAAAACAAAAAAACAACCTGTAATAAACCACTTTGCGAAGAAAGATTTTTTACAGATTGTTTTTACATTCATAATTAAAGTTATAAAAAAGATTTAAATTGTTACTCTACTTTCTTTTCTGCCTTTAATGCAATGATTCTTGTTTTAGCAAGCATTGACCAGGCTTCGCCAGGTTCTGCATCATTTATCTTCTGATAAATTTCTACAGCTTCGGCATATTTTCCAAGAGCCTCCAATGTTCTTCCATAACTGAATCCTGCATGGCAGGCAAAAAGACAATTTTTATTTTCGTAAGCTGCTTTATAGCTTTCAGAAGCTTCAGAAGTTTTTCCAAGCTGCTCATAAGCTACACCAAGATTGTACATAGCTAAAGGATATAAATAATTGCTGCGTGCCTTTTTTGCTACATTTGACCAGTATTTAGCAGCATCTTCATATTTTTTCAACTGGAAAGAAATTTCTGCACTAAGCATATTTGCTCTTGCACCAACAATTCCACCCTTTGTATTCAAAGAAGCAAGAGAATCTAATGCATCAAGCCGTCTTGCTTCCAGTTCTCCTTCGCTGAGAGCAGAAGAACCATCTGTAAGAGTAAAAGAAATTTCTTCTATTCTTGAAAGTGATTTATCTTTAGAAGCCTCTGTTATTTTAGAAACAACAATAAAACCTACCAGAGCAACACAAAAACAAATAAGTGCTCCAATAAATAAAATTCTGTTTTTGGTAATAAAGGAAGTAACTTTTGTACTTGCTGTTGCGTTTTCGTCCTGTCTAGACATATAAAAACCTCTTTATAAAAAATCTTACTAAATATTTTATTTAGTTATGCGTTACTTGCGGATATTTAATTCATTGATTAATCTTATCACATAAGTACGCTGTATTCCAAGTATCTTTGCAGTTTTGGTCTGATTCCAGCCATTTTCTTCAAGGATTCTTGTAATATATTCCTTTTTAAATCTATCAATAGCTGCTTTTAAAGATTTATCTTCAAAAGTTTGTAAAGCCATTTCTTTTTCTATCTGTTTATTATTAGAAAGTCCCAGGTCCATAGCAGAAACTTCTGGAGGCTTCCCTACAATAAACGCTCTCTGAATGCAATTTACAAGTTCATCTATATTTCCTACAAAAAATGATTCCTTTAGTAAATCCTTTGCTTCAGAAGAAAAATTACTGAATTTTATTCCAGACCTTTTAGAAAACTGCGAAAGATAAAAATCTGCCAGAGGCAAAATATCATCCGCTCGCTGACGTAAAGGAAGAATATTAAGAACAACAGCATTCAACTTATAATATAAATCTTTTAAAAAAGCTCCTGAAGCAACATTCTCTTCCAGAGATTTTTCTGTAGAAGATACAATTCTGAATCTATCTTCTATGCCTTTTGTTCCATTAACAAGAGTCAATAACTCTTTCTGAAGTTCAAGACTTAAACAGTCAATTTGCGCAACAAAAAAAGTTACCTGCTGATTAAATCTTAAAATATCCTTTACAGTTTCAAATGAAAAATACATCTGCTCTTTTGAAAGAGTACGGCAATTCATTTCTACAAAACAGCCAAAATTTTTAGTCTGCGCAAAATGAATATGCCTTGCAATAAAACGCTTTCCCGATCCTCTTTCTCCAACAAGGAGTAAAGAAGCTTTGTTTTTTGAAAGAGTGCTTATTAAGTCTCTTACTTCATCAGAAAACGAACTGTTTCCTATGAAAGGTTCAATTGTATTTTTCATCAGCCTAGAATTTACAAAAGACGTGCTCACCTTTAAGCACGTCTTTTATTTCAAATATAGAAGTTTAAAGAACCGTATTTGTTCTTAGAAACAAAATTAGTTCTTCTGAGATTTCAGCATATCTCCAAGAGTATATGCTCCATCACCTTCATCATTTGAAGTTGACATATATTGTGAAATTTCATCACGCTGCTGTTTCTTTTTGAACTCTTTTACAGAGAAAGCAGCCTGTTCCTTTTCAACTTTTACATCAACAACATAAACGTTTACTTTATCTCCAACCTTGTATTTTGCAACAGCATCTTCAAAAGTAACATCTTTGTCATCTGTAAGATTTGATTTATTAACAAGACCTTCAATTCCATTTGGAGCTTTAACAAAAATTCCAAAATCAGTAATAGAAGTAATCTCACCTTCAAATGTAGAACCAGGTTTATATTCATCAGCAAAAACCTTCCAAGGATTTTCTGTAGCCTGTTTTACACCAATCTTAACTTTGTGAGCCTGTGGATCACATTCAATTACAACTGCATCAATTTCCTGATCTACAGCAAGCTCGCTGCCTGGATGACGAACCTTCTTTGTCCATGAAATATCATCTGCATGAAGGAATGCATCAATTCCATCTTCAAGAGAAACAAATGCACCAGCATTTGTAATCTTAACAACCTTTCCATGAACCTTTGTTCCAACAGCGTATTTATCGCCAATAGAATCCCATGGATTTTCTGTAGTCTGCTTAAAGCCAAGAGAAACACGACCAGCCTGAATATCGTAACCAAGGATCATAGCCTTTACAGTCTGACCAACGCTTACCATATCACCCGGCTTATTAATTTTCTTTGTCCAAGAGAATTCACTGATATGAACAAGACCTTCAATACCTTCTTCAAGCTCAACAAAAGCTCCGAACTCTGTAAGCTTTGTTACCTTTCCTTCTACAATATCATTTACATGATATTTTTCTTCAAAATGAATCCATGGATCTTCTGAGAAATGCTTAAGAGAAAGGTTGATTCTCTTTTCTGCAGGATCAAGACGAATAACCTTAAGTTCAATTTCCTGACCTTTTTTAACAAAATCCTTTGGACGGGCAACGTGTCCCCAGCTCATATCGTTGATATGAAGAAGACCATCAAAACCGCCCAAGTCAATGAATGCACCAAAGCTTGTAAAACTCTTTACAGTACCCTTTACAGTATCGCCAATCTGAACTGTATTAAAGAATTCATCTCGTTTTGTATCTACTGCTTCAGTAAGATACTTTCTTCTATTTACAACAGGATTTAATTTATTATCAGAATAAAGTCTTTCAACATAGAACTTTGATCTAACACCAATCAAAGATTCCGGTTTATCTATTTTTTCTACATCAGCCTGACTGATTGGAAGGAATGCCATTTTATCAATTCCTAAATCTACTTCAAAACCGCTGTTAACAACCTTAATGATTGTTCCATCTACGGCTGTCTTTTCCTTCCATGCATTTTGAATTTCTTTCAAATACTTTTTAGAATCCGCTTTTCTTTTAGAAAGCACAGGACCATGTGCATTATGACCAGTAAGCAGAGCCTGAACCTTATCGCCTTCTTTTGGCAATTCATCAGTAAACTCGTTTCTTGCTATCAAGCCTTCAGATTTGTCACCAATGTCTACATAAACATAATCATCAGTAACCTGTACTACTGTACCTTCAACCAACTGACCTGCCTGCGGAGCGGCAAAGTCATACGCGTCTAATTGTGTCTCGAAATTGCTCATAGAATTCTGAGCTTCTTCCTTTTCCACTTCCATTTCTTCCATTGTATAACCTTTTAATTATGAAATTTGTTTTTCTATTATCTCACAAACAGCGTCTATCGTCAAGTTAGATGTATCAATATATAAGGCATCAGGTGCAATTTTCAAAGAACCTTCCTTTTTATTTTTATCCATTTCATCCCGCTTTTCTATAGAAGCTTTTATTTCTTCCAGAGTCATATCACTTACACCCTGATCAAAACGTCTTTTTGCACGAACTTCTGCACTTGCATCAAGATAAACCTTAACTTCTGCATTCGGGAATACGACTGTAGTCATATCGCGTCCTTCGCATACAATGCTAAGACTTTTTGTAATTTCGCGCATAAGATCATTTACCAGATGCCGGATTTCCACAATAGCACTAACCTGACTTGCATTTGCTGTTACCCTGTCATCATGAAGATGTTCAGTAACATCTGTGCCGTTTAATATAAAATGCCCCTCTTTTGTATATTCAATTTTCTGCTTGCGGCAAAAATCAAGGGTTGCTTTTTCATCTTTATAATCAATTTTTGCATCCAGGACTGCAAGAGTGAGCGTTCGGTAAAATCCGCCGCTATTCAAAAAAGTTATATCAAGCTTATCTGCCAGCATTTTGGCAATAGTACTTTTTCCAGTTCCAGCTGGACCATCAATTGCAATTATCATTTTAGTTCTCCAATAAAAAATTGCTCATATGCAGAAGGGCGGAGCCCCGCCCTACGACTCAAAGCATTCGCTTTTCGTCTACCCTATCCAACGGGGCTCAAACGCCGCCCCGTAACGCCTTGCTTTTAATTATATGAAATAAAACCTCTATTTTTCAAGATGTCAGCTTTCACTTTGGATTAATGCTTTTTAATGCTAATCCTCTATTTTTTTGCCACGAATTCTATTACACAAAAGATCCATAAAATAAGCGCATACAAAACCGATTGCTGCTCCAGAAAGTACATCTGTAAGAAAGTGATTTCCGCTGAGCATTCTCAAAACCATTACAGCAATACCTGCAAGAAAGAAAAGTACAATAACAGGCTTTTTAAACTTAGAATCAGAATGACAGACAGTAAAAAAGAAAACGACAAAAGCAATAATCATAAAGCTGTTTGCAGAGTGCCCGCTTGGCCAGGAATGATAAAAGTCACCAGTCTCAATTCCCTTCTGCTCCGGATTTGCAAAATACATATATGGTCTGATTCTTCCTGCAAAAACTTTTAAGAACGAGCAGACAGCATTGGAATAAATATAAGAAATTAAAAAAACATATGCTTCAAAAAGAGCTTCTTTTATGCCCTTTCGTTTATCCTTTGAAATAACAAAACTGATTAACACTAAAAGCATGGTTCCTGCACATAAACAAGAAAGAACTAAATCTCCAAGATTATCCAGTTTCTCGTTATAAGGCCGGGCAAACTTAGCATCAACTGAATTTACATTTTCAATATTATAAGAATTTCCATTCCACTCAGCTGAACCGCGATATTTTTTTACAACCGCAGAACATAGCATAAGAACTAAGCCCAGAATAAAAATTCCAACCATCAATAAAACCTGTTTCTTTTTCATATTTTCTCCATTTTAAAGGGGCTTTTCCCCCATAACAACACCATTAATGACAGAGCGCCAGAAGACCTTTGACTTCCTTTTCAGTTAAATCTCTGTGTTCTCCAGGTCGCAAATCATCAAGATTCACATTTCCAATACGTACCCGGACAAGAGACCTTGTTCCAATATTCTGACTTTCGAGCATTTTTCGAATTTCGCGGTTTTTGCCTTCTATCAGAATTATTTTGATTTTACGTGGCTTAAGCACCTCACAACGAACACATTTATAAAAAACATTATCTGCACGAATACCGTGCTCCAGAGCTGCCGCTGTTTCTGGACTAACATCCTGGCTGGTTTCTACTATATATTCTTTTTCTATCTGACTTGAAGGATGACTAAGCTTTGCGGCAAAATCACCGTCGTTGGTAAAAAGAATCATTCCTTTTGAATACATATCCAGACGGCCAACATTATAAAGCCGTTCTTTGTAGCTGCCGCGAAGAAGATCTGCTGCAACCTGGCGGCCTTTTTCATCGCTGGAAGAACATACATAACCAGCCGGTTTATTCAAAAGCACATAGCATTTACGGGCTTCAAGATGAATGGCTTTTCCATCAACGCAAACTTTATCTTCCTTACATACCTTAGTTCCAAGCTCTGTAACGACATTGCCGTTTACAGTTACGCGGCCATCAAGAATAATCTGTTCACTTGCCCGGCGGCTTGCAACACCGCAGTGCGCAAGATAAGCCTGAAGACGAGTTTTTTCATTAATTTCCGAATTATCAGAAGAGCCTGAAATATCTGTTTTCTTCTTAAAATCACTAGCGGGCAAGTTCAAATCTCTCCTGCTCATCCTCATCAAGTTTTGGCAATTCGGCAATGGAATTGAGGCGGAAAAGCTTTAAGAATTCTTTTGTTGTTCCAAAAAGAGTCGGGCGACCAGGTGCTTCTTTTTTGCCTACTTCTTTTATAAGATTTCGCTCCATTAAAATGCGAATCATATTATCTACACCTACACCACGAATCTGTTCAATTTCTGCACGGGTAATTGGTTGAGAATATGCAATAATAGCAAGAGTTTCCATTGCAGATTTTGAAAGACGCCCTTCACGTTTTGAACCATAAAACTCTTTAAGTACATCCCAGTACTCTTTTTTAGGAGCAAGACACCAGCCGCCTGTAATCATTACAAGCTCAATGCCGGAATCTTCTGCATTATATTTTTCTTTGAGATGCTCAATACATTTTTCTGTTACTTCGTCGGAAAGCTGAGCTTTATTTGCAAGAACCTTAACGGTAAGTGGTTCACTTTCCAAAAATAAAATAGTTTCAACAAGTGCTGTTTCTTTATTAAAATCCATAATCGCATTTTAGCATAAAAAGATATTATTGTCACAGACTTGCAGAATGAAAATGTTACTTTATTTTTCTTTCATTCTCTATATCAATTATCTTGTTCACAATTTCTTTTTCTTCGGCAGAAAGCAAATCGTCAGAATATTTCTTGTTGACCTTATACCCTGCAATCGACTCATAAAAGCTTTTCAGCTCCTTGTCTTTAAAGCTGCGTCCGTAAAGCGCGTAAAAATCATTTCTTGCAAGGCGAAGCTGCTTTTCAGTAAAAAAGCATAAATTGTATCTGAGGAACGCTTTTGTAAAATCACTTCGGGCATTTACGGCCGTTTTTCCTTCAAAACCTTCTGCGGTCAACCAGCCTGTGCCTTCGTAATCAAAAGAGTGAATTGTAATAGCTACGCTTTCTTCAGCAGATTCCGGCTCAACATTCTCTGCTTCAAGTCTGAAAGTGTCTGGCGTAATCCAATTGAAGGTAAAAGAATCTTCAGGTAATGGCTGGTAATCACTATGCCCGTAGCTGTCGAGCGAACCATATTCTTTCTGCAAAAAACAAACCTGCATTATATATTTTGATGTGGCAAGATTTTTTATATCAACTGTGATTTTTCCGATGGGACCTTTCCAGGATTTGCCCGTGCCGTAAATATAATCAAAAAATCCGTCAATGCCAAAATACAAGCCGCTGGCTGTGACCCCGTAAGGGCATTTGTATTTTACTCTGGTTTGCCGGGTCTGATTTTTTTCAAAATGCACCTGCTTTACATACCAGAAAAGCTCTATTCTGTCGTTATCTGGATTTTCGAATCTTTTTACCTGAACTTTTTCATCATCAACAAAAGTTTCAAAATCTTCAAGATAATGTCTGCCGTTATGCCATTCCCAAATGTTTTCAGGAAAGCCAATTTCAATTGTTTTTGCTTCTCCTTCATTTTTAAGCCAGAACCTTGCATCCACGGTATAATAATCTTCGTACATAGTGATAAGAACATGCTCCGCTGTCATTGCAATGTCTTCGTCCTGTACAAGCTGATAATACTGTCTGTCGCTATTGACCGTGCCAACCCCGCCTCCATAACACTCAACATGAGCATCATCGGCAAAAAGCATAAATGCAAAAGAAAATATAATCAGTAATAGTAAACTTTTCTTCATTTAGTTAGAAGTTAATTCTTCTTCTGCAGGTACATAACCGTCAGAATCTTCTCTGCAGCAAATTTTAATATCGCCAAAAAGCTTGTTCTGAAAGATAGTAATCATTTTGAATTTTACGGCTTCAAGAATGGCCATAAAAGCACAGATTACATCCATTGCATTTCCCTGCCTTGTAAGCAAATCGGTAAACATGCAGCTCTTTTTATCTTCAAGCAGTTCATTCATGAGCGTAATCTTTTCATTTACAGAAATTTCTTCATACATGTTAAGAATTTTTTCATTCGAATACTGATGCATGATTGTTTTGAAAATATCCTGCATTTGCTGAAGCAATTCCCAGGTATCAACTTCTTCCCACTGCTGCTCAGAATCATCAAACGGCAAAACACGCTGAATCTTCTTGCGCTCAAAATTCCAGTCGGCATCATCTTCCTGTTCTTCCATAAGCGAAGATAACTTCTTAAACTTCTGATATTCAATAAGTCTGTCTACAAGTTCCTGTCGTGGATCTTCTTCATCTTCATCATCGTATGCAACTTCAACAGGAAGCATCATGCGGCTTTTAATATAAATTAGTTTTGCCGCCCAGCTGTAAAATTCCGATAAGTCTCCTAAATCGGTCTGCACAGCATAATCCAGGTATTCAAGATACTGTTCAGTAATCTGAGCGATCGGAATATCATAAATATTTACTTTACTTTCGCGGATTAACGACCATAATAAATCAAGCGGACCTTCAAATTCTCCGGCTTTATAAGCATGTTTTACGGCTGTTTTTGTTTCAACTGCATTTCTTTGAATCTCTTGTTCCATAGCTATTTATTTTCTCCACAGAAACTTCACCTTGTTTTTTTAAATTTTCAAGGCAATCTTCATATTCTCTTCTTATTTGAATATCGGCAGAATTTATTAAAATCTCAATAGCTGGAATAAGAACAAAAGCTCTTTCTTTTATTCTTGGATGAGGAATTGTAAGGATTGGTGTATCGTATTTTTCTGTTCCAAACAATTCAATATCTATATCAAGTGAACGTGGACCAAAACGTATTTCATTTTGACGGTTTCGTCCATATTTTTCTTCAATTTTATTAATAATTTTTAAAAACTCAAATGCATCAAAATCATCGGCAATAAAACCAAGGACTGCCATATTGTAAAAATCATCCTGATCTTCAACATACATTGCCTTAGTTTTATATACCGATGAAAATGAAGGATTAGCTAAAAGTCTTTTCAAATCGGCACAGGCACATTCTAAATTTTCAAGAGGAGTTCTATTGTTAAAAGTTTTGTTCGAACCTAAACCCAATAAAACTCGCTTCATTTTAGAATAATCCCTCTGCTAAAGCTGCATCGTTATCTGCAGGCTTTTCTGCTTTTGATGAGGTTGATTTCTTATCTGAATCACCTTTAGATTCACTTTTGGAATCTTTTTTTGAAGCCTCAACAACCTTTCCATTTTTATCTTTCAAGGTCTGGCCAGGAAAAACTTCAGCACGAATTTTTGCTTCTATCTGGGCTGCAACTTCTGGATTCTGTTCAATAAAGCTTACGGCATTTTCTTTGCCCTGCCCGATTTTTTCTTCACCCATTGTATACCAGGCACCACGTTTATCAATTATTCCATGTTTTACAGCAGAATCAAGCAAACTGGCAGAAGAAGAAATTCCTTTTCCAAAATAAATATCGAGTTCACATTTTCTAAACGGAGGTGCTACCTTATTTTTTACAACCTTTACTCTTACACGATTTCCTAATGCGTCTTCATCGCCTTTTCCATCAATAGTTTCGATTCTTCTAATTTCGAGTCGTACAGATGAATAGAACTTCAAAGCCTGTCCACCAGTAGTCGTCTCCGGGTTACCGAACATAACACCAATTTTCATTCGAATCTGATTGATAAAAATCACAATACAGTTAGAACGGCCAATCACAGCTGTAAGCTTACGCAATGCCTGACTCATAAGCCGCGCCTGCATCCCCATAACTGCGTCTCCCATTTCCCCTTCTATTTCCTTCTGAGGTGTAAGAGCTGCAACAGAATCGACTACAATGATATCTACAGCACCGCTTCTAACAAGATTTTCTGTAATTTCAAGAGCCTGTTCTCCAGTATCTGGCTGTGACACCCATAATTCATCAATATTTACGCCAAGATTCTTTGCATAAACAGGATCAAGAGCATGTTCCGCATCAACAAAAGCTGCAACTCCACCCAATTTCTGACTTTCAGCAATTGCGTGTAAAGCTAATGTAGTTTTTCCGGAACTTTCAGGTCCATACATTTCAATAACACGACCTTTAGGATAACCACCAATTCCCAAAGCCTCGTCCAGCAAGATTGAGCCAGAAGGAATTACTTCAATTCCCGCAGCATCAGCCTTGTCTCCAAGTTTCATAAGAGCTCCCTGCCCAAACTGCTTTTCAATCTGCAATTTAGCAGCCTCAAGAGCTTTCATTTTTTCAGATGTATCCATCTGTACCACATTTGAACTAGACATAAAGCCACCTTCCTCCCGTATATAATATGGCTCAAAACTTTCAATTTTTACAAATTTTTTTGAAAAAATAAGAAAAAAAACAGCACTTTTTACAAAGCAAAAATGCGTCAATAAATAATGTTAATTATAACATCATTTATTATTTTACTATTTTTTTGGACTCTGGTAAACTGCTCGACCTATTATACAAAGTTCACCATCAACTTCTGTTAATTTTCCAAGAATTTTTACACTTTCTGCAGCATTAAAGCTTGGTACAGAATCGAATTTTACAGTAACTGTTCCATCGTATTTTTCAAGATTCTCATCACCAACTAAAAAACTGCATGAAAAGGAAAAATCATCATATGTTTTTGTATTAGAAATTTTTCCGCCCCAGTCTACCCAGCAATCATAATATAAGAACGGACTTTCTTTTACTTCCTGTAATGCAGGAACATCTTTTATTGTATTAAAATCTGGAATTTCAAAATAAGAAGCTAGTATTCTAGATTTCTGCTTTATGCTTAATGCTGCGTTTGAATTTAAAATTGTATTTACTTCTTTTTGCGCTGCATTATCTCTTCCTTCCTGAAAATAATTTAAAGCAGAATTATATTTTTTTGTAATTTCTTTATCAGATAAAACAAATTTATAAGATTGTGTAGATAAATCACTTTCCTTTGCAAAGGATTTTTCTTCATCTGTTAATACTAAATCAGATAAATCTGCTCTAGGTCCCGTAGAATTCTGATGTCGTGGAAAAAACGTAACTGCAACAGCACATCCCAAAATACAGGCAAACACAGGAATTAAAATAGAAGCAAATTTCTGATAATTAACTCCCAGCGGAGGATAAAACTGTTCTATGCGACCAGTATCAACCCAACGGCATATAGTATCATAATCTCCCTGAATGCGTCTTATAAATTCCATGGCCGCAAGTGCAGTTTTATTTGAAGGATCTATTTTTGTAATGTCAAGATAATACTGCAGGGCTCTGGCTGTATCTCCATGACGCAAAAAAATTGCAGCCTGTCCCAAAAGAAGTCGAGAATCTGTTAAACGAATTCTTCTGGCCATTTGAAAATAAGACGAAGCTGCTCCAATATCACCAACATAAAGACACGCAACTCCAATAGCAAGGTAATATTCAAAATTTTCTTCGTAAATCTCAGATTTACTTTCGAGACGTTTTATAGCGGCAGCAAAATGCCGCTTTCTCATATCATTCCAAGCTAGAGTCAAAGCATCTTTTGCCATACTACTGCCTCAAAGATTCAAGAATTGCATCGAGTTCTGCATTAAGCTGCAGAATTTCATTTCGGTTTATAGATGTACTATCTTCTTCCAATGCATTAATTCTATCAATCAGCTTTTGAATATATTCTGGAGAAAGTTGTTCTTTAGAAAGATTATTTACATCAAATTTTACATTAGGATTAGCAGACTTATTCTCCACAACAGAAGAAACCTGCTCAATTTCATTTTCTGTAATAAGCGAATTCTGGTCAGATTCAATAATTTCATTTTCTGTAATAAGAGAAACTTCATTATTAGCAGAAGCAGCTCCAGCAGTTTTTAATGATAAATCTTTATCCAGATTTTTAATATAAGCAACTCCAGATGGTTTTGAACCTCCGGTTGCAAATGTCATATAAAATGTATAAGAAGTCTTTTTTTCAGGAGAAAGCTTTTCTTCCGGCCAGATAAGAGCGACTGCTGAATTGTTATAAGACATTAATGTATCAAAAGAACGGAACGAAAGCATTTCCGGTTCCCAGGTAGATTTTTCCAGAGTGGAATAATTTGCGAGCGCAACCATCTGTAATGAAGAAATATCTGCACCTGAAATAATAAACTGCATTGTTGTATTATTATTTTTTGAAGTTATATAAGGAACCTTTTTTGGTTCACGAATTACAAGTTCACTTTTTACCGGCTGATTATTATCATCATAAAAATGATACTTTGCGCTTTCCCCAAGAATAGTATCAAAAATACCCTTTAATGCAAAAACTTCATTTCTTGTTCCCAGGTTTTCTACAGTAGAAGTTATTTTCAAAATATCTGCATCAACAGTCTCTGCAATTGTAAGCATTTCAAACTGAACTGTAACTTTTGCTGCTCCTTCAACTGTATAAACAATTGTCATTCCGTTTGCAGAATTTGAAACTTCGGAAGAAACCTGTTTATTGGAAATCAGTTTATATATTTTTGAACCGGCTTTTAAATAAAAACCAGATTTTGTAAATTCATTTCCGGTAGATAAAACCGGATAAGCTTTATTTTCTTCATCATAAACACTAATTCCAAAAGTGCCTAAAGCTCTTTTATATCTTAAATGAATAATTCCACGATCTTTAGTAAACTCTTTTGGAAAAGCAGAAAGTTCATCTTCTTCAATCTGCTCGTTCTTACTATCTTTAGAATCAGCCTGCTTATTTCCATTTTTCTGCAATTCCTTTTCTAACTTTTTCTTTTCTTTAGCAAGCTGCTTTTCTACTTTTTGCTTTCTTTTTTTTACAGCCTCTAACTGCTTTTTTGAAAGTATGTCTTCATCAACACCATCAAAATCTTCTAATATTTCTGTAAGCTCATTAACTCTTTCTTGAGTATTACTCAAGTTTGAAGAAGCACATGAAGAAAGACTTCCACAAAGTAACAGGAAACCTGATAAAAAAATAGAACAATATATAAAAATTCTTTTCATAATAAGACTCCTGTTACTTCTGATTCAAAATTTCCTGAGCTTCCTGAGCTTTTATTTTTAAAAGTCTTATCTGCTCCTTTGTTTCATCGTAAGGCTCGGAATTTGGAACATCAACTTCATTTTCTATAGAAGCTTCTGAAGTTTTAGGTTTTACAGCATTGTCTACGCCCAAGGTATTTTCTTTTTTCTGATTTTCCATATATAACTGCTGTTCAAGATCAGAAACCCGTTTTTCCAATGCTTCATTTTTTGCCTGAGCTTCTAAAAGACGCTGTCGGGTTGAATCCAGTCCTTCGGAATTATACATTCTAAGCTGGCGCTCATATTCTTCTTTTGCAGAAAGATATTCTTCTCCAGTCTGTTTTAAAAGATATAAAAGCTTTTCTTCCCTTCCGCGCTGTAAAATTGTTTCCATTCTATATTGTGCAGCCGGAGCTTTTTGAGATTCTGGAAATTCTGTAATTATCCGTTCATAAATTCTTTCTGCGTCATCGTATTTATAACTTGCAAAAAGTGATTCACCAATATAAAAGAGTGCATAGGAATATAAATCTGATTTTTCATTCTGATGACAAAAATCGCTTAGAGTAACAATTGCCTTTTCATATTCACCAAGATTATATAAACATTTTCCTTTCTGATAACTGATTTGAGAAGTATATAATGAATTTTTAAACTTTTCCAAATATAAATTACAGTCATCAAGAGCAGCTTTATCATCTCCGGAATAGCTTTCTGCAGAGATGAGCATATAATAAGTTTCAGGTGTTACATTTTCAGGATACGAAGCAGCCTTTCTCAACATAATTTTTGCCGAATTCCAGTCACCCTGAGAAAAGAATTTACAGCCTTCCACAAAAGCAAGAGTTCCAGATTCTGAAGCATTTACACAAAAAACAAAAAGACTAACACAAAGAAAAGTCAGAAGTTTTTTCATTATTCCTCCATAACATGGAAATAATCTAGCAATTCCAGTTCAATGACCCGTTAAAAAATGCTGAGCCAGAAACAATTATATCAGAGCCTGCTTTTAATACAGAATCTAAAGTAGAATTATTAATTCCACCATCAACTGAAATCAAGTAATTATAGCCCTTCTCTTCCCTAAGTTTTTTTAATTCAACAACTTTATCTACGCAGGAAGGAATAATTGTTTGACCTCCCCAACCGGGATTAACGGTCATCACCAATATAATATCGGCAGTTTTTGCAATTTCCAACAGTGCAGACACCGGAGTACCAGGACACAGTGCAACTCCTGCCTTTTTTCCCATTTCATGAATCATCTGAACAAGTCTGTGAGAATGATTTGTTGCTTCTATATGAAAGGTTAAATAATCTGCGCCGGCTTTTGCAAAACTTTCAAGATGATTCTCAGGATTATTAACCATAAGATGCACATCAAACGGAAGTTTAGTAAGCGGACGTATTGAACGTATTACCGGCTGACCATAAGTTATCTCTGGAACAAATGAACCATCCATAACATCTATATGAACTAAAGAGCCATTATTTTTTTCTATCATCGCAACTGCCTGGCCAAGATTAGAAAAATCTGCAGACAATATAGATGGAGCAAGCATAGGTGTTTTCATAACACATAAATAATAACAAAAAAAATTAATTGTGTGAACTTCTTAAACTTGTTACATTTTGATTTTTTATTTATACTAAAACTATGACACAAAAAGAAGCAGCTTCATATATCGATCATACTCTATTGGCTCCTCAGGCAGGAATTAAACAAATTATTACTCTTTGTAAAGAAGCTATACAATACGAATTTGCTTCTGTTTGTGTAAATTCCAGCAATGTAGGAATAGCAAAAAATGAACTTGAAGGAAGCAATGTAAAAGTTTGCACAGTTGTAGGCTTTCCTTTAGGTGCGTGCATTTCAAAAATCAAGGCTCTGGAAGCTAAAAATGCAATCAGAGATGGCGCCGACGAAATTGATATGGTTATTAATATAGGTGCTGCAAAAGACGGAAGATTTTCTGTAGTAAGTTCTGACATTGCAAGTGTTGTTCATGCATGCAGAATGGAAGGCGAAAGACAGAATAAAAAAATAGTTGTAAAGACAATTCTGGAAACCTGTTTTCTTGATGATTCTCAGATAAAAGACTGCTGTTTATGTGCCTTAAAAGCTGGTGCTGATTATGTAAAAACTTCTACAGGCTTTGCTATTCCAAAAGATGTAGATGGAAGACAACTACCTAACGGTGCAAATGAACATCATGTAAGACTTATGCGTTCTGTTGTAAAAGATAAGATGGGCGTAAAAGCTTCCGGCGGAATTCGTTCTGCAAGAACTGTAATAGATATGCTCGAAGCAGGAGCTTCAAGAATTGGAACTTCTAACAGCGTAAATATTATTGAATTATGGGACGAAAGTGTTCCCGTAAGAATTCCAGATTACAAGCTTTAATTATTCACCGGTGGCTTATAAAACAAAAGTGTATTATCTTCCACTTTCATCCGCAGCTTTCGTTCATCATGAAGAACAGCTATGTAAGATTTTATTGTTGAAGAAATAAGCGCATATTGACTTAAATTCATGTTCAAAGAATTTCTTTTGGCTACATATTTTATAATCTGTTCTGCCGTCATAAATTCATTTAAATTTAAAGCTTCCAGAATACATTCTTTGGTCGTAAGAATTGCAATTTTATCAAGTTCCGCAGTTTCTTCTATATTTCCTGATATAACTTTTCCATGACTTGGTACACAGTAAGAAAGATTTTCTATAGAACAAATTTTATCAAGCGAGTTCATAAACTCATTCGGATTAACAATAAGAGGAATCCAGTGTCTTGCAATTTCTTCGCGTGTAAAAAGAGCATCTCCAGAAAATAAAATTTTACTTTTATCCCTGCAATTTAAAATAATTCCAAAATGCCCGTGGCTGTGACCAGGAAGTTCAATAAAAGTTATTTTTCTTTCATCGGAAAGTTCAATTACAGAATCTGGATTTACAACTTTATCAGGAAAAACAGGATCAGCCTGGAAAAAATGTGTTCTAAGTTCATGAGGAGGATAGCCACCCCATAAAAAAGAGCTTAGCACAACAGGATTTTCCATATTTCCCCTCTCGCTAAAGGGAGAATAAATAATACAGTTTGTATTTTCTTTTATAAAATTATGGGCACCACAGTGATCTGCATGTGCATGGGTCGTAAAAATTGCTTTTACAAGAAAGGAAATATCCTTATTCGCTGCAAAAAAATCATACAGAACGTCAAGAATGTATTCGCCGTCTATTTCGGTACAGCCTGAATCTATTAAAAAAACACCGGCATTTTTCCGCTCATTATCAAACGAAAGTATTACGCCGACATTCGTTGAATTTGGAATTACAAAAATATTTTCTTTTAATTCAAAAATTTTTTCTGTGCAGAACATTATAGAATAATTGCTCTGCGCGGAAAATAATTTTCCGCGCAGAAACTTAAATTAATAATCCTTAGCCTTCTGGATATCCTTGATTGTATAGTTGTAATTATGCTCATTAATTGTAAATTCAACCTTTGAACCAACCTTCTTATCAAGAATAGCATTTCCAAATGGAGACATATAAGAAATAATATTGTTATCTGGATCAGATTCCCAAGGACCAAGAATTGTATATGTTTCTTCTGCAGAAGTTTCGTTATTAACGAGTGTTACAACAGTTGCAAAAGAAACGACTGCTGTTGTACTTGTTGTAGGATCAAATACAACTGCTCTTGAAAGCTCTTCCTGAAGTTTAGAAAGAGTAAGCTGCAAGTAATGCTGCTGTTCGCGGGCTGCCTTGTATTCAGCATTTTCTTTAAGGTCTCCCTTAGCACGAGCTTCTGCAACATCCTTTGCATTTGCAGGAAGATCTTCATTCTGAATCTTTTCTGCTTCTGCTTTCTTTTCTGCAAGTTTCTTAGCTGTTACTGTCATACCCTTTGGCTGAACAGTCTTTTCTTCAGATACACGGAACTTGAAATCCGGATACTTTTCAAGAATTTTATTTCTTGCAAGAGCCTTGTAAGAAGGATCTATATCAGCAATATCATCAATAAGTGTATACATTTTCTTAACAGCGCTTTCGCCATTTTCAAACATATAATTGAACATTGCATCATCCTTGAAAAGGAGCATTGTTGCATTCTTATTGATTTTCTTATTTTCTGTTGAATCAACATGATTGTTGATTTCGCGGAATGTAATTTCAATAATGTTAATCAAAGCAATTAACTGCTTTTCATATGTTACGCCGGCATCTTTAAACCACTGCTCGTTCTGACATTCCTTAAAGAAGAAAATTACAGTTTCGCGATAATCTTTACAATTCTCAAAACTTGTTCTTACAAGATTCTGAACATCTGCTGTGTAGCCGCCTGCAATTAAATCTGTAATCAATTTTCCATCAAGAACAGTAGGGAACAAATTAATATACTGAACGTTCCAGTCAGGAAGCATCATCTTAATATACATAAGGAAGTCTTTCTTCAAGTGTGTATTCTTTGTATCTTTAAGAAGTGTATAAATCTGTCTTGGATTTTCAATCTTACTGTAGATTTCTGCAAATGTTTCTTTTACTGGGAAATCAAGTGATTTTTTTACAGAAGAAATATATTTTACAACAAGGTAAGAAGCCAGAACCTGTTCAGTAACCTTTGTAATATTCTTTAAATATCCTGTGAAATATGAATACATTTCTGCGAACAAATCACTTGAAACATCTGTAAGATCGCTTTCAAAGAATTTCATAAGAATATCAATTCTTGCAAAGAACTGTTTCTGAGCTTTGAACTCGTTAGAAAGTTTTTCTTCTGCTGTAATATTTCCGTCTCTTACAGTGTACATAGAAATATCATTCTGATTTACACCAAACTTAGGATTAGTTTCGAGAATCTTTTTTGCAGCTGTATTCCATGAAGTCCATTCTCCTGTTGTAAGGATTGAAGGAACGAGCTCTGCCTTGATTCTTTTAAAGTCGCAGCTGTTATCAAAACTGCGGATAATTGTTTCCAATGCCCATTCTTTATTTTCTTTTATCTGCTTTGCAAGCTCTTCTCTTTTCTTTGTTGCCTTTAAAACCCAGATATGATTTTTTGGAAGAGGCTTAAGAGCAGTAACTGCCATAGAAAGCTTCATTTCACGAATTCCGGCAACCTTACCAAAATTAATTACAAGAGTATCTTTATCAAGACTCTTAATTCTTCCGACACCCCAGTTTCTATGGAAAACATAATTTCCCTTATCAAAAGCAATGTGTTTTTCAAAATCGTTGATAGCTTCAAATACGTTTCTGTAATTCTGTGTAAGATTTGAAGAACGGATGTATTCTTCAAGATGACTGTGATTAGCATATTTAGCCTGATAGCAGTCTGTAATTTCTTTTCTAGCCCATGTATCCTGAGCATCTGCCTCAAGATTCTGTTTAAGAATTAAAATTGCTATATCCCACTTCTGATTGTCTTTGTACCATGTATAAAGTTCCTGCATAAGAGTAGCAGTTTTAATTTCTCCCATTGTTTTAGCAATCTTTCTTCTAAGGTGCTGGAAGAATTCAAATTCCTGTGGAATTGCAGCAACAAGCTTTGTCCATACTTCTTTACAAGAAGCATAATTATTCTGATTTATATAGCGTACAATTGCTTTTTTATAATAGTTTACAGCATTTTCTGTATCGCCGGCAGCATCGTAATGATCTGCAAGAACTTTAGCAAGGTCAGCTTCATCAAAATCAATTTTTACAAGCTTTTCATAAAGCTCCCATACCTTGTCATTTTTTTCTGCAAGATAATTATCTGCAAGAGTTCTAAGCGCAAATTTATTATTTGGATCGTCGTTAAGAATAAGTTCACAAAGATATGTTACAATATTTTCCTTATGATTTTTCTGGAAAATATCTACAAGAGAAACTAAATATGAATTATCCAATGTTCCGCTATGAAGATTCATCATTCCGCAGATATACAAAGAAATAATACTGTCTTTGTTATGTAAAAGATGTTCTTCACAAATTGTCTGGAGTTCTTTCTCGCAGTTCTGTTCATGAGCCTGTTCAATAATTTTTGCAAGTTCCGCAATATCATTCTGAGTATAATTTCCGATAGTTGTGCGGGTAAATGTTTCTTCTCTCAGTTTGTCTGAAATAGACTGTACTAAATCTGCCATAGTAACTCCTTATAAAAATAAAACGTCATTTTATGTAAGACTCGTAAATTGACGAATCTAAGATTTTAATTTTCAAAAGTATTTCACTAATCTTTGAATTATTTTCTTTGGCCAGTGCGTAATAATCCAGAAGCCAAAAATAACAGTTCAAAAGACGAGGAACCAGCAATTCGCGATTGCAAGAAGGATCTTTATTTTCATTCTCCAACGCGTAAATATCTTTTTTTAATTTTGCAACTTCCTGTGATGAAAGTTCTTTTTTTACATTAAAAATTCCTGTTAAAACTCCATAAACCGGAATCCAGTATTGTGCAGTTTTTCCAGAATAACCTTTTTCGTCTGTAATCTTTACAAGACACTTTATTATCTCCGAATCAAGAAAATCCATATCAACGTCATCGGGAGAAACAAAAAAGGCTTCTCTAAAAAGAACTTTCCCGATTTTGTCTTCACCACAAAGTGAATAACAATCAGCAAGTTCAGCCAGAACAGAACCTAAATTCGGATAAATTCTATTTGCTTCCGTAAGATAGGTTCGTGCATTTTCGTAATCGCCAAGTTTTTTGTAACAAATACCAATTTTTCTGTAAATTTCAGCCTTCTGGTATGAATCTTTTTCATCTTCGTGCTTTTTAAAAAACTCTAAAGCATTGGAGAAAAAGCCATGTTGAACAGCTTGAAGTGCCGGTTCATACACATCTTCAGCATAAAAGAAGTGCTCCTGAAAAGTTTTCCATTCTGCAAGAGTACATTCGCTTCTTTCAATAAAATCTTCTATTCTTTTAAGCCGATTAACTGAATCAATCCAAAAAACATTGTATCGATTAGTCAGAATAATTTGCGGACAATCCAAAACAGATTCAAAGAGATTTTCCAGAATTTTCTGAGCCTCAAAAGGATTTCCCTGCCGAAGCAATTCAAGAATTTCCTTGAGTTTTTGTTCCGTCTGCAATTCCATAATGACTTATTATAATTTTATAGATAAGAATATTTTTAGTCAATAAAAGTTATGATTTTTTATAAATTTTAAGATAAGATTTATACAACCAAAGTTTAAATCTGTCAAGCATTTTTTTTATATTCATAATAAATTTTCAGCATAAGAAAATCATTTATATAAATAATAGAAAAAAAGCGCAGGGAGAATTACAGATTACAAAAAACACTTTACAGTGCCTTGTAATTATATATTACTGAAATAATTTCTTATTGCGATATTATCAAAAATGATTTAGAATAAATTTTGAATATTATTCGATGGCAAACGATTATATTCAATATATTTTATAGGAGCAAATTTATGGCATTTAAAGTTACTGATCAGTGTGTAAACTGCGGTGCTTGTGAAGCAGATTGTCCAGTTGGAGCTATCTCAGAAAATGGAGATGCACGTGTAATTGATGCAGGAAAATGCATTAGTTGTGGAACCTGTGCTGCAGATTGTCCTGCAGGTGCAATCGTCGAAGAATAATTATTTTTCGGATGATTATACAAAGTAAGCAGACTTCCTGATTTTTTGAAGTCTGCTTTTTTTATAATAAAAAATGAAGGCTAAATTTTTTTTTGTTGTATTTCTTATTTTTTCATATTCGCTTACCGCTCAGCAATCAGCTAAAGAAGCACCACAGCACACAGAACAGAAAACAATAACAATAGATACATCAAAATTACCAGTAATTACTTCCCTCCAGTCTTTTATAAAAAATGAAGATGGAACCTATCAAAAAAATGATATGCTCTATCAATATCAAAAGCTTATAGAAAACAATAATAAAGCTCTTATGGCAGGAAAAGAAGTTCAGCAGATATTTTTCCTTTACAAAAATACAGAAGGCTTCACCTTTCAGGGACTTGCAGCAAGAACAACAATAAATCAGGAAACTCTGGCAACTCTTAATTCAATCGCCGAAGCTCAAACCGATATTAAAGACAAAGTTTTTATTTTACCGACTGTAAAAAGCGGAATTTTTATTCCAAAAAACAGAGGAACCAATTCTCTGGAAATTCTTCTTCAGGAAAATTACAGTATAAAATCCTTAACAAAAAACACTTTATACTATATTATAGATGGTAAGGAGTTTTATCTTTTTGTTGATCAAAGATTAAACCCTACAGAACGTGCTTACTTTCTTGATTCATCACTAAGACTCCCGCTTAATAATGATTCTTTCTGGATATCCTCGGAATTTGGCTTGCGCAAAAATCCTTTTTCGGGAGAAATGAAAAATCATAACGGCATTGATATGGCAGCAGAAGAAGGAACTCCTGTATATGCCATAAAAGACGGCGATGTCTATTCCTGCATAGAAAATGATTCAACCTTTGGAAACTACATAGTTTTACGGCATGATTTAGGAAAAATGACAAGCACATATGCGCATCTTTCTAAAATAACTGTTAAACAATATCAGTCAGTAAAGAAAGGTGATATAATAGGCTATGTAGGACAGACGGGAATGGCGACAGGACCTCACCTGCATTTTGAAATACGGGTCGGAGGAAAGGCTTTAGATCCGAGGGAAAAACTAGATTTAGAACAATGAAAAAAAGTTCTTTTGTAAAAACAATAACTCTCCTCACCTTCTTTTCTTTAACTGCCCTTATATATTCAGAAACTTTTAGAGTAAGTAAAGTTCATGAAGCAAAAGTTCTTCAGGAGCAGGGCTCAGAAGCAACTGCCAGACTTAATATAAATGATGCACTTGCAATAAAACTTCCGGAAGACCGGGATTTTATTGAAGGTCTTGAATTAAAATTCGAAATTCCCGAAGCAGTTGCCTACTGGATGGATTGTGTAGCCTGTTCTGTTTATTCAAATATTAAACCAACACCTTCCAGTTCACAGATTGATTATTCCGGAACCAGAGTTTATGTAAGTACACTGCCGGGAAAACTTTCCTGGGTTCTGCAGATTCCTCTTAAAAAAGAAAATTCCTTAAAATCCAATAATTATACAACAAAAGTTGATTCTGTAGTTGAACCTTCAGGCAATGCAATACTTGTAAGACTTCAACCGGTAATGAAAGGTGTTCCAGAAGAAACTCTGAATTCAATTATTCCGATTACTGTAAAGCCAATTCTTTCAAACAAGGGACTTCTTGAACTAAAGGCAAATGATAATGGAGAGACTCCAAAAGCTTATTCTGTCTTTATAGATGATAAAATTGCTGCCTTAGATAACGGAAAAATAATTTTAGACAACGGAATTCATAATATTTCAATTATTTCTGAATTTTACCGAAACGAAATGCGGACAGTACGCATAGAAATTGCCAGAACAACTTTAATTCAGGTTGATTTAAAAAGCATAGAACCTACTCTGATTATTCAGGCTCCGGAAGGTTCACAGATTTTACTTGATGACGCAGAATGTAAGATAATCGGTCAGGAATTCCTGATTACAGAAGGCGAACATAAAATAAATTTCAAATTTGGTGATTACGAAATCTTACGAACCATTACCGCAATTAAAGGCAAAACCTACAAAGCCTCTTTTTCTATGGATTTTGACATAGAAGAAGAATAAATTCTTCAAAGACGCTCAAAATTTAAAATAAAATAATTAAAGATTTGGCCATTCTCAGACGATAATATATGTATCGAGGACATTTTCCCCTCCCACCCATGTCCTCGATTGCCTGATGGGCATGGCACGGATTCGTTCCGTGCCTTTTTTTTTGTAACGAATAGGCAATAATTGAACTTTTCTATAATATACATTATTATAGAAAAACTATGATGAAAATTAAAAAATCTGGCATTGTTTTTATTTCTCTTTTCTTTTTGTGCTCTGCGCTGATTGGTGCAATGCTTGGATGGACTCTTTCCGAAACTCAAAATATTAAAAATACAGAATATATTACTTCCTTTGATACAGCACTTCCTACAAAGCTTTTAGACATAAACGGTGAATTAATTACAGAATTTTCATCTGACGAAAAGCGCGAAATTATTGCTTACAACAAGCTTCCGCAAGAAATGATTGATGCCCTCATTACTCGCGAAGACAGAATCTTTTTCTCTCATAAAGGCTTCAGCTTTAAAGCTCTTGTTCGTGCAGCAGTTGGTGTGGCAACAAGAAGATCTCTTGGTGGTGGTTCAACTTTAACACAGCAAATTGCAGGAACACTTTACTGCGACCGAAATGATAAATCGGTAGTAAGAAAGATTAAAGAATTATGGTGGGCTATTCAAATGGAACGCCGTTATTCTAAAAATGAAATTCTTGAACTGTACTTAAATAAAATCTATTTTGGTGGCGGAACCTATGGTGTAAATGCTGCTTCAAAATATTACTTTGGCCACGATGCAACACAATTGAATGCCGCAGAATCTGCAATTCTTGTAATTCAGCTTTCTAACCCGGCTAAATTCAACCCATTTGATCATCCGGATGTTGCTATGGAAAGACAGAGAAGTGTTTTACAAAGCATGGTAAATGCCGGTTATATTTCTCAACTTTCTGCAGATCAGTCTTTTGACGATTACTGGGCCAATTTTGATTTTACCAGAACTTCATCTTCTGCATACCTCATTAGAGATGATAAGGCTCCATGGTTCAGTGAATATATCCGCCGGGAACTTTCCGGTATGATTTACGGTTCAGATGATATTTATACTTCCGGTTTTACTGTAAATACAACAGTAAACCTTGCTCATCAATTAGTTGCGCAGGATGTAATGGAACGCTATATTGCAACTGCAAACAAAAGATATCAGGCAGAAAATGCTTCTAAATCTAATATTGCTTATAACACATATGTTCCATTAACTGAACTTTTAGCCCTTACATTTGGTATTCCGGAATTAAAGGTTAGCGAAGAACGTGCAAAAATTGTAGCAACCAGCGAATACGTAAATACAATAAATCCTGTTCTTGATATGATTTCGCTTTTATGTGGTTCTGACAAACTTAAAATAAATATTGTTAATCGAGCCACATCCCTATCTAAAGAGCAGAGTGAACGAACAACTATTGAAGGAACAATGGTTGCGCTTAATCATGAAAATGGTTACATAGATGCCATGGTTGGTGGAAGTAAATATGCCTCTGACAATCAGTTTATTCGTGCTACACAGGCAAAAATTCAGCCGGGTTCTACATTCAAGCCGCTATATTACTCTGCTGCAATTGATTCAAGAAAATTTACGCCTACAACAGTAATTTCTGATACCCCGGTTGTATTCCATACTTCAGACGGAAAACCTTACATTCCAGCAAACTTCCGAGGCGAATGGGCAGGAAATGTTCCTTTATGGTATGCGTTAATTCATTCTATGAATGTACCTTCTCTTAAGGTTCTTGATGGAATAGGCTTCTCTGCTGCTTTAGACAGAGCTGTTGCTTTACTTGGCATTCCTCAGGATGAACTTGCAAGCCGTGCCTTTGACCCTGGATATGCCCTTGGATTAGGCGTTGGTTCTGTCCGCCCTATTGAACTTGCAAGAGCTTATGGAATTTTTGCAAACGGCGGTAAAGAAATAACTCCTTTTGGAATTCGTACAGTCGAAGATAAGAATGGAAACGTAATTGAAAATCCTGAACTCGAAATACGCCAGAAGCAGGCTAAAAAAGGAGATGCTATTCAGGTAATTTCTCCACAGACTGCATTTGTTATGACAAAGCTCCTTGAACAGACTGTATTCAACGGAGGAACTCTTGCTTACCAGTCTCGAATGGTAAAATATAAAGATGAAAATGGAAAAACTTATACAATGCCTGTAGGTGGTAAAACAGGAACTACTCAGAACTGGGCTGATGCCCTTACCTGCGGTATTTCTCCATATTATTCTGCAGCATTCTGGTTCGGATTTGACAGACCTGGTCAGTCGCTTGGTTTGAATATTACAGGTTCTACGCTTGCAGGTTTTGCATGGGGTGAATATTTTGGAAAGATTCATGAAGATTTACCTTACAAAGACTGGGAAAAGCCTGCTACAGGAGTTGTAAAACTTACAGTCTGTTCAGAAAGCGGAATGCTTCTTACAGATGAATGTGGAGATCATCAGACAACACAATGGTATCTTGAAGGAACTCAGCCTACTGAATTCTGTACAGTTCATTCTAATTCTTCTATTTCTACTCTTGCGAGAATGCGTCTTGAACGGGAAATGTATAAATCCGGAGAGCGTTACAGCTACACTATTGATACATCTCCGCTTGTTGTAAATTTTGAAGACTTCAATGGAACCACTTCTTCTACTTCAGACTCAGATAATTATGTTACTGAAACCGGAAAGAAGAATGGAAAACAAAATAACAAGCAGAATACTGTACAACAGGATTACGATTATAATTATTTAATGGAGTAGGTTTATGTTAGTACAGATAAAAGATATAAAAATAAAAAAACGTGTACGCAGGGATTTAGGAAATCTGGAAGACTTAAAAGAAAGCCTTAAGATTTATGGACTTATGAATCCTATTACATTAAATTCAAGATATGAATTAATTGCCGGTGAAAGAAGACTTCAGGCAGCGATGCAGTTAGGCTGGACTTCAATAAATGCAAACATTGTAGATAATCTTACAGAAGTCGAACAGCTCGAAATGGAAATTGAAGAAAATAATCAGAGAAAAGAATTTACAGATGCTGAACTTCTGGAAGGCTACAAAAGATTAAACAGATTAAGAAATCCAAATATATTCTATAAAATCTATCTTTTCTTTAAGCATCTTTTCCAAAAGATTGCAGACTTTTTTTCTTCCAGAAAAAACAGTCAAAAAGGGATTAAATGAAATTTAAGCTATTTTGTTTTGCTTCCCTTATTTTTTTTCTAATACCCCTAAAAGGTTATTCAATCGGAGCAGGAATTCAGATAGGCATAAATCCCTTCTCTATCTCAAATTCTGAATATTCAGAAAATTCATTTGAAGGTAATATAACAGGTACACTTCGTTTTTCGCGACTTCCACTTGTAGCTGGAGCTGGTTTTAACGCCGGAATATGTGATTCAGATTTTATATTTGGTTTTTCAACTTTTGCAGACTGTTTTATAATTGATCATCAGATAAAAAATAACTGGAATTTTTATTCAGGCATAGGCTTAATCGGGAATTTAAATTTCGACACAGCCTTTAATGTTTTTCCAGAGGCAGGTACAAGAGTTTTTTTAGGAGCCTCTGTAATCTTTATTGATAATTTTATTGAATTGAACCTTCAGGCCAATGCGCAGCCTTCTGTATTATTTAAAAACGAAGAACCTGAATTCCGATTGAGCTTTCCTATAGAATCTGGAATCAGATTTCATTTTTAATTTATTCACAAAAGCCCATTACATTGCTTACATATTTTAAAGCTTCTTCAACCTTTTCCTGCAAAAGATAGGGCGAATTAACAATAAACATTCCGCTTCCATAAAGTCTTGGTTTATTCTCACTTCCTTCTGGATAAGCAGTTAATATTAAATTCGATATTTCAACATTCTGATTTTGAGTTCTGCAACAATTTGTAATTTTATTGAGCATTTCCCGGCATTCAGCTTTTCTATGTGTTAATAAAGGATACCAGAGTAAAATAATTCCTGAATTCCATTTTTTATATAATCTGCAGATTGTTTCTGCAGCATCTACATAATCAGCAGCTTCTTCATAACTTGGATCAATTAAAACTCCGCCCCTTACAGTTTTTGGCGGCGTTAAGGCCTGAATCATTTCCCAGCCGTTTCTTTTATGAATATTGACATTTTTACAATTCTGTTCATTCATGCAAGAATTCTTACCGCCGGCAGAATCCATATTATTTTTTAATGAATTCATATTTTTTTTAAGATTTTCAATTTCCTGAGGATGAAGTTCTGATAAAACAAGAACATCATTTTTTCTTATAAGATTTTTTTCAATTTCAGGAGAACCAGGATACAAATTATTTTCTACATAACTATTAACAAAGCAAAGATAATCATTTAATGCTTGAGGTAAATTATTAAAATTATTTTTGCATAACAAAAATAATTTTTTAATCCCCTCCTCTGCTTCGTTAGTCTTTAATAACCGCTCATCATTCAAATCATACAAACCACTTCCTGCGTGAGTGTCAAAAAAGGTATAAGGCTTTTCTTTTTTATTTAAATGATTCAAGGTATATATAAGCACAATATGTTTAAGAATATCTGCATGATTACCTGAATGAAATGCGTGTTGATAAGAAAGCATATTTTCCTCAAAAAAAAACTTTCCTACACACAAGCATAGGAAAGTTTTTTATTCTGAGCACTTTTTGGCGAAGCAAAAAATGCGTAAATCAAACAATAACGTTTACGACTGTTTGATTAAAATTAGTCTTTTGCTCTTTCCAGGAAGCTTCCGTCACGTGTATCAATTACAATCTTGTCATCTGTATTGATAAACAAAGGAACACGAACTTCAATTCCTGTATCCAAAGTAGCAGGCTTTAAAGATTTTCCAGAAGTATCGCCTTTAACACCAGGTTCACAGTAAGTTACTGTACGAGTTACACGAACCGGTAAATCAATACCAACTGGTTTTCCTTCATAGAAAGTCAAGTTTACTTCAAGATCATCATCTGGAGTAATATATCCAGCATAGTCTCCAAGATCTTCTTTTGCAAGTTCGAACTGCTCATAAGTATCCTGATCCATAAATACAAAAGTGTCTCCATCTATATAAGACAATTTTGTTACATGAGATTCCAAATCAACTTCATCAAATTTTTCACCGGCATCAATACCCAAATCCATTGTAGAATTTGTAACAAGATTCTTTACGCGGAAACTAGTAACCATTCCAGCTCGTCCAGAACGCTGACCAAGCATCTTCTGTACAATAAGAGCATTTCCTTCATACAAGAAAGCTGTTCCAACTTTCAACTGAGATGTCATTAACATAATCCCTTACCTCTAAACACTAAATTATTTATTTATTATATATTTTTTTTCAATAAATGTCATCAAGTTATGACAAAGGTCTCCATTTTTTCTTAGAGCAAGCGCAAAATTCAAAAATCCCTCAGATAACCTTTCAAGATTTTCAAAAAACAAATTTGAATGAATAAATATATTATTTTCCAAAGAACTAGAATTACTATCCGCATTTGAAGCGTTATTTGCGATGGTAGATTCATCCCTGCCAGAATTATTATATGAATTAAAATCCAGCCAGAGATCTTTTATAATTGTAAATAAATCTTTATCAAAAAATTCTTTCATCACATCAAGCAATGCATTCATTTTTACAAGATGATATTTTTCGCTTTGAGGATAAGCCTGCCACACAAAAGGAATTCCACTTAAACAGGCCCGTGAAAGAGATTCTTCTCCTCTGATTATAAGTGCAGAACAATCTTTCATCATTTTATCCCATTCAGTCTGATTCAAAAAAGGAAGCTCACGACAAAAGTTCTCCTGAATTTCACCGCAATTTAAGCTTTCATAATTAGAATAAAAATTTTCTAAGGAACTCATAAATGATTTTTTACCTGCCCCCTGAGCAACCAGAAGCTTTTTATTGTTTTTATAAGCTGCCTGAATTACAGGTAAAAAATCAAAATTATAAGTAAAAATCAGAACACTTCCATTTTTATTGTAAGAAGGAACATTTTCCCAATCTTTTCCTATAATAAGCCCGCCTGTTTTTGCTGTAAAGCCCGGCATAAAATTAACTTTCTGAACTTTTGCACTTCTTGTTAATGACTGCAGGCAATGAAAATCTTCGGCATATTTTTCTGCAGTAAGATAATCAAGCATAATTATATTAACAGTGCGCTGTAATTTCTGTTCAAATAAAATGCTTTCCATCCATTCAGGTCTTCCACATTGAAAGCATTCTATAATAATACTTAATTTTTCTCCGTCGTTTTCCGAAAAAACTTTACTACAATACTCAGATGCATTCCAATCATAAACATCAAGTTCTTCAATGCGCTGATAATTCTTAGAAGGATCAATAAGTGAATTTATATTTTTAAAGGCGGCTAAATCAGAAACTATTAAATTTATATTATGGCCAGGATAAAACAGCTTAAGATTTTTTGACAAGCGGTACGAAACTCCTATGTCTCCAAAGTTGTCTACAACCTTACATAAAATAGAAATTTCCATTAATTAACTTTGCTGTAAAGGCTGCTTATTTCATCGCGCCATGGTTTTTCTACGCCTTTATCTTCCCACTCAATTATTTTTTTAATTGTAAAATGTCTCTGATCTCTTATATTTTCATAATACAATACGGCAAATCTTCCCTGACCGATATATGCAATTTTTTCATTTTCTCCGACAGACTCCGTTTCTTTTACGGAATTTAATGCACAATCAAAATGAACAGGCTCGCCGGTTTTTGAATCAGCCATTGCGCCCTCTATTTCTTCTATAGGCCTGCCACATTTAGGACAGATAATTTCTTTTTCTTTGATTTTCTGAATTCCAAGCTTTCTCTGTTGCTCGGCTTCTTCATTTCTATAGTTAAAAGGATTGAATTGAAATTTCTTTTCTTCTGCTTCGGAATTATTCTGCTTTTGATTATTATTTGTATTAGATTTTTTTTGATTATTCCAGTTATTTGAAAATTTTTTATTTCGTCTTTTATCCATTTTTTTATCCCGAGCCATTTCGGCATATAATTGCTAAACTTATATTAAATTATCGCAGAAAATACAGTTTTTAGCAATTCAAAAGGAATAAAAAAAAGAAACAAAATTTTATATATCGCGAAGTTTTAATTCTCCAGAATCTTCAATCAAATGATTACTGATAACCTGTGCAATTCTTTGAATAGCATTATCAACATACTCCTGACTTTGGATCTTTTGACGTATTTCCAAGAGCCTTGGAGGCAAATTTATTTCTGCAGTTTTATCAAGCACTAACGTTGTTTCCCCAATAGATTTTCCACCAGAAATCATAGCTTCTCCCATAAATCACTCACAGAATGCATTCTCTATATGGTAAATACTTTCAAAACCTGGAATATCTACCAAAATGACATCAAAACGAATGATCCTGTTATTATATTCTCGATGATTTAGAAGAAAACGTTTAGTAGTTTTTAAAATTCTTTTTTGTTTATTTTTATTTAATTCCTTCTGAATCATATCTAAAGTGCCATTCGGAAGGGTTTTTACTTCGCAAATTACAAGTATTTTGTTATCTGAATTGTTTTTTTCTGCAATTATGTCTATTTCGCCGGCGTTATCATGCCAGTTACGTTCAATTATTGTATATCCTTGCTTTATTAAATATTCACAGGCCCGACTTTCCCCTTGATTGCCCTTTTTTCTTGTATTCACGCTGCTTAATTCTCCAAAATAACCGAAAAAATCTCTGCCAGAATCTGCCAGGTTTCTGGCGGAACCATTGTTCCAACCTCTGAAAGCCCCAGTAATTCTACAAGTTCTGTATTCTCCGTAATATAAACATTATTTTTTTTTGCAGCATCTAAAATTACATTTGCGACCAGTCCGGAACCTTTTGCCATAATAAGAGGAGCTTCAATGCCAGGAGAATATTTTAATGCAACTGCTTTCTTTAACTTTTCAGCCAATTTTAACCCTTCCTCCCGTACTAAACTTCGCTTTCAAAAGAAAAATACTGAGCTTCTTCTGTAAGATAATTTTCTATTTCTGATTTTTCTACATATTCTATTTCTGCATTAAACTTTTTAAGCCGTTCAAAAATTAAATTTATTTTATCTTCTATAAAGCCGGATTTTTCTGAACGGTATGAATCAGATAATTTTTGACTTTCTTCTGCTTGAATACAAAACTGTATTTTTTTGCATACGTTTTTTTCAAATAAAAGATTAAAATAATATTTTTGCAATGTTTTTTTGCATTCTAAATTTATTATTTTAAGCTGATTGTCTGTTGAATAAAAAAATTTTGAAATCCCGACAGCAAGTTTTTTTTCTTCATCTACTTCTTTTGAACTTTTTATATTGTCCAATTGAGCTCCATTTATCCGGACTAATTCAAACGGAACAATATACCAGCAGCCGTGAATTGAATTTATTTTGTTTATGCTATCTTTTGAACCTGAATTTTCATTCTGAAAATCTTCATCTGAATAATTATCAAGAAATTCCAGCAAAGAAATTATCTGTTCATCTGATAATTCAATTTTTTTTTGCGCAAGAAGAAGCAGAAGTTTACTTGCAGAAATTTCTTTTCCTTTAAACTTTAAAGAAAGATTTTTGACTTTTAAAAGAAATTCAGGATCCAGTTTTAATTCCATTTGTTTTGAATAATTTATTATATTAGACATTAATTCATCAAACGGAAGATTTAATTTTTGAGCAAGAATTTCGGCAGACATTGGAGCAGTTTTTGCTTTTATATTAATTAATTCTAAAGCAGAATCTCCAAATATCTGATCTTTTGGAATTACATAAACTGTTCCGTTTTTTATACTCACCGTTGCTGGAAAACTTTTTCCTGCAACAAGATTTTTTGCAGAATGTATATTAACTCTAGCTCCTGCAACTGTTCCAACATAAGAGCCATTTCCTTTATCTGCTATAATCCTAACATTTACACTGCTGCCTTCATGTAAAACTTTTTGAGAACTTTGAACTGTGGCATGAGTTATTTTTTGTATTTGAGATGGATTATACATTACAATTATAAATTACAAAAAAAAACAGGGTTGTTTCAACCCTGTTTTTATTAAAATTCAAAAGTTTTTCAAATTACTTCTAAATTATTTTGCTTCTGCGGCCTTTTCTGCAGCAGCTTCAGCGCGCTCTTCCTTAATCTTAGCTTCTGTAGCAGCAGCAGCTTCTTCTGCACGTGCGTTACGAGCAGCAATTTCGGCAGCAATTTTTCCACCGACAAGAGTCTTAACTTTAGCTCCCTTACCAACTTTATCGCGGAGGTAGTAAAGCTTAGAGCGGCGTACCTTACCAGGACGAACAACGTCTACCTTAACAATACGTGGACTGTTATATGGGAATACACGTTCTACACCAACACCGTAAGAAATTTTACGAACTGTAAATGTCTGGCGTGCACCTGCATTCTTTTTGCAGATTACAATACCTTCATAAACCTGAATACGTTCAGTTTTACCTTCAATAATTTTGAAGTAAACTTTTACAGTATCTCCAACATTGAAGCCCTGAGCTCCAGGACGCTTCTGTGTTTCTTCGATAGTTTTAATCAAATCCATGATAATTCTCCTGCCAGTCACTAATCAGCAACAGGCTTCTTTTCTTTACTATCTGCCTTCTTTCTCTTTGATTTTTTCTGAGTTTTCAGCAGAACAGTATCATTAATTTCCTCAATCATCTTTTCGGCTTCGTCAGAAAGTTGACCTTTTATTCTTGCTGTGGCAATCAAATCTGGTCTGTTTGCCAAAGTCTTCATCAACCGCTTTTTAAGCCGCCACTTTCGGATTTCCTCATGATTTCCACTAAGTAAAACCGGTGGAACCTTCATACCCTTCCAGTTTTCTGGATGAGTATATTGCGGATACTCCAAAAGTCCATCGCAATAACTTTCTTCTTCTAAAGATTCATGCGAAATCACACCATCAATCAATCTGTAAACAGTATCGATTACGACAGTTGCTGCTACTTCACCAGAAGACATTACATAGTCTCCAATTGAAATTTCAGCATCCACATAGGAATCAATTATTCTTTGGTCTATACCTTCGTATCTACCGCAGATAAAAACAAGTTCGTCTTTGCGACTCAAGTCCTGCGCCATTTTTTGATTAAGCGTTTTTCCACTCGGAGTAACATAAATAACAAACTTCTTGCGAGCGTTTACACTTTCAAGCGCATTACCAAGAGGTTCCGGCATCATAAGTTGCCCGGCTCCTCCTCCATACGTTCCGTCATCACAGCTATGGTGTTTATCAGTAGCAAAATCCCTGATGTTCACCAGATCGTAAGCAATAATTCCCTTTTCAACAGCTTTGGCCATGATTGAGTTTTCAAAAAAAGCCTCAACAATCTTTGGGAATAAGGTCAGCACAGTAAATTTCATGGAATTACTCCAGAATCCAGAGGTGCATCAATTGCACAGTTTTGTTTTCTACATCAACCTTACCAATAAATTCTTTATTAAAAGGTACGAAAACTTTTCTATCACAATTCTCGGAGAGAGAAACTTCTAACAAGTAACCTGCTCCGCCTTCCATAACGTCTGTGATTGTTCCTACTATCCTAGGCGCAACCGACGTTGCCGGCACGTTTTTCTCTTCATAAACAAGAGAACAATTTTTTAAGTCCTCAATATACCACTCATCTTTTTTAAGAGCCTTGCAGTATTTTCTAGGAACCAGAATACTCCACCTGCCGTATTTTGCAACAGCTTCCGAAGAATCTATTCCTTTGAACTTAATGTAAGCAACATTGTTTCCTAAAGAAACCGACTCCACTTCTGTTTTAAAAGTTTTGTCTTCATATTGCAAAGTAACTTCTTTAAGATTAAGCAAATGCTCATACTCTCCAGAAGCACTCTCAACTTTACATTCACCAAGAAATCCATGCGAACTTCTGATAAATCCAACAACAAGTTGTGACGTATCCATTACAAATCCCAGATCTAGTTATCCAGAATATCAAGACTGTAACGTTTACCGTCTTTCACAGCCGAAGCACTTAAAACAGTTCTCATAGCTTTGGCAATTCTACCGTATTTTCCGATAACCTTACCAATATCGCCATCAGCAACCTTCAGTTGCAATACCATTCCGCGCTCACCTTCAGTTTCTGTTACATTTACAGCCGACGGATTATCTACCAAGGATTTAGCGATGTATTCAATCAATTCTTTTTCCATCTTCTGCTCCAAAAACCTTAGTTAGCTTTAGCTGCGCGCTGGCGGTTCATCAACTTCTTTACAATGTCAGTAGGCTGAGCTCCAACACCAATCCAGTACTTTACACGCTCCAAATCAATAGAAACCTGAGCATCTTCCTTAGCAATCGGCTGGAAAGTTCCGATTTCTTCGATACAAGCACCGTCTCTTGGCTCACGAGAGTCCTGAACAACAACTCGGTAGCAAGGACGCTTTTTAGTACCAAATCTCTTAAGTCTGATTTTGACCATTACATCCTCCAAGCCCAAAGGGCTAATTTATCTCCAAGCATAACACTTAGAACATAGTGAACTGATATTATATAGAAAATAAATAAAACATTCAAGAAGTAAATTATTACTTGCAGAATTCCTGTAAAGCTTTTATCTGGTCTTTTACACGTTCCGGAGAAGGTCCGCCAGTTGTTGTTCTTGCTTTTACACAGAATTCTGGTGTTATAAATGAATAAATATCTTCTTCGATTAAATCTGAAAGATTTTTATATTCTTGAATTGAAAGCTCAGAAAGCTCGCATTTTTTTTCGATAGCAAGGCGAACAGCACGAGCAGAAACTCCATGAGCCGTTCTAAAAGGCATTCCTTTTTTTACAAGATAATCTGCTATATCTGTTGCATTCAGATAACCTTCATTGCAGGCAGCTTCCATGTTTTTTGAATTCCATTTTGCAGTTGCCACCATCTGAGTAAATACTTTTATGCAGGATAAAACTGTATCGCAGGAATCAAACAAAGGTTCTTTATCCTCCTGCATGTCACGATCGTATGCAAGCGGAAGCGCCTTCATCATTGTAAGCAGAGCAAAAAGATTTCCATAAACTTTTCCAGTTCTGCCGCGGATAAGCTCAGCAAAATCCGGATTCTTTTTTTGTGGCATAATTGAACTACCTGTTGACCATTTTTCGCTCAACTCAATAAATGCAAATTCCGATGTTGACCATAAAACAATTTCTTCACAGGCACGGCTTAAATGCATAGCAATAAGGCTCAATGCCGAAGCTGTTTCTATACAATAATCTCTATCGGAAACACTATCTAAAGAATTTTGTGTTACTCCCGAAAAGCCAAGAAGTTTAGCTTCATATTCTCTGTTTAATGGGAGTGAACTTCCAGCTAATGCACATGAACCGATTGGTGAATAATCAATTCTCTTAAGACAATCTTCAAGTCTTCCACAATCACGGACAAACATCCAGGCCCAGGCACAAACGTGATGTGCGAGAGTAACCGGCTGAGCATGCTGCATATGTGTAAAACCAGGAATCAATGTAGTTAAATTGTTTTCTGCAATATTAACAAGCGAAGAAATAAGAGTTTTAATTGAATCTGTAAGCTGCGGAATAAAACGACGAAGATAAAGGCGTTCATCCAGGGCTATCTGGTCGTTTCTGCTTCTTCCCGTATGAACTTTTTTTCCTGCCTCACCTATTCTGTCTGTAAGTGTTGCTTCTATAAATGAATGGATATCTTCGGCAGAATAATCAATTGAAAGCTTACCTTCTGTAAGATCTTTTTCTATACCTTCAAGACCGTTTACAATCTGCTTTCCTTCTTCCTTAGTTATAATGCCGCTTTCCATAAGCATTGTAGCATGAGCTATACTTCCTTTTATATCATCTAAAGCCATGCGCTCATCAACATAAATTGAAGTTTCAAATTCTACTGCCTGAGCATCGGGACCTTCTTCAAATCTTCCATGCCATAAAGCCGCATGATTATCTTTTGTCATTGTTCCATGATTCTGCATATGCTAAGTATACAAAAAAAAATGCTGTCGGTAAATAACCGGCAGCATTTTCATTTTAGTGATTAGGTTTACTTATGATTAAACTTATTTGTTTACAGCATCAAGACGGCTCTGAATTTCAGCCTTCTCTCTTTCGTAAACTTCCTGTGGAGTTCCCCAACCATGAGCAATCCAGTTAACCATATATTCCTGAGAGAAATCTGGAATAATTGTATCAAGGCGTTCTGGAGCATTAGCAATCATCAAAGCACAAGTTTCATCCAAAGCACGTTCATCGCGGAAGCCCTGGAGATAAGAAACTGTCTTCCATGCATCTGGTCCGCCATATCCAGGAACCTCATCTGTATAGAAATCTACAATCTTCATAATCTTAGAAGATGTTTCGTCGTTATAGATATTTGGAAGTACCCACATTGGAGAGTCTCCAACTGTAAAGTATTTTCCATCGCCCTTTGGTCCAAGAGGGAAGCATACATATCCCCAGTCATCTTTCATAGAACTAAGAGTCTGACCTGGCTGAGCTAAATATTCCTGAGAAACCATAAATGCAACTTCGCCGTTTACAAAAGAAGTAAGCCAGTAATCCCACTGAGCTTCTCCCTGTGGAAGCTGGTAATTAGCAAACATTTTATACATCCAGTTCCATGCTTCCATAGAATTGTCATCACCGATTGTATCTGTAAATTTACCATCTATAAGCTTAACTTTTGCTCCACCATTTGAATATGCCGCTGCTGTACCAAAATGTGGATAGAAAGAAGCCATAGCATACTGATCAACTGCACCATCATTATCAGTATCTCTTGTAATTTTCTTACACATTTCTTCAAATGTTTCCCAAGTCCAGTTGCCTTCTTTCTGAAGATCATATGGATAATCTGCAGAATAACCATTTTCTTCAAGAATTCTCTTATTGAAGAATACACCTTCGCGAGGTTCTGTTTTACCTGTATTGAATGTATAGAATGAATTTCCATTGCGAAGACGGTCAATTACACCCTGATTCCATTTTTCTTTTGTCCAGTCTACAGTTTTAACCTTTGAAAGGTCATACCAGAAATTATTCTGAAGACCAGAAATTGCAGAACGTCCGTCTACAATAAATACCATATTATCTTTTGAACCAGACATAACAAGATTTGCTACATCCTTTGGATGATCTTCCCATGTAGAAAGTGCTTTCTGAACAGCCTTAAAGTTGTATGTGTCCTGCAACCACTGTCTGAAAGCTTTCTGATCTTCTTCTGACTTAGAATTTGCCGGTGCATCTGGATTTGACCACCAGTCATAAAGTGTTACTTCCATTCCACCAAAATCGTAAACCTTTCCGGTAGAAGGATCAATTTCTGCCTTAATTCCTTTATACTCAGGAACGTTCTGGGCTGCCTTTTTTCCCTTATCCTCGCCACAAGAAACGAGCATAAGTGCTGTAGCTGCTGCCAATGCAGCAATTGCAATTTTTTTCATAAAATACTCCTCTTTTATTTAATGTGCTGTCTCCAGCAAATTGCTTAACTAAATTATAACACCCTTTATTTGAATTGTAAAAATTTTTTTTAAAAATTTGAGCTTTTTTAAACAAAAAAGCCGTAAATTTTACTTTTACGGCTTTTTTATTTAGTTAAAGTTTACTTAAAAAAAATAATTATTCTTTCATACCTGTACTTGTCAGACTTTCTACAAACATTCTCTGGCAGAAAAGATAAAGAATTATTAATGGAATTACGACAAGAAGAACCGCAGTTCCGTTAATTGCTCCAGATAAAGCAGGAGGAACAGACACATTTCCGCTTCCCTGTGAACGACTTAAATAAACTGCAAGCTTATCTGTTAAACTTCCGACTGCACGACCAAGAACCTGAATTTTACCTAAGAAAAGATTTGAATAAAAACTATCTGTCCATTGCCATACAAAAGAAAACAAAAAGCAGGAAGTTATAATAGGCTTAGCACCAGGAATCATAATTCTTACAAATGTAGAAAACGGTCCACATCCGTCTACATAACAAGCCTCTTCCAGCTCATAAGGAAAACCCAGAAAGTATTGCCTGATCATAAAGATGTAAAGACCATTTTTTAACCCCATACAGGTAAAACACATCATTATATAGGGTAACATTGTACCTTTTAAATTTAAGGTCAAGCCAAAAAATTTAAAATATCTGAAATGAAGATACAATGAGGTAGAAATTGTCTGTGGTGGAATAACAATCAAAAGAATTACACAGAAAAACCAGAATCTTTTTAACGGAAAATTAAAACGAGAAAAACCATAGCCTACAAAGGTACACATAGCAACTTCTATAACAGAGACTAAAAGAGAAACCCATATTGTATTAAATAAAGAAAGCTTATAATCAATTATATAAGAAGCTATTTTCCAGTTATTCGTAGAAAAATGTTTAGGAATTACAACTATAGTAGTATCGTACAAATCCCGTTCTGCCATAAAGCTTAGAGAAATTTTATTTAAAATAGGCTGAAGAATCATAAAGCACATTCCAAACAAAAGAATTGCCCTGAAGATAGAAACTGCATATTTTTTTACAGTAAGATTTAAAAGCATTCCGCCGGAAGCTCTATTGCGTTCCCAAAAAGATCTTTTATTCAGCATTTTTATATCTTTAGTTTTATCAGTCATAATTATAAACCACCTTTGAAATTAATGCAGAGCTTAATCCTATAATTGCCATACAGATTATAAAATATATCCATGCCATTGCAGAACTAAATCCAAAGTTTAACTGAACAGACAGCTGATTATCTATTTTTTCCATAATTTCGCTGTCTGTACGCATAAAGAAATCTACTACTGTATAAACCCAGCATACAAGCATAAGAGGGCTCACCATTGGAACTGTAATTTTCCACAAGCTTTCCCATGCTGTACAACCTTCCATTTCAGCAGCTTCATACATACTTGCAGAAATATTCTGTAAGCCGGAAAGAAATATAATAATCTGAATTCCAGAAGCCATTGCAACATCGTAAATAGAATCTATAATCTGGAAAAGAATTGTAAATAATTTGTCGCCGGGTCCTGTTGTTCCACCAGTATTTGAAAGAAGAATACTTTCCAATACAGCTGTTATAGAATTTGCATTTCCAGAAGCTTCGATTGTTTCTTTTAACTGAGACATCATTGTATTGTTGTATTCAAGTCCTACAAGAACACCAGAAGAAAGAATTACCGTAAGGAAGAAAATAGAACGAACCATTGCCCTTCCCTTAAATTTCTGATTCAAAATCAAGGCAACAAAAAAGCTGAATACAATAGTTGCTATAGAACGGTAAATCATCTGTGTAACATTTTCAAAAAGCATGCGGTTGAATTCAGGATCTATTAAAAAAGCCCTTTTATAATTTTCAAGGCCACACCAGCTTGACTGAAAGCCGCTTGGACCAACTGAAATTGTAGAAAAACTCATGCTCAAGGACTGGAACAGGGGTTTTAGCATAAAGAAAATAAATCCAAGTATAAAAGGAAGTATAAATATGTAGCCGTACAATGCACGTCGCTTTGTAAGCCCTACAGGTCTTTTTTTCATTCTAGTCCTCCACCTTAATAATTTTGTAATCGCGAGAAGGAATTCTTATTCCATTTTCAGTAATAAAATCTGTGTAGCCAAAATTTACAATTACTGAATATCCGTTTTCGAATTCTGTTAAAGTTACATTTTCATTTATGTACTTAAAATCTGTAATAAGCGAAGATGCAACTTTAGATAACTCATCATTATACTTTTTGTAGGTTGAATAAAAATAATCCTTAAAATCTTCAAAATTAGCCGAATAATAATGAGTAAATCTGGTTTCCTGAATATCGCGTTCTGTTGCATTCATAAATGTAAACATTAATCCCGCACCACTTTGAGCAGATTTTAGTATTTCCTGATTTGCTTCTGCTGCGAGATTAACTGCTCCACCAGAAAAGTTTTTATATCCATGCAAGGCTATCTGATAAAATGGAATCATATAATCAATTATAGAATATTTATTTCCAGACAAATCCAGATTGGTAATAAAGTCTGCATATTTTAATGAATAATCATTTCCTGTATTTACCATTACCTTAAGATTTTCCTGCTTAGCACCAGCTAAGGCATCCATTTGCAACTGCTTTGAAGCTTCACGATTTACAAGTTTTTTTTCATTATAATCTGCAGAAAGAATATTTCCAAAATCATTATAAGAAACATTTAATCCTGATTTTTTTGAAGAGCTTACTAATTTTTCAGAAGCTTTTTTTGCAAGCTGTGGCTTTAACAAATAATAAGTATCTTCTTCTTCATCTTTTCCATACCAGATTTTTGAATACTGATATAGTTCACAGATTTTCTGACTTACAAAACGTGCAGGAGAACCATAATGAGTAAAACCATCGGACCAGTTTGAATGATAGGCAAACTGCATTGTACCGTCCAGATAAAAATCTGAAGAAGAATTTTCTATTGATTTTAGAAATTCATTAAACTCAGATTTTCCGCCAAGATTCTTTATATACTTTACTTTATTTAATAATCTCTGGCGAACTCCTCCATTAATAAATCCTGTAAGCTTATAATTTACATTTGAAATTCCATTACTTTCAATTTCATTTACAATATCTGCTGCTTCTCCATAACTTGTAAGCTTGAATGGAAGATTTTTTGGAATTCCAGCAATCTGCTGAACACGGTCAATCGCACCAATAATTTCTACAGCAAGAGGAATTTGATTTTCGTTAAGCTTTGGTCTATCTGCAAAAAGATAATCGCGATAAACTTTAGCCATATCTACATAAGAATTACTGTCTATAAAAGTATAAATCTGTTTGATTTCTTTTCCTTCCGGAAGATTTTTTTCAAACATATACTGGGCACTTGTCGTTCTTGTAGAAATATCATAGCGTTCATTATGTAATAGTCTGTAATCAGCACGAACATAATTATAGCTTCCAAGCTTACCGGCAATTTCTGCAGTAATTCCTGCATAAGAAGCACCATCTTCTATAATCGAAATAAATGAAGAATTATCTGAAGAAACGCCAAAAACCGGGAATGAAACTTTTGTTTCTGTTATAACAGTTTTTCTATCCAGAGCATAATCCCAGCCGTAAACATCTGCATAATAACCGTTCTGTTTTGTTTTTCCATTATTAAAATTAATTACCGCGCCTCCGCCTTCCGGAACCATCATGTATCCGGAATCATCTTTACTTCCTGCTCCAAAATAAGGAAGTAAAGAAACCTTTGTAATCGGGAATTTCTGGCGATAAGAAATTTCATCAAAAGGAACTTCTACTATCAGATTATTTTTTTCAAGAGTATAAACAACAGTCAGATTGAAAGCAGGAACTTCTTTTTCATTTGATTCCAGATATAATTCTTTACTCTCAAGATAATCCTCATAGGTAAAACCTGCATCGGCAAATATTTTCTCGAGTTTTTCCTTCATGAAGTTCTGAACGTTTTCAAAAATAAGGAACAAATCTTCGTCTTTAAGCTTTGGATATTTTTTTAGTAACGCGTTTATATTATCTGTTGCATTTGCAGTAGAAAGACTGTAACGATGGTATGCACGATTAATATAACTTATGTCTGTATTAGACATATTTTCAGACCACTTTTCAAAATCTGAAAGATACATTACTGGAGGAAAAATATATTCCCTGTTCATTTGTCCGATTGTGTAATTTACCTTAATTGAATTTCCTGATTTTTCAACATTATAGAAATTTCTTTTTACACTATTTGAATATAAATCATAAGTTTCAGAATTTCCGTTTTCTGAAGAATATTCTATAAGAAGGCTTGATCGCATATTGTTCTTTTCACGCTCAAGAGCTATAGAATCTTTTTCCAGATTTTCCGGACTTGAATACCAGATTTTTCCTGTATTTTTCTGAAGCAGCGTAAATTGAGTTGTAGCAGGATCCATTTCAAATTTTAAGGCTTCTGATTCAAGAACAAGATTTTTTCCTGCAAGCTTTGAATCAAATTCATAATATTCAAAATTCGGCTGATGATAAGTACTTACTGCCAGCAGACGGAATATTATATATGTAATAAAACCAGCTGCCGCCAGAAAAAATCCAAGACCTATATAAAAACTCTTTGTCGGCTTATGAAACTCTATAAACTTTTTCTTCATTGGTTTTGGCCTGCCGATATACCATTCAGGCATTTTTTTATTTTTCTTTTCTTTTGTTTTCATTTTTTCTCTCCCGTCAATTTAACCTGAAAATAACTTCTCTTCCGAGAGAAATAAAATATGCTATTCCCTGAGAAATAAGACTAAAGAATAAAAGCATAATAAAAAAGAATACGAGCATTCCAAAAATTGTGAACACCGTAAATAAAAGCGTTTTTCCAAAACTATAGGCGTGAATCATCATCATCGCCATGAATATCAGAACTGCACTCCATATAAAAGAAAGATTACTGAATACGTAATAAAAAGTTCCTTCTTCTCTGGTAACAAAATTACTTACAATAATTAATGGAATTTGAATTAATACATAAGGAGTTAATGCATAGGCGGTGCCCATGTATACATCACCCAAATGTCCTTTTCCATCAAATAAGGTAGTGACTCCCCAGTTACAAATTACAAATACAAGTAAAGGAAGAAGGATTGTAAGTATTTCCATAAAAATATTAATCCGCTCCCAGTTTACTTTTAAGAACACAAAACTTGTAAAACGAAGTTTCCAGACATGTGTAAGGAGTGTCATAAGCACAATAAAATTTGCTGCAGAATATGAACCTCTTTTTGCATGAATTAAATCCCAGAAACCATCTGCAGGATGACTGATAACATAAAGAGAATATTTTAAAGTCTGCAGGAAATGAACATAAGTTTCTTTCTGACGTAATTTATTAAATTTTATCATAAAATAATTCATAATGACGCAAGCTCCTTTCTAAATGCTTTTATTCCCTTTATGATAAAAGGAACAAAAATCAGGACACAAAGAATTAAAAGCAGCCATCCGAGATTTGCTTCTATCCATTCTTTTCTGTAATACATCAAAGCCTTGGAATATTTTTTTCTGTAGCATTTTACTTTAAAATATTTCATTGCTTCCTTATATTCATTCTGACGAAGTTTAGCTTTTCCTATTCCACCATATGCAAGATCATAGTTTCCGTTTAACTTCATTACCTTTTCCCATTCAGCAGCAGATAAATCATATTTCCCTTCTGAATAGTACTCTATGGCGTTATATACATAATCTCCAAACTGTGTAGAAGAAAATAAAGTTATTGTGCAGGCTGCCTGATCAAGAACAAATAAATCTCTATTATAGTGCTCCAGAGATACTGGTAATCTAAAATATCCGTCTATATTTCCGGAATTACCAAAAGCGAATAAGAGTTCTCCCTGATTATCATATGCAAAAAGTCTTCCCCGCGTTTCATCAAGTGCAATGTAAACTTCATTATTCAGGACAGTAATATCATTAAAATGCGAAGGAGTATCCAGTCCTGCTGTACCACCCCACTGTAAATCTCCAATAGGCAGATCCCAGTTTTTAATAAGAATATCTCCTCCCAGAGCATTCAGTCTTCGGATTGGTTTTGCCATATCATCCATAAGTTCTTCGGGTTTAAAGTTCTTTATAACGGCAAAAATAAAACCTTCGTTATCTAAATATGCATTTGTGTATTCAGTTGGAACAAAAGATTCCATCTGTTCTCTTTGAGCTCTTGTTGAAAGCCTTTTCCAGATATAATCAGTCCAGTTATAAGTTACCTCGCTGGCACCATAAAATCCTGTAAAAGTTCCGTCACTTTCATATTTTAAGAAACCCTTGTTAACATTTTTTGCAAGAATATATGCTCTGCCTTTTGAATCGGCAATTACTTTTTCTGGCAAAAAATTCTTTCCTTTTTCGTAATTTGCATCATCTGGTTCAACAAAAGAAAATAAGTAATTTAACTCTGAATCCAGTTTTACAACACGTCCATTATTTGTATCCGCAATAAAAAATGAACCGTCTTTATTTACATAAATATCAGTTGGAGAAGCAAAAGTATTTACAATTCCTTCCGGCGCATTAAAGCTTTCTATTATTCTGTTAAATTCCAGAGTCTTATCTTCTCTGTAAGTAAACTCAATAATTCTGTTATTTCCGCTATCTACCAGATATAAAAGATTACCTTTACAAAATAAAGAGCTTGGTGAAACAAAATTTTTCTCCAGACCAAAATCTTTAGCATAAAATACATTTGTTACTCTATAAGCATCTGGAGAATGTTCAATATCTCCCCAGATATCATAAATGTATGTATCACCGACTGCAGCCATATAAAAAGGAATAAGGGCAAATATTATACTCAAAAAAATCAGTTTTATTTTCTTCATATCATTAATCCTTTAAGCCTGAAGTTGCCATTGTTTCCAGAATCTGACTTTGTGAGCAGATAAAGAAAATAATTGGAACAGACATAGAAATTACAAGAACGGCCTGTGCCTGACCTGTTCGTGCAATTCCACCCAGCTGAATCTGATCTAACGCATATCTAAGCATTTTTTTACTTTCTGTATAAATGTAGGTTGTCTGAGGATTATTCCATAAAGCTGTAATAGAAAAAATAGAAATTGTAAGCCAGGCTGGTTTAACATTTGGCATTACAAGATTCCAGAAAATACTGAACTCGCGGGCTCCATCTATTTTTGCAGCTTCAATCAAAGACATTGGAAAACCATCCATAAATTGCTTCATAAGGAAAAGCCCCAGAGAACCTCCGATTGCTGGAAGTATAAGAGACCAGTAAGTATCTACCATATGGAGGCGGCACATAATCATATAGTTTGGAATTCCCGTTACGTAACCTGTAAACATTAATGCAACTACTGCAAGTTTAAAGAATGCGGTTCCACCGGGAAATTTATATTTTGCAAGAACGTATGCGGCCATAGAAGCAATAATTACATGACCGACTGTTCCAACAATAGTTACGAATAATGTATTAAAAACATATCTTGAAAAAGGAACCCATGACTGGCTCATAGTTACAAATAAATCAGAGAAGTTCCGTAAAGATGGGTTTCTTGCAAAAAATGTCGGAGGCTGTCTTAATAATTCCCCAAGCGGTTTTAAAGAACTTGATATGATAAACACTAATGGAAAAATCATAACAATGGAGCTTAAAAACAAAAATAAATAAACACCAATATCACCACCAATTGAACGGTTTGGCTTTCGACGATATTTATAATGATGAATTTTTTCTTCTTTACCTAATACTCTATTTTTTTTCATCTTAAGTAAACCTCCTCAATTAGTGTCCTACCCGGTTCAACAGGGCCTGAATTACCTTGTTACAGATAATCATTACAAGGAACAAAACCGTAGCTATTGCCGAAGCATATCCCATTTCGAATCGCGTATAACCGTAGTCAAACAGGTGCGTTACTACAGTTCGGGCACAATATTCCGTAGAAGGATAACCTGCAAGATTCATAGGAACATCACAAACATTAAATGCATTAGTAATAGACATTACTGCTCCAAATAAGAGCATCGGCTTCATATTCGGTAAGGTAATAAACCATAACTCCTGCCAGCGGTTTTGAATTCCGTCTATATAGCCAGCTTCGTATTGAGCCTTATCCATTCCCTTTAAACCGGCAACAAACGAAAGGAAGCCTGTACCAAGAGACATCCATAAACAAACAGGAATTACAATCTTCATTACATATTTTGGATCTGTAAGGAACAAAATCGGCTGATTTGTAAAGCCCATTTTTATAAGCCACGAATTTGCCCATCCATAACGGTCATCACTGAAAAACTGCTTGAATACAAGATAAGCCTGCGCAGAAATTGAAGGCGTATAAAAGAAAAGCACAACTATTGTTCTTACCCATTTTGGAAGTTCATTTATAAACCATGCAAAAATGAAAGCAAGAATATAGCCGACCGGACCAATTATTATTGCAACAAGGAATGTGTTTTTTACTGCAATCTGAAAAACTTCGTCCTGAAGGAAAAGATTAATATAGTTTGTAGCTCCAATAAATTCAGGCTTTTCCAGAATATTAAAATTCGTAAAGCTGTAATAAATTGAATTTATAATTGGAAAAACATTGAAGGTTATAAATAAAATTGCATATGGCAATAAAAACAGATAACAGAATTTATGCATACGTGCATTTCTTGCAGTATCTTTTAGCTGAAGTTTTTTCTTTTGAAAATATTTTTTCCATACTTCTTTCATTTTTAGTTCTCCTCAACTGGAAGATTGAATTCCTGACGTTTACGGGTAATCTCTTCATTAACTTTTCTTGTATAATCAATTAAAGTTTCGCGCGGGTCATCCTTTTCGTTAAACACATGTCTTACTCCGTTTACAACGAATCGGGCTGTATAATAACTTCCAGGAATTTCTGGAAGACCAATTGTCTCATTCAGTGATGTTGTAAGAATATCAATCTGTTTTGTTTTCCAGGAAAGCTGTTTTAAAGCTTCAACATTTGCAGTCGCATAACGTCCTGAAGAACCAAGCAAGGCTTCCTGTTCGCGGCCATAACGTACCTGTGTATCTGTTGAACTCCACCACTTCATAAATTCCCAGGCATCGTTCATACGGCTTGCATTTTTTTCTTTTGCAGCAGCAGAAGAATCTTCTCCCGGATCTTTTTTAATCATCATTGTACAGACCGTACTTGCAATATTTGAACGGTCAATTGTTCCATCTTCTCTCAAAGTTCCTGGAATATATGTAAAATCCCAGAGTCCCCTTATTTCCGGAGCAGAAACCGAAAGTGTATTATATGCAGTATAATTTTGAATACCTAAAGGCATTTCGCCGGTTCTGAAACGGCTTACAAAATCGAAAATTACCGGAAGTCCATAGCTTGAATAAAAACTTGTATATAGCTTGAATGCAGCAATTCCTTCCTCACTGTCTATTACAGATTTTGTTCCGGAAGAATTATAAACGGAACCGCCACGCTGATAAATCATCGAATATAAATTCAAAATATCTGTTTCGGCAGTTATGAGCGTTGGATAAGGAATTCCAACAGAAAGATTATTTCCCTGAAGCGTTGGAAGAATTTCAATTAATTCATTCCAGGTTTTTGGAACCTCTAAACCAAGCTGATCAAGAATATCTTTTCTATAGAATAAAAGATTGAAGGTCTCCTGTTCCGGAAGTGCAAATACACCTCCATCGTATCTGTAACTTTCATATGCACTCGGCATAAAATTCTTCAGTACTTCATCACAATCACTGAACTGCTTAAGATCTACAACTGCATTACGCAATGCATAATCTACAGGTGCACGTGAATAAGCTGAAACAACAACATCAGGACCGTTTCCAGCAGTAACAGCAGGGAGCAAAGAATTTATATTAATTAATTTTACATTAACGTTAATACCCGTCTCCGGAGTAAAGCTGTCATCAACCATATTCTTTAAAATCTGACTCTGATCTCGACCAGTTACAATCCATACCTCTATAAGATGATCAGAATTCTTATCATAAACATTACCAAGGCTTGAAGAATCTACAAAGAAGGATGTTGCAAATGAAGAAATTTCGTGGCCGGCATTTTTAAAGAAATTAGATTTATCTTTTCTGATTTTATCGTTTGCGCTCTGAATCATAATATAATCAACATCAAGCTTTGATTCAGAAATGGAAAGCATAGCAGAACCAAGACCAGTAATATTATCCTTAAAGTTTATAAAGCCTTTTGTAATACGATCCGGATGCTTATTGAACTGTTCAAGCTGAATAGCAAGAGTTTCGGCAGGAGCAATCTTATCTGATTTTTCGCCGGTAATCTTTACAAATTCATCTACATAAGAATAAAGTCTTCGGCTTTCCTGAAGCATTGCTTCTACTTCTTTTGGATAAACTTTATCTATTCCATAATCACGATACTGATCTGGATTAAAGCCTGTAAGCACAAGAATAGTACGATAAATTACATTAAGACGGTAAATACTATCCTGCAAGGAATTTACAATTGAACCAAGTTCTCCAAGAGTTACTTCAAGCCTTACAGAATGAGTTCCTTTTGTTAAATAAAATTTATATGGCACGTTTTTTTCATCAGACAAGGTTCGTAAATTCCAGTCTGAACTATAAGAAAAACCGACAGACTTTAATTCTTCAATAGGAATTTCCCCGTCTATATAAACAGAACGATATGCAACATATCCACGCTGATAAAGCTGTCGTGCTTTTATAGAAAGTGTATACCAGCCGTCTTCCGGAACTTCAACATCCCATTCAATCCACTGGCCAGGACTTCTCCATGACTCACCGCCTGAATAATTTAAAACAGTCTTAGAAACTGAATGAGGAACTGTTGTAGCAGAAGCACGGTCGTAACGTGCAAACAAAGAAGGATCAGAGCGGACTTTGGAATTTTCTCCCTGAACTATTTCACACACACCTGTGCCCTTATCATCTTCAGGCTTATTTTTTTGTCTGGCAAGATACTGTTCGTATGTATCGTATTTTTTTACAGGAACAAGAGAAATTCCTGCAATTCCCATTGGTTCATTTGTAGATTCCAGAGTGATTGAATTCTCGCCCTTTTCAAAATAGAATTTATAAGGATCAACATCATATCCCATATCGTTTTTAAAACGCACACACTGGTAATCAAAATATTCAATCTGGGTTGGACGAATGCTGTTTCCACGATTATCTTCTTTTATAGGACCACCGTCTTTCCACATTCTAAAAAATGAAAGAGATTCTGCACCACTAAAAGGGACTTCCCCATTAATATACAGAATCCTCTCCATATTTACATTTCTAGACGGAATACAGATATAATCAATTTCTATATTATAAAAGCCTTCCTGCTCAACATTAAAATTCCAGGAAACAGAAGAATTATCGTCTGTTAAAGCAATATCTTTTCCGTAATAATCAGCTTTAAGAGAAACACCAGAAGACTTTGCTACATCATAATCCAGAACATCTATATCAACCCTTGCATCTGGAATATCAGCATTTTTGTGCTCCTGAAGATATTCTTCGTAGGTTTTATTATAAGATGCTGCACCGACATTTGTTGATAAATCAAATCCTTCATACTTTTCTTTAAAAGTCTTATCAGGAAGTAAACTTGTAATTGCAAATACTATTATAATTGCTGCTAAAGCAATTATAATAGTCCGCAAAGTTTTATTGATTTTTATTTTTGCCATAGTGAATTTATTTTATCATAAATTCACCAGTATGCAATAAAAATTTTTATTAATTTTAACATTTTTTAACTAAATATTTACTTAAATTTAATTTTAAAAATAACTGTTAAAGTCTTTATCAGACCTTCCCTCAGATTTATTCTTTTTTTCTTCAGAAGACTTGGAATTTGCTGAACTATCTGAAGTATCTTCATTGTCCATATTTGCACTCTTCATATTTTCAATATCTTCATCGCTATGTTCATCAGAAAAATCAGGTTTTGGCATAACAATTGCACATATAATATATGCAAGAAAACCAATTCCCCTGAACCATGGAATAAGTGCAACTGCAGCAAAAACAATTCTTACAACAGTTGCATCAAACTTAAAATATTCAGCAATTCCACCGCAAACACCAAACAGCATCTTGTTTTTTGTTGATTTACAAAGTCTCTTAGTCATTTTATTCCTCCAGAATTCCTTATTTACGCTATACAGAGCATTAGTTATTTAATATTAATTGCGACGCTTCCCATGCCGCAATTTACAGAAATGTGATTTTCTTTTCGATCATCATTAACAACCTGGCAAACCCCAGATTTCTTTTCTTCATTTAATTTAAAGTCTCCAAGTCCAAGCTTAAGATCATAAGAATAATCCGAAATATTACCTTTAAGATTAAGTTTTACAGAGCCCATTCCACAATCAATATTTATTTTTCCCTGAAGAGAACCATTAAAATCAATATTTCCCATACCGCAACGAAGTAAAGATTTTTGTGCAGAAATTCCTGAACAGTTCATACTTCCTGCACTTACCTCACACTCGTATGAAAAACATGAAAAATAAGCTCCTTTAAAATTTACCTTTCCAGCTCCCATGCTCAGTCTGAATCTTTCAAAAGAAGTGTTTTCTGGAATTGTAATTAAAATTCTTGGAACAAGTCTTCGGCGTCTGTCATGATTCCAGAAATCAAGATTCAATTTTCTTACATTTCTTACAACAAGAACGCCATGCTTATCCAGAGAACATTGGAAAGAATATTTATCTATTCCTCTGGTTTCTACTGTAAACTTTTCGCCAGGAATAAATACTACTTCCGAAGTTCCAAAATTTAAATCAACGGATTTTACGGAATCGGCATTATATGAAAAAAACAATGAATCTGATTGATAGGAATTTCCAGAATCTTCTTCTGAAGTTTCAGAATTTGAATTTTTCTCAGAATTCTTTTTAGCAACTGCATTAGCAAGCTTTTGTGTTATTGATTCAGCAAGCTCCTCTGGAGTTCCAAGTTCAGAAATAACCTTCTGATCATCATCGGCCTCATCAAAATAATCAGAATAATACTGAAGAGCTTCATTCTGCTCATCCAAAGTTAATGACTGTAATAAATTCTTTAATTTTGCAAGATATTCCTCTCGATTCATTATTCTACCCCCATAAGAATTTTATTGATTCCCTTTGAAAAAATATTCCATTCGCTTCTATATTTATTCAGAAGAATCATTCCATTTGCAGTAATTTTATAATAACGCCTGTTACGTCCCTGAAATTCCATATCATAAGTTTCAAGATAGTTATCTTTCTGAAGCCTTCTTAAAACCGGATACAAGGTACTTTCTGAGACATCCATTACTTCCCTGACTTCCTGCGTAATTTTATAACCATAGGTTCCTTCCTTACTTGCAACAGAAAGAACAATAGCATCTAATAACGCAGCACCTGCAGTAAAAACCATTGCAACTCCTGAAAATTAAGTTTGATACATGAATAAATAAATATTCACATAGTTTATCTAATATTGTTTATATTTATATATTATACATTGTATAATATTATGTCAAGTAAAATCATATTTTTTCAAAAAAAAAAACAAACTTCCTGTTTGAAGTCTGTTTCAAATTATTTATATGGAGGTTCCGGCACTTTGTGCCGTCGGCTGTTTCCCCTTGATCGAAGTTCCGTTAAAAACGACAGTCCATCGCGACTGTCGTTTAGGAACATCGAAAAACGGGTGGGGCGAGATTTATCGAGCCATTTCGCTAACGCTCACCCTCCTCGCTTTGCTGCGGTGGGCTGCAAACAGGGGCTTCATAGCCTAATCCGTTTAGCATTCGCAAAACTTAGTTTATTACATTCCGTAAGTACTAATAAACACACCAGCCGCAATAGCTGTACCGATTACACCTGCTACGTTTGGCCCCATAGCGTGCATCAAAAGGAAGTTTGTAGGATCTTCGGCCATACCAACCTTGTTTGCAACGCGGGCTGCCATTGGAACTGCTGATACACCAGCCGAACCGATAAGAGGATTAATCTTCTCTTTAAGGAAGAGGTTCATAATCTTAGCCATGATAAGACCACCAGCGGTAGCAACTGCAAAAGCAAGAAGACCAAGAACAATGATACCAAGAGAGTTGGCATGCATAATCTTTTCTGGTGTCATCTGAGAACCTACTCCAAGAGAAAGAAGAATAGAAACAATGTTCATCATTTCATTTTCTACTGTCTTAGAAAGACGCTGTACAATTCCAACTTCCTTAATAAAGTTACCGAATGCAAGCATACCGATAAGCGGAGCTGCAGGAGGCAGAAGAAGAATTGTTACAACAAGCAGAAGCAGCGGGAAGAGAGTCTTTTCTGTCTTAGAAACTGGACGAAGCTGACTCATCTTAATCTGGCGTTCTTTCTTAGAAGTAAGGAGTTTCATAATTGGTGGCTGAATCATTGGAACCAGTGCCATGTAAGAATAAGCGGCAACGGCAATAACGGCCATCATTTCTGGAGCAAGTTTACCAGAAACATAAATAGAAGTAGGACCATCAGCACCACCGATAATAGCAATAGCACAAGCCTGCTTCATGTTGTAGTCGATTCCAGGAATAAAGTTCATTGCGGCAACACCAAAGAGTGTAGCAAATACACCAAGCTGTGCGGCACCACCAAGCAATGCTGTCTTAGGATTTGCAATAAGCGGACCGAAGTCTGTCATTGCACCAATTCCCATAAAGATAAGCATAGGGAAGAACTCGTTACCTACACCGGCATTATAGATGATATGAAGCATACCATCAGGACCATCACCCATTCCTGCACCCGGAATATTTACAAGAATAGTTCCGAATCCGATTGGAATAAGAAGAAGAGGTTCAAAGCCCTTTACAACTGCAAGGTAAACAATAAGGAAGCCGATGGCAAGCATGATAAGACGCTGCCAGCCCTTTACAGGGTGAGCGGCAAGGTCTGCGGCTGCCTGAGCGGTCTGAACTTCCTTTGCATGCTCCATTGCTTCCTTAGAAGCCTTTTCCTCCGCAATTTCTTCCGGAGTAGGATTATGAATCATTTTATAGATTCCAGTGTTCTTTCCTACATTCTTAAAGAAAGAAGAAACCGAAATAGCTTTTATATTCTCAGAACCTTTGATGATTGTTGATGAAGCATAGCTGCTGCCGGATGTGCCGATACTTCCTGAATCAGAAGCCCCGCAGCCTGCAAAAGAAAGTGCCACAGCAATCAGACAGATTACAGTTGTAATCTTAAGGTACTTGAATTTATCATTTTTTCTGTTCAATTCTGTTTCCATTACTGTACCTCGGCAAGTGTAGCGCCCTGTGCAATCTGGCTGCCAGTTGCTGCGATAAAGTGAATCTTACCAGCGGCACCAGCCTTAATTTCCAATTCCATCTTCATTGATTCAATGATGATTACTGTTGTATCAGGAGAAACTGAAGCACCTTCGCTAACTGCATAGCGGAGAAGAGTTCCGGCAACAGGAGCTGCTACTGGCTTTCCACCGGCAGCGGCTGCAGGAGCTGGAGCTGGCTGAGCAGGAGCAGCAGCAGGCTGTGGAGCCGGAGCAACAGGGGCAGCAGCAACAGGTACACCACCGAGATTAGCAAGAGTCTGGCCCTGTGCAATCTGAGTGCCCGGCTGTACAACAAAGCTGATTTTTCCGTCAGCAGGAGCCTTAACTTCAAGCTCCATCTTCATAGATTCAATGATGATTACTGTATCACCCTTCTTTACCTGAGCACCTTCGCTGACTGCATAGCGGAGAAGAGTTCCGGCAACTGGTGAAGGAACTGGCTGACCACCAGATACTGCGGCAGCTGGAGCTGGAGCTGCAGCGGCTGCAACAGGAGCGGCACCTGCGGCACCGAATGTTACATTGTAAGCCTGTCCGTTTACGTTTACGCTCATGCTGTCACCGGCAGGACCTGTTGTAACATTGTAGCTTGTTCCATTAACGTTGATTGTGTAAGAACCGCCCTTGTTTTCTTTAGCGGCAGCAGCTGGAGCCTCTTTTTTAGCGAATGTAGAAGCAGCATCAACTGGTCCCTTAGAGCGTTCTGCAAAGAACTTAGGAGCAACATTAGGGAACATAGCGTATGTGAGAACGTCTTCATCAGAACCGTCACCACCAGCCTTCTTAGATTCTTCAACCATCTTGTCCCATTCAGGTTCAATAAGGTCAGCAGGACGACATGTAACAACTGCATCCATATGATTCTGCTCAAGAGCCTTCTTAACAAGCTCTGGATCTGCATCAGTTGGGAGTTTACCGAACTTACCAGTAATAAGGTTACGGAAGTCCTGAGTCATTACTTTATATGGTCCCATAAGAACGTTCATAACAGCCTGTGTACCAACAATCTGAGAGGTTGGAGTTACAAGTGGAACATAACCTGCAGCCTTGTGAACCTTTGGAAGTTCAGCAAGTACAGCGTCCATCTTGTCGCCTGCATTCTGCTGCTTAAGCTGAGATTCGAGGTTAGAAAGCATTCCGCCTGGAACCTGAGAAAGAAGAATACGTGTATCAGCACCAAGGAAAGCAGATTCAAGAGATGAGTAGTGCTTGCGAACTTCGCGGAAGTAAGCAGCAATCTCAAGAAGAAGCTTTGTATCAAGGCCGGTATCCATATCTGTGCCCTTGAGCATTTCTACTACAGTTTCTGTTGGAGAGTGGCTAGTTCCCATAGACATAGAAGAAATTGCTGTATCAAGCCAGTCTGCACCAGCTTCTGCAGATTTCAAAAGTGTTGCAACAGAAAGACCTGTTGTAGCGTGTGAGTGAATTTCTACAGGAAGATCAACCTTTGCCTTGATTTTCTGAACGAGGTCATAAGCTTCATATGGCTTAAGAAGACCAGACATATCCTTAATACAGATAGAATCTGCACCAAAGTCTGCATAAGTCTTAGCAAGCTCTGCATATTTTTCGTTTGTATGGAATGGAGTTACGGCATAAGAAATAGCCATCTGAACATCAACTCCAGATTTTTTAGCTGCCTTTGTAGCACATTCCATGTTACGAGGGTCGTTACAAGCATCGAAAATACGGAAACATCCGATACCGTTCTTTGCGGCAGTTGCAACGAACTTTTCTACCACATCATCAGCATAGTGCTTGTAACCAAGAAGGTTCTGAGCACGAAGCAGCATCATGATTTTGTTGTTTGGAAGAGCTGCATGGAGCTTACGGAGGCGGTCCCAAGGATCTTCGTTCAGGAAGCGGATACAAGAGTCATAAGTTGCTCCACCCCATCCTTCAATATATTTGTAACCAACTTTATCAAGTTTGTCACAGATTGGCAGCATATCTGCTGTTGTCATACGTGTTGCGTGAAGACTCTGATGAGCATCACGAATTGCAAGTTCTGTAATTCCTACTTTAGCCATTTATCTATACCTCTATATTTACGATTTTAATGCCTTGTCATGTACGGCAGCTGCGATGGCTGCAACTACAGCCCCATTATCAGTTGAACTGTTTGAAGCTGGCGAAGAAACCGCAGAAGATTTAGAAGCCTCTTGAGATTCCTTATCTAACTTAAAAGCATGTACAACAGTTTGTAAAAGTTTCATACAACAAATTAAAATGATGATGAAACTAAAAACGACACACATACCAAGCAAAGTTAAAAGACCACTCTGCCCTAACATATCGGTAATTGTCATTCCCTCAGTCATAAAAAACTTCCTTTATATACCGGAATAAACCGGACAAGATTAAAAAAATCGAAAACTTTCGCCCCAATTTTAATGCTTGCGATTATACTAAAAACCCCTAAAAACTTCAATTAGGTTTTTAGAGGGTATCACCTATAGAGGATAATAAATATTTAGTGAATGTATTTTCTCAAAAATTTTTCTGAAAGAATGTTATTTCAGTAATTCAGCAACATCATTCTTTTTCCAGCGAACAGCAATTGTATATGCAGTATCTCCAGCTACATTCTTTATAGACTTATCAATTCCATAAGCTATAAGCTGTTTTACAGTATCTGCAGAACAGGTTTTTGCAGCATAATGCAAAATTGAATTTCCCTGGACATCTGTAAGTTTTCCAGCATATTTTACAATATTAGAAATCATCTGCATATTATTGTGTTCAAGCGCAATCGAAATTCCATTTCTTCCTTTTTTATCTATCATCTGGAATGGATTAGCTCCATTTTCTAAAAGGACCTGTGCAGTTTTTACATCATCCATTTCTATTGCATAATTCAATGCAGTATAACCATCGGAATTTCTTGTATCCAGCGGATAACCTTCTTCTATTAAAAGACGTAAAAGTTCAGTTTTTCCTTTAGCTTTTACAACAAGATGAATTGGTGTATTTCCATCGCTGTCTGTAATATTATAGGAATCGCCAAGAACTTCCATAATTGTATCAATATCGCGATCAAGTACAATTGCAAAAGGAGTAAGTCCCTGCTTATCACGTGCAAGAGGATTTCCTCCAGCCTTATACAAAAGTCTGATTACATCTTTATTTCCCATAAAGGCAGCTTCATGATATGCGTTTCTTCCATTTATTTCCTGAATATTAGGATTTGCTCCATAATCAAGTAATAGCTTTACAGTGTTATAATCGTTTCCACGAATTGCATCCATTATTACAGTAACGCCATTTGTATCTGAACTGTTCGGATCTGCTCCAAGTTTTAAAAGCTCTTTAGCAAGATCATATTTGCTTGCAACGACAGTTTCTGCCAGAGGAGATTTTCCTGCGCTATTCTGAACATTTACATTTCCTCCGTTTTTAATTAAAGCTTCAACAGAAAGCGGAGCCTCCCATCTTACAGCAACATGCATTGGTGTGCTTCCCAAATTATCTCGGGCATGAACATCTGCGCCACCATCTATAAGAAGCTGAATAATCTGAGGATTATTTGTTTTTGCAGCACTGAATAATGGAGTTTCACCATTTGCATTTCTTACCGAAACATCAGCACCCTTGGATAAAAGAAATGTCACAGCATGATCATATTCCCATTCAGCAGCATAATGTAAAACAGAATTTCCACTTCCATCTTTTTCTGTAATTGTTTTGGAAGTTATAAGCCAGTCCTGAACACTTCCTCCATAACGGAGTGCCAGTCTGAGCGGTGAATTATTATTTTTATTAGTTGCAAAAATATCTGCACCTTTTGCTAATAAAATCTCTCCAACCTTCTGACGATTTTTCAAAACAGCAATGAATAACGGAGAGTTTCCGTCGCGGTTTCTGATATCTACATCGCTTGTTAAACTGATTATATACTGAACCTTAGCAAGTGTAGCATCATTTAATAAAGCAATATGAAGAGGAGTATTCCCTTCTGAATCCTGCGAAAGTGCATTAGAAGAATTAACTACAGCTTCAAGAATTTCTGTTGAACCGTTAAGTGCAAGCGTTAAAGGAGAATCTCCATAGGTATCCTGAGTATGAATATTTGCTCCATTACTTGTAAAGAATTTTGTATTCAAAACATCATTCTTTTTTATAGATATTTCAAGCGGGGTTACACCCTCTTTATTTCTGGCATTTACATCTGCACCATTTCTTACAAGAAGAGATAATGTTTCTCCTGGAACAGAAAGCATTGCCGCTGTATGAAGCACAGTATCTCCATACATATCTTTTTGAAGTAAATCTGCTTTATAGCTTACAAGCAAACTGTAAATTTCAAGCATTTTATCCTGCGGAAAGATAAGCATTACAGGAGTTTTTCCAATATTATCCCGGGCATTTATATTTGCACCAGAATTAAGAAGAAGTTTTGCAATTTCAAGATTTCCGTAACGAACAGCTTCATGCAAAGGTGTAGCTCCGGAACTGTCCTGAACCTTTGTATCTGCAGAATTCTGCAAAAGATATTCAGTAATTGCTAAATGATTCGAAATTGCAGCAAGATGCAATGGTGTCTGCCCATCATCAAAACGGGTATTAACATTTCTTACAGAAATTGCATTCTGGAAATACGAAAATTCAGAAGTAACATCATCGGCACCTCCCATAATTAATTCTGCAGCAATTTCTACTGACTTAATATCATCCATATCTTCAAAAGCAGCATCAAGCGGAGTTTTTCCATAATCATCTTTTACAGATATTGGAATATTCTTTTTAATACATTGCTGAATTGCACGAAGATTTTTAGTTTTTACAAAATAATGAACAATTGTCTGACCTTCTGTATCGCGGACTTCTCCTGCCTTTGTCGTAATGAAAATATCATAATAAACATCATCAGTTCTAAGTCCAAGATCTATGGCTGTAATACCATCAGCATCTCGTGCAAATAAAGTATTTGTATTCATTGCAGTAATTGCACGGGCTGCTTCAAGACAATTATTTTTTATAGCTACATGAAGAGGAGTATCGCTTTCATAATTTTTTAAATCCGGGTCTGCACCTTTTAGCATAAAATAAGTTACAAGATCAGGATCGTTAATTTTTGCTGCTAAATGAAGAACTGTATTTCCTTCGTCATCAGTTGAATTAATATCTGATGATATAGAAAATTCCTCCTTAGCCTCTTCAATCATATTATTTTTTATCATTTCCTGAGGCGTAAGCTTTTTTGATTGAGATTGAGTTTTAGTAGATGATGAAGCACATCCAGAAAGAAGACATATTGCCGGTATAACAGCAAAAATAATATTCTTATTCATAGTTTCCCCTCATACACTTTTAAAGCAGCAGTCTAAAAGCACCATTTCTATAAGCTATTTATCGGAGAAATTAAAATATGAATTTACTTATTTTTTAATATTTCAAGCATTTTTCTAAAAGCACTGTCCGGCTTTTGCAGTTCTTTTGAACCACGTGTTATCTTGCAAAGAGACATCCCATATTTTTTGGCAATTTCGCGCTGTGTAATTCCAGCTTCAACATCCTTTACAAGAAGCCATCGGCTTGCAATAGATTTTAATTCAGGCGGAGTTAACAGACATATTAAAAAATCATAAATAAACTGTTCGTCGCCTGATTCAACAAGCAGCGAACAGAGTTCTTTTATTGTATCTTGAACAAGTTCTTCACTAATTCCTGTGTTTTCCATATCTTTTATTATACAGTATTAAGCCTTTTTTTTCATTAAGCTTTCTACAACTTTTGCAGCACTTTTTATTTCTTCCATATCAACTGATTCAACATCACCTTCATCTACAAGGCGACTTACACCTTCTTCCATAGGAAGTCTTGCAAGAACAGGAATATTAAAAGATTCTGCAATTTTATCTATGTTGCTTTTTCCAAATACAGTTATTTCTTTTCCACAATCAGGACATTTTACATAACTCATATTTTCTACAATTCCAAGAATTGGAATGTTCATCATATTTGCCATATTTACGGCTTTTTCAACTATAACACGTACCAGCTGCTGAGGAGAAGAAACAACAATAATTCCATCTACAGGAAGTGACTGGAAAACTGTAAGAGGAACATCGCCGGTTCCCGGAGGCATATCTACAAACATAAAATCAACATCATTCCAGACAACATCTGTCCAGAACTGTTTTACGGCTCCTGCAATTACCGGACCGCGCCATATAACAGGATCTGTCTCATTTTGTAAAAGGAAATTCATGGACATAAGCTGAATGCCAGAATCTGTAACAATAGGATTAAGTAAATCTTCACCTTCTACAGCCTGTGCACGATGCTCACCAACTCCAAAACTTTCCGGAATAGATGGACCTGTAATATCTGCATCAAGAATTGCTGTATGAAAACCATCTTTATTTACCTGACTTGCAAGCAAACTTGTTACAAGAGATTTTCCTACACCACCCTTTCCACTTACAATTCCAATAACTTTTCTTACACTGCTTTTAGGATTAAGATTTGCCTTTAAATCTCTTTTTTCACAATTCTGATCGCAAGAACTGCAATTTCCACTGGTACACTCTGCCATATCTATCCTCTTAAAAAAACTCTGATTTTATAACTCCCTGTACTTTAAATATAATAACATAAAAGCTTATAAGTCCAGTAATTTTTTTACCAGAAAAATTCATTTTTCGCATTATCAAAACTTTACGTAATAATTTATTCATGTTATTCTTTTTTTATGTTAGAATTTTTATCAAATTTAGGTCCATGGTTCTGGTTTGCAATACTGATTGTCTGCATAATAATAGAAGCTTTTACACTTTCTCTTACGACAATCTGGTCTGCAATTGCCGCTATTCCATTAATTTTTATTGCTAAAACTAATCTGGCCTTTAAGTGGCAGCTTTTGATTTTTGCCTTGCTCACAGTTGCACTTATTGTATTTACGAGACCTTTTGCAATAAAGAAATTAAAAATTGGAAGAAACCGGACAAACATTAATACGATGGTCGGACAGGAAGTTCTGGTTACAAAAGGAATTTCCAGATTCCAGAAAGGCGAAGTAAAAGCAGAAAACGCAGTAATCTGGTCTGCAAAAAGTGAAAACGAGGAAGATATTCCCAAAAATACAGTCTGCATTGTTAAAGCTGTAGAAGGAAATACATTAATAATAAAACAAAAAAATGAATAATAATCACTAACGCGGGGTTTTAGGAGGTTGAATGAAAAAAGTACTTCCCTGTACTTTTTTCATTTTGCAGTTTTTGCCTGTGGCAAAAAGCTGCTTATATCGCGCTTCCATGCGCGACCGCTAACGCGGGGTTTTAGGAGGTAATATGACTTATATTATTATTGGGCTTTTGGTTGTTTTTGCTATTTTGATCGTTACAAATATCAGAATTGTTCCTCAATCTCATGCTTACGTTATTGAACGTCTTGGAGGATATCATGCTACATGGCAGGTTGGTCTGCATGTAAAATTTCCATTTATAGACCGCATTTCTAATAAAATGTCTTTAAAGGAAAAAGTTTTTGATTTTCCTCCTCAGCCGGTTATTACAAAAGATAACGTTACAATGATGATTGATACCGTAGTTTATTTTCAGATTACAGATCCAAAGCTTTACTCTTACGGTGTTGAAAAACCAATTAACGCTTTGGAAAATCTTTCAGCAACGACATTGCGTAATATAATTGGAGAGCTTGAACTTGATGATACTCTTACAAGCCGAGACGTTATCAACACAAAAATGCGCAGTATTCTTGACGAAGCAACTGACCCATGGGGAATAAAAGTTAATCGTGTTGAAGTAAAAAATATTGAACCTCCAAAAGCTATCCGTGAAGCTATGGAAAAACAGATGCGTGCTGAACGTGAGAGGCGAGAAAAAATTCTTATTGCCGAAGGAGAAAAGCAGAGTCAGATTCTTGTGGCTGAAGGTAAAAAGCAGGCTGCAATTCTTGATGCCGAAGCTCAAAAGGAGGCCGCAATTCAAAAGGCTTTAGGAGAAGCTCAGGCAATCAGAGAAGTTCAGGAAGCTAAAGCACAGGGATTAAAAATGCTTAAAGATGCCGGAATGGATGACAAGGTTTTGAAACTGAGAAGCCTTGAAGCTTTTGAAGCTGCAAGCAATGGTCAGGCTACAAAAATTATAATTCCATCTGACATTCAGAATCTTGCCGGACTTGTAACAAGCATTACAGAAATTTCTAAAAAATAAATTTTCTGTTAAAGAAATATAATTCCAAAAACTGCACCCATTACTATAACTAAAATCGGGTGCAGTTTTATTTTTAAAAGACAAAATGTACATACAGCATAAAAGGCAAGACTAATCCAGTCGAATAAACCTTTCCAGCCAGCCAATGAAAGTAAAACTGAATAATCGGATGGAAGATTTAATAACGAATGAACAAATATCTGAACTACAGGAACCATAATCAAGCCGGTAGTTAATGGCCGCAGAACAGAAAAAGCGCCCTTTACATAAATGTTCTGATTAAACTTTGTTAAAAAGTGTGCAACTATAATTATAATTATTATTGAAGGAAGAACTTCGCCCATTGTGGCAACAATTCCACCGGGAATTCCATAAAGATTATAACCAATATAAGTAGCCATATTTGTACCAAGTGGTCCAGGAGTACTTTCAGAAACGGCAATCATATTATAAAACTGTTCGCTACTTATTAAACCTTGCGCAACGATTGTCTGCTGCATTAAAGTTAATGCTACTACTCCACCACCTATAGTAAAAAGACCTATATAAAAAAAAGTACAAAACAGTTCAAACAGAGTCATTTTTATTTTCCTCATTAAGCTCAGATAAATTCTGTTTGCATTGTTCACCAGCTGCAGTTTTAGAAAGTTTTTTTGAGTTAATAAAAGCAATTGTAATTCCAAGTGCTATTGCAAAAAGAATTACCAAAAACGAAGGTAGCTTAAGAAAAAAAACAAGTCCAAAGGCAAGCATCATTCCAACAGCAGCTATAACACTTTTTACTGTTTTTTTTACAAAAGTAACTACAACCTTGGTAAGAAGAGCTGCAACAGCTACATTTATTCCTCTTAAAGCCTTCTGGACATATGGATAATCCTGAATTGAATTTATAAAAGTTGCAATTATCATAATTATTACAATTGAAGGAGTAACCATTCCGAGTGTTGCAATAAATCCACCTGGAATTCCAAACTGTTTATATCCAACAAAAGTAGAAACATTAACAGCAACAATTCCCGGTGTACTTTGCCCTACAGCATAATAATCAAGGAGCTCATCATCTGTCATCCATTTTCTTTTTTCTATCAGTTCCTTTTGAATCATAGGCATCATGGCAAGACCACCGCCTATTGTAAAGCTTCCGATTTTTGCAAAAACCAGATATAGTTTCAGGAGCTCTAAAAAATAATTATTTTTTTTATTTTCTTTCAATTCGTTTTCCATTTCATGCTATTTTACTGTAAATGGTAATTTTACTTCAACACAACAGCCTTTATCCTCATTATTTTTAATAGAAAATACCGCGCCTATCTGATTAGCCCGGTACTGCATAGAATTCATTCCAATACCTTCTCTTAACTCATCGTTATGAGAATTAAAACCTTTTCCATTATCAATTACTGAAAAATAAAGATAATTATTATCCATTCTTGATCGCACAATTACTTTTGTTGCTTCTGAATGTTTTACACAATTATGAAGTGCCTCCTGAACAATTCTAAAAACATTTAATTTCTGAACTTTATTCAGCTGCTCTTCTACATCATTTTTTATATCCCATTCATAATTAAATGAAAGCCCGGACTGAACTTCAAACGAACTGCACAAGTTAGAAAGGCTTCTTTTTAATCCAAGGCTTTCCAGTTCAACAGGATAAGAATTATGCGCATACTGGCGCGTACATTGCAAAGTTTCGCTTATAAGCTTTGCAAGCTCAGAAAGCTCCTGTTTTTGCGGAGTTTTTCCCGTAGAATAACTTCTGCAAAGCATAGATATTCCTGCCAATCGCTGACAAATATCATCATGTAAATCATTACTGAAGCGCTGGCGTTCAAGCTCAGAAATTCTTAATACATCAGCTTCTACCTTTAATCTCTTTTCATTGGCTTCTACAAGCTCAGAGGTTCTTTTTTCTACTTCCTGTTCCAGATATTCTGAACGCTTTCTTCTTTCTTCCATTACATTTATTCGAATAAGACATTGAGTAATTGCAAGCGAAATAGAATTTAAATAACGAAGCACATCCTGATCTGCTTCAAAAATAATACAGCCGGTAGATAAAGCTCCATCATAAAGTTGTTTTATAAGCAGGACTGGAACTTTATTATCTGAACAGGAGATAAATTTATTATAAAAATCATTTATACTTAATTCAGATTCTTTATAAAACTTTTCCTCTTCTTCTCCATCTCTAAGAACAAAAACTGGCTTAACAAAATAATCTCTGGTAAAACGAAGTATATTAAAATTCTTTATTCCAAGTTCACCAAGATTAAGCCTTAAAACTTTATTCATCTCAATTATGTCTTGAGTTTGATTTAACTTTTGACCTATCTGGCTTGTCAGTCGCAAATAATTTTCTACATTAATATAAGTATTTTTCATTTCTCGAAGCTTTGCTTCCATCTCAGAAAAATCTTTTGATTGAGTTTCTTTTCTGCAACCGCAGGACTCTCTAAATACAATAGTAGATTCAATATAATTATTGTATGCCAAAATATTCTTTTCTTTATTAATCACTTTTATAATAAGATCCATTGCCTGCTCACCCATTTCCGATAATGGCTGACGAACGGTAGTTAGGGCAGGAATTTCATATTGCGCTTGTGGAATATCATCAAAACCTGTAACAGCACATTCTTTTATCTGAGAATTCTTTGACTTCATCTTAAAGAATTTATAAACACCAATTGCCATATTATCATTTGCGCATACAACGGCATCCAGATTTATATTTTTTTCTGAATTTAATTTTTCCATTACTTTAAAAGATGAATCTTCTGTAAACGAACCATTTCTGATTATATAGGATAAATCCGGAAACCAGGGCTTATACGCTTCCATAGTCTGTACAAAAATTTTTTCCCGCAGAATAGCATCGTGCTGTTTTTTTCCACCACCAATAAATAAAAAATTCCTATAATTATGTTTAAGCACAAGATGCTCTACCAGCTGTTTCATAGAATCATCAGTCTGAACATATATAGACGGAACTCCCATAACATTCTGACCGGCAGAAACAACAGGAATTTTTCCCCAGATTTTTTTTATATCAGATTTAGAATGAATAAGACTGTTATCAGAAAGTGCAGAGGTTAATAAAATAATTCCATCAAGATTAAAATTTGAACTTTCGGGAAATTTTTGAATAAGTCCGCCCGGAATAAAAGGTTCATTTTCTATCATCAGACAAACAACTTCAACATCTTCTTTTTTTGCCTTATTTTTTATTCCGTTAAAAACCGAAAGCTGATACTCTTCTTCAAGATTTATTAATACAACACCAATTTTCATAAATATTTACGAATTCCTATTGTTATTATACTATAATTTAAAAAAATATGGTAAAATAATTGCAAGAGGATTATTATGAGTATTTCAGTATTTATTATTGATGATCATCCGTTATTCAGTAGAGGACTTGCACAACTTATTGAAACTGAAAATATCTACAAAGTTGTAGGAATGGCAAAGGATAGAACAGAAGCCCTTGAATATCTTTCTAAAAAATCTCCCGATCTAATAATCCTCGATTTAAATTTAGGTAAAGAAGATGGTTTAGAAGTTTTAAAAGAAATTCTATACATTAATTCAAAAATTAAAGTTTTAATACTTTCAATGCACGATGAAAGATTTTATGCAGAACGTGCAATAAAGGCCGGTGCAAAAGGCTATATTATGAAAGCTGAAGCCGAATCAAAAGTTCTTGATGCTATTTCTACAGTTTGCCAGGGGAAAATTTATCTTAGCGAAAATGAACAGAACAGAGTAAAATCTGAAGGAGATTCAGAAGATAATGTTTCTTTTATAAGCACACTTTCTGACCGACAGCTGCAAATTTTTACTTTAATAGGAAAAGGCATTGGCACTATGGAAATGGCCGACAAACTTAACGTAAGCATAAAAACCATAGATACACATAAAGAGAATATGAAAAGTAAACTCCACTGCAAATCTTCAGCAGAGTTAAGACAAATGGCTATTGAATGGGTTTCAAAAATGAACTAGTCTAGCGGCCATACATTTCTGTAATAAAACTCAAATAATCACAGAATTTTTCCAGTCTGGAACCATTTTTAAACTCAGACTTAGACATCCTCCAGGACCAGTTTGAACCTGTTGTAGAAGGAACATTCATTCTAGCTTCGTTTCCAACGCACAAAATATCCTGAATTGGAATTACACAGAATTGCGCAGAAGAAGCAAAGGCAAGCTTTATCATTTCTTTACAAAGAGTCTTATCACTAACCTTTTTCTTTGCTTCAGAAACTGTAAGCTTTTTTCCAAGAAGATATTGAGAAACTAAAAGAAGCTGTTCATCGCTGCAATTTTCAAACCAGCCTTGCATTGTATCATTATCATGAGTTCCTGTATAAACAATGCAGTTTGAAGTTTCAAAATTATGCGGCAAAAAGGAGTTTGTCATTCCGTTCTGTCTGGCTTCATCAGGATTGAATGCAAACTGAAGAACCTTCATTCCAGGAAAGCCGCATGCATCGCGCAATTCACGAACTTCATCAGTAATAACACCTAAGTCTTCTGCAATAATAGGAATATCTCCAAGTTTTTTCTTAATAGCTTTAAATAAATCTATTCCCGGTCCCTTTATCCATTTTCCATTAACAGCTGTTTCCTGGCCAAAAGGAACAGACCAGTAAGCTTCAAATCCGCGGAAATGATCAATTCGTAAAATATCAGTTAATTCTAATATTCTTTTTATTCGTATAATCCACCAGTTATATCCAGTTTTTTTCATTGCATCCCAGTCATACAAAGGATTTCCCCAAAGTTGTCCGGTTGCACTAAAATAATCTGGAGGAACTCCTGCAACACATAAAGGCTTGCCGCTTTTTTCCAGCTGAAAAAGAGACTGATTTGCCCAGACATCTGCGCTGTCTATTGCAACAAAAATAGGAATATCTCCAATAATCAAAATATTTTTGTCATTTGCATAAGATTTTAATTCATTCCATTGAATATCAAAAAAGAACTGAATTACTTTATAAAGTTCAATCTCTTCTTTATGATTTTTCTTCCATTCAGCAACAGCTTCTTTTGAACATGAAGCAAGTTCCTTTGGCCAGTAAGAATACCAGATAGAAGCATTAGTATTTTCTTTCTGAGCTTTTTTATCATAAAAGTTTTTTATGCTCATAAAAATACAATACATATCAAGCCACAAAGAAGATTTTTTACAGAAGCCTTTATACAAAAGCTTATCATCTTCATTTGCATTGGCTAGAAAATATTTTGCTGCAGAAAACAAAACAGGAAGCTTCCACCATACAACTGTTCCAAAATCTACATTACCTTCCGGCTTTAAATATTCGCATGGAATAATATCTTTTTTAAAACACCAGTTTCTTTCTACAAGCTTATCTAAATCAATTAAAAGAGGATTTCCTGCAAAAGTAGAAAATGACGCATAAGGAGAATCTCCATAACCGGTTGGGCCCAAAGGAAGAACCTGCCATAATTTTTGCCCAGCTTCTTCAAGATAATCAATAAATTTATAAGCATATTCGCCCAAGGTTCCAATTCCGTATTTTCCAGGCAAAGATGTAGGATGAAGCAAAATTCCAGATTTTCTAACTTGCTGCATAATGAACTCCAATTTTTAATGAATAACTTCTGCTTATTATCTAAAAATATAAATAAGAGAAAGTTTGTATGTGCAAATACAAAAACTTGATATAGCATATTATAAAGCAATAAATTAAAAACTAAAAGAGAAAAGTATTTATGAAAGTTTTTGTTTATTCCATGCAGCCATATATTGGTCAAATTATCTGCGATCACCTTGCTGAAAAAGGACATCAGTGTTTTTGCTTTCAAAATCAGCAGGAAATTGGAACAGCATTGATGAATATAAAAACACCTCCAGACTTGCTCGTTTTGGATTTTACTGCCTATAATCATGATGATTTTGATATTTACAAATTCTTTCTAAAGCAAAAGCTGAATCTTCCTTTAGTATTTTATAATGAACCCTGTCTTACAATGTCTACAAGAGCAAGACACTGGAAATCTCAAATAATGCTGAATCAGAATTCTCAAAAAGAACATAAAAAGGTATTAGAGATAGAAAAGTTTGATGAAATATTTAAAGACCTTGAAGAACTGGTTGAATCTGATGAGCTTTCGCCATACATAAGCTTAATGCAAAAGCCAAAACCGCTTCCTGAATATATGATTCCAAAAAAATATTCTCTGGATTATATAAGAAATACAAAAAATGATTTTATTCTGGAATTCAAAAAAAGAGCCAAGTTACCAGAAAATCTTTTTTATCTGCTTTCTATTCTTCAGGCAAATAAAGACTTTCTGCTTTCACTCTCTGATATTCAGAGATTCTATAAAAAGGATGGAAAAGAAATTTCTGAAAACTCGCTAAAGGTTCTTATCTCAAGATTAAGAAGCAAAATAAGAGAAGACAAACAATGTAAATTTATTATCAGAAAAACTAATGGAATGTACCAGTTTGTAAAGTTTATTACTGCATAAAAAATGGGCTGCCAGTAATAGACAGCCCATCTGCAAATATAAACTATGACTGAAGAACCTTTGAGATTCTTTCCAAAACCTTCTTGCGGTCAAGAGGTTTAATGATATAACTCTTTGCGCCAGTCATTAACGACTTTTTAACAAGTTCCTCTTTTCCAAGAGCACTTACCATTACAACTCTTGCATTCTTATCAAAAGCCATAATCTGTTCCAAAGCAGTAATACCATCCATTTTAGGCATAGTAATATCCATTGTAACCAAATCAACATTTGGACACAATTCTTTATATTTATCAACGCCTTCTTTTCCATCAGCTGCTGTAGCTACAATTTCATAACCTTCACTACTAAGGATCTGACCAAGCTGCTTTGCTACGAACATAGAATCGTCAACAACTAAAACTCTAAAAGAAGTTCCGTCATCCTTTCGGCCCTCTGGTGGACGCTCATTAATTGTAGGATAATCCTGTGTTGTTTTCATTTTCTTTACTCCTTTCCAATAGTTTATGCACGTTCCCTAATAGAAACATTAACTTCAATTTTTCCGCAATCAGAAATAAGAGGAACAATAAGTGCTTCAACACTATCTGTAGTTCCACCTAAAGCGGCAATTTCCATTTTCTGACCAACAAACAAAGCTGGAGGAGTCAAGTCAAACTTAAATCCAAGCTCGTGTAACTTTGTAACAGCCTGAGCAGTAATAAGGTTAGCCAATTCACTAATTGTGGCTTTAGCCAAATCATCAAACTGTGGTAAAGTTTCTCCGTTCATTGCTGATGCAACATTAAGGGCTGTCTCCATTGTCATATCAAAAAGAACACGTCCTTCTACGTCTCCAGCAAGTCCAACAAGAGCAGCAACTCCCATAACTGGCATTGCAGTTGATTTTAGGTACAAATCCCCACGCTTTACTTCAGCGCCTCCAAGAACCTCCTGAAGAACACGGAATGAAGTTTCAACAAACGGATTAATATACTCTACTCGCATTTTTATCTCCTATTAATCTTTAGTATATACCACAAGGGTATCTACAGTTTTCTCACCAAAACTGAATCCAGAAGGCAGTGCTTCATTTTCGCCTATAATAGCAATTGCATTTCCCTTCATCTTCTCAAGAAAATCTGAAACTACAGCTTCCTGAGCATTTTCATCCATCAAAGAAAGAATATCTCTGGCAAAAACAACATCAACCATTGGTAATGCATTAGTGTTTTTACAATCATGATATTCAAACATTATGCTGTCTTTTATTTCCTGACTAAAAGTATAATCTCCATTTGCTTTTTTTGTCAAATATGGACCATACCAGTCAGAAGCAAGTTTTTCAGGAACAGAAAGTAAAGAAGCATTTGAAACATTCAATAAATCTATATCCTGAGCATAAATCCTAATTTTTGCATTAGGATATCTTTTCTTAAGGACACAAGCCAAAGAATATGTTTCCATACCTTTGCCGCATCCCGGATTCCAGACAATAATCTGCTTTGCAGAATTATCAGGCAAAGCTTTTTCCACATTTTTTGCATATGCTTCTGTCCACCATGCATCTGAACATGTAGACCAGAAAGGCTGAATAAATTTTTTGGCATCATTTTCTGTCTGAAGCTGAACTGTAGTACTGCCAGTTTCTTTTTTCCATTCATTATAGCGGCGTGTAATCCACTGTTCGTTTACAGAAGAAACATAGAATTTTGCATAATTCTGTAAACTTTCCTTAATGAATTTTAAATCGACTTCAGATTCAGAAGGTGCTGCAGTATTTGAAGGGGCTGAACTTTGAGGAACAACCTTACCAGCTAATTCAGCAGGAGTTTTAATTCTTGGTTCATCGTTTGCTGTAACAGTACTGGTATTCTGCTGTGTTGCAGAATGCTGAGCATAAGGCAACTGTCTGTTCTGATGAACTTCAAGAGATTCTTTTGAAGAGAAAATTCTTGTTATGTCCAGTAAAACATAAAGTCTCTTATTTGCTTCTACAACACCATCAATATATTTAATATTTATATCACCAAAGAGAGGATGTGGCGGCTGAATTGTACTCTTCTGAACACCAACAACCTTGTCAATTTTATCTACAACAACACCAAAAATCTGGTCTTCAACTGTAAGAATAAGAAGATTAACAAGTGAATTTTCTTTTCTTGGTTCTACAGGAATATTGAAGAAAAGTCGCAAATCCAGAATCGGGATAATTTCACCACGAAGGTTATAAACACCTAAAACGAAAGGAAGTGCATTAGGAACATAAGTAAATCTTCCTGCCTTTGCAATTTCCTTAACATGCATAATGTCTATAGAATAATCACGTCCTGCAAGCGAGAATGTAACCATCTTAAAATCAATTACAGTGGCATTTTCGTTATTTTCTTCTGTCATAGAAGCTACATCAGTAGCTACCAAAACTTGATTTTCTGCTTCCATAAACACCTCTAACCATTCATAAGCTGCTGCTGAGCAAGTAATTCCTGCTTAACACCCAATTCAAGCAGCTGACTAACATCAATAATAAGAGAAACAGAACCGTCTCCAAGGATTGAAGCACCGGCAATTCCTGGTGAACTTGTAAACTGATCTTTTAACGGTTTAATTACAACGTCTTCTTCACCAATTAAAGAATCAACCATTACACCAATCTTCTTTTCCTGAGTACCAACAATTACTATATAGCACTCATCTGTCTGTACAGATTCCTGAATACCAAACAGTCTGGAAAGACGAAGAACGCTGATTACTTCATTACGAACATTCATAATTTCATAATTATCAATGTGATTTATTTCTTTAATGTTTATACACTGACTTTCAATTACGTTTGCAATTGGAATTGAGTAAACCTCTTTTCCAACTCTAACGAGCAGACCCTGAATAATTGCAAGAGTTAATGGAATCTTAATTACGAAAGAAGTTCCCTTACCTTTTGCGGAATTAACAGTGATGTTTCCTTTAAGATTTGTAATCATTGTCTTAACAACATCAAGTCCAACTCCACGACCAGAAATATTAGAAATCTTTTCTGCAGTAGAGAAGCCTGGCTGCATAATTAACTGATATGCATCCTGATCAGAAACAACCTTGTCTGGATGGATAAGACCTTTATCTATAGCCTTCTTACGAACTTTTTCTACATCAATTCCGGCACCATCATCTTTAATTTCAATAACGATCATGTTACCTTCATTAGAAGCCTTCAAAAGTACAGTTCCTGTTTCAGGTTTTCCGGCTGCCTTTCTTATATCTGGAGTTTCAATTCCATGGTCAACAGAATTTCGTACACAGTGCATGATTGGATCGAGCAAATCTTCTACTACCGATTTATCAAGTTCTGTATCCTCACCTTCAATTACCAGATCAATTTTCTTATTCAGGTCTTTCTGCAAATCTCGTACAACGCGAGGGAAACGGCTGAAAATCTGATTGATAGGAACCATTCGGATTTTCATTACACCTTCCTGCAAATCACTTGCAATTGAACCAAGATTCTGTGTATTAGCCTTAAACTTAACAGTCATTCCCTTAAGTTCAGATTCATACTCATCAAAAATTGAACCTAATGAACCATATTCCTCATTTAACTGCTTTCTTAATTCATTAACAGAAAGGCCGTCATTATTAAGATTTTCAAGATATGTAGGAATTCCATCAATTAATGAATGGAATTTTTCTTTAAATTCTGCTTCAAGAGTCTGGAATTTAGCAAGCTCCGATGCAGTCTGAATAGATAACTGGTTGAATGAAGCCTTTGTAATAACAGCTTCGGAAACAAGATTCAAAAGGTTATCAATTCTTCGGGAATCTACACGCAAGATTGAGCCCTGCTGAACATGAGCTGCAGGACCGCCTTCTTTCTTAGGTTCAGGCTTTTTAACTTCTTTTGTTTCTTCACCAGAAGCAGCTGCAGTTGCTGCAGTTTTTGGTTCCGGCTTAAGAACATTATCATTTAAAATATCCTGAAGTAATGCATCTTGAGAAGAAGAAGTTTGTGCTGCAGGAGTTTCTGGAGCACTCTTAACCGGAGCGGCAGCTGCAGGAGCAGCGGCTTTTACATTTGGATCATTTGCTGTTCCGGAAGCTGCTTCTTCAATTAGATGAGCATCTGTTATTAAAGTTACATCGCTTAAGAAAGACGCATCTTCAAGTGCAGCACCATCTGACTCAGTTGCTATATAATAAAATACATTTTCGTAGAACTGATCTTCGTAAAGTGCATCAAAATCAGGAACAGTTTTAAGTACGTTTCCAGATGACTTTAATGCGGCGAATACCTGAATTCCACCAACAGTATTCATAGGATTACTTTCATCAAATTTAACGGCAACGCACCAAAGCTTCTGATTTCCTTCACAAGCCTGCTTTAATTCAGCAAATTCATCTTCCGAAAGATCAGGTAAAACAAGTCCACTTCCAGCTGCAGGAGCAGCAGCAACAGGTGCAGCAACCGGTTGAGGTGCAGGAGCCTGAGGCTTAGGAGCTGCTTTTGGAGCGGCAGCTTTTTTACCATCTTTTGCCGGTATATAAGCATGAAGTTTATTTACTATTTCATCAATATTTTCTTCATAAACAGAACCGTTTTGACGGGCTTCCATCATTGCTTTAATAACATCAATAGAAGTCAGCAAGATATCTACAACATCTTCATCAACCTTAATTCTATCAGAACGGATTTCATCAAGCACATCTTCTACAGTATGAGTAAAATGTGAAAGCTCCATCATTTCTACTGTTGCAGAACCGCCTTTTAATGTATGTGCGGCACGGAATATCTCATCAATCGCTTCGTGATTTGAAGGATCATTTTCAATAACGAGAATATTACTCTCCAGCTGTTCTACCTGCTGTTCTGCTTCTGCGAAGAAGTCTTTCAACAGTTCTTCGTTATTCGGGTCAAGATAATCACTCATATAGAACCATTATATACCAAAAATAGGAGAATTCAAGAGAAAAATTTCATTTTTTATTATGTAATAATTTTACATTCCATATAAATTCATCAATATTATGCATTAAAAAATGGCTGATTATATATTTTTGCAGTGAAAATATAAGCTTTTATAACAATCCTCAGAAAAATATTAATAAACCTTCTTTTTAAACTTATTCTATAGAATATAGTGCTTTATTCCGATAATAGAATGATAAGGTTTTAAACTGAGGTATTTTTATGAAACATAAATTTCATATTGCATTAACTTTTTTTATTTTATTAAATACGAGTGTTTTTTGTGAAAGTTATTTCAGCGGATATACAGGCGGAAAACTGAATTTTGGAAGTCAGGATTCTGATGTTTTTTCTCCTCAGCTAAAACTCCAGGCATTTTTTGCCGGTCAGCTTAATTTTACACCAAATATCTGGTCACATCTGGAATTTTCGCTTGATTCAGGAAACTTAATAAGCGAATCTATTTTCAGAAAAAGTGAATCCATTTTTATGATTGATGAAGTTTCTATTATAGGAAGAGCTTCATTAGCAAACTCCATGAATTATCTTAGTTTCTTCCTTGGAAAATATGATCCTATAGGAACAGATATTTTTCTTCAAAGATATTTTAGTATTGAACCAATAGCTTCTAAAATTACAGAAAGTTATCTTGGCTTTGCTGGTTCAAATCTTTATCCGCTTTCAGGAATAGGAATTGCAGACGTTATAAGACCACAAAGTTCTCCTGTTGCCGGTGGCTTATATCTATATATGAATCACGAGGATGATGATTACTACGTATTTAACTCCGATTTAAGATTTGCAGGAAACCTCCAATATTTTACATGGGATATTGCCGGTGGAGTTGGATTCCCTATTATTGATGATGATCAGAAAAAATATGAAGAGCTGTTAATCGCTGTAGAAAAACTTTACTGGCATGCAGGAACAACTATTCTTATTGGAAATAATTATACAAACGGGCTTTTCTTGCAGGGCGGCCTTTACAATGCAGGCCTGAAAAAGAAAGGAAATCTTGAAATTTCTGGTGATGATATTTATTTTATTTTTGAGCCAAGATTTATTACACATAACTTTCACACAAATATAAGTTTATACTCAATTCCTTCAAAAACTGTACGAAGTCTTTTATTTGTAGACGGAAATCTTGGAGCAGACTTAAATATTTACAGCGAAGATATAAAAATCGGTAAAAAATTCTTTACAATCGGCTGTCATTTTGCTGCAGCATTAATTGATTTTACTGTTATGGATTTTGCAGATTCGGATAAATTGAATTCAATAAATACAGATTATCTAAGCGCAAACATAACTCCCTACACTACCACAGATTTTCTTGGCGGAGAGCTTCATTTTATGGCAAGTGTAAGGATTATGGAAATTCTGCGCCGAAATCCATGTAATATTGTTACAATAGATTTAGGCTACAGAACAAAATTCTAGAATTGAATAATTAAAGAGAAAAATCAGCAAGTCTTTTGCAGGCTTCTTCTACATCCTCTTTATGTCCAAAAGCACTGATTCGTATAAAGCTTTCGCCGGCAGGACCAAAGCCACTGCCAGGAGTTGTAACAACACGACATTTATCTAAAATAGAATCAAATACTTCCCAGCTCTTTTTTCCAGGAAATTTAACCCATATATATGGAGAATTGCCTGTAAAATAAACCTGAGCATTCATCTTCTTAAAGTTTTCACCTTCAAAAGTATGCTGAATGAGCCTAGCATTTTCGAGATAGTAATCAATAACACCTTTCATCGCAGCAAGTCCTTCTTTATCAAGACAGGCAAGTCCGCCAGCCTGAGCAACATTAGAAGCTCCATTAAAAAGAGTTGTCATAACACGGTTCCAGTCTTTGTGAACACTTGAACCATCTGCAAATTTAAGTTCTTTAGGAACTATAGACCAGCCAAGACGAACTCCTGTAAAGCCTGCCGGCTTAGAAAATGAATTTATTTCAATTGAACAGGTACGACTTCCTTCAATTTCAAAAATAGATTTAGGAAGATTTTCATCGCGGATAAATTCACGATAAGCTGCATCAAAAATAATTATGCAGCCATTTGCGTTTGCAAAATCAACAAGTTTCTTTAAATCTTCTTTTGTAGAAACTGCACCTGTAGGATTATTTGGCGAACAGAAATAAATCAGTGAGTTTTTCTTAATTTTTGATATGTCCGGGAAAAAGTTATTTTCAGGAGTACATGGCATATATGTAATGCCTTTATAACCGCTTCCTGTATTTTTTCCAGCAGCACCTGCAATAACTGAACCATCAACATAAACTGGATAAGAAGGATCCTGAACGGCAACTTTTACTTTTCTTCCGAATAAAGTCTGAATTCTTGCAATATCGCATTTTGCGCCATCAGAAATAAACACTTCGTCACCAGAAATAATTCCAGGATAAAAAACTTCTGCAATTCTTTCGCGAAGCTGAGTAAGTCCCTGTTCATCGCCATAACCTGAATAACCTTCTTTTGTTGCAAGACCTAAAGAATAATCTGACATAGCTTTTGCAATATACTGAGGAAGAGGCTCTGTTGTATTACCAATTCCAAGACTTATGATTTTAGCATCCGGATGCGCAGAAAGATACTCGCGGCGTCTTCTTGCAACCTCAGGAAACAAATAGCCTGCTGTAAGATTTGAAAAACCAATATTTCTTTTTATCATAGTTCTACCTCTAAACATTACTTTATGAGAATATATAATATTTCGAGGGGATTTTCAATTATGAGAATATGCGAAAAAATGATGTTACCGGCGTTATTGATTCACCGCGGCTATTCAACGATGAATTCATTCACCGAAGATATTTGCCGATGAATTGAATTCACCGCGGCTATTCGCCAAGACATTTCACAGATGCATTCATCCACCGCGGCAGAATACCTACAGATTATGCATCAATCTCAGCTGCAAGATGATGAACAATAAACTCACGACGCTCAGGAGTGTTGTTACCCATGTAAAATTTAAGGACCTCAGGAACATTCTTAAGAGTCTGAATTGTTACAGGTGTAAGATGCATTCCCTTATCCTCTAGTTCTCCTTCCTTACGAGGGAAGATGAACTGCCCGAACTCGCTAGGGTTGATTTCTCCAAGTCCCTTAAATCGTGTAACTTCTGCTGATTTTCCCATTTTAGCAACTTCTTTATCGCGGCTTTCTTCTGAGTAGCAGTAAACGGTTTTTGATTTATTGCGTACACGGAAAAGCGGAGTTTCGAGAATATAAACGTGACCTGTCAAAACCAGCTCTTCAAAGAAAAGAAGCAGATAAGTCATAACAAGATTTCTGATATGGAAGCCGTCGTTATCGGCATCGGTTGCGATGATGATTTTATCGTAGCGCAGGCCTTCAATGTCCTTCTGAACTCCAAGACTGAAGGTGAGGTTTTTAAGCTCTTCGTTTTCGAAAAGTGCAGATTTTTTTCGGCCGTACATATTTTCAGGCTTACCGCGCAGAGAGAAAATTGCCTGATAAGAAACATCGCGGCTTCCTACCATAGAACCTGTCGCAGAATCTCCCTCAGTAATGAAAATCATAGAGTTTGCACCCTTCTCTCCATCCTGAAGGTGGTACTTACAATCCTTAAGCTTTTTAATTTTAAGCATAACTGATTTTTCAGCTTCGCGAATCTGCTTTTCGGTTACGCTGTTGATTTCGTTGCGGGCCTTCTGGTTTTTAATAATTTTATCTTCCAGCGCGCCGGCTACATCCGGATTATGACGCAGCCAGTCATCAACTGCAAGCTGAACTTCCTTAATAATTGGAGCGCGGATTTCTACGTTACCAAGCTTGTTCTTTGTCTGGCTTGTAAACATAGGATTATCAAGGCCGATTTTGAGGGCACAGATTAATCCACCGCAGACATCCTTTTCATCGTATTCTTTTTTGAAGAAGGAATTTACACCCTTTGTAACACCATCAAGGAAGGAAGTAACATGGGTACCACCATCTTCTGTACTCTGGCCATTTACAAATGAATAAACGTATTTATCAAGACTGTTTGTGTGAGTCAAAACAAACTCAAGATTTTCACCCTTGTAACTGAAGATTTTGTAGAGAGACTTTCCGTCCATCTCATGTTCAAGCAAATCCTGAATACCATTCTGACTTACATAATCCTGGCCGTTACAGCGGAGCAAAAGTCCCGGGTTGAGGTAGGCATAATTCCAGAGCCGCTTTTCTACATACTCCATGTTGAAGCTGTATTTACCGAAGAGCTCTGTATCCGGCTCAAACTCAAGGTAGGTTCCGTTTGGAACTCCAGGCTTTGCATTGCCGGTTTTTCCGCTGATTTTTTCACCTTTCTGAAATTCAACAACTGCCATTTTACCGTCGCGGATTGAAGCCGCACGGAAGTAAGAAGAAAGCGCGTTAGTAGCTTTAATACCTACACCGTTCATACCGATTGCCTGCTTGAATACGCTGTTGTTGTACTTAGCACCAGTGTTTACGTTGGAAACGCAGTCTTCGAGTTTTCCAAGAGGAATACCTCGTCCGTAGTCGCGGATTTTTACACGGCCGTCTTTAATTTCTATATCAATTTTTTTACCAAAGCCCTGAGAGAACTCGTCTACAGAGTTATCGATTCCTTCCTTAAGAAGAATATAAATACCGTCGTTTTCGTTTGAACCGTCGCCGAGGGAACCGATGTACATACCCGGGCGCAGGCGGATATGCTCAAGACCTTCAAGATGCTGGATGGAATTTTCGTCGTAAACGCCAGGCTTTGCCGGAGCTGCAGCTTTAGATGATTTTGCAGGAGCCTTGGCCGGTGCTGGTTTTGCCGGAGCTTTTGAAGAAACTGCTGACTTTGTGGTAGAAGCAGTTTTTACGGCAGCAGGCTTTACAGCTGTTTTTGCAGCTGCGGCAGATTTACTTGCTGCAGCAGTTTTTGCAACTGTTGATTTTGCCTGAGTCTTTACAGCTGGTGCTGCTTTTACAGTTTTTGAAGAAGCAGCAGCTTTGGATGCAGAAGCTTTTACAGTTGGTTTCGCTATAGTCTTTGCAGCCGGCTTTGCTGTTACTTTTGAAGCTGCTGTAGTTTTTGCAGCCGTCTTTGCGGGTGCCTTTGCAGCAACCTTTTCTGCTGCCTGCATAGCGGCAATACGAGCCGAAAGCCCGCCTTTAGAAGTAGAAGATTTATCAGCCATTTTTCCCACCCAAAAATGATATTTGTAATAGTAGAATTTTATTATGAGATGACACTAAAGTCAAGTAGTACCCTCTCAAAGTAAAAAAAGAGCTTCCTGAAAGCCGACAACTTTTAGCATAATCAGGAATCTCTTTTTTTATTGTATAGAATAAAAAATTATTTTTGAATATTTATTTATTCGTCAAACTTTAATACACCACGATAAAGTTCAATTTCTTTACCAATTTCCCGGCTTAAATCTTTCTGGGCCCGTTCATATTCATCAAGATGACGGAAACCAACTGTACGAAGTGCATAATCAAGCTCATATTCAAATGTACCAATATAAAGATAAACTGCATCATCCGGAACATTTATTGTTACTTCACCCGGCAAATTAAACTGATTATACCAGTTAACGCTTGAAAACATAGCAACAGAAAAACTATTAAGATGAACAGTTCCATCCTTAGAAGGTTTTAATTCAGCATAAAAATATCCATCAAGTCCTTCTGTAGCTTCAGTATTTGAACTTTCTTTAAAATTAGCTTTATGCCAGAAATCTTTTTCTTTACCAGGCTGCCATTTTGTTCCGGCAGTAAAGGCTTCTTCGCGAGCTGCAGTATCTATAGGCTGTGAATAAGCAATTTTTCCAATAACAAGAATTTTACCTCTTTTTGGTTCAGCACGATTTTTAGCTTTAGCAGCATAAAGTGATCCTGAACATAATATCATCAATAAAAAAATAAAAAACTTTGACTTATTTTGCATTTTTCAATTCCTCCATGCGGTTCACAATTTCTGTTTCCCATTCAGAACCTGTTCCCTTAAAATATTTGTAAAGGATTTCAAGAGCTTTTAATTCAGCTTCGGCTCTATCTTTTTCTTCATAATTATCACCATAGAAGAAAAGTCCGGGTTTATTCAAAACAATATCTACACCGGCAATTCCATAATAATCTGTATAATGAGTATTTCCACTGTAGTAAGAAGTTTTATAAAGCTTTAGTTCTGAACCTACAGGTAAAGGCTCAAGAAATGTCATATTATTCACAATTGTAACAAGCACAATTGTTGTTGATTCATCCCGCCAGTTTGTCTTATAAAGTTTATATCCATAATCCGGATTCTGCTGCAAGAATTCGCTCCAGACAACGTTATGACCAAAAAGCAAAGCCCCTTCCTTTGGTCCTAAAAATTCACTATTTTTTATTTCCTTTTTAATTGAAGATTCTGATTTGGCTCCACCAGTTGATGCACAACCAGAAAGACAAAGCAGGGCAATACCAGTCAGCATTGCAAAAATTATTTTTTTATTCATATCAACCTCCTAAGCTATAATTTACCAGGTTCCTAATTTTATACCAGCATAAATAGAAAATTCCGGTTTTGAAAAAACATCATCCGGGTTTTTCTGGAAGAAATTATTCAACATAAATTTTGCTCCGGCAAATGGAGAAATTATATAATCTGTACACCATGCAAATTCTACTCCACCACCAAAACCTGCATAAACTGGGAACAGATTTGAATCAAAGAAGTTTTTAGGAATTGCAATACCAGCATGAGCTTCTGCAAAAGGAAGTGCCAGGAAATCTCCAAATTTTAAAGGAACTCTTAAACTAATCTGTGGTCCAAAACAGAATACACCTGTAGCAATTGTTTTTTTATCTGAATCTTTAAAGTTCCAGACATCAACATAATATTCAGCATAATGAACAACAGTGTCCTTCATTGCAAACATACCGATTGAAAAAACATTAAAGCGAGTCTGTAAATCAATAGTAAATCCATTTGCTGTATCATTAATGTTTCTTAAATATCCGCCTGCAATAGAGAAAATCCCAGGATCTTCAAAAGAAAAAATCGAACCGCTATTATTTCTTGCCTTATCTTTTTTGGCTTTCTTTGAGTCGGCTTCTACTCCTTCAAATTCAGAAAGCTTCCAGTTTCCCTGTTCTTCAATCCAGAATGAATTGAATGAATTTTCTCCTTTAACAAAAATAACTTTTTTACCTGTTGCTTCATCCTGAACTTCTTTTACATCAGTGCGATTAGAATCTGAATAGATTTTTTTCCAAACCTGATAAGCAAGAGAATATCTTAAACCTTCAATCGGGTGATATTCAAAAACATCTGAAATATAAGATCGAACATCAGAAGGTGCTTTTGCAAGAACATCTTTTAAGGCTTTTTCACCATATGCAGAAACCATTGCATTAGAAATAAATGGAACAAGTTTTGAAAAATCATCTTTTTCTTCAGTAGCCTTAATAAATTTTACTGAAGCATTATCAAATGAATTGTCTTCTTTCTGAATAAATTTTGATTTGATCAGTTTTTCTACTGTTGCAGCCGGAATAGAAAAGTTTGTATTCTGACGAGAGTTTGCACTCCATGTATTTACACCACAAACTTTGTATCCACTTTTTACAGAAGAATCTTTTAAAAGAAGAGGACCACCTGAGTTTCCGCCATCAACCTGAGCTGTATGCTGAATTACAGTTGAAATATCAGGAGAAATCAAATCCTTTATTTTTGCTGAAGAATTTGAAATAATACCTTTCCCAAACTGCCAGCTTGGTTCTCCCCCAAGTCCAGGGAATCCTGCTGAATAAACATCATCTCCGTCAGAAATTTTTGCACTTGAAAAAACAAGTCCATCTTTCTTAAAGCTAGCAGGAAGAGCAACAAGAGCTATATCAACTTCATCATCAGAGAAAACAATTTTTAATTCCTTAAATTCAGAAACAGAGCCATCATCATTGTCAAAAGAAAGATTTACAGATTCATAACCGCCAACAACATGTCGGTTAGTTACGATATAAGGCTTGCCATCTGGAGCATACCAGATAAATCCTGAACCAAATGTACCTTCCAGAAAAGAACCAATATATCCGGCATAAAAAGAATATCCATTGCGTTCAAGAGAGTCTTTCAAATCAGTAAGGAATGTTTTGTTTTCTGAAGACAGATTTCCACGGACAACACATACATAATCACGGAGAGACTGAGACCATGTTGAAAAAGTAATTAAAAAGAAAATAGCAGCGCAGAAAAAAAACTGTTTAACACTTTTCATAATATCACCTTTTATTTTTTAAGATTTACAATTTTAAATTAATCATTTTCGCGTCGCAAAAATTCAAAACATAAAATTATATATATAATATACATGCAGGAAAGAGAATGTCAACGCTTGAAAAATACGAAAAAGGATACGGACTAATAATTTTCATCACAAAAAAAAACATCCGCCAAGCAGAGAAAACAGAAGTTTAATTAAGATTTTATCATAGCATTCCGGCAACTTAAGACCATATTACGGCAAGTCGCGAAAAAGCCCGTTTCTTTAGACAGCTTTCTATTATATATTTTGCGGCGGAGGTTGTTATGAAAAGCAACAAAACTTTTAAGTATGTAATTTATGTCACATTGGTTCACTGTCTGACTTATTTTCTCTGCGGTGTAATTTTCTCAAATCTTCTGCGCTACGACTATTGGTGGCAGCAGCCCGGAGTCAGCGATTACTTCAGAGAATATGGCGGAACGGCAAATGCAATTGGCCCTTTTGCCCAGATTATAAGAGGGCTTTTATTTGCCTTTATTCTTCTTCCGTTCAGGGAATTTTTCAAAGCAAAAAAAAACGGCTGGCTTTTTCTCTGGCTTTTGTTTGTAGGAATTGGAATTATCGGCCCTATGTCTTCATCACCTTCTTCAATCGAAGGCGTAATCTATTCTAAGCTGCCGCTTGCCTTTCATTTTATCGGTCTGCCGGAAGTAATGACTCAGACTTTGCTTTTCAGCGTTTTGTTTTGCAAATACATCAATCAGCCTGAAGACAAGAAATCGATTTTGCAAAACACAGTTCTAATGGCAATAATTCTTGCTGTCGGATTGTTTTTTGTCTACACAATTGTTTCAATCATTTTTGCATTAATTCAAAAGGTTGAAA
>JAQXNX010000029.1 GCA_029098225.1 Spirochaetales bacterium | reverse complement strand
CAATCACTTATATTTCCTTTTGGCTGTAATAACAGTCAGTTTAAGGCTGTGAGTAATGCTTTGAATAATCAGGTGAGTATAATTCAAGGACCACCTGGGACCGGAAAAACTCAGACAATTCTAAACATCATTGCAAATCTTTTAATGCATGATAAAACTGTTTTGATTGTCTCAAATAACAATGATGCTACCAGAAATGTTTACGAAAAGCTTGCTTCCGATAAGTATGGACTTGGTTTTATATGTGCTTTCCATGGGAAGAGAGAAAACATAGAGAACTTTTTGAAAAATCAGCAGCAGTTCTATCCCGAATATCTTAAAGACTGGAAGAACAAATTACCTGTTTTGTCTCCGCTCTTGGATGAAGATATCAAACATCTGGGAAAATACTTTGAAGCGAATGAACGCATTTCTACAATCAAATCTGAATTAGCTGCACTTGAAATTGAATCTAAATATTTTGATAACTCAATTACAGATATTTACAGTAATAAAAAGCTTCTGAAAAAATCTTCTTATGTTCTAATGGACTTACTTCAGAAGATTCAATTTACTTATGAAGAGAAAGAAAAGTTTGGATTTTTTCTGAATCTAAAACTTAAGATTTCTTTTGGCCTTGGAGAAAAAGGAAATTGGACAGTTAATCCCGACAAGGCAATAGAAACAATTAAAGCTACTTATTATCCTCTTAAAAAGAAAGAGCTTGAGAATGAGCTAAATGAAAAAGAAAGTATTGTAAAAGGCTTTAATCCAAACGATGTTTATGAAAAATGTTTAACAACTTTAAGAAGTGAAGTTGCAAAGAAATATTCCAAGAAAGCTGAGCGTACACAATTCAAAGATGGTAAAGAAATTTATTACAATTCCGCAAGTTTCGCTAGTGAATATCCTGTAATTCTTAGTACTACTTTTTCATCCAGAGGAACAATCGGGCAGGGGACTGAGTTTTTGTTTGACTATGTAATTATGGATGAAGCTTCACAGGTTGATGTTGTTACCGGAGCTTTGGCTTTATCATGTGCAAAGAATGCTGTAATTGTTGGGGACAAAATGCAGCTCCCAAATGTAATTGAAGAACAAAAAAAGAAAGTTGTACAAAAACTCTTTGAACAAACTAAACTTCCTGAAGGCTATAATTACATTAACAGTTTTCTTGCTTCTCTTGAACAGGTTCTTCCTGATACACCTCAGACTTTACTTCGTGAGCATTACCGCTGTCATCCCAAAATTATTAATTTCTGTAATCAACAGTTTTATGGTGGTCAACTTTTAATAATGACCGAAGATAAGGGGGAAGCAGATGTTCTTGAAGCAATTAAAACAACACCAGGTAATTTCTGCAAAAACCATTATAATCAGCGTCAAATTAATGTAATCAAAGAAGAGATTCTTCCAAAATACACAGAAGATGAAATTTCAAATCTTGGAATTATTGCGCCATATAATAATCAGACGGATGCTATACGTTCACAAATACCAGGTATTGATGCAGCAACAGTTCATAAATATCAGGGACGCGAAAAAGATAACATCATAATTTCTACAGTAGACAACGAAATTACAAGTTTTGCTGATGACGCTAATATGTTGAATGTTGCAATTTCACGTGCGAAGAAAAAACTTGCAGTGGTCTTGTCCGGAAATGAACAACCGGAAAACTCTAATCTTGTTGCTTTATTAAAGTATATCCAGTACAACAATTTTACTGTTGAAGAAAGTAAAGTTAATTCAATTTTTGATTTCTTCTATACGAAGGATACTGAAGCTAAGTTTAAGTATCTTAAGTCTGCCAACAAAATATCAAAGTATGATTCCGAAAATGCAATGAATACGCTGCTTACAAATATCTTTGAAGAACCTAAATATTCTAAGTTTAGTTTTGTATTTGAAATGCCTTTGAAAGATGTTGTGAATAAAAACTACATTGGTGAACTCCCAGAAGAGCTTTCTACTTTTGCAAACCGAAGTTGGGCTCATGTGGACTTTACGGTTTTCAATCGGGTAACAAAAGAGATTCTCTTTGGAATTGAAGTTGACGGATATAATTATCATAAAAAGGGAACCAGACAAGCTGAGCGTGACTTAAAGAAGAATGCTATCTTTGAGCAAATTGGATTACCGCTTTTGAGATTAAGTACAAAAGGTTCGGGAGAAGAGAGTAAAATAAAAGAACAGCTGGATCAATATTTATAAGAGAGAAATATTTTGGAACTAAATTATATTATCCAAAAATCTAGACGACGCTCAATTAGTATTCATGTATCTGATGATAAAAATATTATTGTCAAAGTTCCGCTTGGTACTCCTGAATTTGTTGCAAAAAATTTTATAAAAGAAAAAAAAGATTGGATTTTAAAACAGATAAAAAAAGTTGAAGTACAAAAACAACAAGCCCTTTCGATGAGCCTTTTAACTGTCGAAGAAATACGACATCTTAAGAAAAAAGCAAGAATTTTGATCCCTGAACGGGTAGAGTATTATTCAAAAATTTCTGGTATCCCTTATAACCGCATTTTTATAAGATTGCAAAAATCTCGCTGGGGAAGCTGCTCAGTTGAAGGAAATTTAAACTTTAATTGTCTACATGTACTCATGCCACTTGAAGTTTTGGATAGTGTTGTTGTGCATGAACTTTGTCATCGTCGTCATATGAATCATTCTAGAGATTTTTATGATGAAGTACTTAAGATTTATCCAGATTATAAAAAGTGTAATAAATGGCTTAAGGAAAATGGCGGAGTTTATTTTAAAAGAATGTATAACATATAGTAAAAGGTTCTCCCCGATAGCAAAGAGCGTGACTAACCAACAACGGGGAGAGAGTTTGGAAGCTTTTTTTACATGCTCAATAATTTTTAATAATAGAAGTAAGGTTCAGAGGGAAGAGTGTTTGTTAATTCTATATCAAAAGCCTGGGATAATATTTCTTTTGTAATTTGTTTTGAATTACCATCGTATAGAATTTTTCCTGAATCAAGAACAATTAACCGATCACAATATTTCACAGCAAGATTGATATCATGGATAGAAAGAATAACGGCTGCGTTTAATTCTTTTTTAGCAATCGATAATAGTTCAAAGAAATCTTTCTGATATTTGATATCCATTGCAGATGTAGGTTCATCAAAGATAAACAAGTCGCATTGTTTCATTAAAGCTTTTGCAAATATACAGCGCTGAAACTCTCCGCCAGAAATTTCATTTACAGTTTGCTTTCTGAACTTTTCAAGACTGCATTGTTTTAGAACTTTATCTAATAAAACATAATCTTCTGAATTATAAAAGCCAAACTTTCTGAAAGGGCGCCTGCCTTCAAGAATAAAATCTTCAACAGTGTAATAGTCTGGAATAAAGAGTCGATGCTGCTGAATATAAGACATAGTTCTTGCACGAGTCTTAAGAGAATAATCTTTTATGTTTTTATTTTTAATTGTAATTGAACCTGAATAGTTTTTTAGGAAGCCTGTAATCAGATTTAGTATTGTAGTTTTTCCAGAGCCATTTCTTCCAAGTATACCGACGATTTCACCATTTGTAATTTTACAAGAAACATCATCAATTATCTTTCTTGAAGGATTATAAGAGAATGAAAGATTATCAACACAACAAATATCGTTCATCTGTTATTTATTCCTCCTGAATAATAATAAAAAGATTAACAAAGGAATTCCAAACAATGATGTAATTGCACTAATTGGAAGAATTGTCGGATGCAAAACAGTTTTTGAAACAATGTCTGCAATTACTAATAAAGATGAACCAATAAGAGTTGAAGAGAGTATCAAAAGTTTTGGAGAATCAAGTTTTAATAGTCTTGAAATATGAGGTGCTATAAGACCGATAAAGCCAATTATTCCTACAACAGAAACTGTAGTTGATGCAAGTAAGGAACATATTATTAAGAATAATACTCTTTCAAAGTTTACATTCACACCATACATTACGGCATTGCGTTCACCTTGCTGTATTAAGCCCAGGTCTTTTGAAAATAATATTGATATGAGAAGTGAACACGTTAAGATTATCGCAAGCCCTAATGAATCTTTTAATGTTGCATTTGTTAGAGAACCTGTAGTCCAGAAGGTTATCTGGTAAATTGCATCCGGTCTTGAGAAATACTGAAGAAAAGTATTTGCAGCATTAAAGAAAAAGTTTATAGCAAGACCTATAAGAATAATATTTCTTTTGCTTATTCCTGATAATGAAGAAAGAAGAACAAGTAAGAAAACTGAAATCAAGGAACATAGGAATGCTGTAAGACCTGGTTTAAGCCAGAGGATTCCAAGATTCAATTCAAGACAAATTGCAAGGGCCGCACCAAAAGCAGATGCAGCAGATATTCCAAGTGTAAAAGGGGAGGCAAGAGAATTATCAAGAATAGTCTGCATGATGGCACCGGCTAGTCCAAGACAAGCTCCTGCCGTTATTGCTATCAATATTTCTGGTAAACGGATTTTAATTAAAATATGAATTAACTTTGCTTTATCCATTGAAAAATTTAAGTTTGTTGGAAAAAGACAGATTGATAAAATTGAGGAAATGATCAGAATTACAAATAAAAGAATTATTTTAATTGTGAGATTTTTCCCATTCTTCATAATAGTTTTTGAGTCCGTAAGTTTTTTCAAAAATACTGTTAATGGCAGCCTTATATTCTTTTTCTGAAATAATCTCTGGATATGCTATATGGGCGTAATAGTAAGCTTCTGAAATTACAAATACATAATCTTTTGGACATGAGAAAGAATGAGTAACAAATATTTGATTGTTCTTAGTCGCAGATAAAAACTGATATGTTGCATCATCTAAAAGAGTTTTCTTTGTAATTGAACTTTCAGAAACTGGTTCATCAAGAAATATGAAGTCTGGTTCCCAGTTAAGAAATTCTTCTTTTGAAACTTCTGCAAATCCCCATTCATCAACCTTGCTTGCAGAGGCAGCAACATTTGAGATATTTGCTAAAGCAAGGGAATCTGCATTTTTAAGAGTACGGAAAAGATTACCTTTTGAATTCTGAACGACTATGTATGCGCATTTCTTTTGATTCTCTGGAACTGCTTTTAAAAGAGATTCAAGTTTTTCTTTTTGAGACTTTAATTCTTTTATAACAATCTCTGCTGTTTTTTCTTTGCCAATAAGTTTTCCAATTAAAGAATAAATTTCAAAATCATAACCGCTTTTAGAAACTATAGCTGCAACAGGAACTCCTGTTTTAGATTGTAAAAGATCTGCTGCTTCTTTATTTCCTTTTAGAAGAATCAAATCTGGATTAAGGGAGAGAATCTGTTCATAATTTGGACTCTTTGTTTTTCCTAAATCTGGTAAGGTAGAAAGTTCAGGATTTATTTTACTCATTAAATATAAATCCCAATATCCTTTTGTTTTAGAATCAAGACCTACAACTTTTTCTATGGCACCTAATTCTTTTACAATTTGAAATGCATTATCTGCCATAACGATAATACGTTCTGCAGGTTTGTCGAGTGAAATTTTTCTTTCTGCATAATCAGTAATTTGAATTGTAGAAAAAGTTTTAGAAGCTTCTTTTTTACTACAACTTGTAAGTGAAATAAATATAGTAAGGATAATTAAGAATAGATATTTTAAGTTTCATAAACATCTCCATTTTTATGAAAAGTAAAAAAAGAGCGGCCCTTTAAGCCGCTCTGGTATTTGCTTATGCCTGTACAGCAACTTTGCTGTGGTAAACTTCTAGAACTTTTGCAACTTGCTTCTGAGTTAGAGAGTAAAGAGCTGATATTTGATTTTCTGATATAAGGCCTTTTTCAAGGTTTTCCAGTGCAAGCTTCATTTTTGCTTCAGTTATTTCTTCTTTTGCGAAGTCTTCCATAATTTTACACATTTGGCTTACCCCCTTTGTATCTTCTTTTAAGTATCTGGCTCTGTTTGCCAGAACTGAGTTTTTCATATCATCGGCCTTACTGCAAGAGAAATCATGCATAAGGTCACCAATTGGATCATTACCTCTGTATTGACCGTTTACATAGATAATATGGGCTCCATCATTAAATGCCTTTGTACCATTAATGTAACGGTCAATCTTATAAAGAGCAAGACCTTCTTTATAGATATCATTTTCTGTAATGAAAATGACATATGTTTCTGGAAGTTTTTCTGTATCATCACCAGGAAGTAATTCATCTGCATCCATTAGTGCAGAATTATATCTGGCACGCTTAGCACCAGCTCCCTTGTCTGCACGTTGAACTTCAATGTCATAAGGTTTACCTTTTGAATCACGTGCAAATACATCAAGTCTTACAGAACGACCTTTTAGATTTTTTATACCTTCCTGACCTTTAGCTGCAGTAACTTTAAGATCTTTTCGTTCTAGTAATACTCTTAAAACTTCCTGAACGCATTCAATTTCGCCATCGAAAAACCTTGTCATGTAGTCATCATCCATTAGGGTGAACTGCTGAATTTTTTTAAGTAGTTTTTCTTTTTTTAGCTTTTGTTCTGCATTCATAACTTTAATATATCATATAATGGAAGAATCAACAAGGTAAACTCGCCTTAAGATCAAATCCCCCCATGCCCCCCATTTTACTTACGTTTTTAATCTGATCTGAGAAATAGGAGGGAAGGGAAAGCTCAAACTTTATTCTCTGATAAAGAATGCTTTATTTGAAATGCTGTGTATAACAAGTTTATGGAATTTTATGATGTTTTATTGATTTTGTTCCAGCATAATTTCATCTACAAGATAGGTATCACTCAAACAATGAAAATCACTAATACCTTTACTCATAAGCATGTATGTGTTTGATTTATAAAAAAGCTCCATAGCTTTTTCTTCATCAATATTTGCCTTTTTGGCCAGAAGAGAAATTATGCGTGCGTATTTCATCTGTAAAAGGGTTGCATCTGCTGTCATGCTAATGCTCCCTTTGCTTTATAGCTGGATTCAAAGTGTAAAAGATTATCTATGACTTCCTGATTAATAAAACATATCTGATTATTTGGCTTTTCAAACTTAAGGCGCTGCAAGGCAGTTGATTTATCTATGAGGCCTGTAAAAAAAAGTTCCACAGTGTTGAAGACTTTATCGTTTGCAATTCCGCCTTCGATGATGTCGTAATTCTGATATTCTTTTGAACCGCCACGGCATGCAAGAACGAAATCAAGCCATTCTTCATTGTATTCAAGAAATTTCTTATAGTGGTATTTTTTCAGAATGTCAGTATCATCAAAATTGTAGATATTAATGATGCCTTTTTTACCAAGGGAAATAAAACGCTGAACCCATTTTTCTGCCTGGCTCTGCATACTTGTTGTGTAAAAGCCTTTGCCAAAATCAAGGTTATCGCGACCGTAAGAAATAAGTGGTTTATCTACAATAACTGTTGAACCGTGATAGAGCTTCATGCAACAAGATTCCTTTCTTTAAGGACAGAGATAATTTCGTCAACTATGTACTGCTTACTTTGTGTATGAAGTGCTTCATAAGAAGGAATAATATATGAATGAAGGAGGCCTGAAGAATTGAGAATCTGAAATAATTCTGAACCAGATTTACCAAGTTCTTTTGCAACATTTTCAATGCAGAAAACTGAATATTCTATCTGTTTATCACTCATAGGGTACCTCCTTTCAAAAGTATCTTTATAAATAATATATCACATTTTTTGATTATTTGCGATAACAAAATAAAGATATAAAACTTCGCAGAACTTGCTTCTGCGAAGTCGCAGGGAATTGGCCGAAGGCCAAGGGGCGCATCCCTAAAGCACATACATTTCCATTTCCCCCACGGAGGAATTCACAAGGAAAGGAAGGAAATGGAGGAAATCATCTTCAGTCATTTCTGCGTCATTATAACGTGACAGTAAAACTGACAATAATTTCGAGGACAAATCTGTTTAAAAACTTGATTTTTCTTCATATATAGTAGTTTGTAGTTGTAAGGAGTTGTATAGAGTTGCATGGTGTTGGAGTCATTCTATGGTTCGACTCCCTTCATCCGCTCTTCAAAAGCTCGTCAATCAAGACGAGTTTTTTTTATATAATTCATTATGTTATATAGATTTATTCACTTCATGCTTTTCATATTCTTATAATCATTTATCCTTCAATCAAATTCAAAAAATCATTGTTGCATCAATTTGTATAAAAGATTGTAAATTAATGCAATCTTTTTTTAGTAACCTTCGATAATAGTTTTATATAAAACGAATATCCAAGTGTAAATATGAAAAAGTTTTACTTATCAAAAATTCAAGCGGTTATTTCCGAGTTCATTTTATTGAACCAGAGTCTGGTCTGATTAAGACAGTTAAGAGTACTCATGTAAAAAAACGTGATGAAGCAATTATGATTGCAATTTATTGGCTCCAGCATGGAATCCCTTCTTCAAGAAGCAATTCCAGAGCATTCTATAAATATACTTTTCAAATTACTTTAGGAACGTCAGATTCAAAACTTATTATTCCATGCGCTCAAAAATATGAGCTTTGCAGCTTTTTACATGACTTCTGGGATTATGAAAAATCTGATTTTATAAAACAATATATTGCACATGGCCATACCATCTCAAATTATGCATGCAGCTCTTGCAAGAACTAATCCATATTTTACTGAATCAAGTTATGTTTTTTATGAGAATTTAAAGAAAATCGGAATAAGTACAAAAGAACGCAAAGAACGAAATATTGTTTTTCATAGTCTAAAGCATTTTTGTGCGACAATCCTTGCCCAGGAAACAGATATAAAAATCGTAAAAATTGTTTTAGGTTATCGAACAGAAATTATGAGTGATGCATGGTCAAAAGTCTCTGGTAAAAGGGAGTTTGATAAAACAATTTAGGGCGCATTTTTGCTTACCGCAAAAACCAGGCTTTTCGCAGTTCCGTGCTAACCGCACTTCAGCCTCCCATGCTTCGCATGCCTTCGCAGCAAAGCTGCTCGGAGACTCGCTCAAAATGCTCCACCGGAGCATTTTGCCGGCTTTCAGCCGTCGCTCGCTGGGAGGCCGCCTTCGGCGCTGCTACAATCCTTTGCGCGTTTTATATATCATAAATTTCAATTCAAAAATTATTATCCAAACAAGTTGTTTTTAATCTGAATTTGAGTTATTCTATAGAATAATATATATATATTTGATTAATATAAAATAGGATAAAAATATGTTTTTATACATTGACCCGGGAACGGGTAGTATGCTCTTTTCAATTTTAATTGGTGTTGTTTCAACTGCATTATTCTTTGGTCAGCGCCTTTTTATGAAATTGAAATTTATATTAAGTGGTGGAAAAGCAGCAAAAATCAGTAATTCTAAAATTCCTTATGTAATTTTTTCAGATCACAAGCGTTATTGGAATGTTTTTAAACCGATTTGTGATGAATTCGAAAAACGTGGTATAGATATTGTTTACTGGACGGCTTCTCCCGACGATCCGGGTCTTTCAGAAAAATACGAGCATGTTAAAGCTGAATTTATTGGAGAAGGAAACAAAGCTTTTGCCCGTCTTAATATGATGAATGCGGGAATTTGTCTTAGTACAACTCCAGGTCTTGATGTTTATCAATGGAAGAGAAGTAAAAATGTAGATTATTATGTTCACATTGTTCATATGATAAGCGATCCTTCTTCTTACAGAATGTTTGCGCTAGATTTTTATGATGCAGTTCTTGTAAGCGGACCTTATCAGATGGAGCAAATCCGCCAGATAGAAGAAAAGCATGGAGTCCCAGCTAAAGAAATCAAAACAGTCGGCTGTACTTATATGGATATGCTTAATAACCGGGAGCGTCCAAAAAGTGAATCGAATCAAAAAACAATTCTTCTTGCTCCAACCTGGGGCGAAAGTGGAATCCTTTCCCGCTTTGGAGAAAAGATAATAGATGCACTTTTGAATACCGGTTATGAAATTGTTATCCGTCCTCATCCTCAGTCTTATACTGCAGAAAAGGATTTGCTTGATAATCTTGTAAAAAAATATGCAGACTGTAAGAATCTTTCATGGAACAGAGATAACGACAATTTTGATGTCCTCAATAAAGCTGATTTGCTTATTTCCGATTATTCGGGTGTTATTTTTGACTTTGCCTTTGTATTTAAAAAGCCATTTATTTATGCAGATACTTCATTCAATTCTGCGCCTTACGATGCAGCCTGGCTTGATGAAGAATTATGGACAATCAGAGTTTTACCAGAAATCGGACATCAATTAAAAGAGGAAGATTTCCCTCAAATAAAAAGCATTATTGATAATGCTATCAGTTCAAATTCTTCTGATTCTCAAAGAGATAAAATTATTGAACAGTGCTGGAGCAATATCGGTTCTGCCGGAAAACTTGCTGCAGATTATCTTATTGAAAAATCAAATGAACTTAATAATCCAAAGAAAATGGAGAAGACTGCATGAAAAGTGTATATCTTGGAATAACAGGAGATATTATTCATCCTGGAATTATCAACATTATTAATGAAGGGGCAAAGCTTGGCGAGCTTACAATTGGTCTTTTAACAGACAGTGCAATTGTTTCTCACAAGCGTTTACCTTATCTTACTTATGAACAGCGTAAAACTGTTGTAGAAAATATAAAAGGCGTTGCAAAAGTAGTTCCTCAGGAAGACTGGAGTTATGTTCCAAACCTAAAAAAATATAAGCCTGATTACATCATCCATGGAGATGACTGGAAAACAAATTATCTTAATCATATCCGTGATGAAGTTTTTGCAGTAATGAAAGAGTGGGGCGGTCAGGTTGTAGAAATCCCTTATACACAGGGAATTAATTCTTCTGCTCTTGCAGAAAATGCTTCAGCAATCGGAACAACTCCTGATGTACGCCGTGCAACTTTAAGGCGTCTTATTGCAGCAAAAAAAATTGTACGTATTATGGAAGCCCACAGCGGTTTAAGCGGACTTATTGTAGAAAATGCAGAAGTCGAAAAAGCCGACGGAATTCACCGCTTTGACGGAATGTGGTCATCTTCTCTTACAGATTCAACTTCAAAAGGAAAGCCTGATATCGAAGCCGTTGACCTTACAACACGTATGCATTCCCTTACCGATATTCTTGAATGTACTACAAAGCCAATCATTTATGACGGTGATACTGGCGATATTCCGGAGCACTTTGTATTTACTGTACGTACTTTGGAACGTAATGGTGTAAGTGCCGTAATCATCGAAGATAAAAAAGGTCTTAAAAAGAATTCACTTTTTGGAACCGAAGCTAAACAGGTTCTTGCAACAGAAGAAGAATTCTGCGAAAAAATTGCTGCCGGTAAAAAAGCTCAGGTTACAAAAGACTTTATGATTATTGCCCGCATTGAAGAAATCATTGCCGGTTATTCAGTCGATGAAGCAATTGCAAAAGCTTTCGCTGCTGTTCGTGCCGGAGCCGATGGTGTAATGATTCACTCAAAAGACAAGAGCGGAATGGACATTAAGGAGTTCTGCCAGAAGTTCCGTGCAGAGTATAAAAATATTCCAATCGTTCTTGTTCCAACAACTTATAATCAGTTTACAGAAAATGAACTTGCAGAGTGGGGGGCAAACATCATCATTTATGCAAACCACATGCTTCGCGCAAGCTATCCTGCAATGAAAAAATGTGCAGAAACAATTTTACAGGCAGAACGTTCCCTCGAAGTAAACGATATTTGTATGCCTATTAAAGAAATTCTGGAATTAATTCCGGGGACTAAGTAGCCTAAAATCGAAAAACCGGCTCAGAGCAGGCTATGCCTGCGACTTAAATAATATGGAGAAAACATTTTGATCAGACCATCATATTTTTACGATTTATTAATAAAAAACGGAACTGACTTTTTTGCAGGAGTTCCGGATTCACTTTTAAAAAATCTTTGTGCATATATCACAGACAATGCACCTGCTTCAAATCATATCATTTCTGCAAACGAAGGAAGTGCTACTGGTCTTGCAACCGGCTATCATCTTGCAACCGGTAAAATTCCTATGATTTATATGCAGAACTCCGGCGAAGGAAATATGGTAAACCCTCTTATGTCCATTGCAGACCCTGATGTTTATTCTATTCCTATGCTGATTGTAATCGGCTGGCGTGGAGAACCTGGAGTTCATGACGAACCTCAGCATGTAAAACAGGGAAAGGTTACCTGTGATCTTTTAGATGCAATGAAAGTTCCTTATGAGGTTTTGAGTGACAAAGAAGAAGACCTGCCTGCTCAGTTTGAAAAGGCTTATAAATATATCAAAGAAAATAATGCACAGTATGCTTTTGTTATCCGCAAAGGAACCTTTGATGACTACATACTTCAGAACAATATTCCAGTTTCAGGAAAAATGAGCCGTGAAGAGGCAATTGAAAAAATCATGCTTGCCGCAGATGGAAAAACAGCCTTTGTTTCTACAACAGGTATGATAAGCCGTGAGCTTTATGAACTTCGCGATAAATATAATCAGGGCCACGAGCGCGATTTCCTTACTGTAGGTGGAATGGGACATGCGAGTCAGATTGCACTTTCTATTGCACTTCAGAAAAAAGACCGTCAGGTTTTCTGTCTTGACGGTGATGGAGCAAGCATTATGCAGATGGGCGGTATGGCAACAATCGGCAGCAGAAAGCCAGGTAATTACACTCATTTTGTTTTGAATAATGGAGCTCATGATTCAGTTGGTGGTCAGCCTACAGTCGGCCGCGAAATTGACCTTTGTGCAATTGCCGCAGGCTGCGGTTATGAAAATGTAATTAAGGTTGAAACCCCGGAAGAACTGGAAGCTGTACTTAAGGAAAAAGACACAAAAGAAAAACTCACCTTTATTGAAGTTCTTGTACGAAAAGGTGCAAGAAAAGATTTGGGACGTCCAAAAACAACACCAGTTGAAAATAAAATTGCACTTATGAATTTTTTAAATAAATAAGAAGGATATAAAATGATTAAACAGGCAGTAATTGTTGCAGGCGGACTAGGAAGCCGTTTTGGAAACAGAACAAAGGAAATGCCGAAAGGCTTTATAGAAATAGAAAACGTTCCAATGGTAGAACGTTCTGTTCAAAAGCTGATTGCAGCCGGAATAGAAGAAATTATAATTGGAACTGGTCATTGTTCAGAATATTACGACGAGCTTGCAAAAAAATATCATATTATTAAAACAGTCAGAAATGACAATTACGCAAATACAAGCAGCATGGGAACTCTTGCAGTTTGTGCACCGTTAATTAAAGGAGATTTTATTCTTCTTGAAAGCGACTTAATTTACGATGCAGTTGGACTTAAGGTTTTACAGAATGATGAACGCGATAACGTAATCCTTGCAAGCGGTAAATCAAACAGCCACGACGAAGTTTACCTTGCAGCTGATGCAGATAATGTATTAACTAACGTTAGTAAGGATAAGTCAATTATTCCGGAACCTGCAGGAGAACTTGTAGGAATTACAAAAATCAGTAAGCCTTGTCTCGATAAGATGATGACTTACTATAACAGCGATCCTTCTCTTATCAAACTTGATTACGAAAATGCTCTCAAACAGGTTAGCCTTGATGGAGAGCCGGTTTATGTTCATAAAATTGAATACTATGCCTGGACAGAAATTGATGATGAAAGCATGCTTGAACGCGCACTTACTCAGATCTGGCCTCGCATTAAGGAAAATGAATCTCTCTGGAACGTTCGCCGCGAAGTACTTTTGAATCCTGGTCCTTCCACAACAACAGACAGTGTAAAATATGCACAGGTTGTAGCAGATATCTGCCCCCGAGAGCTTGAGTTCGGAAACCTTATGGAAGAGGTTGCAGAAGGCCTGACAGAAGTCTGTGCAGATCCAAAAGATTATATTTCCATCATGTTCGGCTGTTCAGGTACAGGTGCAGATGAAGCTATGGTAAGCTCCTGTGTTCCACCTGACGGAAAACTGTTAGTTGTAGATAACGGTTCTTATGGTGCCCGCCTTGCAAAAATCGCAAGTGTATACGGTATAGATATGGATGTATTCAAATCTTCTACTTATGAACCAATTGACATCAAAGCCCTCGAAGAACAGATGAAGAGCAAAAAATATACAACCTTTGCAATTGTATATCACGAAACCACAACAGGCTTACTCAACGACCTTGCAACAATCTGTCCTATGGCAAAAAAATACGGCATGACTACAATCTGCGATATCGTTTCTGCTTACGGCGGAATGCCAATCGATCTTGGAAAACTTGGAATTGATTTTGCAACAAGTACTTCAAACAAGCATATAGGCGGTATGGCCGGAGTCGGATTTGTTGTATGTAAGCGCGAAGAACTTCTTAAACAAAAAGACTGGCCGATGCGTAATTACTATCTCAATCTTTACGACCAGTACAAATACTTCCTTGAAACAAAGCAGACCCGTTTTACACCACCGGTTCAGACTTTCTATGCTCTTCGTCAGGCAATCATTGAAACTAAAGTTGAAACTGTAGAAAAACGCTTTGAACGCTTTACTGCCTGCTGGGAAATCCTGGTAAAAGCTCTTGATGAAATTGGTCTTAAAATGCTTGTAGACAGAAAATATCAGAGTCACTTTATTACAGCTATTCTGATTCCAGATACTCCAAAGTACAGCTTCAACGCACTTCATGATTATGCAAAATCATTCGGCTTTACAATTTATCCGGGAAAGCTCGGAAACATCGATACCTTCCGTATTGCAAATATGGGAGACATCAAACCGGAAGAAATGACTCATTTTACCTGTGTCCTTCGCGACTACATGCATTCAATAGGAGTTTGCTAATATGGAAGCATTAAAAGAAGAAACTCAGACTACTGAACCTCAGTGGACAAAAGTAATTTCTGCAAAGCGTAAGCTTCTTGACTTACGTTTAAAGGAAGTCTGGGATTATAAATATCTTATAAAGCTTTTTATCAAAAGAGATTTTGTAGTCAATTATAAACAGACAATTCTTGGACCCTTATGGTATATATTAAATCCTGTATTTTCTTCAATTGTCTGGATGTTCATCTTTGGACAGCTTGCTCAGATAGGAACAGATGGAATTCCGTACATTCTCTTTTACTATGGCGGTAATATGCTGTGGAGCTTCTTCAATGCTTCATTAACAAATTGTGCCGGAGTTTTTTCTTCTAATGCAGGAATATTTGGTAAGGTATATTTCCCGCGACTGACCGTCCCAATTTCTTTAGTTGCAGGGCAGGTTATTAAACTTGGAATTCAGTTCTGCCTTTTAATATGTTTATACATATATTTCATTGTTACCGGCTCTGCTGTCAGACCAACCTGGTGGGTATTTGCTTTTCCGTTAATTATTCTATGGATTGGAATTATGGGCGGAAGTATGGGAATCATCATTTCTTCTCTTACAACAAAATACCGCGATTTAAATATGCTGCTTGGCTTTGGAATGAGTCTTGCCATGTATGCTACTCCAGTTGTTTATCCGCTCAGCGAAGCTCCTCAAAGGTTTATGTGGCTCTACTATGTAAATCCTATGAGTGCTCCTATTGAGTTATTCAGGGTTTTCTTTTACGGAGCAGGTCATGTTCCTTATCAGATGATAATTTCAAGTATAGCTACTACTCTGGTTCTTTTGTTCTTTGGTCTTATTCTGTTCTGCAGAAATGAAAGAACCTTCGTAGATGTTATTTAATTGAATTAATTCTGTTTTTGAACTTTTGAGACAAGCTGCTTTATATTATTCTGGAATTTTTCTGAACTGAAGTTCTGGGCATGTTCACAGATCGCTTGTGGAGAAAATGCATTTTTATCATAAAGCTCTTCAAACTTTTTGACTGCATTTACAACGCTTTGAGTTTCCTGTTCTTCAAAGAAAATTCCAGTAACATTTTCTTTAACGGTTTCAAGAGCGCCGCCTTTTTTAAATGCAATTACAGGCCGGCCGCAAGCCTGTGCTTCTACAGGAATAATTCCAAAATCTTCTTCCGCACAGAAAATTAATGCCTTACATCTCTGAAGATAATCCTTTACTTCTTCATCACTAATTCTTCCTGTAAATTTAATTTCTGAATTATGATATTTTGAAGCAAGCTTTTTTAATTCTTTTTCCTGTGAACCGCTTCCAATAACAACAAGTTTTTTTCCAAGCTCACCACAGGCAGAAATTGCAAGATCAATTCTTTTATAAGAAACAAAACGACTGAAGACAACATAAAAATCTTCACTTGCTTTTCCATTCCAGCCAAGACGCTTTGTATCTACCGGAGGATAAATTACCTGAGAATCTCTTCCCCAGAATTTTTTTATTCTTCTGGAAATGTAAGAAGAATTTGCAATTATATAATCAATCCGCTGGCTGGAAATAAAATCCCATTGTCTTATTTTTGGCATCTGACGTTTCATAAAAAATCTTGTTAGAAAACCTGAACGCTTAAAATAATCAAAATATAAATCCCAGGCATAACGCATAGGCGAGTGGATATAAGCAATATATGTTGAAGAGGTTGGAGTAATAATTCCTTTTGCACATGAAGATGATGAAGAGATAATTAAATCGTAATCCGAAAAATCAAAGCTTTCAAAAGCCTTTGGCATAAGTGAAAGTAGTTTTGTATAAAGCTTTGAAGAAAAAGGAATTTTCTGTACAAAGGAGGTATGAATTTTTTCAGGAGGAAAATGCGAGGCCATCTTTTTTTTATTATATACTAATGTATAAATCTCAGCCTCTGGAAAAATTTTTAATAATTCTTCTACGACTCGTTCCGCACCACCGTAATTTACAAGCCAGTCATGGACAATCGCAACTTTCATATTTTTTAATACTCCAATAAATCTTTGCTGCAGCGTTAAAGCCGTACAGCAAAATAATACATACATATTTATTTTATATTTTTTTTTGATAAAATACTATGTTTTTTTTGTATTAAAGGTTATATTTTTCCTATGAGAAAAAAAATTACTCTTTCATTAGCTTTTATTTTATTTACATTTTTTGGCTTTAAAAATTCTCTACAGGCACAGGCCTTTAATAATTCACAAATTCTTCCATCAAATCACTGGATATACAATAATTTGAAAACTCTTGCTATGTCTCAAAAAATTACATTCTTTATTGAAAATTCAATGATGACAATTGCAGAAATTAAATTCTATTTTGATCAGATTGATTATGATAAGCTCGACGGCGTTTTGTATGATATTTACGAACAGACAAGCGAATTTCTTTATGGAAAAAAAGTTTTGTTAAATCTTTCTCCGTTTTTATTTGATTTTAGAATAAAGCTGAATCCTGAATTTTATTATAAAAGCAATGATGATATTCCATGGACCTTTAATTATTTTTATAAAGATAATCTTGCAACCTTTCCTTTAAAATTTGGATTTGCAGATTACGTAACAATTCAGACAGATCCTTTTGTCGGCAAAAGTCATTATGGTTCCAGCCGGAATGACAGCTTTACAAATTTCCCTTACCGCAATGGAGATATAGAATATATCCTTCCTCGTTTTGCTTATGGTTCTACAGCTTATATGTTTGATAACTGGGGTGTGAATTTTCATATAGGAAAAGAAGGCTTTCAGATTGGAGATTCAAAATTCGGAAGCGTAATTTATAATCACACTTTTGAAACCGATGCTTATGCCAACTTAAATTTGTTTTCAAAATATTTTAAATATTCAATGGATATAATTCAGATAAGCGGAGGCAGCGGAGATTCCGGCAGAGAAAAATGGTTTTATATTCATCAGTTTACAATCAGGCCTCATAAGACATTTAAATTTTCTGCTCTTGAAGGTTCCATGCTGAATGCTCCTTTTGAGCTGCGTTACTTAAATCCTTTGATGGTAATGCATCAGTTTTCTTCCTGGACAGAATATGACAAAGGACCCGGTTATACAGAAAATCATTTCTGCGCATATCTTGCAGGCCTTATAGACTGGCAGCCAATTCAGAATTTTAGATTATATGCGCTTTATGCACAGAATGAACTTCAGCTTCCAACGGAGCGCGATAAAACCGGAAAGCTTTATCCTGATAGTCTTGGCGGACAGCTTGGTTTTGAATTCATTGTTCCCGGCGAAGATGGAATTTTTAATGCTTATACCGAAGCAATGTATACAACTCCGTATTTATACATAAAGCAGAATCCCGAAAGTTCTCTTTACAGAACACGCGGCGATAATCTTATAACAGATGAAGTTAACACCTGGATTGGTTCTCCTTATGGTCCTGACAGTTTTGGAATTAAAACAGGTTTTGGCTATCAAAAGCCTCAGAAATATACTTTTGATTTAAGCTATCTTTTCCTTGCTAAAGGCGAACATGATTTTTCTATTTTTCATTCAGAAACAAATGAGGATGGAAAATATGTTTATTATCCGCGGGAAAAGTATAAGGAATTTAAAGACGGCGAGTTAGATCCGGATGATTCAAATTATAACGAGATTCTAAATGATGCAAGATGGATGTGGCTTTGCGGAACTCCATATTTTCTTAATACAATTTCTGCAGAAGGAAATGTTATTGTAAATTCAAGAACTTCACTGGATTTAAAGTGCGCTTATACCTTTATTTTTAATAATTATCACATAGGCGGAAAATTTTCTCACGGTGTTGAAATTGATTTTTCTTTAACTTATAATCTTTTATAACAAAACTTGACATTATTTGAAATAAAATTATAATATATTACTGTATTAAGGAAATAATACACTAATATAGTAATACAAATAATTGGAGTTTTTGAGTTATGAAAAAAATTGTAAAAATTTTTATTTCAATATTGTTCTTTTCTTTTTGTGCTGCTTTATCTGCCCAGCAGAATATTACCGTAGATGTTGGTGATGAAGTTTATGACATTCTTGAAAATGCAAGCTTAAGAGGCTTGTGTTCTCCTTTACCTGCCGTAAAACCTTATTCCCAGCGTTTTATAAAAGATACTCTTAATCAGATTCTCATCAATCTGGATGATTATACAGATGATTATGAAATAAGTTCTGAAAAAAATATTGTAGAGCGTCAGCTTGAACGTTTTGAGGCTGAACCTGGACTTGATTTAGCAAAAGCTATGGTCAGATTCGAAGGAAAAATTCTGGAGCTTCCTGTTTCATTTGAAATACGAGATTCTATTAACGGCGATTTTTCTATGGGGCTGTATGATTATGATAATTATTCTAGGGGTGCTTTTCAGGTTTGGAATGAAGCAGAATTTTCCGGCGATTTAGGAAATAATATTTCTTACAGAAATCAGACATATTTAGGTTTTACAAAAGTTCCTTTAGTTTATAAAGGAGCTTATGATATAGGTTACTGGACTGCAACAAGATATAATTCCGAAAATGATTTTTCAAAGCCTGTGGGACAGAGCCCGAGAACTGTAAATATTTATCATAATCTTGCTTACCGTCCATATGCTTATAAAAAATATTGGGATGGTTCTGTTTATCCTATTGAAGGTGGAATTAATGCCGGCGGACTTCATGCATGGCCAAATGCGGTTTCTTTAGGCTTTGGAATGAAAGGTGAAATCCGGGGTTATTTTTTTAATGATATAATTGAGCTTGGAGCAGGCCGCGAAAACCGCGAGTGGGGTGGAATGGATAACGGAGCCTCTCTTGTTTTGAATTCAACTGCAAGTCCATTCTTTGCTTTTGATACAGCCTTAAAACCCTTCAGCTGGATTTCTTTAAGAACAATGACAGGTATTCTTGAAATGCCTAACAGAGGTGATGTTCTTGAAAATGCTTATTATCCGATTGATGGTGCCGGTAAAAAAATTAATATTTCAGATGGTAACGAAGAAAATATAAATAATGATGAATACAAGGATTATCATTATTTCCAGAATGCATTTTCGATTGGACAGCTTGACTTAGACTTTAAATATCTTCACCTGGATTTTGGAAGTACCTGTGTCTGGCCAAAACGCCTTGAGCTTGGTTACAGCTTTCCATTAATAGACAGAATTGTTTATCAGAACGATATCGGCGATTATGATAATCTTTCTCTTTATGGAAACTTAAAAGTTCGTGTTCCTGGCGTTGGAAGCATCTGGGGCTCCTTTTATCTTGATGAATTGAATGCCTTCTTTACAAAATTCTGGGAAACTACCAGAGCTATGTATGCATTCCAGGTTGGAGTAAAAACTGTAATTCCAAAAATCCCTTTTGGAACCTTCTCTTTCCGTTATACAAGAATTGAACCTTATTGCTACACACATCAGTCAATAAACGGAACTCCGTGGTACAATGGTTATCTGAGTGAAAATTATACAAATAACGGCTTGTGCCTTGGATATTATCTTCAGCCAAACTCAGATGAATTCCTTGCAAGATTTGAATTTAATCCTGCAAGATCTTCATCAACTTCATTGCAGTATCAGTTTATCCGTCATGGTGCAGACTTCGGCTCTCAGGCTGTTCCGGGAAGTAATCTTTATTCCGAGCTTCCAAGACATGGACGCGGCGAACTTATGAAGCATCAGTTCCATGATGGCGCTTATGAATGGACTCATATAATTTCCCTAAATGCAAGTTACAGACTCAATAAAATTAGAGTTCCATTTTATGTAAATGCTTCTGCCGGATATGTTTATGATTACTTTACAACAATCGATGGAAAAGCCGTAAGCATTTATGAATCTGATGAACGCTACAGTGTAAATGAGACTTATCATCGTGTAGAAAATGATGAATACTTTTCTACAAATGGAGTAATTCTTTCAATAGGATTTAAAATATTCGGAAGATAATTATGAAGCTTAAAAGGATTTTTCTGACAGCAGCCTTATTAATCTCGATTAATCTTTCAGCACAGGTTTACAGCTCACGTCAGTTAATTCCTTCCGGTCACTGGATTTACGACGCACTTTATCATTTAAATCTGGAACAGAAACGTTCTTCTGTTCTGGATAATGCTCCGTTAAGCGTTGATGAACTTTATCTGAATTTTCTTCAAATAGACGAAGATAATCTTTCGCAAGCCGGAAAGCAGATTTATTTATCGGTTGAAGAATTCTTTGAGCGGAAAAAATTTCTTCTTGATTTTTCAGATATTAAATTTACAGCTAACATTATTTTAAATCCAACAGCAGTTATAAGAACAAATCCTGAAGTTGACTGGACATATGCGTCTTCTTACACTGAATTAAATAATTATGTTTCTACAGATTTGATGGGAAAGATTTATTCCCAGCCCGCTGCTGTTTTTCCTTTTATTCTTGATTTTGCTCAGACTGCCTATATTAATGTTGAACCATATGCAGGTGCCGGACCGTTCTGGGCTTTAACTTCAGACTTTTATGCATTGAATATTCCAACCGGAAATAACGGTGCTGAATTTTTTATGTGGCCTATAAATGCTGATGCAAATATTGGCCATGTATTTAACGGCTGGGGTGCTGAACTTTTATGTGGAAGACAGGGGCTGGAAATTGGACGAACCTTATCTGGAAGTATGATTTATAATTCTTCATTCCAGAGTGATTATTTTGTTCAGCTGAACTTATTTTCTCCCCGATTAAAATATTCCATGGATATTGTTCAGCTTGATGTTTCAAGATTTTTTTATGTTCATTCGGCAGAAATTGTTCCTTTTACCTGGCTTAAGCTTGGCATAATGGAAGGAACTTTAGTACATGGTCCGTTTGAATTACGTTATTTAAATCCCTTGATTTTTATGCATGCATATTCAGCCTGGCGTCAGTATTCTTCTGAAGATGAATTAAAGTTTTACGGAGAAGCTCATTATTGTGCGTATTTTGGCTGGTCTTTTGATATTACGCCCTGTCCATATTTAAGAATTTACGGCTTATATTCGCAGAACGAAATTCAGTCTTCTGTAGAACTTAATAACGATTATGATTATTCTTACCCGGACAGTATTGGACTTCAGCTTGGAACAGAATTGTCTATACCTGCCGGAAACAGCGGCGGGTATTTTAAAGCAGGGCTTGAAGGAATCTATACAACTCCGTACATGTATTTAAAACAAACAAAGGAAGCAAGCCTTGTAAGAATAAGAGAAAACGATGTAAACTCTTACGGGCTTGGTTTAATATCTTCATGGATTGGTTCTCCTTTTGGACCAGATGCTGCAGGTGGAGAAATATCCTTTGGATTTAAAAAGCCTTTAAAATTTAATGCAGATTTATCTTATCTCTTCCTTGCGCATGGTACAAATTCCTTTGGTTTGTTTGATAAAAAAGATGTTATTAAAGGTTATTATTCTTATTATCCTTCTGCATTGTATCTTCAGGAAAAAGAGCTTGGCAACAATATTGCAGATCAAACAACTCAGGCAAGAAGCTATGCATTAACAAATGAGGTTTCTTATACAAACCGCATTCAGTTATCCGCCGAATATTATTTTCTAAAAAATCTTTGCATTAAAGGTTCAGGTGCATATACCTTTATTTTTAATCATAAAGGTAAAGCCGGTGAGTTTGCACACAGTGCAGAATTTATGCTCGGCGCTTCATATTCTGTTTTTTAATCTTCAATTAATTTCCAGTTTTCCGGCTCAAAAATATCATCGTGAACTGTAATCCAGCCATTAATTTTAAATGTATTTTTATTGTGATCTTCCGGCGAAGAATATGTTTCTCCAGAAATTTTTACAGATTCTTTTTGAACTAAATCAGTAATAATATTTCCTGTAAAAGGATTCTTTGGTTCTTTAATTAAATTTTCAACTGCAAGAATTGGAGTATCTGCATTTGTCATAAAGGAATTATCTGTAATTATTCCTTCACCTTCAGAATCAAAATCCTTGAACATTAAAAGCGGATTATAAGCTGTAAAGTTTAATGGCGATTTACTGATTTTGTCTTCAAAAAATTCCTGGTCATCAAGGGCAGTTCCAGCGCCACCGTGGTCTGCAACAATTATAATTCTTGTATTATCATAAACTCCGCATTCACGAAGATAATCCATAAATTCAGCCGTAGTTTTTATTGCACCAAAATTTGCGTTGTAATGAGGATCTGAATCAAGAGGATAATTTCCGCCGCCAGTATTTTCTTTATCAGCAGGTATAAATTCCGGTTGGCTTAGCATTACAGGATCATGTGGTGTATTATTCGCAAGTAAAATAAATACAGGCTTTTTTGTTTCTTCAATTTTGGTTAAACGAGGAAGATATGAAAGCACTGAATAGCGGTCAAGATAAAGCTTAATATCATCAGATGGAGAATTAGCAGACCACCATTTTCCTTCATCATAAATTATTTGTCTTGTGGCAGGCGGTAAAATTTTAAATAAACTGAACCAGATAAAATTTCTTTCCAGCAGCTGTGATTTATCCGGAAGCTCAGAAATTTCAGAATGTTCAGAAATATAATTTGTTGTATAAACGCCTTCTGTAAGTTCTGTTTTAATTGAAGGCCTTTCATTAAAAATTCTTAAATCAGGAATCCACTGAAAATTAGCCCAGGATAAATCTGTTACTGTTGTATCAAATCCGTTGTCATCAAAGATGTAAGGCAGTACTTTTAGAGATTCATTATATTTACTAAGCAGAGATTCACTGCTTCTTTCATTCAATTTATCCGGCGTGTATTCATAGCCTCCGTAAAGTGGTGGAGCTCCTGTTAGTGTCAGATAACCATAAGAAACTGTATTTGGAAAATATGTAAAGCCTTCAAACTGTTTAGAAAGCACTGGATCTTCTTCCAGCATGTATGGCAAAAATCCGCTTATTGCACGGTCCAGAAAAAGCACAATTACATTTCTATTATTTTTAGAAAGGGTGAAAATCGGATTAATGGAATCTGTTTTCTTATCTGAATTCTGCGAAAGCAAATCCTGAGTTATTTTGTAACCATTCCGGATTTTAACGCAATTCAAAACAGAAATTGCAAAAAGAGAAATTGAAAAAATTGTGGCAGCAAGTGTAATAAATTTTATTTTCTTAAATTTGATTAGAAAATAAAATGCAAGAATTAAAATCACACAAACTGCAATACTTAAAAAAGCAAATAAAAATCCAGGACGAAGAACACCGGCGTTAGAGAAGACTAAGCTTGAGGTTATGTTTCCGTAATCGCCGCCGAATATAAATGAATTTGTAATTCCGCAAAAAGCAAGAATACATAAAAGCGATGCTATTAAAGCTTTTATTTTTTTACCGAAAAGTGAGTACAGGCATACCGGCCAGAAAATAAAAATTCCGATTGACTGAAAAAAGACATTTCTTAAAAAATAAAATGGAGAATCATGATTTTCAATAAAAGAAAATTCCTGTGGTGAAGAAGAGATAATAAATGAAGGAAGTACTAAGCCGCACAGAAGACATAAAAGAATTGCTGAAGAAGCAAATAAGCTGTTACATTTTTTTGAATAGCTGCATAATGGTTTTAGTGAATTGTTTATAAGATAATTAAAACCCTTCACAAAAAGCGGAGTAAACAAAATTAAAGAAAGTGCTGCACTTAAAGAGAGCCTTCTGTATAAGAAACCGTCATGAACAAAAAGCAGAAAAACTATAAGTGCTAAAATAAATACAGCACAAACAATGTAAAGCGTTCTTAGAGGCCTTTTAATTTTATAAAAAACATTTTTTACAAGACTGAATAAATTATTCATTGTCCAGTAAAAAACTAAGCCTGCAGGAGAATTATAAAGGAATACAAGAAAGAAAGCGGCCATAAGATAAATCTGGATTTTTTCTTTAACAGGATGTCCTTTAGAATAAATTGCTCCTGCTACAACATTGATTAATGTCATTGCAATCGGAAGAATATTTACAGGAAAATTTCCGATTTTAAAAAGACAGTCAGGCTTACTTAAATCCTGAATAAAAAGAAAGCCGGCGTTTTTAAGAGCGGGTAGTGTACTTAAAAAATTATAGGCAGCAATAAAAAATGGAATCTGAATCATAAGGCTTATAGAAGAACGTAAAGCCATCATCGGATGATAATGATTCAAACGGTAATAGGTTGTGAGCATCATATATTGCTCATCGCCTTTAAAAGAACTTTTTATTTTCTTTATCCATTCAGCCATTTTCTTTTGAGCCTGTCGTTCTGTTTCCTGCCAGCCTTCTGCAACTACATAAAGCGGAAGACTTAAAAAAGAAACTGCAAGACTGACTCCGGCAACAGATAGAATTATATTATCAGTAATTCCATAACATAAGGTATAAAAAAATTCTACAATCTGATATAAAGGCTGAATAATAACTGAATATAAAAAATGAAGCATATTACCACCTGATTATTTTTTTAATAAAAATTCCCTTTGGACAATTCCCAGAGTTTTTTCTGCTGTTTTTTCCCAGCTGTATTTATTTAGAATTTTTTCAGCAGGAGAAACATCTCCAGAAAGCAGTTTATCCAGATTTACATCGTATTCATAGGGATTAATATAATAAACACAATCTTCAAAAATTTCCGGAAGACAGCTTGCATTTGAACATATAACTTTAGTGCCCATCGCAAGTGCTTCTAAAGGAGGAATTCCAAAGCCTTCAAAAACAGAAGGAAAAATAAAGGCCTTGCATTTTTTCATAAGCAGCTTTGCTTCGTCATCGGAAACATAACCAAGATATAAAAGATTATCCAGATTATTTCCTTCATGCAAAGTATCGCCGTATTTCTTTAAATCACTTTTTCCTGCAACTGCAAAAATATACTGAGGATTTCTTTTTGCGGCTTCTATAATCCATTTGAAATTTTTATTTTTTGCGAGCGAAGACATACTGTAAAAGAATTCGTGATTATTAAGTTCCGGCCATTTTTCAAGATTTGTCTCCTCAGAAATTTCAGTAGAAAAATGCTGCCAGCCGTTATATACAACAGAAATTTTCTCTTCTGGAATTTTAAAATATTCACAAATTTCTTTTGCACTATTTTTGCTTACTGTAAGAACGGCAAGACTTTTTTTTGCACAGGCTTTGTCCTGCATTCTGTGCCATATTTTCATAATTTTGTGTTTTGCAGTCGTAACAAACTCGGGATGAATTGTATAAGTAATATCATGAAGACAGACAATTCCTTTTTTCTGGAGGAAAGGAACAGCGTTGCAAAGATGAAGTCCCAGCGCATGATTTTTTTTAATCTCAAACGCAAAGGAAGTCTGTTCCCATAAAATTCCTGTTCCTCGTTTTGCTTTTCTGATTTTTATATTTTTTAAGAATTTCAGATTATTTTCATCAACATCAGAAGGTATGCAAAGAAAAGTTTTATTTTTTAATGGTTCATAAATATCTTTAGAAAGTAGATTATCAATTTCTTTTACAGTTTCGTAAGCAAATCGCTGAACACCAGTAAGCTTTTGCTCAAGAAATCTGCCATTTATGAAGATAAAATCATATTCTTTCATACAATTTTGTATTATAATGTTTTATACGTAAATGTGCAAATTGCATTATGGCGGCAGCACTGTAGAGTGTTTTTGAAATCCGTAATTCTCCTTGCACTATTTTTTTAAACATATCTTCTAAAATACTTTCCGTGCTGCCGCAAAAAATGGATTTAACTATGATTGATAATAAAACAAAGATAATACTTGTTTCTCTGCTTGGTGTAAAAAATGCCGGTGGTGTGGAACGCGTTTCTTATTATCTAAAAGATATTCTTGAACGAAATTTTTCTAATGTAAAGCTTCTTGAACGGGGAAGACCTTCTTTTGGAAAATTCTCAAATATTCTCTGGCCTTTTCTTTTGAGCTTAAAACTTTATTTTATTAAAGATAAAATTGTAATTGCAAATTCGTGGAACTGTTACTTGTATCCTGCCGATTTTTCAATTCATCACGGAACAATGAAGGGAACTATTGTTCATGTCGGCGCAGGAAAAACAGCCGGTCTTATTGCCTGGATGGAAAAACTTAGTGCAAAAAAAGCACGGAAAATTCTTTCTGTAAGCGAAAACTGTAAATCGGAACTCATAAATTATTACAAAATTGATGAAAACAAAATTGATGTTTTGAATAATTTTGTAGATGAAACCCGGTTTTATCCATCAACAGAAAATTCGTGTTCAAAAGATAATTCTGCATCAGGAAAAAAATCTTCAGCTAAAAAAATTACCGTGCTTTTTTCCGGTGCACTTATTGAACGAAAAGGGCTTTCAAAACTAAAGGAATTTTCAGATTTTCTGGAGAACTATAACTCTGAATATGAAATTGAATTATTAATTGCTTCCAACACTAGCGAAGAATATTCAAAATTTCAGAATAAAAAGCATACAAAAATCTGTTCCGGACTTGGAATTGATCAGATGCCTGATTTTTACCGCAAAGGTGATATTCTTATTTTTCCAACTCTTTATGAAGGTTTTTCAATGTCCACATTAGAAGCTCTTGCTTCCGGTCTTTGTGTAATTGGAACAGAATTTGCCGTAACAAAAGAGCTTGAATCTTATGATTTTTGCTGCAAATATGATTTTGCTTCTCCTGAACAGACTGCAAAGCTTTGCATAGAAATGTATAATAAGTTTTTTGATAAAAAAGAATATATTTCCAAAAAAACAGTTGAGCGCTTTGGAAAGGCTGAATACGAAAAGCGTATTGTTGAATATATTAATTCGGCGCTTAAAAATAAAAATAGGGAAAACGCGGAGTAAATAATGTCTTTAGTTTCTGTAATAATTCCTGTATATAATGCTTCAAAAACCTTAGAACAAACAGTAAAAAGTATACAAAATCAGACTTTTTTAGACTGGGAACTTATTCTTATTAATGACGGAAGTACAGATAATTCTCTTGAAGTTTGCAAAAATATTGCTGCTTCTCCTAAAGATAATATTTTAGTTATAAATAAAGAGAATGGCGGAGTCGTTTCTGCTTATAAAAAAGGAATTCTTTCTTCGTCCGGAAAATACATAATGTTCTGCGATGCAGATGATGAATATTCGCCTGATTTTATTGAAAATGCCGTAAAAATTATTCAGGTAAATAACTGCGATTTTGTTTCTTTTGCTGCAACAATTATAGACAGCGACGGGAAATCACAGGTTGTAAATGCCGCCCCGGAAGGCTTATATAATACAGCTGAACTTAAAGAAAAAATCCTTCCGCACTGTCTGTTTAATGAATTTAATCCTTCTTCATATTATAAAATACTTGTTTACCGCTGGAATAAAATTTATACAAAAGAGCTTATCATGAAGTTTTTTGATGAACTTGATGAAAACTGCTTTCAGATAGAAGACAATGTATTTACCACTCTTGCAATTGTTCATTCATCGTCAATTTTTGTCAGTAATAAAAGCTTTTATAATTATTACCTTCAGGAAAAGTCAATTACAAAAGGGTATAATGCTTCACTATTCGGCCGTTATTTATATTCTCTTGGAGTTTTAAAAAAGCTTACGGAAAAATATCTGATAAATACAAATCCTTTTCAGTTTGAACTTCTTGCTTATGAAAATTTCAGGATTGTATTCCGGCGCTGTGCAAAATCAGCTTCTTATAAAATCTGCCGTGAAATTATTAAACAAATCAGAGAAAGCGGTTATATAAAAAATATCCGCAATAAAAATATTTCGCTTGCAAAGAATAAATTATTTTATTTTCTTTACAGGCTTCATATGAATTTTATTTTATATCTTGCCTTCAGGCTTCTCTAGAATTTTGAATTTTTTATAAAGCGTTCAAGACTTGACTGCCACGAAGGAATTTTTATTTTTAATTCTTTCATAATTTTTTCTTTTGAAAGAACTGAATATTGAGGTCTTTGGGCTTTTGCTTCAGATTCGCCGGATGAACAGCCTGTTATTTCACAGTTATTTTTAATCCGGCCATGCTTTTTTGCCTGCTTATAAATTTCGCTTGCAAAATCAAACCAGGTTGTTTCTCCTTCATTTGAATAATTATAAATACCGTAGGATGGTGCTTTGTTTTTTCCAAAAAGCGATTTTGCGTTTTCAGATTTTTCAATGAATTTTATTATTACGCCTGCCAAGTCTCCTGCAAAAGTTGGACAGCCTTTCTGATCATTTACGACTTTTACAGAATCATTTTCCTTCATTTTATCTAAAATTGAATAGACAAAATTCTTAGCGTTAAAGCCATAAAGCCATGAAGTTCGAATTATGTAGTAAAGATTCATTTCTTTTTTAATTGCGTCTTCGCCTTCTGACTTAGAACGTCCATAAACTCCCAGCGGATTTTTAGGAGAATCTTCGGTATATGGAGAAGAAGCTTTTCCATCAAAAACATAATCACTTGAAATGTGAATTAATTTAGCGCCAATCTGTCGGGAAAGCCTTGCTATATTTAATGCGCCTTCATAATTTACAGCCATTGCAGCTGCTTCTTCATCTTCGGCTTTATCTACCTCTGTGTAGGCTGCGCAGTTTATAATCCATTTAATCTGGCGGTGTTCTCTTGGTAATTTTGAAGGAAAATATGATGAAGTTTCTACAGATTTAGCAAAATCATTTAAAGAATCATATTTTGTAATGTCAACTTCTCTTCCGGTTTGTACAAAAGGCAAATGCAGGCTTTCAAGCTGTCTTACAACTTCCTGTCCAAGCATACCTTTACTGCCAATTACCCAAATCATATTTCCTCCCTTATGAACTGGTTATTTTGTTCAAAATAATTTATCAGTATAAAGCATTTTTTGCAAGTTCTATTAAATTGTGGTATAATAAATTTATTATGATATCACAAAAAATTAAACAACTTGTAGAAAGCCCTTCATCGGGTGTTATCAGAAAAATGTTTGAAGAAGGTGCTCAGCTAAAGGCTAAGTACGGCGAAGATAAAGTATTCGATTTCAGTATCGGAAATCCCGATCTTGACCCGCCAAAAAAAGTTCTTGAAGCTATAAAGCAGATTCAAGCCGAAGAAAATCATTTATGTCACGGTTATATGCCTAATGCAGGCTATAAAGAAACCCGTGAGGCTATGGCAAAAAAGACTTCTTTGGAGCAGGGCGTAGAAATCGGTTTTGAAAATGTGGTAATGGCTGTCGGTGCTGCCGGCGCATTAAATTCAATCCTCAAGGCTATTCTGAATGAAAATGATGAAGTAATTGTTCCCTGTCCGTATTTTGTTGAATATGATCATTACATTCACAATCACGGCGGAGAAATTATCCGTGCAAAAACAAAAGATGATTTCAGCCTTGATGCACAAGAAATTGAAAAGTTATTAAAGCCTAACACTGCTGCAGTTTTAATTAACTCTCCGAATAATCCGACTGGAAGAATTTATTCAGAAAAAGAAATAAAAGAGCTTGTAGAAGTTCTTAAGGCTCATGGAAAAAAGACAGGAAGATATCCGTTCTTAATCTGTGATGAACCTTACAGAGCAATTACTTATGGAGGAAAAGCTGTAACCTCTGTTTTCCCATTATATGAATATTCAGTAGTTGCAACCAGCTTTGCAAAAAACCTGAGTCTTCCGGGAGAGCGAATCGGGTACCTTTGTGTAAATCCTGCCTGTCCTGAAGCAAAGGATTTTCTTGCTGCTGCAATTTTTGCTACAAGAATTTTGGGCTATGTAAATGCGCCTGCATTCTTCCAGCGTGTAATTGCAAGAAGCTGGGATGCAGTATGCGACTATTCACTTTACGAAAAACGCCGTAACGAAATTTGCGAAGTTATGGATTATGCTGGATTAAAATATTGTGTCCCAGAAGGTGCATTTTATCTGTTTGTAAAGGTCCCTGACGGCTGGAATGATGATGATATGGCATTTATTAATCATCTGAAGAAATACAATATTCTTTGTGCTCCGGGAAGCGGATTTGCAGGAAAGGGCTGGTTTAGAATATCTTACTGCTGCAGCGAAAAAACTATTTTGAATAGCAAAGAAGCATTTAAAAAAGCTGTTCAGGAAAAATAAAATATTATAGTGGAGATTCAAAATGAAAATATTAATGGTTACTTCAGAAACAGTTCCTTTTGCAAAAACTGGTGGACTTGCAGATGCAGTTTCTGCTTTAGCATTAACGCTCTCTAAACAGGGGCACGATGTTAGAATCGTTATGCCACGTTATTATAAAATAGACAGAGCAAAACTCAAAGCCATAGAAGCTCCACTCGCTGTTGCAGCAGGAACAATTGAAACCTGGGTAAAGGTTTACGAATCAACTTTGCCTAATTCTAAGGTTCCTGTTTATTTTATAGATCACGAACAGTGCTTTGGAAGAGACGGAATTTATGGAACAAAAGCTGAACCGGATTTTCATGATAATCCATATCGTTCTGCTGTTTTGTGTCATGGTGCTTTCCAGCTTTGCCGTATGCTTGGCTGGTATCCTGATATTATGCATGCTCATGACTGGTTCTGCTGTCTTGTGCCTGTTTTATTAAAAAATGTTTGCCGTAACGGATATTTTGCTCATACAGCAAGTGTACTCACAATTCATAATCTTGGTTATCAGGGCTGGTATCCAAAAGATTCTTATCCTGCATTAGGATTAGACTGGAATCTTTATTATGGCGGCGGATTTGAGCGAAACGGTTCAATTAATCTTTTGCAGGCCGGAATTACTTGTGCCGATATGATTACAACTGTTTCTCCAACTTATGCGTGGGAAATGCAGACAGCAGAAGGTGGCTTCGGGCTTGACGGCCTTTTAAGAGTACGTTCAGATGTTGTCCGCGGAGTTTTAAATGGCTGTGATTTAGAAACCTGGAATCCTGCTACAGATAAGCTTATTCCTGCAAATTTTGATTCAAAAAATCTTGCAAATAAGAAAAAATGTAAGGCAGAGCTTCAAAAGCGAATGAATCTTCCTGTAAATCCAGATGTTCCGGTATTTGGAATTGTTACCAGACTTGCAGATCAAAAAGGAATTGCAGAAGTATTTGCTCCTTCTTATGGAAGTATTTACAGCATTTGTTCAAGTATGGATGTTCAGTTTGCAATTCTTGGCAGCGGAGAAAAGTGGTGCGAAGATGAAATCAATTCTCTTCAGGCAAAGCTTCCAAACTTACGTGCTTACATAGGTTATGATGAAGGTCTTTCGCATTTAATAGAAGCAGGAAGTGATTTCTTCCTTATGCCTTCGCGTTATGAACCTTGCGGATTAAATCAGATGTATTCTATGCTTTATGGAACTTTACCTGTTGTAAGAAGAACTGGCGGACTTGCAGATACAGTTGAACAGTATGATGAGCAGAGTGGAGAAGGAACAGGCTTCTTATTTGACAGCCTTACTCCCGGTGCCATTTATAATACTGTAGGCTGGGCAACCTTTGCATATTACAACAAAAAAGAACATATAAAGAAAATGCAGGTTAAAGGAATGACAAAGAATTTCAGCTGGGAGCAAAGTGCAGACAATTATATTGGAGTATATTCAGATGCACTTATGCGAGGCTGCGGCATTAATACTGCTGACTGGAAATAATTCTTTAGAAGCTATACCAGTTTTCGTCTTTTGTAAAATACCAGTCCGAAAGAATTTTTGAACTGGTAGCATTACACCACGAAATGCTTCCGTTATCATTCAAGATAACAACTCTGCTTCCGCTCTGACAAAGACTGGAAGGTATAGAAGATGAGCGGTCATAAGAGAAGCGTTTTTTTGTGCTTAAGTTATAGCAGTAAACCTTGCTTTTTCCGATATTTGTAAACAGGTTCTGACCGTTTATATAAGTAAATGCGTCAGAATCTTCATCCGCAAATTTTAAGATATTTTTCATCTGATTTGTTTTTGTATTAAACGAGAATATGTAAGTATTTCTTCCTGTATCGTCGGCAATTACGTTTAAGCCGTAAATTGTTGTTCCGTCTGTAGAAAGACCATAAGTAACATTTCCGTTTACACGAACAGGAACTGTTTCCAGAGTCTGTGGATTTATATAAAGCAGAGGCACCTGCGGGTTAGTAGAAGCCGATTTAGAAATATAGATATTTCCGTTATTTGCAAAAATTGCATCCTGAATACCCATTCCGGAATAAATTTCTTTATAATTCTGTGTTTCAAAATCATAAACATTTACGCTGCTGCTGCTTTCAATTTCCAGCAGATAATTTTTTCCGTTCACTTTACAGAATCTTAAAGTCTGAATACCAGATTTAGGAGTGAATAAAACCTTTTCTTCTTTTGTAGAAACGTTTACAAGCTTAACTGCATTACGTGAACTTTTTGTCCATAAGATAACTTCATCAGAAGAATAATTGATTATCTGATTTTCTCCGTTAGTCTGCGATAACTTATTAATATTGCCGGTGTCGTAGTTGGATTTGTAAATTGCGTTTTCTGTCAAAAAGTAAAAGCTGTTTTCAGAAGGAGCCATTGCATAAATCTTTGAATAGGTGTTCTGTGAAAATTGAGTTATAGTTTCAGAAAGGGTAGAAGGCTCATTTTCTGTTTTAAATAAGCCTCCGGTTTTGTTTCCCATATAAACATATGCTGAATCCATTGCGGCAACGCTGATTGCATTTGTTCCGCGAGGTCCCTTAAATGATTTTATGATTCTTGGATTAGAAACTGAACCGTCTTCCATGTTATCAAGACGTTTTAGCTGGTAGCCGTTTCTTCCGTCATATTCAAGATAAACAAGATTTTCGTCTGCAGAACCGGAAAGAATAATAGGATTTTCAGAAGGAATGGAAGCAATTGCAGTTCCCTTGTATGCGTTTATTACATAAATGGTTCCGTCTTTTACACCCGCAAGAAACTTATTGTCATTGTACATTACAACCTGAGAAAGCGCTCTTGTAATGCTGAATTTTTCTTTAAGACTTCCTGTCTGCATATTGTAATAAGAAAGATAGCCCGAAGGTGAATATAATACGCAGGTTTTTTCTGTAGCACTAGTCTGAATATAATTTACAATGCCTGTGTTATCTTTTATTTTGTTTACGGTAGACCAGTTTGAAGTGTTAATAAATACAGCGCCGTCTACAGTGGCAGTGCCGATAATTAAATAATTTCCTTTAGCAGAAAACTGAAGGGAAGTAATTGAATCATTGAATTTTTTTAAGGTTTTTCTTGTAAAGGTATTCCAGTCCCAGACAGTTACTTTATTTACAGAACCACCGTCTGTTTCGTAAAGAGCAATAAGATTATTTACAGGACTAACGGCAATCAGTTTAATTCCAATGTCCGAAAACTGATAATGTTCACCCTGATTATCTTCTGACCATTTTACAACAAATCCGTCGTCGCCTGCAGTATAGTAAGATTTTTCAAAGGTCTGATTATTGGCAATAGCAATCTGGTTTATCTGACTTTGATGAGACTCCAGAGAAAAATGAGATTGAGCAAAAATATTAAAAAATGTAATTAAACTGAATATTATAAATGCGCCTGACTTTTTCATTTTATTATCCTCTTTACTTCTTAATTAAATATATAATATCGCCTTTTAACCCTATAAATGCAAGAACTATAATAAAGGCAATTCCAATAAACTGAATATAATACTGAATTTTTGGTTTTATCTTTTTTCTGGTAATAAATTCAATTAAAGCAATAAGAATAAGCCCGCCGTCCAGAACCGGGATAGGAAGCAGATTCATTATACAAAGCGACAAACTGATAATTGCCATAATCTGTAAAATGCCGACTAAGCCCTGACGGAAGCCTTCTGTCATTCCAGCCTTTACAGTATCTCCAAGAAGCTCCGTTGCCCTTATCGGTCCTGAAACTACATTATCAAGATTAACGCCTTTAAATAAAATTCCAATGCTTTTAAAAGTTATGGAAACAGTTTTAAAGCAATCAATAAAGCCTTTTTTTAATGCGCCAAAAAATCCCGAAGGTTCAGATTCTTTAATAATTTCTTCATTTTCATCAAACGTAATTCCAATAACGCCAATGCCCCTGTCCTTATCAAGCTCCGGAATTAAACTGAAGGTAAGCTCCTGATTATTACGCAAAACTGTAATTTGTATTTCTTCTTCCGGTCTTGGTGCAATCAGGCTCCTTATTTCACTAAAATCAGAAACAGGAGTTTCATCAATTTTTATAATTAAATCTCCTGTCTTTAAGCCTGCATCCCTGGCAACAGAAGTTACATTTTCCATTACCTCTGATGCAATAATAATTTTATTTGAATAAGTGTAATAATAATACCCGATTCCATAAATAAGGGAAAAAGCAAGAAAGGCAAAAATAAAATTAAAGAAAGGGCCGGCAAATCCAATTAATGCACGCTTTACGGGATGAACTCCATACAAGGAATCTTCTTCAGCCTGAATTTCGCTCAAGTCTTCTTCAATGGCTTTTCTAAAATCATTTTCTCCCTTCATTCCACAATAACCGCCAAGCGGCAAAAGAGAAAGCCGGTAATCGGTTCCACGGAATTTTTTGTGAAGAAGAATTGGACCAAAGCCTACAGAAAAGGATTCAACCTTAACACCAAAAATTTTTGCAGCTATAAAATGTCCGAACTCATGAAAGATAATTAAAAAAATCAGGCAGAGAATTCCATAAAGCCATTTCATAACAACTCCATTGCATATCTGCGGGCATTCTGATCTGCTTCAAAAACTTCGTTATAATCTTTTGGTTCAAAACTCCAGGATTTATCCAGAACTGTACGCACAATTTTTGAAATTGAATTGAAGCTGATTTTTTCTTCAAGGAAGGCTGAAACTGCTATTTCATTTGCTGCATTAAAAGCTATGGAATAACTTCCGCCAAGCTTTACACATTCAAAGGCGTAACCTAACATCGGAAAATCATTTATTCGCGGCTGATAAAAGTTCATCGTTTTATCAAACAAATTAAATGGTTCAAGGTAACTTGTTTTATTATCCGGCCAGGTTAACGCAGTTAATATAGGATGCTTCATGTCCGGCTCAGAAATCTGCGCATACATAACGCCGTCGTTAGTCTGAACTAATGAATGAATTAAACTTTGCGGATGAATAACAACCTGGATTTTATCTGCTGAAGCATTAAAGAGCCTTGCAGCTTCTATAACTTCAAGCCCCTTGTTGGCAAGCGTTGCAGAATCAATTGTGATTTTTTTACCCATATTCCAGGTTGGATGCTTTAAGGCCATCTGAACTGTTACATTATTCAGTTCTTCTTTTGGAAGAGTTCTGAAGGGACCGCCGCTTGCCGTAATAATTATTTTAGAAATATTTTCTTTTCCAATTTTTTCAGAAAGGCAGAAAATTGCAGAATGCTCTGAATCTACAGGAAGAATTTTTGCATTATTCTTTTCTGCAGTTTCTTTAATAAGATTTCCTGCCATAACAATAGTTTCTTTATTTGCAAGCGCTAGATTAATTCCGCTTTCCAGAACACATTTAGAAGGAATAAGACCGGCTGCTCCTGCTATTCCGTTAACTACAATGTCCGGCTTTGATTTTTCTATTAATGCCATAAATGCATTTTCAGAAGAATCATCTTTTGTTAATAATGCAGGAATTGTTTTTCCGTTAGAAAATTCTTTTGCATAGCTGTTAAGTTTTTCTTCATTGCTGTGAGCCTGAAGTCCGCATATGCAGAAATCTTCGCCCATATTTCTTACTATATTTAATGTGCTTGTTCCTATTGAACCTGTACAGCCAAGAACTAAAATTCGTTTCATTCAGGGACTCCAGAAGCTTGTGAAATTCTAGAAAAGAAAATAGTAAACAATATAGAATACAGGTGCAGCAACTATAATTGAATCAATAGAATCTAAAACTCCGCCGCGTCCCGGAATAATGTTTCCGCTGTCTTTTACTTCGCAGGAACGTTTTAAAACTGATTCAATAATATCGCCGATAACTGCAGCTACTGCAGTAAATAAGCCCAGAACAATTACCTTCCAGTATTCAGCTGTAATGATTTCCGGGAAAAGCATTTTAAAAAATATTCCGCAAAGAATAGAAGTTGTAATTCCGCCGGTAAAGCCTGCAATGCTTTTATTCGGGCTTGCAGCAAAAAGTCCCCTGTTATTTTTTCCAAAAAGAATTCCAAAGAACCAGGCTGCAGAATCGCACATGAAAACAAAGATAATAAATAAGGCAAAAATGTAAGTAGAATTTTCAAGCTCAATAATTCTTGCAAGGAAGGTCATTAAAAATCCGCCGTATACAAGAATGAAAAGTGAACGTGTAATTTTTTCAACTGAAAATTCAAAGGTTTTAGAAACAAAGGCTTCTATTCCCATTAAGAAAATAAATTCAAAAATTACAATCCACTGGGTAATTTCAATTGATTTTCCGGTCATTACAAAAATGTAAGAAATTACCGGAAGCAGGGTAGTAAGAACAGTTATAAGATACTTTGGAAATAATTTTACTTTTTTTGAAAGCATATTCCAAAGCTCTATAGATGCAAAAAATGTAAAAACTGAAAAAGCTATATGTAATGCAAGGTGATTCAAATAATCAAGCCACACGATAAACAATACAAGAGGAACTCCTATAAAAAATGTCAGCAATCTTTTTACTACTTTGTTCATAATTATTTCCCGTATTTATTTTTCTGCTCCAAATCTTCTGTTTCGATTTTGAAACTCTTCTATCTGTTTATAAAATTCTTCTTTTTTATAGTCCGGCCACAAGGTTTTTGTATATATAAACTCAGCATAAGCAACATGATAAATTAAAAAATTGCTTAGCCGCTGTTCGCCGCCTGTGCGGATGAGTAAATCTACCGGTGGCTGTCCTTTTAAGTCAAGAAAATCTGTAAAGTTTTTTTCGTTTAATTCTATATTCTGATTTTCATTTAATATTTTTTTAATTCCTCTGATAATTTCATTTTGTCCGCCGTAATTAATGGCAAGATTCAATGTCATTCTATCATAGTTTTTTGTGTCTTCCATACAGTCAATTATATCTTTCTGAATATTCTGTGGAAGCGCACTCATATCTCCAATATGATTGATTTTGATTTTATTTTTTCTGTAAAAATCAAGTTCTCCTTTCAGGTGAGTATGAATTAAATTCATTAAAAAGCCGACTTCCTGCTCGGCTCTTTTCCAGTTTTCGGTTGAAAAAACATATAATGTAAGGTATTTAATTCCAAGCTCATCGGCAGCAGCAACTATATTTTTTGCTGTCTTTAATCCTTCATTATGTCCGCTTGTACGAGGTAAGTTTCTATTTTGAGCCCATCTTCCGTTGCCGTCCATTGTTATGGCAACATGCAGCGGAAGATTTCCTAAATCAACAGCCATTAGTTCTGCAAAATGTCCTTTTCTTTTGCATCGTAAATCTTGTTGATTTCTTCGATGTATTTATCTGTAAGCTTCTGGAGCTTGTCAGTTTCTGTTTTAAGTCCGTCCTCTGTGAGAGTTCCGTCTTTCTGCTGTTTCTTGAGGTCGTCGTTTCCGTCGCGGCGGATATTGCGGATTGCTGTTCTTGAGTTTTCTGCAACTGTCTTAGCCTGTTTTACAAGCTCCTTGCGGCGGTCTGCTGTGAGGGCAGGAATTGAAATACGGATTACTTTTCCGTCGTTTGACGGGTTTAATCCAAGGTCTGCAACCTGAATTGCCTTTTCAATTTCTGAAATAAGTGATTTGTCAAAAGGAGTGATGATGACAGAACGAGCTTCAGGAATTGCAATTGTAGCAACCTGATTCAAAGGTGATTTTGTTCCGTAATAATCAACACGAACCTTATCAAAAATTGCGGCATTAGCGCGTCCAGTTCTGATTGTATTGAATGAATCCTTTAATGAATCGATAGTTTTAGTCATTCTTTCTTCAATATCTGCCATTTCTAACTCCTATATTATTTATTTAATAAAATTTTGCCTTCCAGCTAAAGCTACCGTCCACAACGGCTTCCGCGCTTCGCTTGTGCAGATGTTGTGTACGGCATCTTTAGCTTCCGGCAAAATATAATTATCAGATAAAAAATAATTAATTATCTGATAAATAATATTGTCATTTCCTCACGTGTTGGAGGATAACAAGCTATTTCCCTAAAACAAAAAGTTTAGCTGTTGCGAAGCTCAATGTAGCTCCAGCTTCCTTTCCAACTTCTGCAAGCTTTGCTGTTACAGTTTTCTTGTCGTCCTTTACGAACATCTGGTCTTCGAAACAGATTTCTGCAAGGTGCTTGTTAATCTTACCCTGAAGAATTCCTTCCTTAACGTTTTCAGGCTTACCAGCCATCTTTTCATCCTGATCCATCTGAGCTTTAAAGATTTCCTTCTGTTCAGCAATGTAGCTTTCCGGAACATCTTTTTTAGATGTGTATGCAGGTGTGAAAGCTGCAATGTGGAGACAGCAGTCTTTAGCAAATGTTTTAACAACATCTGCTGTAGAACCCTTTACAACTACAACTGCACCAGTTTTGTGGTCAGAGTGAATATAGAAAGCTGCAGAAGAATCTGCCGGAACATCAATAACTTCTACCTTTGCAACATTCATGTTTTCGCGGATAGAAACTTTGAGTGGTTCAAGAATTGTATTGTGTTCAGCTTCAACTTTTGTGTAACCCTTTTCAAAAGTTGCATCCAAAAGCTTTTCTCCAACTGCAATAAAATCAGAGTTATTTGCAACAAAGTCTGTTTCACAAGTAAGTTCAACAACTGCAATTTTTCCATTCTGTTCACGGATGAATAAACGTCCTTCAGAAGTTGCTCTTTCGGCTCTCTTAGCTACTGCAGCAAGTCCCTTTTCCTTAAGGTACTTTTCTGCCTTTTCCATATCTCCTTCACATTCTGTAAGGGCTTTTTTACATTCCATCATGCCGGCTCCGGTCTTTTCGCGGAGTGCTTTAACATCAGCTGCTGTAATTGCCATTTTTTAGTCCTTATAAATATTGTCTTCGTCTACATTGTCAGCAAGGCTTTCTTCTTTATCAGCTTCAATATCTTCTTCTTTCTGCTCTGTAGGCTCGTAGTTAGAGTAATCAACGATTTCCTCATCTTCATTCTTGATAACTGCATCTGTTGTGATTTCTTCTTCATCACCAAGGTTTTCAAGAATCTTAAGTCCAGCTTCGTTGTCAGATTCAATTACTGCATTTGCAATAATTGAAGTGAACAAAGAAATAGCGCGGATAGCGTCATCATTACCAGGAATAGGGAAGTCAATTCCTTCAGGGTTACAGTTTGTATCTACAACAGCAATGATTGGAATACCCATTCTGCGTGCTTCTGCAACTGCAAGCTGTTCCTTGTGTGTATCGATAATGAAGATTGCTCCCGGGAGTTCCTTCATTTCTTTAATACCACCAAGGTTCTTTTCGAGCTTAGCCTTTTCCTTCTGGAGTGCAGCTACTTCTTTCTTTGTAAGATTATCGAATGTGCCGTCAATTTCCATCTTTTCGATTTTCTTGAGGCGCTGAAGTGATTTTTTGATTGTAGAGAAGTTTGTAAGCATACCACCAAGCCAGCGGTTGTTTACATAGAACATACCACAGCGTTCAGCTTCTTTCTGAATAGCCTGCTGTGCCTGTTTTTTAGTTCCTACGAAGAGAACTGATTTTCCTGATGCAGTAACTTTGCGTACTTCATCATAACCGTCTTTAATTGCAGCAATTGTCTTCTGCAAGTCAATAATATGGATACCATTGCGTTCTGCGAAGATGTACTTCTTCATACGTGGATCCCAGCGTTTTACCTGATGACCGAAGTGAACTCCAGATTCAAGCAGGTTCTTCATGGTTACTACTGCCATGATTAACTCCTTCACGCGTGTTATAAAACACGACCAAACTCTGTTTCTCGATACTTGCCGTATTGGCAAAGCACGGAATATATGGCTCTACGAGCCTGTTTTATTTAAACTACTCCAATACGGAATAGCCTTGTTCCTTTAATATATCGTAAAGCTCCGAAATAGGCAAGCCTATGACACAGGAATAGGAACCTTCAATTTTCTGAACAAAGCAGGAAGCAAGACTCTGAATCCTGTAACCGCCGGCTGCCCCGTGCCATTCTCCGGTTTCTACATACCACGAAATTTCTTCATCTGTCATTGGAGAGAAGGTAACCAGTGTTTTGTTTATTCTGCTGGATGTTTCGTGAGTATGACCATTATATAGAACAATTGCAGTTATTACTGTATGAGTTTTACCCTGCAGCATTTTTAAATATTCAATGGCCATTTCGTGATTCTGGGGTTTTCCAAGAATTTTCCCGTCAAAATAAATGACAGTATCTGCACCCAAAACCCATGGAATTTCCTGACCTTTTGGAAGACTCTGAATTACAGCAGTAACTTTTTCTCTTGCAAGAAGTTCCGGAATCTGGTCGCTTTCTATAGCATTTGTAAGAGTTTCGTCAATGTTTGGAATTATAACCTGATAAGGAATTTTTAGCATTTTAAGAATTTCCTGCCGGCGTGGTGAAGAAGATGCTAAAATTATTGGCTCCATATATGTATTATCCTCCCTGGAATACAACTTTTTAGGATAGTTTTTTGATTATATAAAAAAATGGGCTTTCCTGCTATACAGTAAAGCCCATTCTCCGTATTAAAAAGAAAATTTATTATTTTCCTTCTGAATTATTCTTTTTTTTGCTGTCTGAAGAAGATGCAGATGGAGATAAAGTTTTCAAAAGCTTCTGTGCCTTCTGTCTTACAGCTGTATTGTACTTGAAGTTTGTTGCAATATAAGAAATTTCATCAATCATTGATTTTTTATTTTCTGTTGAATCTGCAAGTAATTCAAATGCGTTCAAAACTTCAAAAGCAAGGCTGCTTGTAGGATTCAATGCTCTGTTGCGTTTGTTAGCATAAACGATTGCATCTACAGTTTCATCATTATTGTTGATTCCAATTTCGCCAAGAGATTTAACAGCAGCAGCAATTACCATAGGTTCTGCATCATTTACTGCAATATATGTAAGTGTATTTTTTGTATGTTCTGTAGGAACCTTTGCCATTAAAAGACATGCTTCGCGGCGGATTTCAGGGAAGTTATTTGAAAGACGACCTTTTGTACGAGTCTGACTTGTAAGACCTTCTCCTGCAAGTTTATCCATTGCTCTGATAACTGAATCAGAAGTGTTTCCATCTTCAAGAGCTGCTTCAAGATACTGTAAAGCAACAAGTTTGTTATCATATTCGTCTGAGTCTGCAAGTGTTGATATAATTTCGCCATCCAGATCTGTAAGGTAATCTTCCTCAGCAGAAATTTCTGAATTATTCTGTGCAAAAGCAAAACTGAATGAAAGTAAAATTGCTGTACTTACAAAGATTTTTTTAGAAAACTTCATCGTTTTTTCTCCTCGTTAGCGGCCTGAACTCCGCATTTGCATTTATGTATTATACTATATAGATAGTAAAAAAGCAATGTAAAACAAGTTACAATTTTTTATGTATTATTCAACCGGCGGAATGTGAACGTACCATTTACCATCTATTTTTACAAAATAATAGGTAATTACAAATGTAGTTTTATCTGCCTTGTAATAGCCTCCGCGGATATTGTTTTTAGAAATATAGCGGATTTCTTCTACAGAGCTTCCCTGTCTGATTTTTATAAAAACCTTTGTAAAATAGTCTTTAATTCCGTGCAGCTGAGTTGTTTTATCAGGGAGCTTTTTCTGAACCTTTCTGATATTTGCAGGAGATGAATAATAGTTGATTGAATCCGGAGCTATATATTTTTTCCAGCCTTCAAAATCTCCTTTTTTCATAATTTTTTCAAGTTCGGCAATTATTCTGAGAATTTCTGCCTTATCCTCCTCGAATTCCTGTTTAGATACAGATTCTTCTGCACTAAGTTCATTTGTAGAACGCAGATATTCATCTTCGTTATCTGGAACTTCCTGAACATCATCAAGAAAAACTACATCATCTTCTACCGAAGAAACTTCTGTATCTACAACTTCATCTACATCTGTTATATCATCAGAAGCTTCAACCTGAGGTTTTTCTTCAGAAGAATTAGATGCACATGAGTAAAAAACAAGCAAAGAAACTGAAATTAATATAAAAAATAATATTCTTTTCATATCTAATAAGATAAAGGTATTGTCGCTTTTTGTCAAATAATGTAGATTTTTAAACATGGTAAAAGCAATATTTGCAGGTTCTTTTGATCCTCCTACAAACGGACATCTTGATGTTGTAAAACGCGCTGCTGAACTTTTTGAAAGTATTGATGTAGTAATTTCTGTTAATCCTGATAAAAAATACATGTTTACTTCTGAAGAACGTGTAGAAATGATGAAGGAGCTTGTAAAAGACTGTAAAAATGTGTCGGTTCACGCTTATGAAGGACTGATTGTAAATTATGCCAAGCAGCATAATGCCAAGGTTTTAATAAGGGGAGTGCGCTCTTCCAACGATTTTGCCTACGAATTTGAGCTTGCTTCAATGAACCAGAACCTGAATCCGGAAATTGAAACTGTTTTCCTTCAGTCAAAAGAAAAATACGCAATAGTAAAGTCGTCATCAATAAAAGAATTAGCAAAATTCGGCGGCGACATTTCCAGAATGGTCTCTCCACTGGTAGAGAAGAAATTAAAGGAAAAATATTCTAAGTATAATTAAAAAATATCGTAAACGATATTTTTTAATTTACGCATTTTTGCTTCGCAAAAAGTGCTCAAAATACATAAAATTAACTACGCGTAAAGCTTTCGAAATAATATTAAATAAAAAGCGTAAGAAGAATTTCGGATTACAAAAACACTTTGTTTGTGGACGCCGCGAAGCGGCATTATATAGTTTCTATGCCACAAACAACGTGTAGCGCGTTATCGCGCGGTTTTGGAATCCGAAATTCTTCTTAATGCTTTATAATTATAAAAATTGATTTCCTTGATTTATCATATTGTTGTATTGACACTATTTCCTAAGTTTTGTATTATATTTGACAGTATATTTTAGTGAGGTTTAAGACTTATGGCAGTACCTAGATCCAAAACATCGAAGGCCGTAACAAAGAGACGCCAGAGCATTAACATGAAACTTAAGGCTCCTCAGCTTGTTGAATGCAACAACTGTGGAAACTTGGTACAGTCACATCATGTTTGCCCAAAATGCGGTTTTTACCGTGGTCGTCAGGTAATTACACCGGAAGTTAATGGTTAATTTATAGGAGTATAAAAGATGGACGAATTATTTGAAAAAATCCAGAAGCTTATCGCTGACAAATTGGAAATTGAAGAATCAAAAATCACTTTGGATTCTTCATTCAGAAATGACTTAGGAGCAGATAGCCTTGATACTTATGAATTAGTATATGCTATTGAAGAAGAACTTGGAGTAAGCATTCCAGATGAAAGAGCTAACGAATTTGAAACAGTTCGCGATGCATATGACTTCATCAAAGCTGAACAGAGCAAGTAATTCGCTTTTAGTTAATATAAAAAGGCGCAGGTAATTTCCTGTGCCTTTTTTTTTAGTATATTTTTGCTTACGGCGGAAAAAATGATAGACAGCAAAAGACAGAAAGAACTTAAAGAGTTCTGCAATAAAGTAGACATTTCCTTCAAAAACCTGGAGCTTTTAGATCAGGCCTTTCATCATCGTTCCATTACAAACGAAAATCCCGGAATGAAAAACAACGAACGCCTGGAATTTCTTGGCGATTCAGTATTGGGAATGGTTACTGCGTCTTATCTTTATACAAATCTAGATAATCCCGAAGGCGATCTTGCTAAAATAAAATCTGCTGTAGTTTCAGAAAAAGCACTTGCGCCTGTAGCCCTTCAGTTTGGAATTCATAAGCTTTTAGTAATGGGTAAAGGCGAAGAAATGACAGGCGGAAGAAAAAAGCCTGCCATTCTTGCAGACTGCATGGAAGCAGTTATCGGTGCATATTATCTTGATTCCGGTTACAAAGCAGCCGAAAAATATGTGCTTTCATTTATAATTCCCGCCATAAATAATGTTCAGCATTTTGGCATGAAGGATTTTAAAACCGTTCTTCAGGAAAAATATCAGAAAATATCTAAAAAAACACCAAAATACGAAATTTGCGGGGTAGAAGGTCCGGAGCATGACAGAACTTTTTCTGTAAAGGTTTATCTTGAAAACAAAGCTTTTGGTCCTGCAAAAGGAAAATCTAAAAAAGAAGCAGAACAGAATGCTGCTAAAATTGCGTTGGAAAATTTCGACTTTGTATGATACAATTTTTTTATGAAAATAAAGAAATTTATCAATACGAAAAAAAATCATAAGCTTGCAATTCCTTTATTAATTAAAATTCTCGTCAGCTTAGTTTTTTGTATTTTTCTGGGCTTAAATATCTTTCAAAAGCTTGATTTCCGTTTATACGATGCACTTTTTCATTTTAGAAAAGAACCTCCTGTCAGCGAAAAAATTGTTCTTGTAAAAATAGATGATACTTCAATAAAAGCGCTTGGCGAATGGCCGTGGACACGAGATGTAATTGCAGATGCACTTTTGCGTTTACGCGAGCTTGGTGCACAAAAAGCAATATTCGATGTTGAGTATATTTCTCCTTCTAAAAACGGAATTAATCCGAGTGCAGAGCAGAGTATTGCACAGTCAATTTTAAATACTTCTGATACAGTTTCTGAATTAGTTGATCAGATGGCACAGGCTGCCGTAAGCGGCTATTATTCAAAGGACGAAATTCTTGAGCTTTCTGATATGCTTGTTACAGAAAATATACATCCTGAATTTGATAATCTTATAGATTTTGTAAACAACAATATTGCCCGCGATAATGATGAATATTTTGCAGAAAGCCTTCAGTTTTTTGGAGATTCCTACCTTACAATCAATCACGAAAATCTTGGTTATGAAATTTCAAAGGAAGATATTGATTATATAAAGGCTAGAATCCTTTATAGCCGCGTGGAAGATCCTGATTCATTAATACTTAAAGGAAATGAGTTAACGCTTAAAGAATCAGAAGAAGAAAGAGGCTTTACTCCGGCGTTGAATAAACTTCTTTCGCGTGCACATGGAGCAAGCTTTACCAATTCGGTAATAGATTCAGACGGTGTGCGCCGCAGAATGGAGCTTTTATTTGAGTATAAAGGAAAATACATACCTCAGCTTGCCTTTGGTCCATTTTTAGACATAGTTCAGGCTTCAAAAGTAATAAGAAAAAAAGACTGTTATATAATAAAAGATGCTGTAAATCCTTTAACAAACGAAACCGGCGATATTAAAATTCCTGTAGATCCTTACGGAAGAATTTTAATAAACTGGAGAAGAGGCTCATGCGAAGAAAGCTTTAATAATGATTCAATTTTTAATCTTATAAATCTTGATTTTATGGAAGAAAATATAATTATTGCCTTACGAAATATTGCGTCTCAGGTTATAATTGGAGAAGACGGTCTTCCGCTTGAATATTATGATGATGCACTTGATTTATTAGATTTATATGCTCAGATTGCAGAGACAAAAAATCAGCTGCTCTCGCTTTGCACAGGTTATTCAGAAGATGGAAATATAATTGACGGGATTTCTGATGAAGCTTATGAGTATTATTTTTCTTTAAGAAATGAATTTTATTCTGCCGCAAAAGCCTTTTATAATAAAGATTATCTTCCCGAAATTCAAAACAGGCTGAATTCTCTGTCTGAATTTGTAGACTATGAAATAATTAGTCAGATAATGTCTGATATGGAAGAGGATTTTGGCAATCTTTTATACATAGACGCCTATCTTGAACTGAATAAAGAGTTAAAAACTTTATATAACGGCTCCTGGTGTATAATTGGTAATACAGCAACTTCAACAACAGATAACGGAGCAACCCCGCTGGAAAAGAAATTCATGAACGTTGGAGTTCACGCAAATATTTTAAATACGCTTGTAAATCAGAATTTTATAACCTGGGTAAACTGGAAAATCGGATTTATTTTTGCAGTAATTCTTTCTTTTGTTCTGCTGATTTTTATAAACCGTTCAAATCTTTTTCAGAATTTAACGGGCTTTATCTGCTATTTTGTTTACTGTTTAATCTGGGGAGCATTATTTGTCTTTTCAAATTATTACATTCCGTTTATTGGAATTATAATTTATCTTGCTGCAGAGCTTCTTGCGGGAATTTCTTACAGGTTCTTCTTAAGCTATAAAGAAAAACATTTTATTACCCAGATTGCGGCTTCTTTTGCTAATAAAGATACAGTAGAAGAGCTCCGTAAAAATCCGGAAGCTTTTAAAACTGAAGGTCAGAAAAAATGCATTACGGCACTTTTCTCAGATATTCAGAAATTTTCTACTTTAAGTGAAAGCATTGGAAAAATTTATGGAGAGGACGGCCCGAATAAACTTATTGAAATATTAAATGACTATCTTGGGCATATGTCTGATGAAATACTTAAAAACGGCGGAAATATTGATAAATACGAAGGTGATGCAATTATTTCTATGTTCGGAGCACCTGACCCTACAAACCTTCATACACCGGAAGAGTGGGCTTACCTGTGTCTTGATTCAGCATTAAAAATGAAGAAAGTAGAGGTTGAATTTAACAAAACACATTCGCAATTATTTGAGCCGGTAGAAATTACCGGAGCCGGTGGAAAATCAGAAATTATTCAGTTAAAGCCGCTGCAGACAAGAATTGGTGTAAATTCCGGCGAAGCATTTGTTGGCCTTATGGGAAGTAAAACCGAAAGCTTCAGTAAATTAAATTACACAATGATTGGAGATACAGTAAACCTGGCAAGCCGGCTTGAAGGCGTTAATAAGGCATATAATTCCTGGATTATGTGCAGTGACGAAACCTGGAATATGGCCAATACCGGCGCAAATAAGGATAAGATAATTGTCCGCAGACTGGATAAATGCCGTGTTGTAGGACGTTCAACACCTGTTCAGTTATATAATGTTGTGGGCTTTGCAGATGAAATGAAGGATTATGAATTCGAAAAGATTGAACTTTTCCATTCTGGACTTGATAAATATCTTAATCGGGATTTTAAAGAAGCACTTAAGTTATTTACTAAGGCAGATAAGATGGAAGGCGGCGACCCAACCTCGCTTGTATTTGCAGAGCGATGTAAAACATTCATTGAAAAAGGAGTTCCAGAAAACTGGGACGGCGTTGTAAACATGACAAGCAAATGATGCTTTCTGAGAACGGAAATCAGGTTTGTACATTGAAAATAATAAAAAACGTGAGGGAGAGATTTGGCTTTCAAAAACACTCTACAGTGCTGCCGCGCGAGCGGCAACGTATATAATTACAAGGCACTGTAGCGTGTAGCACGCGAGCGTGCGGTTTTGAAAGACAAAGGCTCGACCGGAAGTTTTTTTTTATCATTTATTATTTGATAAAACTGACTTCCGGGCTTTTAGAAACAGCCTTTGCTTACAGGCTTATCTGAAAATTATAATCAGGAACTGAGAAACAAGAACTACAGCAACAAGTGCGATTGGATATGTTGAAGCGTATGCGCCTGCTACTTTTTCTGTTCCTGCTGTTGAAATCAAAGTTCCGAGAGCCGGAGTAGAAGTCATACCACCGCAGATTGAACCAAGATTGTTCAAAAGGTTGAGCTTTAATACGAATCTTGCAAAAATGAATCCGATGATCATTGGAAGAAGAGTCATAATAATTCCGTAAATAAAGTATATCCACTGGAAGTGTTCAACAAAGCTTGCACCACCTGCTACACCGGCACCAATAAGGAAGAGCATAAGACCAAGTTCACGGAATACTTTAAGAGTAGCTTCCTGTGGCATAATGCTTACTTTACCAATTTTCTGGAAGTGACCGAAAACTAATGAAAGAATAAGACATCCGCCTGTTGTTGTAAGAGAAAAGTTTCCGAATTTGAAGGAACCAAAGAAAACTCCAAGAACAGCAACAATAGAGAAGGCACAGAATCCGAATGGATCAAGCTCAAGTTCAGATCCGTTGAGTTTAGATGGAGCTTCCGGAGCAGATTCAGAAAGCTTAGCACGTTCTTCATCCATATTTGCCTTTGTAAACTTTGGAACAAGCTGAACAAAAAGAACAACACCAACTACACCAAAGAGGTAAGCAATTCCGTGACCTACAGCAACTACATCTTCAAGATCTCCAGCCTGATTAACAGTTGCTTTTGCAGCAGAGAATGCCGGAGTAGAAGTAAGAGAACCTGAAAGAAGACCAACAAGCATAGCACCTGCTTCTTCAAGATCACGTCCAAAAATCTTATTATCAAATACAATACAACCGGCACAAGAAAGACCACCAATCAAAATGATGATTACACCAAGCAGAATGTAAGATTTAAAGTTCTTCTTTAAATCTCCAAAGAAGCTTGGACCGGCAATAAAACCAACCGATGTAACAAAAAGAATTAAACCAAGATTTTCAACAATCTTAAGGGCATTCTTTACGTAAGACTCGCTGCCAGCCATTAACTGAGCTTTAAGCGGAGAATACAGGAAAGCACCAAACAAAAGGGCAACAATAAAAACGCCCGCAGTTCCCAAAGAAACACCTTTAATAGTGATTCTGCCAAGCAGGTATCCTAATCCAGCGATTACGAATACACAGAAAACTAAAAAACTGATTGTCTTAATTGATAAGATTCCACCAAAAAGAACCATTGTTATACCTCTGTTGTGCATTATAATGTTATAAATGGGGAGTTGCAAGGAGGGGGAGGGCTTAAGTAACTAATGATAGGACGGCAATAGAAACTGCTTTTACAAAACCTGTATCTGGTAGGGCTCCTGAATTACGTGGAAACGGATTAAAGTTTACTATATCTTCAATCGTTGAAAATAATTGGAGTCTATATTATCATTCAGGAAATGCAATTTGTAAGGCTGATAAAAACGGGTATTCTTTTGAAATATCAGAATTTATTTTCAATGGATGTTTTTGTATTTTGTCTTGTAAGGAGTTTTAAATGGTAGTAGATATGTCTTCATTTGGAGAAATGCTTATGTCTAGACCTGCAGGACGCGAAGCAATAATGGGAGCATCAGCATATATTTTTGACGGTCTTAATTCTAATGAAAATATAGTATTGGATTTTCAAAATGTAAAAATGCTTGCACCTTCCTGGGCAGATGAATTCATTACAGGTCTTAAATCAAAATTCAAGAATAATATTGATTATTTAAATACAGACAATCCGTCTGTAAAGGCTTCCTTAAAAACCGTTCTAGAGCCTATTGATGTAAGTAAATATAAAAGAAACTAGATTACAAATATAGATACTTTTATTTTTTTATGATATTTTAATTATATGCAGACATTAATTCTTGCCGGTGGAATGGGAACCCGATTTGGAGAAGAAACAAAACTCATTCCAAAACCATATGAATAATCCTGTCCTAAAACAAAAAATAATGCTTAATTATCCGAATGTTTCTCAAAAAATTGTAGATTTTCTAAGGTTACGATAGTATTATTAAACTATGAATTACAAATTAATAAACTTCGACATTCACGGAGATTCCCGCGGAAAGCTTATTGCTCTGGAAAACAACAAGGAAATTCCTTTTGAAGTTAAACGCGTTTATTATATGTTCGATACATTGCCAAATGAATCTCGCGGCTTTCATGCTCATAAAAATCTTGAACAGATAATTATTGCAATGGATGGAGCCTGCCGTTTTGTCCTTGATGATGGAAAAACTCGTGAAGAAGTTCTCCTGAACCGTCCGGACGTTGGATTATACATAGGCAAAAACATGTGGCGAGAAATGCATGATTTTTCTTACGGCTGCAAGCTTGTAGTTCTTGCCAGTGAATTCTACGATGAAAAAGAATATATCAGGAATTATGATGAATTCTTGAAAAGTTTGAAGGAGAATAATTAATTGCAGATTTTTCATGGTTCTTCAGACATTATAAAGAATCCTCTGTTTGGTTTTGGAAATCCAAAAAATGATTACGGTCTGGGTTTTTATTGTACAGAATCTGAAGAACTTGCTAAGGAATGGGCTTGTCAGAAAAATAATGATGGATATGCTAATTGTTACGAACTTGATACTGAAAATCTTAAAATACTAAATCTTTCTGAAGATAATTTCAGCATTCTTCATTGGCTTTCGATACTGATGCAGAATCGAATTTTTGTACCTAAGTCACCAGCGGGAAGAAGCAATCTTGATTTTCTTATAAATAAATTTTCAATTAATTATAAAGAATATGATGTAATCTGCGGATATAGAGCTAATGATTCATATTTTTCTTTTGCAAGTGATTTTCTGGAAAATATTATTCCTGTTCAAGCATTGGCAAGCTCTATGAAACTTGGTTCTTTAGGAATTCAAGTTGTTTTGAAATCACAAAAATCTTTTGAATCTATAAAATATATAAAATCAGAAAAAGCAGATTGTAAAATTTATTTTCCTAAATATAAAGCAAGAGATTCTTCAGCCAGAAAAGAATATTTAGAAAATTTAAGAAAACTTACTGATTCTGAAGATTCTATATATTTAATTGATATTGTAAGAAAACCGGAGTTATTAAATGAAATCAAGTTATGATGAATCTTATCTTGCTGATGTACAGAAGAATCTTGGTTTTTTCTTTCAGTTCATGCTGTGTAACATGAAGTTTTCTCCAGAAGAAGTTCAGAAAAAATTTCTTGAATCAATTATTCCACATCAGATTGAAATAGGAAATCCTGATTTTTTATGTGGAAAGTCTGGCCTGGAACTTGCAAAAATATGTTTAGAAAATACAGATGTTTCTTCTCAAATTTCAGAAAGTCTTTCTGAGCCTTATTATCCGCAGGCAGAATTCTGGAGTGGATATGTACTTGCATATTGTCAATGGAAAAATGCAATTTCTTTCTCAGAAATTCTAAGTAATTATTCTCTTGAATTATTACTTTCTAATTATTCTTTAATGCATGAAGCAGATATAAGTAAAATAAATCAATTGATTATGGAAAAAATAATATGATAGTAAAAAAATATACAGACAATGATAAAGACCTCTGGAATTCTTTCATTCAGAATTCCAAAAATGGAATCTTTATGTTCAACCGTAATTTTATGGAATATCATAAAGACCGTTTTACAGATAATTCACTTCTTTTTTATGATGAAGAAAAATTAGTTGCAATATTTCCTGCAAGTATAAAAGACGGAGTTCTTTCTTCGCACGGCGGGCTGACATACGGCGGCTTTATCACCGGCAATGACATGAAGCAGCATCACATGAATGACTGTTTTACAGCCCTGAAGGAATACGCTGCTGCAAACGGAATTAAAGAAATAATATATAAACATATTCCTCATATTTATCATAAACAGCCGGCAGAAGAGGATTTGTATTCTTTATTTTTAAATAATGCGGAAGTTTTAAAGGTTGAGGCTTCTACGGTAGTTGATTTAGCAAATCCATTAAAAATGCCAAAAGGAAGAAAAGCTCAGGTTGGACGTGCAAGAAGGGAAGGTGTAGTAATTCAGGAATCAACTGATTTTGAAGCTTTTATAGATCTGGAAAATTCTGTTTTACAGGAAAGACACGGAACAAAAGCTGTTCATACTGCTGAAGAACTTCATTTGTTGCAGGGGTATTTCCCAGAAAATATAAAGCTTTTTGCTGCTATGTATCAAAATAAATTAATAGCAGGAACTGTTTTGTTTATTTATGATAATGTAGTCCACACTCAGTATATGGCTGCCAGTGAACTGGCTCGTGAAATTGGGGCTCTTGATTTTACTATTGCTACCCTTATTGAAATGTTTAAGACCTCAAAAAAATGGTTAGATTTTGGTATTTCAACGGAAGATGCAGGCCACTTCTTAAATGAAGGGCTTATAAGCCAGAAAGAAGGCTTCGGCGGAAGAACAAATGTTTATCAGACATGGAGAATTAAATTTTCTCCTGCCAAATTCCAAATACAGTAAACATAAATTCATTTATCCTTACTGTATTTTGGTTTATCCTTACCATAAATGAATTTACAGTAAGGATAAATTGATTTAGGTAAAGGATAAATCAATTTTTGCACTGGCAAAAATTCTCCGGAATATAAAAAATCCAGCTGCTTGCAATTTTAATTATGTCTGATATAATTAAAATATGCAGTCAGCTGGAAGGCTCAATTCTGTGAGCCATGCAGTTTACTGTTCATTACTTACTTTGAACAAAGCTTGTCCTTTTGATTTTATCCTTCAGTTTGATCGACGGACGGAATAAAATCTTTGGACGGGTAATGTTCGAAGCTGTAACTTCTTTT
>JAQXNX010000028.1 GCA_029098225.1 Spirochaetales bacterium | reverse complement strand
GTCCTGCTCTGCAACGCCGCCCTTGCCGACGCGATCTCTGTTTTGCCGGAGCAGACGCGGGAAGAAATCCTGCGCTATTACTTTCTGCGCCAGCCGCAGCGCGTGATCGGCGCGTGTATTGGCCGGTCACGCAGCACAGCTTCGAACGAGACTCGCCTTGAAACTCACCTTGTGAGTTTCATCGCTATCGCGACCGGCTCTCTACCCTTGCAAAAATCAGCTTGAAGACAGTTCGCACAAAAGGCTGAATAAAAAATAACTGAGTAAAAAAGGCAAAAGGGAAATTAAAACACATGAGTCGCAGCCACTGAACCAGAGCGACATGAATCTGGAATCCGTTGTTGTAAGGATAGTAAAGGAAGGTTGCAATCAGACTCATTGCAGGAACCATAAGGCCTACAGTTGCACAGATAATGGCTGTTTCAAAAAGGACTGGATGTGTTGTTTTGGGATCAAAGTTTTTGCAGGCAAGACGGAATGAAAGCGGGCTTCCGTAGACGCATTCCATAAAATAGGCAAAACAGAATTCAACCAGAACCACAGACCAGACCGGCATAACGCGGCCGAACATATAGATTCCGCCGATTGTTCTTACAGCTGCAAGAACACTGGTTGTTCCCACAGCCTGGCGCAGTGAATCTCCATTTACAACATAAATGCTGTAAAAAACATAAGCATGAACGGTAATTACAACTGTGATGAATGCAAAGACCATTCTTTGAAACTGATTTCTTGGCATAAGAAATCCTCCTTAAATCCGCTTGTGCGGCATTGCCGGTGCGGACGAATTTCTTAATGTGCCGTGATCAGATTTACTCGAAGTGGTGCTTCAACACATGTGTCGTTTGCATTAAGTTTTGTGAGTATAGCAAAAAATCGGGAAAATAAAAAGCGAGAGGTAGCTTTTTCATATCAGGCCTTTTCAAAGTCTGGCTTCCATGCGGCAAACTGAACCAGCTGCTCGTCGGTGCGGTGGTAGTAGCGTTCGCCTTTGTCGAGTTTTGCGATTTCTGCCATTTCGTCGGCGGTCAGTTCAAAGTCCATGATGTTCTGATTGTCTTTGATGTGGTCAACGTTCTTGCTTCCGGGGATTACCACAAAGCCCATCTGAACATGCCAGCGTAAAATCACCTGGGCTGGAGTTTTGCCGTATTTTTTGCCCAGTTCAGCAAAAACCGGCTCCTGAATCAAAGACTTGTCGCCGTGTCCAAGAGGGTACCAGCTCATCAGTTTGATGCCGTACTTGTCCAGAGTTACGCGCAAATCCTTCTGCGTAAAATAAGGATGGGCTTCCACCTGAATGAACTGAGGGGCAGTTTCCCATTTAGTCTCAAGTTCTTCTATATATTTCCCTTCAAAATTAGAAATGCCGATAGAACGTGCTTTCCCATCGCGGAGAGCCTTTTCAAGCTGACGGTAACCTGCAAGCCAGTTTCCTGCCGGCTGATGGATGTAGAGCAGGTCAACGTAATCTACTCCAAGACGCTCAAGTGTTTCGTCCACAGCGTTCGGGTTTTCGTATTCCGACGGCCAGAGTTTTGTAGAAAGAAAAACTTCGTTTCTTGCCACGCCGCTTTCTTTGATTCCCCGTCCAACAGCACGCTCGTTTACATAAGCGTTGGCTGTGTCGATAAGATGGTAGCCCATCTTAAGAGCCTCGCGGGTGCTGTTTTGGGCATCTGCCGGTGAGAGCATAAATGTTCCAAGTCCAATTACAGGGCATTCGATTCCGTTGTTTAATTTGATTGTCTGCATACTGTACCTCCTGTTATTCCGAACCTGATTCGGAATCTTAATCTTGAAAAAAATGTAGCATGGAAATTCTCATTTTCAATGTGCAGATTTCAGCTTTGTGTGGGAAAAGCGACAGATTTTGTGAATGTGCCTAGAAATTGACATGAAAATTTGGGCGTTCCCGCCTGCCTTAGGCAGTCGGTCGGGCTTTCCGCACTTCCGCTTTCGCTTTATTCCTTCGCTACGCTTCGGAACGCCTTACGGCGGTGCTACAATCCCTAACGCATTTACTTTATTATCTCCCGATTTCGTGAGATTTTATGGAAAAATTGAGAGATCTATGATATTATAAATACAATGAGCGCAAGTTACAAAAAACTCTGGAAAATCCTAATCGACCGCGACATGAACAAAAGCGACCTCATCCGCCAGGCAAAAATCACCAGCAACATCGTAGCCAAAATGGGTAAAGGCGAAGACGTTTCCATGGAGAGCCTAAGGAAAATCTGCATTGCGCTTGACTGTGAGATTGGGGATATTGTTGAGTTTACAAGAGAATATAAATAGGCAGGTATATAATGAATCTAATTGAACAAGGAATTCAAAAAGGTTTAATTTCAATTTCAGAAGATAAAAGCCGAATAACATATTTAAATCAGAATAAAACTCGAAATTACAATAATCCTGAAGAAAAAGTACAGGCAGAGATTTTTCTTCAATTAGTACAAACTTATGGCTACAGTGCAGAACGCATAAAAATGTTTGTTCCTGTAACAATGGGAAGAGAAGTAAAAGAAGCTGATATTATTGTTTATAAAGATGATGCTTGTCTTGAACCGTATATTTTAGTTGAATGCAAAAAAGAAGAAGTCTCGGAAGCAGAATTTTCACAAGCAATCGAACAGGCTTACAGTTATGCTTTTGCTCTGCCCGGCGAAGTGAAATATGTATGGGTAACTTCAAAAATCAGGCAAGAATATTTTGAGGTAGATAAAACAAAAAATTCTCGTAATAGACTGCCAGATATTCCTCAGTTTGGTGTTACAACAGTTGCGAATTATAAATATGTATATGGAGCAGAATACTTACCGGAAGAAAAAGGAAAGCAGAAATTTTTCGGCTTATCTGTAATTGAGCAGTCAGAATTAACTAAGCGTTTTAACCAGGCTCATGATGCTTTGTGGGCTGGTGGGCAGTTGAATCCGTCAGAAGCATTTGATGAATTGGATAAATTGATTTTCTGCAAGATTTGGGATGAGCGAAAAGACAGACGCATGGGCGAGCCTTATGATTTTCAGATTATTACAGAAACAGAGCCAAAATCCGAGAAAGGAGATTCCGAGGAAACTAAAAAGCAGAAGGAAATAAAGCGCAGAAATAAAGAAAATGAAACTTTATATAAGCGTGTGACTGCATTATATGAAGAAGGTCGTAAAAAGGATGCAGAAGTTTTTCGTGATAACATCCGACTTACTCCAGAAAAAATACGTACTGTTGTAGGTTATCTTGAGAATGTAAATTTAAGCGATACTGATTTGGACAGTAAAGGACGTGCTTTTGAAACTTTTATGACTGATTATTTTAGGGGAAACTTTGGACAATATTTTACGCCTCGTCCTATTGTTGATTTTGCAGTTAATGTACTTCCCATTACAAATGATTCTAAAGTTCTTGATACATCTTGTGGTAGCGGTGGATTTTTGCTGTATGCCTTAGATAAGGTGAGAAAACAGGCAACCGAGTTTTATCCAAACTATAAGAATGATACAAAACAATATGACAGATGGTATAAATATTGGCATGACTTTGCCTCGAACAACCTATATGGTATAGAAATCAATGAGCAGATTTCTCGTGCCGCAAAAATGAATATGATTATTCATGATGACGGTCATACAAACGTAATTACAACAGATGGGCTTGTTGATGAAAAACATATTGAGGAATACACAAAAAATCAAGGTTTTAAATACAACTCATTTGATTTTATTGTAACAAATCCACCGTTTGGAAGCACAGTTCGTCAAACTGAAAAAGCATATTTAAAAACTTACAAACTGGGAAAAAAAGAGGATGATTGGCTCGCTCTCAAATCAAGTCCAGAAACGATTCGTGAGAATCAAAATACAGAAATTCTTTTTATTGAACAGGGCTATAATTTTTTAAAACCGAATGGCTATATGGCTATTGTAGTTCCTGACGGAATTCTTACAAACAGCAGTTTGCAATATGTTCGCAATCAAATAGAAAACTGGTTCAGAATTGTTGCAGTTGTTTCTATGCCGCAAACCGCATTTATGGCAACAGGGGCAGGTGTAAAAAGTTCAGTCCTTTTCCTTAAAAAATGGGATAAAACTCATGAAGAAGATTTTGAAAACAAAAAAAGGGAAATAGAACAAAAGATACTGACAGATTCGCATTACAAAGAACAAATTGAAGCATGGAATGCAGAAAAGGCAAAAAAACAAAAAGGAAAAGTTTCTGAATTAGCAGAAAAACTTGGTGTTTCAAGTTCAGAAGCAAAAAAAACAGAAGACTACAAACAATGGAATTCTGAACTTTCTGAAGAATACAGAGAAAAGATTGATAACCTTAAAGAAGAACTGTCAGAAAAATATCTTGAATCAAAACAATCAGAATTACCAGATTATCCAATTTTTATGGCAATTGCTGAAGATATCGGTTATGACGCAACTGGAAAATCGACAAGCAATAATGAACTGATTGAAATTGGAAATGAGTTGAGAAAATTTATTGAAAGATTGTAAATGAGGTACAGAAATGATTTTGCGCGGTATTCTTGATAATAGTTTAAATGGTCAGTTATGTGTTCGTGGTTTTGCTCCTATAAAAGAACTGGCTCGTATATCAAAAGCAGACTATGATTATCAGAGGAATCCAAAGGAAAGAGATGATATTCTAGATTTTTTGGAAAATCAATCATATTTATTCTTTCCAGAGATTATTTTAAGTTATAAAATTCCTCATGTTTTAGATGGTAGCGATGATCCTTTAAAGTCGATACAAAAAGATAAAAATTATTCTTCAAAATTTGATAAGACAAAATTATCAATTAAAAAAAATGTTTTTAAGGATTCTCAAGATATATCAGGAAAAAATGAAGTTAAAATTCTGTCTATAGAAATACGCGATGATGTTGTATCTCAAAAACCTTTCAGTCGCATAGATGGAAATCATAGGTTGGAGGCTGCTGATAAATCAAAAGATCCAAAAGTCTTTAGTATGATAGCTCCTTTCTGTATAATTCTTGGAACAGAATACTACAATGGAAATATTAAAGCGAATAATGATGATACAAGAATTTTTGATAAATCAATAAAAGTATTTTTTCATAACATAAACACAAAAACAATTCCATTGACATCAGAAGAAAATTTGAAAGTTCTAATTGATAGAAAAAATGGTTTCTCGGATGAAGAATTAATAAAAATATTCGATAATAGTATTTATCCAATAAAAACAAGAGAATTGATTGATAAAGTAGATCCAGACATTTTTAAAGGAATTGGTCATATTCTGAAAAAACAATATCGTACTTACTATAATGAAGTTTTTTCTCATCTGTTGAATGACGGAGAAGATGAAACTCTTGTTGTAGATAAAGTATTGAATGCTTTACAGGCAATTAACACTTTATATGAAGAAAATCCAAAATTAAAAGCAAATGATTCATTTGGAATTTTGACAGCATTACTTTACTATAAGATAAGAGATGAAGGCTCAAAGTTTGAGATGTTCAAGCTTTGGATTTTGAATAATAATATTTTTGAAGTTCAAGAAGTAACTGCTGATAGTTTGATAGAAATATTTGATAAGATTAGTTCAAGAGAATTAAAAGTATTTGTTGCTATGCCATATTTTAGAAATGAAAGAACTGGAAAAGGTGATTCTGATATTGTGAAGGAATATAATACGGTTTATGAAAATGCAATTTCAGAAATAAGAACAAAATATAGTGTGAATATTTCTCTATTTCCTATAATGAATAACAAAGGGGAAACTCAAGATCAAATACAAGATATAATAAATAAGATACAAAGTTGCTCTTTTTTCTTTGCTGACATAACAGATAACAATGCAAATGTTTCTTATGAAATGGGATGGGCACGAGCCTTAAAGAAAAAAGTTATAATAGTAAGGGAAGAAAACAGCGAGGAGCCTAAATCCGATTATAAAAATGATACATATCATCTATATAAATCTAAAGCGTTACAATCTACTTTAGGAGATATAATTAAGGAAAATATTATTGAAGAACTAAAGAAAGGCTACGGATTGATAAGTGAGGAAGATGAATGAACATATTTCAAATAAATCGTTCTGATATAGAAGACCGTTTCGATCCTCCTTATTACAAAGACAAGCCAGATTTCTCAAAATTTATCAAACTTTCAAAGATTGCAGTTGTAAAAGGTGGTAAGCGTATTCCATTAGGTATGTCATATACAACAGAACAAACAAATTATCTTTACCTTCGCGTAGCAGATATGTTGGATGGAGATATTGATTATTCTACTCTCAATCACATCGGAAACGATGTATTTGAAATATTGAAAAGTTATGAAATCTCGAAAAATGATATTGCGTTATCAATTGCTGGAACAATAGGTAAGGTTATTTTCTTAAAAAATATTCCTCAGAATAATAAAATAATTCTTACAGAAAATTGTGCAAAAATACAAATAAAAGATACATCTGTATTGTCACAGTATTTAGCTTTATTACTGATTCTAAACATCATTCAAAAACAAATTGAATTGAACTATATACAAACAACTATTCCAAAATTGGGACTTGATCGGATTAGAAATTTATATCTACCACCTATTCCGCCTCTATCAGTTCAACAAACTATAGTTGATTTATATACAGAAGCACAGAATCAAAGGAAAAGAAAATTAGAGGAATCTCAAAAACTTCTTGAAAGTGTAGATGATTATCTTTTGGCTGAATTAGGAATTGAATTGCCACAAGAAGATAATTCATTAAAAAATAGAATATTTAAGGTTTCATCATCTCATTTAATAGGAAGTCGCTGGGATTGTTCTTCTAATAAAAATGATTTTTCGTTGAATTCAAAGAAATTTGAAAATGTAAAATTAGTTGATATTGTCCGAATAAATCCATCGGTATATTTTCCATTGGATATAAAAGAAATTACTTTTATATCCATGGAAGCAATTGATGAAATATATGGCGAAATTACTGATAATTACACAAAAGAAGTATCAGAATCAACTGGATTTACGCGCTTTATGCAGGATGATTTAATATGGGCAAAAATTACTCCATGTATGCAAAATGGAAAATCGGCTGTTGTTAAGGAAACGCTAAACGGTTATGCATGTGGTTCTACAGAATTTTTTGTTTTAAGATGTAACAAGAATAAAATTAATGTTAATTATCTTTTTTATATAATGCATCTGAAAAAACTTCTTGAATATGCGACAAATTTCTTTGGAGGAAATGCAGGTCAACAGAGAGTTTCAAAAGATTTTCTGTTGAATTTGGAAATTCCTCTTCCACCACTTGATAAACAAATAGATATCGCTTCCAAACTTCAAGAAATTCAAAATAATGCAAAACAATTAAAAAATGAAGCAGACATGATTTTACAGGAAGCAAAACAGAAAGTTGAAAGAATGATTTTGGGAGAATAGCAATGAATGAAATTCTTGGAAAAATAGTTGATAAGGGAGAATCTCTAACAAATAATCCTCATGCTGTTTTTAACTTCTTAGAAATCTTCTATCTTTTAGATATTGTTTCGGTAATTGTATTTAAGAAGAATATTTGTAGTTTTGTGGAAAAAGATTTTTCGCTCATATTCAAGCCTGAATATTTTCTATTTATTACTATTTTTCTGCTTCTCCTTTTCACTTTATATTTTATTTCTTCTATGGCCAGATTATTTCTTTCAAAATTATTTATTGATGTTACAATCAAAATAGATGATTTTATTCATAAAGATAGACATGGTGCTTTATGGAGTATTTATTCTTTAGAAAAATTTGCTAGAGAAAATAATAAAACTGTTTTGTATGAAAAAGTATGTGAACAACAAAAAAAATCTGTAAACTTGTCAAAACAGTTAGATTTTAATTTTCTTTTAGGTGCTACTTTTTTTATTCATATTGCAGTGTGCAGAAGTTTGGGTTCAAATTATCTTTCAGCTTTTATTTACTACATAAGAGTAGACAATCCTTGCTGCTATTTGCTTTTTGTGTTTTTGCAGATTTTCATTATGGTTATAATACTTTTACGCTTTTTGCATAGTTTCTTATCGTTATCTGAATATTATGTAGAACATATTGCGAGCCCTGAATATGATAATTTTATTAAAGAGAAAAATTGAAAGAATATGATTAAGGCTTGGAGTTCGGCAACATGGAATCCTAACGAAAACAAACACGAGTTTGTTCATAAATTCCTCTTCCGGTTATGAGGCATAACGTTAATGTACTAATAATTTTAGGAGAACTAATATGTCCACAGAAAATAAAAGTGAAATAATAATTTTCAAGACCTCTGATAATACTGTTTCCGTTGATGTCCGCTTTGAAGGTGAGACGGTCTGGCTTACGCAGGCTCAGCTGGTGGACTTGTACGGTTCGAGCAAGGCAAACGTAAGCGAGCATATAAAGCATATTTTTGAAGAGGGCGAACTTGAAGAAGGTTCAGTTGTTCGGAATTTCCGAACAACTGCGACTGATGGGAAATCTTATCAAACAAAATATTACAACCTCGATATGATAATTTCCCTGGGCTACCGCATTAAGTCAAAGATTGCGACTCAATTCCGTCAGTGGGCGACTAAGCGGCTTAATGAATACATCCGCAAAGGCTTTGCGATGGACGATGAGCGGCTAAAACAGGCTGGCGGTGGTGATTATTGGAAAGAGCTTTTAGCCCGCATCCGAGATATCCGTTCTTCTGAAAAAGTGATGTACCGCCAGGTTCTGGACTTGTATGCAACGAGCGTGGATTATAATCCGAAATCGTCAGAATCAATTGCTTTCTTTAAGATGGTTCAGAACAAGCTTCATTATGCGGTAAACCGCCAGACTGCTGCGGAAATCATCTACGACAGCGCAGACAGCGAAAAGGATTTTATGGGTCTTAATTCATTCAAGGGGGCAGATGTAACTCTTGATGATGTCCGTATAGCAAAGAATTATCTTTCGGAAAAGGAACTTAAAAAATTGAACGCACTTGTTTCTGCTTTCTTCGACATTGCAGAATATCAGGCTGAAAATCATAACGAAATGCACATGAGCGATTATGTGGAACAGCTTGACCGCACGATTCAGTCTGTCGGCGAAGAAGTTCTTGACGGTGCAGGGAAAATCAGTCATAAGCGTGCAATGGAAAAAGCAGAGGGTGAGTACAGGAAGTATCAGGTAAAGACGCTTTCTTCTGTAGAAAAGGCATATATCGAAACTCTGAAAGAATTGAAACAGATTGAGAGTAATTCCAAGCATTAGGGATTGTAGGGGCGGCGTAGCCGTTCGCGGCTTGTCCGCGAATGAAGCGGCAGCGGAACCCCGGAAAGCCCGCCCCCGCGCGAGCGGGGGAACGCCCATACATCCATTTTAATAATTTGCATTTCTTCTATCTTTATTAATCGAAGCCATCCGACTCATCTCATCATTGGTGAGAGAAAAATCCCAGACGCTTGCATCTTCTATGATGTGCTTTTCGTTGGAGCTGCCGGGGATTGCAATGTTGCCTGCCTGCAGATGCCAGCGGATGATAATCTGAGCGGAAGACTTCCCGTGGGCTTTTGCGATTGCGCTGATTGTAGGGTCGTTGAAAAGTGTCTGGGTGTAGCCGCGGCCGCCGAGTGGGAACCAGCTTTCCATAACTGTACCGTACTTTGCAATGTGGGCCTTCATTTTTCCGCTCTGGTGGTATGGGTGGGTTTCATTCTGCAAAAGGGCAGGCTTAATGCTTGTAGCTTTTACAAGGCGGTCAAAATCATCCGGCTCGTAGTAGTTTGAAAGACCGATTGAACGAAGCTTTCCGGCCTTTACCGCACGCTCCATTGCCTTGTAGGCGTCAACATCATTCCTTGGCTGTGAGTGGTGAAGAATCATCAGGTCAATGTAATCCAGCCCCAGGCGTTTGAGCGAAGCGTCCACAGCTGCATCTCCGTTTGAAAAATCGCTGGTCCACATTTTTGTGGTAACAAAGATTTCTTCGCGCTTGCAGATTCCGTCCTTAATGGCCCGTCGGATTCCGCGACCAACTCCTTCTTCGTTTCCGTAGATGCGGGCGGTGTCAATCAATCTCATTCCGGCTTTGAGTGCCCAGTAAACAGAGTTTTCTGCCTGTGAGTTTGAGAGCTGAAAAGTTCCAATTCCAAGAATTGGCATTTCATGTCCTGAGTTCAGCTTTACAGTACCTTTCTTAAGATCAAAGGCCGGAGCCTCTGCAAATATTGAAGCTGTCATCATAGAAAAAACTCCTGCAATTAAAAATGTTTTCAGACCTCTTTTCATGCAATCCTCCTACTTACCCAATTTAGCCAGCCAGTCCTGAACTGCCTTTTTAGCGGCACTTCTGTTAGTCTGTGCTACCTTTCCCTGAACGGCAAGACCTTTTTCTACAGTTGCTCCTTTGCAGGTTGAACGGATGCGGCTTTCTGTTCCGCTAAGTCCGCTTCCTTCGTGGGTGCAGAATGGGATGATTGTTTTTCCCTTCCAGTCGTGGGCTTCTAAGAATGTGTAAACCGGCATTGGCATGTCTCCCCACCAGTTTGGATAGCCGATGTAGATTGTGTCGTATGCGGTGATGTCGATATCAGCTTTGAGGGCGGGGCGGGCTTTTTTGTTCTGCTCGTCTTTTGCAATCTGAGTCAGGCGGCTGTAGCTGTCGGTCGGATAAGGCTTTTGAGTTTCAAGTTCAAAAAGCTCTGAGCCTGTTTCTTCTGCAATAAACTTTGCGATGATCGAAGTATTTCCTTCTTTGATGATTCCAACATTATACTGATCGCCTGCGAGCGAAAAATAAACTACCAGTGATTTACCCATTTTAGTCTCCTTTGAGTTTGAAGTTTTGTTTTGTGCGAATAGCGAACCTGCAAGGCAAGCTGCTATTCCCAAACCGATAAGCGTTTTTTTCAGATTCATTTTTTCCTCCGAAATAGTTTTTTTCTGGGCGTTCCCGCCTGCCTGCGGCAGTCGGTCGGGCGTTCCGCAGTTCCCTAACGGTCAGCCGCTTCCCTCGCTTCGCTCAGTCCAGTGGCCTGCTTCGCAGCTGCTCCATGCCCTAACGCTCACTTGCATTATAAGCGACAAGTGCCTATTTTCTATGGGCAATGAGAAATGTAATGCTGTTTAAACGACAGATTTGTGAGAAATGCCTATTAAGTTTGGGTAAAGAGGAGTAAAAGACTGTAGGAAAATGGGCTATTTTTTCTGCAGCAACTTTTCCAAAACTTTTTCGAGCTTTTTAAAGTCATTACATCGCTTTTTTAACATGCTGCTACAATTTGGCTTCTGTACTAAATAGTAAAGCCGTCTCAGCGAACTGAACGGCTTTATCGATTCCACTTAACGGCAGGACTCTCCTCTTTTAAAGTTCCCACTCACAGTAGGGTACACTGCTTTTAATGATTCCACTTAGGGTAGGACTCACCGCTAATTGAAATCTAATGTAGATTTATTTGTAAGTCAATTGTTCTTTTCTAGAATAATTGACTTAAATTTTCTGCCACACTTCATTTTCAGATATATCACCGTAAATTGTATGTGTTTTAATCTTTATTCCAAAAGATTTTATATTTGGAATATTACTAATTGTTTTTGCAATTTGTCCGTGATATTGATTCACAGTACAATTTTCAGGATATTCACGTAAGTAAGCAAGATGATACTCTGGCTTTGTTATAAGTTCATTTATTATCGTATGAGAATCAAATAAATCGTTAGATGTAAATGAACTTAAAATTTCATTGATTGACTCACTCAATGTCATAAATTACTATTTCTCCTCGATTATACCAAGAACAACTGGTATTTTTGTTACACCTTTCCCACCAGCTACTATAACTGTTATAGGAGTTTCGATTGTTTGTCCGAAAAGATTTGTAACACCTGCTTCTACAACTTCACCCTTTACTTTTTGATTTACATAGTCAACGTAAACGGCATTACTCTGAGAAGAGAAAAAGAAGCCGTCTCCATATTCAATTTTTGCCATGCTTCCGCCATATTTTACAATGAATCCTGAAATGTAATAAGCGTGTCCAGATCAGGGTCTCCGCATTTAAAATACTTTTAAAATGAATAGTATTTAAAATTTAAGAAATCTAATAAGATTCTTTCAGGTGGGTAAAAATGAACTTAAAAGAATCTCTGGAAACAATAAAAGACAGCAGGATAGACAGATGCAAGAAGCATAGTCTTGTCGATATACTGATGATTGTATTTTTTGGACTGCTTTGCGGATACAAA
>JAQXNX010000027.1 GCA_029098225.1 Spirochaetales bacterium | reverse complement strand
GGCAATAATTCTTGCTGTCGGATTGTTTTTTGTCTACACAATTGTTTCAATCATTTTTGCATTAATTCAAAAGGTTGAAATAAACACAGAGCACACAGACATAAAAAACATGCTGCAATTTTATCTGCCGATGATTCTTACATTTGTGCTGGCTTTGATTTCAAAGCCAAAGCTGATTTTCAGAACCCTTATTCTTTATGCCGGCTCAGTGCTTATTTTTGCTCTTTATCAGGGACTTGTGCTGAAAGACATGAATCTGATTTACGATTTTGCAGCGCCAATACTGCCGACAATGCTCTTTTATTGGGTTGGTTTGATGCGGGAAAAATCTTACCAGAAATCTGAAAAGTCTGATACAATAGAAGAATGAAAATAACAATTCAGACAGATGCTTCTGTTCAGGAAACAACTCTAAACATTACCTGCAGAGAAATTACTCCTGAACTGGAGCGTCTTATTGAAGCTTTACGGATTACAGATAAAAAGCTTTCTGTAAAGGTAAACGGCGAAATTCATCTCATTGATTTAAAAGCTATTTTATACGTAGAAACTGTATAGCGCTGCACCTTTATTTATACAGAGGATGGTGTTTTTGAAACTTCGCTTCGTCTGTATGAACTTGAAGCTATGCTTGCAAAGCATAATTTTTTCCGTGTAAATAAATCAACTCTTTTAAATCTGAATAAAATTGAAAGCCTTAAATCTGATATTGATCGCAGAATCCGCGTAACACTTAAAAACGGATATCAGCTGATAATCTCACGTGCTTATGCAGAAGAATTCAAAACAAAGATAGGAGTTCGTTAATATGAAAAAAAGAATGGTTTTATTTATAGAAAGCTTATTACTAATCTTTGCCGTAATTATTTTAATTTTTGCAATTACAACTTTACTTATCGGAAAAGAGGCAAAAAATTTTCCAAACCTTTTCATGTCCGGCAACGATGGAATTTCCCTGAAAACTTTCTTTCAGCTTTTTGCATTTTCTTTCTTAATCAGCCTGCTGAGATTTGTTTTCTTTACAGATGTATTTCTTAAAAAAACAGGGCTTGTGCTAAGATATGTATTATTCTTTGTATTGACTATAGCAGTTTTTGTGATTATTGCGCTCATTTTCCATTGGATTCCAGCCAGACCATTTATCTGGCTTCTTGTTCTGATTTCTTACTCGGTAAGCACTGTAATAAGTATTCTTCTTACAATTTTCTTTACAAAAAAAGAAGATGAAAAATTGAATAATGCATTAACAGAAATGAAAAACCGGATAGAAGAATAATTATAATAATCCGCAGATATTACTCTGTAATTTCATTGTAAAAAGCAACACCACAGCGGTTATTACCTTTTACATTGTATAACGCAACATCTGCCTCATTTTCAAGAGAATCACTATAGCCTTTTTGAGAAAAAGCTACACCAGCACTTACTGAAACAACAGGAATTCCGCCAGGAGACGTTCGTAAGAGTCCATTTATATTTTCAATTTTTTCTTTAATTCTGTCTGTTAATGCAGCGATTGAATTAAATTTTGTCATAATAACAACAAATTCATCGCCGCCGGTTCTTATAATATAATCATTTGAGCGGAACTGTTCTTTTAGAATTTCTGCAACCTTCTTTAAAACCATATCGCCGGTTGGATGTCCGTATTCATCATTAACGTTTTTAAAGAAATCAATATCAAAAATTACATAAGCGATTGGTTCTTCTATTGAACTTAACAATTCTTTAATTTTATCAAAAGCATTGCGATTTATAAGGCCTGTAAGGTTATCGTGTTCAGCCTTATGTTTTAAAACCTGTGTTGTAATATGATTCTTTTCGTATAATCCGTTATAAGCTTTTGCAATATGAAGGACTTCTCTAGCACCAATTAATTCCATTTTACGATTTTTTGTAATTGCTGAATAATTCTTTTGTAAAGGAATTAAAACAAACCAGACAAGCAAAGAATAAAGTAAAATACATACTACAAACATGATTATTTCCATAAAAATCTGTAATACAAAATGTCTGATTATTATTCGGTTTGCAGTTGCATTGGTTTGTACATGAGAACCTGTTAGAGAAGAAAAAATAACAACTATATGCTCTGCTACACGGCGCGTAATATCATTGTATTCCTGACTGAAAAGTAGATTTTGCGCAGTTTTTATTTTTTCTTCATTTGATAAATTTTTATGTTCTTCTTTTAAAACTATACTGGTTATTTCTTCGGGAAGTTCTGATGAAGGCATATTTATTGCATCAGAAACGAGCCTCATTGCATAAATGTCTTTTTCAACAAGCTTACATGATTCTTTATAAGCCATATGAATGCTGTTATATGGCGCATCTTTTACATGTGACATTTCTATAATCTGAAGAGCAACTTCTCTTTTAGAAGCATCATTCAGCTCGTAAAAATAATTTCCAATATATGTTGGATTACAGCTTAAAGAAAAAAATTGAGCCTGTTGTGTAAGATAATTACATGCAGTTTGAAAATCAGAAACAGCTCTTGTACAATCAGAAAAATCATTTACTTCATATAAAAGCTTTTCATAATTTTTCTTAATTTTAAAAGTTGATTCAAAAATGAAAACCGTCAACAGACAGCCAAGAATCATTAAAGAGGCATAAAAATGCTGAATTTGAATTCCTTCTACTCGCTTTTTTCTGCTTTCCATATTTAACAATAATTTTATATCATAGTATTCATTTCAGCAAGTTTTAATAAAATTTTATGAAAAAGTTCAAAAGACGAAGGAGTAAGTGAAAAAATATCATCCTTCTCTGTATGAAGCATTCGCCAGGTTTCTGGTTGATTTCCTTTAAGAACTTCATTTATTTCTAAAGAAGGTAAGAGAGTAATTGCAACCGCTGGAATTCCGTTTGCTATAAAACTTGCATTATCTGAATAATTACAAGGCAGGCAAAACCATTTTCCGCCAGAAGAATTATATAATAAATTTTGCGCACGCTGTTCAAGAGAAATGAATGAATTAATAAATTTTTTAGGTGCTTTGGAAGGAAGGATAGTCTGCGTTAAAACAGGAACATCTCCCCGGCCCATACAATCAAATACATAAATATCATCATTCAAAATTCCAAGCCGTTTAAAAACCTGAGCAAGCGGAAAAGCCCCCTGCTCTTCTACCCCATTCTCTCCAAGCTCTTCTCCATCGGTAAATATCAGCCGTATATTATGAAAACCTTTTTTTTGAGAAAGAATTACAGCCCATTCGAGAAGACAAAAAACAGCGGCAGAATTATCATTTGCTCCAATCCCTATTCTGTCATAATGAGCAATAACAGTTTTTATGCGGAACATAGAATTATATTGCTCCTGAGCAAATTTTACATAAATGTGATTTTTTCCTTCAAGAGAAATTACTGCAGATTCTACTCCGTTTTTTTCCAGATATTTCTGAATAAATTCCTTTCGATTACAATCAGGAGAAATAAAATCTATAAAAGATTCCGGGATTTTATACATCAGTTTTCTTCGCCCCAGAAAACCATTTCATTTGAAGTTACTAATTCACTATTACATTCATATCCCGGAGGTACTAAACAAACATAAAAATCTTCAGGAATAGTTTTTCCTTCCAGATCAAAGCCATAAACAGTGTGAGCAGAAAACCAGTACAAATTTTTTGCCCAGTAGGCCTGCATATATTTTATTCCGCTCGGTTTTGCAACCCAGGAATTTTCAAAACCTGGAAGAACATTTATATTTAATGATTTACCACTTTCCACAACAGCTCGCATTTCTCTTAAAGAAAGAGGAATGCCGTTTTCATCCGTTACAAATTCAACCATATCTGAATCTATCATTGCATATTTATTTAATTCAGGCAGCCACACGACATTTACAACATGGCAGTCGCCGTCATTTTTATCTTCCGGAAGACAGGTTATAAAACGATTTTTTATACCGATAGATAAAAGAAGCTCGCTTAAAATTGTACTATGCCAGCGGCAATTAAAACCGGAAGGAATTCTTCTTGAGTATTCCCAGAGACTTATAGCATTTCTTTCCTGCAACCATTCCTTCTGATTATCATGCGGTATATTTTTTGCAACAAAAACAGCAAGTTCTACAGCCTTTTCCCAGGTTGATTTGTCGGAAGCAGCAAGCGCATCAAGATCTAGTCCCACATTTTCCTTAAAATAAGCACGAATTTCTGCTACACGATTTTCATCAATAAGATATTTTATTTCAAATTCAGAAGAAGCGCCTTCCTGATTATATGGAGCACAATTCTGTATTTTTTCAATATTTTCCATATGATTTCTTTCAATATAATTTGTACTGGAACAAGCCGAGAAGAAAAAAATTATTAATCCAACAGAAAAAAGAAAACTTTTTTTATAAACTTTCATACATAACCTCCACAGCAGCACGCAAAATAGTAGTTTAAAATAATTATAACATAATTTTTAGAAGAATAAAAATAGTTACAAACATGGAATTGTTGCTATAATTTGTGACGAATCACCAGGGCGTGGCTACGGATATATTTCTATATATATCCGCTAGACGCGCCCCTTCCTAGCCCGGTGAATAAAATAGTTACAAACATGATTTTGTTGCTATAATTTGTGACAAATCACCAGGGCGTGGCTACGGATATATTTCTATATATATCCGCTAGACGCGCCCTGGTGATTTGTCACACACTAATAGAAAAAAATACACATGTTTTGTATACTTTTTTTATGAACATTGCGCTTGTTGATGATGAAAAAAATCTGAGAATGGCAGTTTCTACTTCATTAAAAAAAGAAGGCTTTTCTGTAGCTGAATATGAAAATGGAAAACTTGCTTTTGAAGACCGCTTTAATAAAAAAGATCTATACATACTGGATATTATGATGCCTGTTATGGATGGAATTTCTCTTTTAAGAGCATTAAGGGAAAATGGCGATAAGACTCCTGTTATATTTCTTACCTCTAAAGATGATGAATTTGATAAAATTCTTGGACTTGAACTTGGAGCCGATGATTATCTATGTAAGCCATTTTCCATGCGCGAACTTATTACAAGAATAAAAGTAATTTTACGTCGTTCAGGAAAAACTGAAGCTTCTGATTCACAAATAAAAAATGAAGAAATTTTAAAAGCTGGAGATATTACAATTTTTCTTTCATCTTATTCAGCAGAAAAGAATGGAAAATCTATTCCTCTAACTGTTACAGAATTCAGACTTTTAAAAACTTTTGCAGAAAATCCGGATATTGCACTTTCTCGTGAACAGTTAATAAGCGCTTCTTATCCGGAAGAAACTTATCTTAACGACCGCGCCATTGACTGTCATATTAAAAGATTAAGAAAAAAAATCGGAGGAAATTATATAGAAACAATTTACGGATTGGGATATAAATTTTCTCTTTTGAATTAAAAAAAGGAAGTATAAAAAATGAAAAAACTGCGCTTGCCAATAAGCATTCAAATTTCTATTTTTCTTATAATTGCAGTCTTTGTTCCGGTTGCAGCTATGATGATGTTAAAAACTTATGAAATACAGCTGCTTAAGATGACAGAAAATTCAAATGTTCAGCAGGCAAGAATTCTCGCTGCAAGTCTTTCGGCATCGTTCAATGAAGAAAATGAATTTACCGGCGCAGAAAATTCCATCGCCATACAAGAAAAAAATAATGCAAATTCTTCCATCAGTTCTTCTCTTGCCAAAGAAATCCTTATAAATATGGAAGGAAATTTTGACTGCCGTATTAGAATTCTGGATCCTCAAGGCAAGCTTCTTGCAGATTCCAGCAATCTCGAAAAATCACAGGAAGAGTATGTTGCAGAAACTGGAAGCCGAAGTTCAGAAAGCGTTTCATCTTCTGAAAAAAGCAATAAAGAACCATTTGTATATAAAATATTTTCCATACCTGTACGTATCTACAGAAAATTCAAAGCTCCATCAGCAGTATATTCAAATGCTGATTTTTATTCTAAAAAAACAGTTTATGATGGCGAAGAAATAAAGGCCGCAATGGAAGGTCACTATGGAGCTAAAACAAGAATTTCTTCTGGTGGACAAATTTCTGTAACCTTATATTCTGCTGTTCCAGTTTTAAAAAATGAAAAAGTCATAGGCATTGTTCTTGTTTCTCGTTCAACCTGGAGAATTCTACAGAATATTTACGAACTGAGAACTGACCTTGGAAAAATATTTTTATTGTCGCTGCTTGTAGTTATTTTAACAGCTGTTTTTCTAAGCTTCAGAATTAGTCTTCCATTAAAAAAACTCGCAAAAGAAACCAGTGAATGTGCAGATAAAAAAGGACATATAGACAGTGAAAAAATTAAACAGTTCACAGGAATAAAACGAAATGATGAAATTGGAGATTTAAGCCGTTCATTTAAAACACTTATAAATAAACTGGATTCAAAAATACGCTATACACAGGCTTTTTCTTCAGACGTAAATCATGAGTTTAAAAATCCGCTTGCAGCAATCCGGTCTTCTGCTGAACTTTTAAAAGATGAACTTTCAGAAAAAGAACGTATTAATTTTTCTACAGCAATTACTGACGAAATAACTCATCTGGAACAGCTTTTAACAGAAGTAAGAAATATTTCAAAAATTGAAGGAACAAATACGGAAGAGCAGTCAGAAGAAATTCCTTTATACGATTTTGCAGCAAACATTATTTCCAGAATTAAAAAGAATTATCAGAATGTTCAGATTGAATTATTGGATCAGGAAAATAATCCTCCAAACAAACCTACCGCAAAAATTAATCCTGATTATCTGGAAATAATTCTTACGAATCTTATTGATAACGCGGCAAGTTTTGCAAAGCACATTCAGGTATTAATAAAAAATCAAAAGCTAAATGATAATAAACAGGAGCTTTTATTAATTGTTGCCGATAACGGAAAAGGAATTGAAGAAAGCGAATATGAAAAAATATTTGATCGATTTTATTCAAACCGCCCGGATTCAAATTCGGGACATACGGGGCTTGGACTTTCGATTGTAAAAGCAATTGTTGACGCAACCGAAGGAGAAATAAAAGTTCAAAAAAGCAGCAAGCTTGGTGGAGCAGAATTTACAGTTCATATTCCGCTCTAAAACTTTGCAAAACTCAATGAAATAACACATTTTTGCCACAATTCTGCCACAATTTTCTTTTATTATTTTTACAGATAATTAAAAAATCTCGAAAAAGATTTTTTAATTATCTGTAATGAAAACCTTACAGGAGGAATTATGAATACTAAGGAAATTGTTGAAACAAAATTTATTAAGGAACCTAAAAAAACAAAGAGGCTCGGAGGAATTGGTGTTAAGCTGATTTTTATTGCTCTTATAATTATTGGTCTATTGATTGGACTTAGCTTTATAAATGGTCAGCTTACTGATCGGGAATTATCATACAACGATGCAAAATATGAAATTACAGAGTCAGCCGGGAGCAAAATGTTTTTTGATGGACCATACATTTTAGTTCCATACAAAAAAAGCTGGGATGAAATTGTATATAAATATAATGAGCGATATACAGAACATAAAATAGAAGAAGGCTGGAAACAGATTCCTGCAGATTATGTTAACATTGATTCTTCTCTTGATTCTGAAATCAGAACTATAGGAATTTATTCATGTCCTATTTTTACAGGTAATTCTTCAATTATTGCAACATTCAATGTAAATATTGAAGAAATAAAAAAAGAAAATGATATCACAACTGAATATGATTTTAATAAAGCCAGGCTATATGTTAATATAAAAAATTCATCTTTAAGAAATGCACCTGTTTTTAATATTAACGAAAAAAACTATAACACAGATATTATTATGATTAATGATTATCATGGAATTGGAAGTGAGTTCAAACTAACAAACGGAAAAATCCAGTTTTCAACAAATATGGATTTAAGAGGTGCTGAAAATTTTTATTACAGAATTTCTGCAAAAAGTACAAAACTTACACTTGCTTCAGACTGGACTGCTCCTGGTTTTACAGGTTTCACATATCTTCCTGATAAACGGACAGTTGATGAAAACGGTTTTTCTGCTGAATGGAATGTAAATTTCGGTTCAGATGAAATTAATCAATTTATTGGAACATCTTTTATTGACCCGGTAAATCTATACCAGAAACTATACCGTGCAATAAAATATGGAATATTGTTTATTCTTGTTCCGTTCATCATTCTCTTTTTGATTGAAATCTTTGCTAAAATCACATTACATCCAGTGAACTATCTTCTTTGTGGAGCAGCATGTGTTTTATTCTTCCTTATGCTTCTTTCACTTTCTGAACACATACCTTTTAATGCAAGTTATATATTTGCAGCTTTGCTAGCGGGAATTACAGTTTCTCTTTATGTTTCTTCTATTACAAGACAGTTCAAACTTGGATTAGTAATGATGATTATGTTTGTCATGCTTTACAGTTATCTTTTCTTCTCTCTTAAATCAGAAGACTATGCATTACTGATTGGTTCATTCTTTGCATTTGCAATTCTTGCGCTTTTGATGTTCTTTACAAGAAAAATTAACTGGTACAATATAAAAGGAATAACTCCACAAAAATAATCAGTGGCAAGCCCTGAATGTACATTCTCCAGCAATCATTCTTATCGGGCTTGCCTGCTATTTTTGCTTCGCTAAAAATTTATCGCTGGATGCGGCCAGAACCGTTGCCGGCTGCAAGCTTTTCTACCTCGTCTACGCTTACCATGTTGTAGTCGCCTTCAATAGTGTGCTTGAGACAGCTTGCTGCAACCGCAAACTCTACAGCATCCTGAGTTGACTTACCGTTGAGAAGAGCGTAAATGAGTCCGCCACCAAAGCTGTCGCCGCCGCCTACACGGTCTACGATATACATTTCGTATTCCTTAGAGAAGCAGTAATCCTTTCCATCATAAAGAAGGGCTGCCCAGTTGTTACGGTTTGCATTGATAGAAGTTCTAAGAGTAATTGCTACTTTCTGGAAACCGAATTTGTCTGCCAGCTGCTTTGCAACTGATTTATAGCCTTCCTTATTGAGTTTTCCGCCTGTGATATCTGTATTTTCTGCTTCAATTCCGAATACATCTTTAGCATCTTCCTCGTTAGAAATACAAACATCTACGTACTTACAGATTTCTGTCATAGCTTCGCGAGCCTGCTCACGTGTCCAGAGCTTTCCGCGGTAGTTGAGGTCGCAGCTTACTGTAGCACCGGCAGCTTTGGCAGCCTTACAGGCTTCAATACAAATCTGAACCATATTTCCACCAAGAGCCGGAGTAATTCCTGTAAGATGGAACCATTTACAGTCTTTGAAGATTTCCGGCCAGTTGAAGTCTTCCGGTTTTGCTTCTGCGATTGAGCTGTGTGCGCGGTCGTATATACACTTTGAACCGCGCTGACTAGCCCCTCGCTCGTTGTAGTAAATACCAACACGATCGCCGCCACGAACAATGTAATTTGTGTTTACACCATAACGGCGGAGGCTGTTGATTGCAGCCTGACCGATTTCGTGCTTTGGAAGCTTTGTTACGTAATATGCGTCTAAGCCGTAGTTTGCAAGAGAAACTGCAACATTAGCCTCACCGCCTCCAAATGTAGAAGTCATTTTATCTACCTGAACAAAACGGAAATATCCTTCAGGTTCCAGTCTAAGCATTATTTCACCAAATGTTACTACTTTCATTTTTATCTCCTGTGTAAGCGGGCCAGTCAGAGTCCGCGGTGTTCAATAGCAAAGCGTTAAAAAAAATTGCGATTCAGCAATTTTTTAGCTTTACCTTATTCTCTTATTTCCTTTACAATTCCCGCAGCTTCGCGAGTCAACTTTTCAATTTCTGCAAAATTACCGGCGTTAATCAAATCTCCCTTTACCATCCAGCTGCCGCCGCATGCCAGAATTTTATCACATGCAAGATAGTCGCGGACATTTGTGGCATTTATTCCACCGGTCGGCATAAATTTCATCATTGTATATGGAGCGCTCATTGCCTTAATCATTTTTAGTCCGCCTGCATTTTCTGCCGGGAAGAATTTTACAACATCAAGTCCAAGTCCAAGCGCCATTTCAAGTTCGGTTGGAGTCATTATTCCAGGAGTAACCGGATAGCCTTTTTTAATACAGTATTCAACAACCTTTGGATTAAGTCCTGGACTTACAATAAACTTAGCCCCTGCTCCTACAGCACGCTTAACCTGCTCAACAGAAAGAACTGTTCCTGCTCCAACAAGCATATCTGGAAAATTCTTTGCAATAGTACGAATACTTTCCTCAGCCGCATCAGTTCGAAAAGTAACTTCTGCACATGGAAGTCCACCTTTTATAAGACTTTCAGCAAGTGGCATAGCGTCGCCAGCATTATTCAAAACAACAACAGGAACAATTCCCGTCAAGCCAATCTGCTTCAAGATTTCGTTCATAATTTATATACTCCTACAACCTAGTATACTAGAATAATAAATATTGTAATACACTTTTATAGAATTTGTCATCAGTAAAATATCTTATATCTTATATTTTTTTCTTGCACAATCAGTTTTTCGATGTTATATTAAATCCAAGACTTAGTTAAACGTTTAACCATGCAGTTTAACTATTTTCACACAACTATACCAGCAAGCACCTCAAAAAAGGTGTCATTACGGAGTTTTTATGGATTCAATTGTAGTTTCCTGCGACAAGGATTTAAGCAAAATCAGCAAAGATATTTATGGCCATTTTTCTGAACATTTAGGACGCTGTATATATGGCGGATTTTGGGTTGGAAAAAACTCCGACATACCAAACATAAACGGCTACAGAAAAGATGTAGTAGAAGCTTTTCGCGAAATTGAAATTCCTAATTTAAGATGGCCGGGCGGCTGTTTTGCAGATGAATATCACTGGAAAGACGGAATTGGTCCATACGAAACAAGAAAAAAAATGATTAATACTCATTGGGGCGGAGTTGTAGAAGACAATTCGTTTGGAACTCATGAATTCTTAGGACTTTGCGAAGTTTTAGGTTGCAAGCCATATATTAACGGAAATGTAGGAAGCGGAACTGTTCAGGAAATGTCTGAATGGGTTGAATACATTACTTTTGATGGTGAATCACCTATGAGCCGCTTACGTGAAGAAAACGGACATAAAAAGCCATGGAAGCTTGATATGTTTGGAGTTGGAAACGAAAACTGGGGCTGTGGTGGAAATATGAAGCCGGAGCATTATGCAAATCTTTATAGAAATTACCAGACTTATGTACGACAATATGGAAAAAATAAAATTTTTAAAATAGCTTGTGGTCCAAATTCAAGTGACTGGAACTGGACAGAAGTTTTAATGCGTGAATGCAGCAGCTTAATGGATGGTCTTTCTCTTCATCATTATACTGTTGTACCAAACTGGGATAACAGAACAACAGCAACTGATTTTGGAGAAAATGAATGGTTCCTTGCATTAAAAAATGCAGGCTTTATGGAAACTCTTGTTCGCCGCCATGATGAAATTATGAGCAAATATGACAGCGAAAAACGTGTTGCACTTATTGTTGATGAATGGGGAATGTGGCATGCAGTTGAACCGGATACAAATCCGGGCTTCCTCTATCAGCAATGCACAATTCGAGATGCACTTGTTGCCGGCCTTACATTGAATATTTTCAATAATCACTCAGACCGTGTAAGATGTGCAAATATTGCTCAGGCAGTAAATGTACTTCAATCTCCAGTTCTTACAGAAGGAAATAAAATAGTAAAAACTCCAACCTGGTATGTTTTCCATATGTATAAAAATCACATGGATGCTGAGCTTCTTGCAAGTTCTGTTGCAACAAATCAGGTAGGACCGGAAGATGCAAGAGTTGCTGCAATTTCGGCTTCGGCTTCACATAAAAAGAATTTGTATACTGTAACATTTACAAATGCTGAACTCAAAGGCGAAAAGCAGATTAGTATAAGCCTTGCAAATATAAAAGGAAAAATAAAAGAAGCAAAAGGAACAATTCTTACTTCAAAACGAATGACAGCCTGCAATACTTTCTCTAAACCAGAAAACATTAAAGAAGAAAATATTAATGTAACAATTTGTGGAGAAAACGAAGTACAGCTGAAAGTACCTGCAATGAGTGTTGTAACTGTAGAAATGAAATTATAATTTTCGGAATGAAGCTTTGTCCTGAATGTGAAAATAAAAATCACCTTTCTTCTCTTGATATGACACCGGAACTTCTGGAAGAAATGGCATTGAATCAACAGCTTACAGAAGATACAGTTTCTCCAGATGTTTACAAAAAGCGGCTGGAAACCTGTAAAACCTGCAGTAAGCTGATTGGAGAAATGACCTGCAGTGAATGCGGTTGCTTTGTTCAATTACGCGCAAATCGAAAATCGGCTTTCTGCATAAATGGCAGGTGGTAAAATTATGCTTTAAATATAATTCTTGTATCTCGCTGAATTACAGTTTTTCTGGCTGCTTCCAGAGTATTATAATCTGCAAAAATAAATGTTGAACCTTCCGTTCTTGTAATTGCAGTATAAATAATCTGACGATTTAAAAGCGGATGACCTTCTTGTTCCGGAATAAAAACCAAAATAGATTTATAACCGGAGCCCTGCGATTTGTGAATTGTAATTGCATAAGACGGTTCAAGAGTTTCTTTTGGCAAAAGATAAAGAGGATAAAAAACATAACTTCCAGTCTGAATAATTCCAGTCTGAGTATTTATTATATTTTTATTATCAACACTCCCCTCTTTTGTTTCCTTTTTTACCATCAAATATTTCAGGCTGGAACCATTATTAGAATTTTCCTTTTCGCCATTTAATTTCAAGCTTACGACAATTCCACTGTCTCCGTTATATAAATTAAACATTGATTGATTTCTTGTGAGCATTACAAGCTCTCCATTAAAAAATTCTTCACCCTGCAGCGTAATCTGATTTTTTTTGATGATTTTTTCTATTATATTATTATTAATTTCTTCTACGCCGCGAATTCCTTTTCTTTCGGCACAAAGAATTCTTGCACGTAAAGTTTTCTTCCACAAATCATCAAGTTCAGAAATTAATTTATTATAATCGGAATTAACAGGTATTCCATTTGCAATACTTTCGTTTGAAGAAAAATCATCGTAAAATTCAGCGCTCCACAAATTTATAAGCTTCTCAATCTGATTTTTTTTATATGAAAAATCCTGTTTCTTTAATGTGAATGTCGTAACCGGAAAATCTTTTTTTTCATTTATTGAATTACTTTGCTCTTGTAAAAAAACAGATTCGCCAGAGTCAATTTTTTCTTCAACCCATTCTTCAAAATTACAGATATTTGCAAGCTCTTTTTTTAGTGGCTCTTCAGACTGTAAGGCATCTTTTAACCGGCCAATCTGCGAATCATCATTAAATCGGTTTGATTCCTTTAATTCGACAACGCACTCCGTTTTATTTGCCAGAAGTTCACCAAGAACAGCTCCTGCCTGAACAGATGGAAGCTGATTTTTATCACCAAGAATAAATACTCGGGCACCTTCAGGAATTGCATTCAACAAGCGGCTGAACAAAATTATATCAATCATACTTGCTTCATCAATTACAAAAATAGAATTTACATCAAACTGATTTTCTTCGTTATAAGTAAAAAAATTATCACTCGGATTATAATTCAAAAGCATGTGAATTGTTGAGCTTTGAGCTGAATTCAGCTTTTTATATAGAGTTAAATTTTCTTCCCGGGTCTTTTGGTTCAAATGTTCAAGAGTTTCACAGATGCTTTCTTTTAGTCGATCGCTCGCCTTTCCGCTTGGAGCCGCCAAATAAAGCTTAAAATTCTCATATTCAGGATTTTTCAAAAGCTCCCATAAAAGATAACAAACTACAGTTGTTTTTCCGGTTCCAGGCCCACCTGTAATAATCAGGTTTTCATTCTGCCCTCTTGAAATTGCATTCAGCTGTTCATCTTTTAACAAAATGGCTTTTGAACCATTTACCTGAGTAATTTCAGCAAAATATTTTTTTAAATTTTCTTTTTCCGGAACCGCAACAGACACAGCAGATTTTTTCATGATTTTATTTATGCGGTTTTCAATTACAATTTTTGCCTTATGATATTTTGAAGAAAAAAGCCAGTTTTCATCAATTACAAAAGGTTTTGTATAATCAGAGTTTTTGTAGTCATGAATAAGATTTCTGAATTTTCCTTTTTTTATTTCTTCAAGCGCAAATTTTATTTCTGAAGAAAAAAGCTCTGAATCAGAAGAAAGTTTTTTTTCAATTTCTTCCTGTGTAAATTTTAATGAAGCTTTTAATAAGCCTTCCCATTTTTTTATCCAACGGTTATACAAGGAATCTTCTTTTTCAAAATCATCATCAAGATTTATACAGATATTTCCATCGTCCAGAAGAGAAAAATACATATAAAATAAATCTCGAACTTCAACAGGTAAATCTTTTTGAAGAGACTGTAAAACTGAAATAACTTTTACCCAGGTTTGACTTATTCCATTCAGAGAATTTAATTCTTCATAAAAATCATAATTTTCATTCATCTTTTATAACACCATTAATTTACTGCAGATATTTTTAAAACTGTTTTCCAGCTCAGAATAATTTTTCCAGGTACGTGCGTAAATTCCATTTGAAGTTCCTTTTATGCAGCCGCGAACATAAACATAATAAATTCCACCAAAATGATTTTTAAAAATTTCTTCCTCACTCTCGTCATAAAAAATTTTCAACCATTTTATTAAACAGTACGAATACAAAACTCTTTGAATAGAATATTTATCATCTGTATGATTTTTTAATTTTTCTTCATCAGAAAAATCTAATGGAATAAACGTATCACTTTTCCAATCTACAATAGAATAAAGTTCATTTTGATTTTCATCTTTTCTCTTAAAAATCAAATCAATAAATCCCATACAATAATTTTTTAAAATTTGTTCAGGAACAGGATTCATATTAAACTGAACTTCAGCCAGTCTGGAATCCCAGCCAAGTTCTGCCAGGCTGAATAATTTTTCTGTCTGATGATTTCCTGCAATTTCCGGCAATTTTGCATTAAGTGTGTTCCACAAAAAATAAGCTGTCTGTTCCCGCCATTTTTTTGAATCATTTTCATCAAGTATAAAAGACTGATTGGCAAAACATTTGTTGATTAACTCTGTAATCTGAAGATTTTCTGCATAAGTTTTTGAATCAGAAAATTTTCCGGCAAACATAAAATCAGCTTTTTCCAGAACCTCATGAAGCGCAGTTCCAAGTTTTGCACCTCTTGGATAGTCCTCTGCAAAAAAATCAAGATCTGCATTTTTGTCATAAAACATTTTTACCGGATTTTCTGATTTATCATATTCGCTTAGCGAAGCAGTTTTTAAAGCTTCTCCTTCAGCATCAATTCTTTCAGAAGTTTCTCCTGTAAGCTCAGTTTCTTTTATATTGTGAGACAAAGAAGAATACGAATGCTTATATAAAAGCATTGAAGGAATTTTTTCTGCAAGCAAGGAATTTTCTTCTAACTGTATTTGACGTAATTTTTCAGAATTATCATTTACGGAATTTTTCGAATCATTCTTTTGTTCTGTCAAATTATGATTCAAAATCTCTTTTACTTCCTCTCCAAGCTCTTCATTTGTTTTTAAATTTTCAATATCTTTTGCACTTCCAATCTGCTTAAAATATTTTGAACAGACAGGATTCTGCATTAACTCAAAAAGATTATTTCTTATAAAATCCACAAGCTTTGTAGTATTTTTAGGTTTATAATATGGAAGGATCATGAGTGAGGAAGCCCGTGTATATGCAACATAAAAAACCCGCTGAAATTCATAATCTTCTTCTATATTTTTCTGATTCTTTCCGATTGAATCAACAAAAGACAATTCAGACTGACGTGCTGAATTATGATAAATATAAACATGCGGTCCCTGATTATTTCTTCCGTTATAACCGCCCACACAAATAACAACGGGAAACTCAAGTCCTTTTGAGGCATGAATAGTCATTATCTGAACGCAATCTAAATCTGTAGATTTTTCTACAATATTCGCATCTTCCTCCGAATCTTCATTTTTATTTGAAAGCCGCAATAAATGCCTTGCAGTTTCTTCCAGCGAATATTCGTTTTTATAAAGATACTCAACAATGTAATTTCCAATCTGGCGATATTTGGAAAGCGAAGACAATTTATTCAGGCTCGAAAGATTTCCTTCAATTTCTGATTCTTCAAAAATTGATTCAAGGAGTTTTGCCCACTGCCGTTTTTGTGCAATCTGCTGCCACAAAATTATTTTCTGACGCTCTTCACAAAGCGGACTATCAAATTCTTCGCTTGTAACCTGCCCCAATGAAATATTGAAAAATTGTGTGAATAAAACTTCACTCAAAAATTTTCGTCTTATGCCTGTAAAGTCTGGTGCGCTGATTGCATTTAAAAGAGCAATCCAATGAGCACATTCTTTTCCTGCAAAAAGATTCTGATCTTTATACCTGGAAGTTGGAATTCCACATTTTTTCATTTCTTTTTCAATTGCAGCAGATTCTGTTTTAACTCTTGAAAGAATTGCAATATCCTTAAAGCACAAATTCCGATAAGCATTTTTATTCTTATCCCAAACCTGCAATTTTGTTTTTCCATTCTCATCAAACGAACATAAATCTACAATTTTGTTTACAGCAATTTTTGCAAATTCTTCATCCGTAAGTTCGCTAATAACACTTTGAGTTTTGGAATCAAATTGATTTCTGCTTCCAGCAATCAGAAGCGGCTCGGCTTCTTTTCCATTATATAAAGCATTTTTTATTTTACCCCACGGATTAGAAGCATTAAATGTAATTTCTGAAGCAGGATCAAAAAAGTTCGTATTACCTTTTGTTTTAAAAAGTTCATTGCAGGCTTCTACCATAAGAACAGACGAACGTCTGTTAGTTTTTAAGGAATATTCTTTTCCTCCAATTGCCTTTATTTCATTAATTGCCTTATGATAAACATTAACATCAGCGCCCTGAAATGCATAAATAGACTGCTTTGGATCTCCAACAACAATCAGAACATGCGGATTTTTATTATTTTCATCCTTTTTTTCAAGAAAAACTGAACTGAAAATATCCCATTGTTTCTGATTTGTATCCTGAAATTCATCAATAATTGCATAAGAATACTTTTCTTTAAGTTTTTTCTTTAATTGCGAATCTGGCTCACAAACTGCCTCGCGGACATTTCTTATCATATCATTAAAGGATTGCTTCTTATTATCAGCTTTCTTCTTTTGCCAGGCAATGTAAATTTCTTTTAAATATTTTGTAAAAAACTTTTCGAGAGGACTTTCTTTTTTTATATTCTGCTCTGTATTCAAAGAAACAATTGAAGGAATTTCGTTTCCATTTAAATCAAGATAATATTTATCAACAGCAGCTTGAAAATGTTTTTTTATACTTTCAATAAGTAAAGCAGGCTTTTCTGCAGAACAGAATAATTCCTTAAAATCCTCCTGAGTACTGAAAACGTCTCTAATCCAGAAATCAATAAAATCAGAAATTTCACTTTCATTTATCAGTTCAAGTCTGGACGGCTGTTTTGCCGTAAAATAAAATTCTCCAAGCGTTTTTTGACAAAATGAATGGATGGTAAAAATAGGTGAATTATCAACATCAAGCTTTATATTTTTTAAATCCGAAAGTTCACTTCGAATTCTATCCTTTAATTCACCAACCGCTTTTTCAGTATAAGTAACAATAAGAATTTTTTCTAATGGAGTTCCATTTTCAACAAGTTTTCTAACTATCTTTTGAATTGTAAAAGTTTTTCCAGTTCCCGCGGATGCTTCAATAAACATAGAATCTTTTTGCTGAGGATTGTATGTTTCATAATTAAATTCCTGAACTTCATTTTTTTCTTCGTCAGCCATAAAAATCCCATTCCCCTATTCTACGTCATTTAAATATTTAATCAGCTTTTTTTGATGAATAACAGCCTGTTCCCATTCATCAGAAAATTTTTCGGTGTTGTAACCTAGATCATGCTCAAGATCAAATAATTTTTTCTTTGAAAAATAAGTCCATTCACCACCGTACATTGATTCAAGTTTATTAATTAATGAGCTTATAGAAGCATGCTCTTTATCAAGTTCAGAAAAAGGCACACATTTATAAAAATTTTCAACAAACATTGAATTATAAATTTTTTGTAAAATTAATATGCATTCCTTTCTTGTAAGAGAAATAACAATCTGCTCATCAACAATTTTTTCTTTTTTTGAATCATCATAATAAAGTTCAATTAAATTTACTGAATATTCAGATTCATCAGATTCCGGAAGAGACGCAATAAGTGCAAGTGAAGAAATATAACAATTTAAAAACTTCTTCTGCTTAGAAATATCAACAAGAAAAAGATTTTTTGTCTCGTAAAAATTTTTATTAAAAGAAACTACTTTTCCGGAAAGCTCCCACTGTTTTTTATCACCTTGAGGAATTAAAACATTTATGAACAATTCATTCTGGACAAGTGAAAGTTCACCAAAAATATTTTTATATTTTTCATAAAAAACTTCCGCTTTTTTACGAATATCAGCAATAGCTTTTTCTCCAAAAAAAGAAACCGGCAGAATATTTTCCAGCTTCAAATTTTCCTTAAACTCAAGATCAAAATTTATATTTTCAACTTCACTTTCATCTGTTTTTAAAAGTAAATTCAAATATTCTTTTTGAATTAAACTTTCGGTCAGATTATCAAAAGTTAAAGGTTCAAATTGCTGAAGCTCGGTAATTGAATCATCTTCTGATTTATCAAATATATTTTCAATATAATATTTATACGGTTCTTCAAGATATTTTTTAATCGAAGTAAATCGAAGTCTGTCGGGCAAAGCATTCTGAATATTAATATCACTCTGTTCTTCATAATTTTCATTTTCTTCAATATCAGAAGAGTTTCGCATAAAATCATAATTTATTTTATTACGGAATTCGCGTCTGGTAAAAAGTTCATTCCACGGACGATTTTCATCAATATAAATTTTATTTTCAAAAACACGTTTTTCAAAAGCTTCGTCCTTATAAACTGTTCCAAAAAGTTCCAGTACAACAGATGAAGGATAAAATTCCTGATCTTTTTTAAGATTTTGATTTACGTAACTTATGAATAAACCTTTTCTTGCAGCAAACATCTGGCATAAAAAGGCATTTCGATTTTTTAAAGAATTTTTTTCGTCACCCTTTTGACGCTCATGACCAAAATGAGAACTTCGCAAATCAAGAACATTTTCACTATCAGTTCCAGGAAAAGAAGAATCCATTCCAAGAATAAAAACATAATCTGCAGAAAGAATTCTGTTAGGCGCAAATTTTGCAAAAGTTATTCCCTGCGAAAAAATATTTGCGCTGTGAAGCGAAACGCCCTTTGCCCTGTCAAAAAGACTGTTTGCAAAAATTGTAGAATACACATCATTTCTTGAAGTCATTTTCTGACGTTCAATTTCTTCAATAACATTCTGAAAAATAAAATTTTCAGAAAAAAACTTTGGAGGAATTTCATTTGAAAGATTTAACCATCTCATTAAAAATTCATATATAAATTGTATATTCTGAAAATTAAATTTCTGCTTTGGTGAAAGCTGCATCCATTCTTCAAGCTCATCTATAGCTTCTATAAATTTATAAAGTGAATAATCATTTTGAGTTTCAATATTTTCATAAGGAAGAATTTTCTCTTCATCGGTTATAATTAAATCTTCACTAAGACGCGAAAGCATGAGACGATTTTTTAATTTATCCCAGTCATAAATTCTGTCTTTATCAATTCCATGATCTCTATATGCATTTAATTTTTCTACCCAGCCAGCCCACGCATTAACCATTTCATTTGTAAAACCACGCACAAACTGAATAAGCGGATTTCTAAGTAAAGAAAAAATATCTGAACGGCATAAATATTTTTTTTGAAGAATTTCAAAAAGCGTAATAAGAGCTGTTGTAGTAAAAGAAGATTCAGAATCATAATCTGAAATTAAAGTTGGAATATACGGAAACTGATTTTCTTTCTTTAAATTATCTGCTTTTTGATTAGAATCATTCTGTTCAAAAACCTGTTCAATAGCAACCTTATAACTCTGAACATTTTGAGCAAGCACAAGAATATCGCAAACACGTGCCTTACCTGATTTTAACAGTTCACAAATTTGCGAATGAAGATTTTCAATTTCCCTAAGCTGATTCGGAGCCGATGAAAGCGATATCACACAATCTTGCGAAGACAAGTTTTGCGTTGAAGAACTGATTTCTGTTATATCTTCATTTTTCTTCCATAAATCAAGATGCTCAGTTCCATATGATGCCCACTGTGTAAAAAGCTCTTTACACTCCAAAGAAAAAGTTTTTCCATCAGGAGTTTTAAATCTTTTTATATCTGAATCTTTAATATCTGTAGAAGTCTGCAGATAAACCGTAAGATTATAAGCCTCTGAAAAATTCTGAAGAATCGAACGGTAAATTTCTCCCATTCCAGAAAAACCAAAAACATAAACAGGCCGATTTTCCTGCCAGTTATATTTCAATTGTCCACCATTAAGCTTTTTATTTAATTCACAAAGCTTAAAAAGACTTATATATGCTGTTTGATTAATCACAATTCCTGAAAAATCTTTTTTTGAATCTTCAGTTAAATCTGATGAATTAAAAATATCATTATAAAGTTTTTTCTGCCATGAACAACTTTCAAAAAGCTGCTGCAAATTTTCCGAACGGGTATCTTCATAATCCAGAAATAACGTTGCAATTTCCTGTGCAAAATCATAAAGGCACACAGGATTTATCTCAGATTTTTTAATATATTCAGTAACCTGCGGCGCATTCAAAGCTTCAAAATAAAATGTATTGTCATCAAGCCTGTCAGTCAGCTTTTGAATGATTACATCGCGAAGAAGTTCAACAGAAAGTTTTTCTATAGAATGTATGTTGTATTTTTCAAAAAGAATTTTCTTCTCTGGCAAAAGCAGATTAAAAAGAAAAGGTTGAAGCCTTAAAGCTTCAAGATTCATTAAAACCGTTTTACCTGACTTTGGATTATTAAGATATCGAAGCCGGAACCATTGTTCAGTTTTTACATCAGAAAAAATTACAGCAGGAGGTTCAAAAGGATTCTTCCATTCCTGCATAATTTTCATAATCAGGTCATCTGCAAGAAGATTCAAATCCAAAGATACAAAAACATTTTCCATAATCAGAAAAATTATAATCTATATAAAAAAACAAAGCAAACAGTTTGTTTTTTTCGGCGGATTCCTACCTATCGGATTTTTTTGCAAAGCAAAAAAAGTGCTCAAAAAAAATCCTGACTATAAATTCAATTATAGTCAGGACTTTATCTTTGATTATTTTTTATTTAAATAATTTCTAGAATTTACCGCCGCCTAAAGATGCTGAAATTTTAAAGGAAACTGTAGGTTTTGATTCAAAATCTTTAAAATTTACAGTTGGTCCCATACCAAATTTCATATATTTGATAGGAGTATAATATGCCATCAGCGATGAAGTAAGGGTATAACCGGAAATAGAATCTATTTCTGATTTAGATAAGCCCATAAGCTTCATAAGTTCAATTTCTTCTTCCTTATAATCTTTTCTTCCTATGTTAGACATACAGAAAAGGTTCGCAGAAAAATCTTTATTTCCAAAAAGCTCACTAAAGCTTAAGGTTCCGGCAATATTATGCCCGTAAATAATATTTTTCTGAGGAGAATCAATATCATTGCTATTAAAATAATACTGAGCAGCAAGTGAAATTCCAGGATCTTTCCAGATATATAAGAAGCCTGCTGTTGCCTGGAAAATGCTTGTTTTATCATCCCAGTCATTATTTTTACCCCACTCTTCCAGAGCTCCATAGCTGTAAACAAATTCACTGAATATGTTTAATTTTTTAAAGCTTCCGCTTAATGTGAGCATTCCTTTTGGAGCAGAATTATATTTCCATAAGCCTCCAATACCAGCTTCCCAGTTTCCAATTAAAAAGTCAAATTTACCGGCAAGAGCAGTTTCTCTTGCATAACTATCTGCAGTCTGTCCTTTAAAATTTGTTGAAGGAATTACATAAAACCACAGACAATTCTGAGTGCCGGGGAAAACAAGCTGGGTTCTTAAGTTCAAGCTTCCGTCTACCTGTTCTGTAGGATTCTCCGGATCAATAGAAGAAGAGTTAATCATATCAGAAACCGGACTAAAGAAATATCCTGTTCCCCAGCTTACTGTATGAATACCAAAGCGGAAAAACGCTCTGTCATACATAGAAAAGTCTGTAAAGAGCTCTTTTAGCTTAAACCAGTCAACTATTGAAGATTCAGCAGATGTTGCTAAAGGTAAAGAATAATTACCTAATGGTCCAAGTTTCAATGCAACCGGAGTATATTTTAAAGTTGTAAAAACTTTATTCTGGAATGGATAAGCAAATCCAAATTTTGAATAAATGCGAAGAATATCCGTTGGTCGTGCATCTACAGAAAGCATTGCTGAAAGATCCGGGCTAAGCTTTGTATTATGAATATTGTCACCCAAATCGTTTTCTTCTTCGGAATACAAAACTGTAGATGTAGAAATTCCAGCAGTTAAACTTCCACCGATTTTAATTGAACCGGTATCAAAAATAACTCCCTTGCTGAGGTCTGACTTTGCAGAGACATCACTAACTGTCTGAATGGAATCATCAGAAAAGAGATCATCATCTGAAGAAAAAATGTCTTCATCTCCACCGAACATACTATCATCGGAAGAAATAAAATCATCTGATCCGCCGAATAAATCATCATCGCTCTGTGCATTAAGACCGAAAATCAGAAAGGCAGCAAACAAAAATAATGAAATATATTTTTTCATATTGTCTCCAATTGACTGCAATTAGTTCAAACCTTCAAGATATGCCTTTGTAAAAATCTTATCCGGCAAAGCGTCAAAAGTTAAATCTGAAATAACCTGTTGTGTCTGTTCTCCGGGATTTAACTCATCACGCATGATTATCTGAGTAGGAACATATCCGGCCGGAACCTTTGACCACTTAGGGAAAAGTGTTGTACGCATAAGACGATCAGAACCAGAGAACTCTTCTTCCTTTAAGATAAGCGTAATATCCTTTCGAATATAATATTTTGACTTAGCATAAGATGGTTCACTTGTAGTTGCCTTAAGAGTAATAATATAAACAGGATACTTTCCAAGAGTTCCTTCTTCGAAACCTACAACTTCATAATTATCGCGCCAGTATTTTTTATTCTGGTCAATATCATCAAGCTGTACATCTGAATCTCCAAGAGCTTCTTTCATAGAAGTATGTGAGAATTTACGGCTGATCGGGTCATAAGACCAGATGTTGTCTCCGTTACGAAGATAACCAACACCCTTATCTGCTTCCGGGAAAAGCTGAACTACAGTCATAAGCTTTGAATCAGTACGCTGAAAAATCTTATACTGAATGTGTTCCTTAGGTTTACCAGGCTTTTCAACTTCAAAAGAAATAGTTGCAGAATAATCTCCATGGTATGCAAGGATATCTTCTGTATCCTCCATTATTTTAAAACCTTTTTCGGAATCCTCATGTGAAACCTGGGCAAAGGCAGCTGCAGTAAAAAGAGCTGCTGCAACAAAAATTGATAATAATTTTTTCATCCAAAAACTCCTGATTAAAAAATTGTGGCTCGTATAAACTCGCCGCTAAAGTTATTTTCAATTATAAGCTTACTTAATTGTTCTTAATGCTTCTGCAGGGTTCATTTTTGAAGCCTTTTTAGCACTTCCGCGAACAGCAAAAGTTGTAAGGATTATAAGCAATAAATACTGGATAATAATTGAAAATACAGAAACCTTGAAATCAAAGTGTCCCTTATTAAGGAAAATAGAAAGAGCCTCACTTTCAATTGGAATACAGTGAACAATACCCATTATAATTAAAGCAAGAATCAATCCCAAAACAGCTCCAATAATACAAAGTATTACAGCTTCGTTTGTAAAAACTTTTTTAGTTGTTTTTCCTGTCATTCCCAATGCTCTCATAGTTCCAATTTCTCTGATTCTTTCATATAAAACCATTCTATAAGTATTTGAAACTCCTACCATAACAATTAAAAGAATTACTATAAGAATAACAGTAGAAATGACATGTACAACATTCAAAACTGTTTTAATCTGAGGAATTTCATCATAAAGAGTTTCTACTCCATACATTACACCCTGCCATTCATTTTCCGGTTTTTTAGGATCAAGCTGCTTTTCAATTCCGGCACCGATGTTTGTAGGATTTGTCTGAAAAGCAAGAGCACGATTTGTTACATTAATTTCCGGATTTTTTTCATGATCCTGGCGTATTCTATTTTCTATAGCGATAGCAGCCTTTGTCTGTTTATTTTTATTAGGAAGGTAAATAGAGAACATTGAATATCCGCCTTCAGGCATTTCAATAATAGAGTTCAAATCTTCAATATTCATATACCCCTGCATTTTATTAATAAAGGTATTAGATTTAATAATACCCATAACAGTAACATCTGCAAAAGTATTCTGTCTGTAAACAGTGCCTGTTGAATATATTAAATTATCACCAACCTGAAGATTCATTGTTTCAGCTGTGCTTTCACTAATAATAATTCCATTCTTTACATTTTCATCAACTCCACCACTTACAAACTGGAATGAATCACGTAAAGATTTTTCACTTAAATCACGTCCATAAAACTGAACTACCGTTTTTTTGCCATTAAAAATTAATTCTCCGCCACTCATTGTATAGCAGGAATAGTAGTCATATTTTATTCCGCAGCTATCAACAATTGTCTTTGCATAATCTCTGTCGCGCACAATATTTACAAGACTTGCAGAGCCTCCAGGAACTGTTGAATTTTGCCACTCAAGTCCCTGAACAATTACATTTCCACCAATAAGCTGGGTAATCTGATCTTCCAGAGTTCCAACAACTCCAGTAACAAATCCATCTATTGCAGTAACTACAAGAAAACCAAAGGCTATAGCAGCTGCAAGAATTGAATTACGTCTTTTATTACGGCTCAAATTCTTTAAAGCTAAAGATACAGTTTTCATATTCTTTTCTCCCCTTATTCCTTGCTCAATGCCTTAAGCGGCGTAACTTTAAGAGCTGATTTAACAGGATACAAATTACTTAATAAACTTCCTATTAAAGTAATAATAATTGTAACTAAGATGATTTCCCAGGTTGGAGTAAAGTGTAATAATCCACCGCCAAGAATCATTTTTGCAATTGAATTTGTAATTACAATATGACACGCATTAAAGATTGCCATGCAGAAAAATGCAAACACTATTCCGAATAATGCCGAAAGTGATGTAAGGATAAGAGTCTCTGCAGAGAACAATCTTTTTACAAATTTCTTTTCTGCGCCAATTGCACGCATTGTTCCAATTTCGCTGGTACGCTCAATTACCGAAACAACCATAGTATTCATAATAATGATGAATACAACAACTGCAAGAATAACAATCAGAACATTAAAAATCATTCCAATTCCAGCGACAGTTCCTGAATATGACAAAGCAGCCTTTTTCCAGTCCATTGCCTGAGCAGCAAGATCTTTTTCCTTAAATATTTTATTAAGCTCTGCCACAGTCTTTTTATCCATGTGAGGATTTTCAAGCTTAGCAAGAATAAAATGCCAGGCTCCATCATCGGTTTTATTTAACTCATCACGAAGAGTTGTATCTCCAAGAATGCTGTCAAAATCTGTTGTACTTCCAAGAATAGATTCATCATCTTCAATATCTCCAAAGAAATCATTATCGCCAAACAAATCATCCTCAGACATATTTGAAATTCCAAGATCTACAGTATCCGGCAATTCCTGCGAGAAGGAATTTGCGTATGTAAGATCTGCAAAAGCACGAGCTAATTCCGGTGTAGAATAAATACTCTGGAACATTGCAGAATATTCATTAGCAGGTTTAAAGAATCCTACAACTACTGCTTCACGAATTGTACCATTCATATTAGCCAGAAGTACATTATCATTTAACTGAAGATCTTCCTTATAAATTTTTTTAAAACCGTCCATAACTCTGGTATCTACAATAATTTCATTTGTACCAGCCTGAGGATATCGACCTTCAATCATATTAAGGTCTGGGAAAAGTTCCCAGTACGAATCTTTTTCTCCAGCAAACAGCATTGAAAAAGGAATATCAGAAAAATCTGCATCATCATTTTCTTCCAGAGCAGAAAAATCAAATTCAATTCCCTTAGAAAGCATTACCTGTGCAGAAATCATTCTTGAGTATTTTGTAACACCATCAGTTTCTGCAATAATTTTTTCTACAGTATCAATATCCATAAGAGCTGGAATCTGTGGCTGTGATGAAGTAATTTCCATAGAAGAAGCGCCAAATACATCTACGGATACACCCTTTGGAGGAATTGCACAAACAGCAATATCTCCAGTGATATTTGAACGGAAATCTTTTTCAAGTCCGCGGTTAATTGATTCAAGGAACGAATTTCCCAATATAACAATTGCAACGCCAAAAAGGATAAACAATGAAATTATAATGGATTTTGATTTATGTTCCTTTAAATTGCGCAAGGCAAGTTTAATTATTTCTTTCATTTAATAAACTCCTAAAATCAATAAGCCTGTCAGTTTTATAAACAAAGCTTAAATCTTATAAACGTCTGAACCTGCTTTAAATTCATCATTGATAACCTGACCATCGAGAATATGAACAACATGGTCACACATATCTACAATACGAGAATCGTGTGTAGAGAAAATAAAGGTTGTTTTCAAATCAGGATCTTTATTCAAAGATTTCATCAAAGAAAGAATCTGTTCTGAGTTTTTTGAGTCAAGGTTTGCTGTCGGTTCATCAGCAAGAATTACAGGAGCTTTTGTTACAAGAGCTCTTGCAATTGCAACTCTCTGACGCTGTCCGCCAGAAAGCTCATTTGCCTTATGTTTTTTCCAGTCTTTGAGACCAACTTTTTCCATAAGGAAGTTAATCCATTCTTCTTTCTGAGCCTTAGAAAAATCATCTACAGGACTCCATGAAGCTTTATTTCTTGATTCAAGCAGAAGAGGGAATTCAATATTTTCATAAACATTCAGTACAGGAATAAGGTTGAAAGTCTGGAAAATAAATCCAATATGAGAACGGCGCAAAGCTGTGATTCTTCTATCTACTTTTGAAGGTACAGTCGTTCTAACCTTCTTTTTATCTTCTTTTGAAACAGAAGATGACCAGCGGTTATCTCTTACAGCAGATGAAGAAAGATCAATTCCTTCATAAACATCTGTTCCGCCGATTACAATAGATCCGCTGCTTGGTAAGTCTATTAAACCAACCATATTCAATATTGTTGATTTTCCTGAACCAGATGGTCCGGAAATGGCTGCAAACTCGCCTTTTTCTACAGAAAAGGAAACTCCCTTTACAGCTTCAATTTTTTCTCTTCCTAACTGATAGAATTTATGGACATCTTTTAAACTAACTACTGCCATACTATAACCTCTCTATTACGTTTATCGTAGTACGTCTATCGTAGTAAAAAAAAAAAAAAGTGTCAACAAGTTACAAAAAATATTTTAAATTTTTAAACTATTTTCTTTTTACCCCAGCTTTGAATTAAATCTGAAGGATTTTTAGAAAGCAGGACTTTTACAAAAAGAAGATTAGCAGCTGAAAAAACATTCTGCATTATTTCCTGCTGCTCTGAAGAAAAATGACCCAAAACATAATCAGCAACAGAAATCTTATCATTTTCAGGCCTGCCAATTCCAAAGCGCAGTCTGAAAAAATCAGGAGTGTTAAGAACTGCTTTTGTAGAACGAAGCCCATTATGCCCGCCAAGTCCGCCACTCCATTTTAAACTCACAAAACCAATTGCAAGTTCAAGTTCATCATGAACTACAAGAATTTCTTCCGGCTTGATTTTATAAAAGTTTGCGGCTTCAATAATACTGTCGCCGCTAAGATTCATATAAGTTAATGGTTTTAATAAATATATGTGAGCAGGAGCATCTTCTGGAACCAAAACAGGACTTCCATCTTTTTTTGAACAGATTTTATTGTCACAGGCCCATTGCGAAAGCTGCTCGGGAGTAATCACTGCAAATTCGCCTTTAAATTTATTCTGCCAGCTTATAGAAGATGCAAAAGGAAAGGAATCTTCAAAATACCAGGCAACATTGTGTCTGGTTTTGTCATATTCACGTCCATAGTTTCCAAGAAAAGCAACAAGCTTAATCATTTCATACTCCTGCCGCGCATGCTGGTGGACACACTTGCTGGTGGACACGCACGGATGCGCGAAATTTACAATTCTATTGAAGGTTCTTCCAGAGAATCTTCAATAGAATTGTCTGCTTCTGAAGATGCTTCCGGCTGCTGTTCAGGTTCAGGCTCTGCCTTAATTAAATCATTTTCTGTAATCTCAAATTTACTTCTTAATGAACCTGTAGAAAGATAAATGTCATTTTTGTCGTCTAAAGTAATGAAGGTCTGACTGTAAACTGTAGATTTTTTTCCAAGTACAATTTTTCTTAAAACCTTATCATTATTTTTTACAAGAACTGTAATGGAATTATTATCTGTAAATTCATAGGTTTCTTTTGTGTATTCAGATAAAGAAGCAACCTTATCCAGAACTTTAATTGAAGAAACTGCCTCTACAAGATTTTCAACAGAATAATTTTCAGCAGGAAGATTTTCGTTTCCTACAAACCAATCTTCGCCATTTTTGGTAAGAGAAATTTCCCCATCCGCTTTTGTAATTAATATAGAATTAATGTCTTCTTTAATTTCAAAATTCTTTATACTGCTTTTTGAAGAAATAATTAAATTAATAATTAACACAGCAAGCAGAATTAAATCGGCAATAATTAATATAAGTTTTCTAGGTTTCATAGTCGCATCTCCATTATTTAATTAATCGCGCATCGTTTGGATTGTATTTTTTGTTTATCTGCTTTCTTCGGTTCACACGAATTCTCCATACAATCAGCCAGCAGACAAATATAAGAACAAGAATTCCAAACTCACAGAAATATTGCCAGAAGTTTGCAGCAGCCTTAGATTTTATTGTAAGAACATTTGCAGAGAGTCCCTTTGTTCTCATAATACATAAATCCTGGTTACCGTTCATATAATCAATAACGTTAAGTAAAAGCATTGCAACTGGTGTATTTCCAGCTTCATCAATTACCTGTCCTGTTGTAATTTGTGAAGAACCAGTTACAAAAAGTTTTCCGTTAGCTATACTCTTTGCAATATGCTTAGAAGTCTGAAGTTTATTATTCACTTCTGAATTACCAGAAGCTTCTCCCGGCTCATCAAATTCTGGAGCAGATTCAAAATAACTGTTGAATTTCCCTTCGGCAAGAACAGCAAGTACGCTTGAATGAAGTTCATCTTTATTATCTGGGACCGACATAGTAAGTGGATTCAAATAAAGATTTTCAGATGCGGTCCATGAATCTTCCGAAGTTTTTGCAAGAACAGAAAGATTTATATTTTTGTCTTCTATAGCAGCAGAAGCATCTATTGAACTATTCTGAAGCATTAAAACATAACCAAGATTTTTTGTAATTACACTGCTTTGAGAAAGCTGATCTTTTTGAAGATTTGGAGCCCAGTAATAATTTAGCATTCCATAATTCTGATTCTTTGCTGTATAACAGTTTTTGTCAAAAACAATATCATTCTGAATTTTAATTCCATAAGCTTCCAGGAGCTTTATAATATTACTTTCGTTCTTTTCAAAACTTTCGCCGCCGTAATACATTGCCATCTGATTTTCGAGCATTCCATCTACAAAGAAAACAACGTTTCCACCGCGAAGAATAAACTGATCAATCTTGTAAAGTTCTTTATCCAGGAATTCAGATTTAGGACCGTTTATTACAATACAATTCATGCCGGCCGGAATATCTTCCTCAGAAAGATCCATTTCTACAAACTGATATTTTTCTGAAACAAGATTACTGAAGTTTACAGCCGAAGTCATTCCGCCAGAATTTGAATCATCTTTAAGCGCAAGCTCATCATGACCGGTAATGTAGCCTACATAAGTTACATTAGAAAGAAGACTCTGCAAGCCTTCTGTAATAGAATTTTCTAAATCATCAATTCCGGAAATTGCATAGCTGAAAAGCATATTTTCAATCTGCACAGGAAGTGAATAAAAATCGTCATTATGAATAAGCACAAGGCCAAGAACAGCTGTTGTTATACTTCCATCGTCATTCTGAATTCTAACCATCTGCAAACCATATTTTTCTGCATCCAACAGAACTGAATCTGAAACATTATTTTCTATTGTAAAATCAATTCTGCCCGATGCCCGTTTATTTACAGCCTTGTATGCTGAGCGGGTATTTTTTTCAATTTCATCTGCCCCAGAAATTCCCCAGTTTTTAAGAATATCTGAAAAGTAAAGCTTTAATTCTATATGATCATTTTTTGGAAGCCCAGCAAGAGTATCGCTTGTACTTATAATCTTTGAAATTTTGGAAGAAAGAAGATATTCAAAACCGTCTGTTGAAGAAATAGGATTTATAATTTCTACAGAATCTCCGTAAGTAATGGCAATTCCCATATACCCCTGCTTAAATCCAACTTCCTTACTTTTAACTTCCTGAATCTGTACCTGCATAAGACCAAAATCATCTGCAAGCTTTGCATTCTGAGGTTTTGAAGTATTCATTTTATACACATTAAAATTCTTTTTTGCAGCGCCTTCATATTCTGTTAAAAGATCTTCAACATACTGAGCTATGGCATTATAAGCTTCTGGAAGATTACTGTCGAAGAACGAATAAACAGAAAGTGGCTGTTCCAGATTATTTACAAGTTCCTTGCTTGCTTTAGAAAGAGAATAAGATTTTGATTTTGTTAAATCAATTCTTTTATAAAAGCTGAAGCTTAAAAGATTAATTAATACCAGAAAAATAACAAATAATACAAAATCGCTTTTTGAACTTTTAAACCAGTTTATTAATTTCTTCATAATTCACCACCTACTTTTTCTGATTCTCTTCATGACGAACTGTCATTAAAAAGAATAAAACTGCCAGAGAAATAAAATATATGAAATCTCTGGAATCTAAAATGCCGCGCGAAATTGATTCAAAATGTGCGTTGGCAGAAATAAATGTAAAAAATTTAATAGCAGGAGCCGGAAGAAATACAAAGAAAATATGAACTAATGCAAGAGCAAGACAAATAAATCCGCCGACAAAATATGCGATTATCTGATTTTTTGTAATTGAAGAAGAAAACAACCCGATTGCAGAAAAACAAGCGCATAAGAAAATTGCACCAAGGTATCCGCCGATTATAGGACCGTAATCAGGAGAGCCGAAAACCTCTACCGGAATAAGATATAAAAGCGTTGGCACAATCATTACGAGTGAAGAAATAAAACTTGCAAGATATTTTCCAAGAGTTACCTGAAATTCTGTAACCGGAAGAGTCATTAAAGTTTCCATTGAACCAATTCTTCTTTCCTCGGCAAAGTTTCTCATTGTTACTGCTGGAATAAAGATTCCCAGAAAAATCGGGAAATAGGCAAATAAAGCCCTCAGCTCTGCCCTATTCTGAAGGAAAAATGGAGTAAAAAAGAAAAGACCTGCAACCAGAAGAAATAATCCTGTTACAAAATAAGCAATAGGACTGGAAAAATATGATTTTAATTCACGCTTCATAATTATAATAGAAGCATTTTTACATTTATTATTTTTCATTTTTATCTCCTAATTTTCTGATGTATTTTTTTCTGCTGCGGAATTTTCGTTTGAAGATGAACTTTCAGCCGAACTTCCCGAGGTTAATTCATGGAATACATCTTCAAGAGAATTTTCGCTAATTGAAATTTCATACAAATCATAATTCTTTTCTACAAGCGCTTTTACAAGCTTTGGACGAACTTCAAAATTTTCCTTTACAGAAAGTTCAAGCCTGCATAAATCATTTTCTAAAGGAGAACATACAGCCTTTACAACGCCATCAATTTTTTCTGCAATTGCTTCAATTGCAGAAAATTCGTTTTTATCTGAGCATCTAAGGGTAACAAAAACTGAAGACTGCTTTTTAATGCTGTTCTTCAATTCTTCTATAGAACTATCTGCAACCAGTCTTCCGCCAGAAATAATGATTGCACGGCTGCATAAGGTTTCAACTTCACTCAAAATATGTGTAGAAACAATTACCGTTCTGGTTTTTCCTATTTCACGGATAATTGCACGAACATCTTCTACCTGATTAGGATCAAGTCCGCTGGTTGGTTCATCGAGTATAAGAATTTCTGGATCGTGCATTAATGCATGCGCAAGAGCAACTCTCTGTCGGTTACCGCGAGAAAGCTCAGAAATATTTTTGCTCATTACTTCTTTAAGTCCGCACTCCTCGCAAAGCTGAGGAACCTTTACAGATGCATCTTCGTTATGAATTTCTGCAATATAATTAAGATAATCTTCTACAATCATATCCTGATAAAGCGGTGCAGATTCAGGCATATAACCAATTTTTTTCTTTGCTTCAACAGGATTTTCATGAATATCAACACCATCAATTTTAATGGTTCCTGATGTTGGCTCAATAAATCCAGAAATCATTCGCATTGTAGTAGTTTTTCCGGCACCATTTGGACCAAGCAATCCAACAATTTGTCCTGTAGGAATAGAAAAACTAATGTCATTTACAGCACGGAAATTTCCAAAATCACGAAAAACATTAGATAATTCAATCATTTTTTACTCCTTAAACCTCCGCGGTAGCGGTCGCGCATGGATGCGCGAAATAAGCAGCTTTTTCCGAAAGGAAAAACTGCAGTTGCAAAAAATACAGGGACGTATTTTTTGCATACTCCTTATAAACCTCCGCGGTAGCGGCGCTGCATGGAGGCAGCGAATCGCAGCTTTTTCCGAAGGAAAAACTGCAGTTGCAAAAAATACAGGGACGTATTTTTTGCATACTCCTTATAACCTCCGCGGTAGCGGCGCTGCATGGAGGCAGCGAATCGCAGCTTTTTCCGAAAGGAAAAACTGCAGTTGCAAAAAATACAGGGATGTATTTTTTGCATACTCCTCATAACCTCCGCGGTAGCGGTCGCGCATGGATGAAATTAATCCATATAATAAAATATAATAAAAAAAATTTAAAAAAAAAAGCACAATAACAAAAAATTAAAAATGCGCATTTAAAACCAGACCGAGTTTATAAGCAGCGGTTCGCGGGAAAAATTCAAACTTGGCAGAGCCACTAAACTGTATCTTAGAAATTACGCCGATTGGAGAAGAAAAATCCATATCAAGAAGAAGATATAAACTGTCGCTTACATAAGTATTTGCTAAAAGAGTTCCGATATAATTTTTCCTTCGTATATCAGGAAGCTGAACTTTTGACGTGTCATAGTTTAAATTAAAATCGTAGCCGAATTTTAATCCGGAACGATAAAAGAAAATCTGAGTAAACGGAATTCCATTTTGAATTTCTTTACCTATAAGCAGAGATTCAATGCAGACATTCAATGCATTTCCATTTTCCTTTAAAAATTCTGCATGAATTGAAGTTGGCACGCTCAATACCCAGCCACTATGCATTTTTAATGGAGTTAGCCGGGGAATTTTTATATCAGCATAAAGGCTTAAATTAAACTGACTTATATCAAGCATTTTCTGATTGTAAATTTCGTCTATCTGTGCCTGAGTTAAATTATATTCAGAAGAATTCAAAACTTCCTGCTCTGATTTATTTTCAGGTTGAGTTCCAGGATTTTCTCCACCACCGGAATTTCCCTGTGCCTGATTTTTTTTCTTTTCACTTTCTTCTTCCTGCAGCTGCTTTTCAAGTTCAGCCTTATAAGCCTTTAAAAGTCTGATTTCGTTAATATCCCAGAATGAATAAAGCTTTGCGCCCACAGAAAGTCCACGCTGTTCATATTTGGAAATTCCATATTGATGGATGTTTGAATATTCAATACCTGTCCAGACAAGAGCAACCTGATAAGCCTGATCGAATGAAGGCCAGTCTTGTTTTGGAGGATTATAATAAGTAAGCGTTGGATCATAATAATCAGTAGAAGCAGAATAATAACCATTAATTCCAATTGTAAGATTTCGGAAATTCATTCTGAATGGAATAGTCCAGGAAGTTCCTGCCAGTGCCAGAAAGTCATATTCACCTTTTGTACTGAATCTGAAAGATGAAGCCAGCCTTATATCAATTGGTGTAGAAAAATTTTCGATATATGCAACTGCGGAAATATTTTTCTTTTGTGAATTATTAATATCTACTATATCGCGTATAGAATTGCTGGAAAAATCCGTGTATTCAGTAAATTTCTTTGTAAAGATTTTCTGATAACTTAAATTGGCAAGTCCTGCACTTGTAGAAAGTGTAACCCGAGTATTATCAAAAGGGTCTGCACCGGTACGTAAGGTTAAGCCGATTGCAGGTGCCAGAGTTACTCCAGAATCTAAAGAAATTTCTTTTATTGCAACAAGAGGAATCACGGAAGGCGGAAAAAAATAAGCAAAGGGAACATAAGTTCCAAGCTGATATTCTCCAAGAGTTTTCTTTTTTGTTTCTGGATTTTTTTCTACATTTATAAATAAATGCTCCGGTTCTTCTATATTAACAGCGAGTAAATTTAATTCTTCATCCGCATATGCCGCTATCGTAGTTTTAGCAAAAGGCATATATATAGAATTTATTACATTCAATTTACAATAAGAAAACTTTTTTGAGCAGTAATAAATTTTTCCGTTCATAAAAGAAAAGGAATTTACACCGCCAATAAAATCTGCAGTTTGAAAATAAAAATCAGCTGAGGAGATTTCTGTAGACTCGCGGAAAGTATTATCTGCAGGAGGTAAAATATTTTCTGGCGCATCGAAAATTTCATCTTCGGAATCGGAAATATCATCTGCCACTCCGGTATTAAATTCAGCCACTTCTAATCTTTCTTCAGCGTGGCCGCTATTTCCAAATTCTATATAACCAATTTTTGAAACAGCACTTACTGAACTGTCAAAATAATTAAAGGTGAGTATATTTTTTTTGCGTGAATTTTTTTTATTTTTTTTTAAATTAAAAATTCTGTATGGAAGCGAATAGTAAGTTTCTTCTCCAGTTTCATAATTTACACAGCATAAAATTTGAGAATTAATATCATCTATTTTTTTTACAGATTTATCAGTCAATAAATAATAAAGGATTCCATTTTCAAGACTTACAGGATTTGAAGGAAGACAGTCTGAAGAAAAGACTTTAGAAAAAACAACATCTTCTTCTGTTGCGTTTTCTTTCATATTTATAATTTTTAGAACCGTTTCATTTTCTTCTTCTGTAAAACCAGCAATTGCAAAAGTTCCGTCACGCAAAGTTACTATAGTTGAATCTGTAAGATTGTATGCCTGCTTAAGAAAACATCTCTGCTGTAAATCATAAATTTCTGTTTTAAAGCTTACAAAATTTTTTCTATAACCGTTTTGTTTATAAGAAACACTAAGATATCTCTGATCATCAGATATAGAAAGTTTTGTCACATCCTGAGCAAGAAACAAAAGCTCTCGGATTTTATATTCAGAATTCTCATCATAAAAATCAACTTCTTTTTTTATTTCATCATACCAGATGAGCCCATAATCAGATGCAATAATAAAATCATAAGAAGCTTCTTTGTCATTTGGAAAAATTGTTGCTGCGCATTTTTCATAAGCTGCAATCTGTTCAAGATTCTCCGGAACAGGAATTGACTCTTCAAATTCCTTCCATAAATCTGCTATTGATTTTCCGTATGCCTTATTAAATACTCCGCCAATAAATAAAAGATTTATTTCTCCGCATAATTCCCAGAAATAATCATATTTTTCAATTCCATATGTTTGAATTAAAAACGCCGAAAAAGCAGAATTTGCCGCAATATAAACATCATTGCCGGGATAAATATCTCGCTTAGAAATACATTGAAACCACGAAGGGAATTTATTTTCTATTTTTGCCTGTGTTAAAAGCTGGAGTGCCTGTTTATCAGTAACAGAAGAAGAAATATAAATTCGACCGGCACTCTGCAAAAAAGAATCAGGAAGATGTATTAAAGAAACCGGTGTAAAGCTATTCATTATTTTTCCGATTATTTTACTTCCTTTGCTTCTTATTGACTGAAGCTGCGCGATTGCAACTTCTCTTTTAAAACATTCATAAAGCAAAAACTTATCATCTGAATCTAAACCTGTACCTTCAAAAATAATTATGCGGTTATAGGGAGAAGATGTATATTCTACAGAAAAAATTTGTGAATCCGGAGAAATAATTACCGGCATGCGGAAATCATAATCCAGAGGATTTTCATCTTTTGTTTCTAAATAAATTTCATCTGCCTTCTGCGCGAGAAGATATGCGGTTGGAGAACTTTCATCTGCAAACAGGATATCAAAATATTGTGTTGCAAGTTTATAAACTTTTCTTGGATGCTCAAGAATTCCCTGTGCAAAAATTTTTCCAAGCAGTAATAAAAATGCAACACTAACTAACAGTCGTTTGTTAGATATTTTCAAGAACATTCTTAAAAATCTCAAGACCTTCATTTATTTCTTTGTCAGAAATATTCAACGGTGGCAGGAATCGGATTACATCGCTTCCTGCGCTTGTAACACAAAGTCCTTTTTCCAGGCATTTCTTTTTAATATCAAGAGGATTAACCTTTGAATCAATCTGAACTCCTATCATAAGGCCTTTTCCGCGAACATCTTTTACAAGAGGATTATTCCAGCTTGAAACTGCTCCACGAATTGCATCACCAGCATTGTTTACTCTGTCAAGAAATTCCTGATTTGAAACAATCTGCAAAACTACAAGTCCTGCAGCACATGCAAGTGGATTACCGGCAAAGGTTGACTGATGATCTCCAGCTTCAAAAATATTTGCTGCTTTACCGCGGAAGAGACAAGCTCCCATTGGTATACCACCGGCAATTCCTTTTGCAAGTGTTACTACTTCAGGATTAATTCCAAGCGCATCACTTGCAAGGAAAGTTCCAGTTCTTCCTATTCCAGTCTGAACTTCATCTACCATAACAATAGCGCCGGCTTTTCTTGCAGCGTCTGCAGCAGCCTTAACCCATTTTTCATCAAGAATATTTACACCGCCTTCACCCTGAACTGCTTCAATAAAAAGTGCTGCGGTTGTATCATCAAATGCATTTTCCAGAGCAGAAAAATCATTTGCTTTAATTGTCTTAAAACCTTCCGGATAAGGAGCAAAACATTCAGGATGAAATTTTTCCTGACCGGTTGCTGTTAATGTTGCAAGAGTTCTTCCATGAAAAGAATTTTCAAGAGTAATAATTGTTTTTCTTTTTGATCCGCCATTCAGCTGGCCATATTTTCTTGCCAGTTTAATTGCAGCTTCATTTGCTTCTGCTCCAGAGTTTCCAAAATAACCGCGTTCAAAGCCTGTTACCTTTAGAAGATTTTCAGCAAAATCAATTCCAACATCAGATAAATAATAGTTGGAAATATGAAGCTGACGAGATGCTTGCCGAGAAATAGCTTTTATTAATGGTTTATAATTATGGCCAAGACAGTTAACTCCAATTCCTGCAATAAAATCGATGTACTTTTTACCGTCTACATCCCAAAGAGTTGAACCTTTTCCTTTTGACATTACAACGTCAAAACTTCCATAGTTGTTTACAATTTTTTTCTCCATAATCAAGCCTCGTCATAATTGAAATAGATTTTCTAAGTATGACACTTTTAAAGGGGAAAATCAATTATACATAAAACTATTTTTGCAGCTCAAAATCTATTAGAAAAAGTTCTTTGCATTCTCGTAACAGATATTTTTTACAAGGCTTCCAAGATTTTCTTCATTCCAAGGAAACTCACCGTTTTCAACAAGATTTCCAATATAATTACAAAGAATTCTGCGGAAGTACTCATGTCTTGGATAAGAAAGAAAACTTCGGCTGTCTGTAAGCATTCCAACATATTTTCCTAAAACGCCTGTTCGGGAATAAACACGAAGCTGTTCTTCAATTCCGTCTTTATGATCATTAAACCACCATGCAGGACCAAACTGACAGTTACGGAAATTTGCAGCCATTGTTGCAAGAGCTTCATTATCCTTTGGATTTAAATTATAAAGAATTGTTTTTGCATTTGGATTTGCAGAGTAAATTGCATTCAAAACCGCGCCAATCTGTGGAGCAAAATTAAAATCCTGAAGACTGTCTTCTCCAATATTTTTTCCTGTTTTCTCGAACATCAATGAATTCTGATCTCTTAATGCGCCAATATGAATCTGCATTACAAAGCCTTTCTGAGCATAAAGTTTTCCAAGCTCAACAAGCATATATCCTTTGTATTCTGCTAATTCATCATGTGAAAGCTTTTTTCCAATCCAGGCTTTCTCAAAAATATAATTTACGTCGTCGAAAGAAGCAGGAAGATAAAAATCATTTTCAAGAGAATGGTCACTTACAACAGAGCCATTTTCTTTAAAGAAATCCATTCGTTCTGCAAGCGCCGAAATCATGTCATTAATTGTCATGAACTTTTTACCGCTCAGCTGCTGAAGCTTTGAAATATATTCAGGATAAGCTTTGCTTTCTGCATTTATTGCATTATCCGGACGGAAAGACGGACGAACCTTTACATTATTCCATTCTGCAGCCAGTTTTTTATGCCACTCAAGAGAATCAAGAGGATCATCTGTTGTACAAAGCTCTTTTACATTAAGCTTTTCCAGAAGTCCTCTTGGCGCAAATTCTTTTTTGCTCAAAAGTTCATTACATTTATCCCAGATTTCTTTTGCATTTTTTTCTGTTACCGGCTCAGAAATTCCAAAATACCTTTTAAGCTCAAGATGACTCCAGTGATACAAAGGATTTCCAACGCAACTCTGTAAAGTTTTTACAAACGCAAGATAACGTTCATAATCAGCTTTTTGAACAACCTCTTTTCCGCCGCGTTCTTCATCAGATTTAACACTTCCGTCTATATTGATATGACCAGTAATCAGACTTTCATCAATACCAGCTGCACGCATAGCACGCCATTTATAATGATCATGATCAAGCCAGGCATTAGCAAGATTTCCAAGCGGTTTATTTTCATAAATTTCCTGCGGACTTAAATGATTATGAAAATCAAAAATCGGTTCGTTTTCTGCATATTTGTGAAATAAAACAGCTGAAGTTTCAGTTTGTAAAATAAAATTTTCATCAAGAAATGTTTTCATAATCTTACCTCGAACACTAGTATATCATATAAACAATTATGAATACATAGGTAAAATTCATGATTTTTTTACAAAACTGATTTTAAGTCCTCAAGAGAATCAAAAACTTCAAGGCACATTTTTCGGATTTCTTCTGCAGGCTTTATTTTATCTACAACCATAACAGGATTAAGACCAGCAGCAAAGGCACTTTTTATTCCATTCAGACTGTCTTCTATTGCAGCACATTCAGCTGGTTCAACTCCAATTGATTTACAAGCCATCAGATAAATTTCCGGATCAGGCTTACTGTGAATTACCATCTCGCCTGTTGTGCGTGTTTCAAAATAATCAATTACGCCTGCAGTTTTAAGCTGACGTTCAACAGTTGGACCACGTGTAGAAGATGCAAGCGCAAGTCGATAACGCGGTTTTAAATATTCAAGAATTTCTTTAGCATAAGGCATTAAAGGAATTCCATCTTTTTCTTCAATCATATGGAATAATTCAGAAGTACGTTCAAGAAAAGCTTCGCTGTCAAAATCACTTCCGTAATATTTTTTTAATATAATCATTGTGTCGTTTTTATTTGTTCCACGGCAGGCATTTAAAATTTCATCATTAATTGAAAGGCCTTTTTCTTCAGCAGCCTTTTTCCAGGTTATATCAGAAATAGTTTCGGAATCCAGGATTACTCCGTCCATATCAAAAATAATTGCTTTAATTTTTTCGCTTAATGAATTCATAGATAACGATTCTACAATTTAGAAAAGAAACTTGCAATTCATAAAATAAACTGATAACTTTCTATTCATGAAAAAGAAATTTCTTATTTTCTTCACGGCAATTCTGTTTTTAGAAATTTTCCCTGTTTTTTCAAAAGATGAAACCATTTATTTATGGAAGAATATAAAAGGCATGACAAATCAGCCCTCCGTAATGTTCATGCATAAACCTTCTGACGACGTACCGCATACACGTACCGCAGTAATCATCTGTCCGGGCGGAAGCTATCATCATCTGGGCTTACAAAGCGAAGGAAATACTACGGCAGTCTGGTTTGCACAAAACGGTGTAACTGCTTTTGTTTTAAAATATCGCACGGCAGAAAGTCTTTATCACCATCCTGCCATGCTGCAGGATATTCAACGCGCTATTCAGCTTGTTCGCGAAAACGCAGAAGAATGGGACATTGACCCGTCCAGAGTTGGTGTAATCGGTTTTTCTGCAGGCGGACATCTTGTAACAATGGCTGGCGAATTCTGGCAGACACACGATGAACTTGCAAAGCTTGGACTTGAATGCAAGGTATCGCTCCGTCCGGATTTTGTGATTCCGGTGTATCCTGTAGTAAGCATGCAGGATGATATTGCACATAAATGGTCAAGGAACAGCCTTTTGGGAAAAGGCAAAAAGAATCAGACGCAAGAGCGCAAAGATGAGTTTTCTCTGGAGCTCAATGTACCTTCCGACATGCCTCCAACTTATATCGTTGTCTGCGATGATGATCCTGTTGTAATTCCAGAAAATTCTTTGCGGCTTTACGATGCGCTGCAGGCTGCCAGAATTCCAAGCAGACTTGCCCGCTATCCATGGGGAAAGCACGGCTTTGGTATGAAAAACTGTTCATTTATGAAGGAATTCCACTGGAACGAAGAACTGCGCGAATGGCTGAAAGAGCTTGGGTATATGCAATAGCCTTAAAAAACATTTGTCAATTTGTCTATCCTAATTTATAATTATTTATAACAATTTGTTATATACTCTGGAGCATTTATGAAAGCAAAAAAACATCTCTCCCTTATGTCTGAACTTCTGACCGGTACAGTCGGTTCAATTGTTGTAATTACCCTGTTTCTGGGCTTTTCCTTTTCCCTGGTAATTCAAAATGTCGTAAGAAAATCAACAGTTGATACTGTAAATCAGGCAATGGAAACCTTAAATGAAGAGGTTTCAGGAATTCTTGGTGAATATAATGATTTAGTTGTAGACCTTTCAAACGTAATTCCGGCTCTTGGAAATGACCGCGATAAAATGAAAGAAGTCATAAAAAGCATGGGCCGTAATATGATGGACGAAACCCTTTTATATTATGCTACCTATGAACAGATTTGGGATGGCGGAACTTTAATTTCCCATACCGGCTGGGAAGCAGCTTCTGACTTTGACATGCAGTCGCGGCTCTGGCATCAGAATGCAGTAAAAAATCAGAATAAAGTATGCTACACAGAACCTTTTACAGATGTAAATACAGGAAAGATTATTGTTACCCTCAGCTATCGTGTACTCGATAATGATGGAAAGCTGATTGGAGTTTCTGCTGCAGACATAGTGCTTGATGCACTTTCTGAAGCTGTTAAGGATATTAATCTTTCTAAAAACAGCAGTGTAAACATTATTACTTCCAGCGGACTTTTTATTACAAATGATGATTTTTCTGCAATCATGCAGGAAAACTATTTTGACAATTCTGGTATTTCAACTTACTCAAAAGCAGATTACTTAAATGATGAAGCAAAGGCTTTTATTGAAGGTGGCAGATTTTACGGTGTTCATAAAATTGAAGGAACAGACTGGTTCATTGTTGCAGAAGGTCCGGCTTTTGATTTTTCCGGTGAATACAGAAATCTTATTCTGATGGTTTTTGGAATTCTTTTTGTCATTATTTTAATCATGATTGGCATATATACAATTCTTGCACGCCGTGTTTCCAACAATTTCCGCGATATTGTAAAAGGCTGTGAGGTTATTGCAAAAGGAGACTTCAGTAAAAAATATCCGGATTATTTTACAAAAGAAGCATCTCAGCTTTCTAAAGGCTTTAATGAATTCTCTGAAAGCATAAGTTCTCTTGTTGGCACTATCCGGGAATCATCAGAAAATATTCAGAATGTTTCAAATAAACTTGCCAGCAATTCTGATGAAATCGGTTCTTCTGTTTCTACAACCGAAAATGCAATTAACGAAATGAACAATACAATCACAATGCAGAGTACAGCAATTGATTCCGTAAATGAAGCCGTTATTCAAATGGCACAAAAGGTCTCTGTTTTAAATTCCGAAATTGAAAACCAGAATGAACTCATCATTTCTTCTTCTGACAATATCGAAGACATGATGAAAAATTTTCTTTCTATTACAAAAAATACAGAAGAAATGACGAACAAAGTCGGAACAATTGTAGAAGCCTCTGGTAATAATACAATGTCTCTTAAAAAATCTGTAGAACAGATTCAGGAGGTTCAGGCAGAATCTGGTGCACTGCTTGAAATGAACAAGGTTATTTCTTCAGTTGCAAGCCAGACAAACCTTCTTGCAATGAATGCCGCAATTGAGGCTGCCCATGCAGGAGAAAGCGGAAAAGGCTTTGCCGTAGTTGCAGACGAAATCAGGAAGCTTGCAGAAACAACAAGTAAGCAGGCAAAGGATTCCAGCGTATCGCTCAAGGCTATTCAGGCAAAAATTAACGACATCTCAAGTTCTTCTCTCGTAGTAGAAGAGTCCTTTGAAGAAACGATTACCGAAATCCAGAACTTTGAAGAAACCATGAGGTCTCTTTCAAATACAATCGCCATTCAGGGTAACAAAGCAAAACAGATTATGGCATCTCTCAGCGATATTAAAAACAGCAGTGTAAACGTTAAGGAAAGTGCCTCTGTAATTACCTCAGGAACCTCGCAGGTAACAGAAAACTTCCGCTCTCTTTCAAAAATGCAGAAACAGGTAGACAGTGGAATTCAGGATTGTGCAAGTGCCTCAGAAGCCCTGAGCGCAACCTCTCAGAGCATCACGGATATTTCCGCGCAGGCCCAGGAGTCAGTTGGAATTCTATCTGAGGCAGTAAGCAAATTCAAGGTTGAATAAAAAAGCCCCCGAAGCATAGCAGGCAGCTATGCCGGGAAGGTTCGGGGTAACATGTTATTTTACCCCAAGTGCAAGCTCAAGAACTTCACGAACATCGCTTACAGGAATAAATTTAATTCCCTGCTTTACGTGTTCAGGAATTTCTTCCAGATCACGTTCATTTGCTTTTGGAATAATAATAGTCTTTATTTTATTACGCTTAGCTGCAACAGTCTTTTCGCGCAGGCCACCGATTGGCAATACCTGACCTGTAAGCGAAAGTTCACCTGTCATAGCAAGGTGTGGCTTAATCTTTTTATTCAGCAGCAGAGAAACGAAAGTTGTTGCCATTGTAATTCCGGCACTAGGACCATCCTTTGGAGTTGCCCCTTCCGGAATATGAAGGTGCACAATATTTTCTTCAAACCACTTTGCGTCTTTTGCTCCACGTTCCAGTACAAATTTTCTTGCCCAGTCAAAGGCTATCTGACTAGACTCCTTCATTACGTCGCCCATCTGGCCTGTAAGTACCAGACCAGTTTTTCCAGCAAAGGAAGTTGCTTCTATCAAAAGTGTATCACCACCCATGCTTGTCCAGGCAAGACCAATTGCGGTCCCTGGAACGGCTGCTATCTTAATCTGACTCTCGTCAAAAACCGGCTTCCCCAGGTATTTAAAGAGGTCCGGGGCATCGAGGGTAAGCGTTTTTTTCATATCGGTCTTCGCATTTTTTTCCTGCTCCGTAATCATCTCGGTAACTATCTTTCTGTGAATTTTATCAAGACACTTTTCGTAGTTACGAACTCCAGACTCACGGGCATATTCCTCTGCAATTTCAAGCAGAGCGGCTTTTGTATATTTAACCTGATTTTTGCCAAGACCATTTTTTACGAGATTTTTTGGAACAAGATATTTTTTTGCAATCTCTAATTTTTCCTGATCAATATAACCGCTAAGATGAATTATTTCTGCACGATCCAAAAGCGGTTCAGGAACAGTGTCCAGAGTATTTGCAGTAAGAATAAAGAATACATTAGAAATATCAAAAGGCAAATCAAGATATGTGTCGCGAAAGCTTACATTTTGTTCAGGGTCAAGAACCTCAAGCAAAGCACTTGCAGGATCTCCGTTATGGCTTGAACCCATTTTATCTACTTCATCAATCATAAAAACAGGAGTACTGCTTTTTGTAATTTTGAGCCCCTGAATAATTTTTCCTGGCATAGCACCAATATAAGTTCTGCGATGTCCTTTAATTTCTGCCTCGTCTCTCATGCCACCAACAGAAAAGCGGTAGAAAGGTTTATTCATGGCATTTGCAATTGATTTACCAACTGAGGTTTTACCAACTCCCGGTGGTCCAACTAAAAGAAGAATGGAACCTTTTGCATCCTGCTTCATTTTACGAACGGCAAGATATTCAACTATACGCTTCTTAACATCCTCAAGTCCAAAATGATCTTCATCCAGAATCTTTTTTGCGCGTGTTAAATCATAATCATCAAGAGCAGGTACCTTCCATGGAAGCTGAGTTACAAGCTCAAGATAATTTCTGGTAACAATCCATTCAGAAGAATTCGGTTCCATCATAGAAAGTTTTGAAAGTTCACTTTCTACTGTTTCTTTTATTTCACCTTCAAAATTAAATTCAGCAATCTTCTTTTTAAATTTCTGATAATCAGTATCATTTCCATCTGGAGTTTCACCAAGCTCTTCCTGAATTTCTTTCATTTCTTCGCGCAAAAAATATTCACGCTGATTTTTTTCTATTTTTTCATTTAACTCTTTTTGAATTTTTTTCTGAACCTTTAACAGCTCCTGTTCCTTTTTAATAAAAACAAGAACCTGTTCCATTCGCTGACGGACATTTATTGTTTCAAGAATTTTCTGCTGCTCTTCTTTATCTACATTCAGAATTGAAGCAATAAAATCTGCAACCTTGCCCGGATTATCAATATTAACCATATTAAGGCGCATTTCTTCAGAAAAAAGAGGATTATTTTCGCTTACCTCTTTCATTTCACTTATAAGTGCACGGGTAAGAGCTTTTACTTCAAAAGTATCTGCTTCTTCATCATCAAGATATTCAACAGCAACAGCCATAGGAGCAGCATTATGAAGAGTCTTTCTTATTTTGAATCTTTTTACGGTAGAAATAAAAATATTTACTCCACCATCCGGTAAATTCATTTTTTTAATTATTCTTGCAGCAGTTCCAACACGGCACAAGTCTGCAACCGATGAAGCATCTTCATCTTTTTTTACCATTACAATTCCAATAAAGCCATCATTCTCGTATGCATCTTCTACTACTTTTACATCATCCTGAGAATTAATCATAAGGGGCGTAAATATGCCCGGGAAAATTGGTCTTCCCTGAAGAGGAATTATTGTTAGTTTTGAAGGCAGAATCTGTTCTGTCGGAATAATTGAAAATTCTGAATCTTTATTTTCGCTCATATTTTAAATATAATAAAAATTCAGAATCATAGTCAAATTAAATTCTTTCCAAAGCAGTACAAATCATCAATTCATCCTGATACCAGTCTATTAAAAGTGAATAAACTTTTTCTTTGTATCCTTCTGCTGTAAATCTGAATTTCCAGACTGTTCCGCTTGTAAGTTTTTCCAAATCTACTGAATCTAAGCTTTTCCAGACGTTATTAAATAATACTTCGCAGTTATACGGAACTTCAATTTTCTGATTAGTTGAAGCATCATTAATTTCAAAATTTAATTTTAAAGTACGACGCATGTTCTTTAAGAAATCACATTTTAAAACACATTCGTCCACATTTTCGTTAATTGTAAAACTATTCCACCAGACGTAAGGTCCTGCAGCAATTTTTACTCTATAGTTTCCGCTTTTTAAATATAAAGTTTTCATCTGATAAACTGTATTTTTATCATAGGAGGTTTTTACCTGAACCTTTGTTCCAAAAGTAAAAATTTTATCTATCAGGCGGCTTCCTTCTTTAAATAAAACCCTGCTGCTGTCTTTTATTTCAGGAATTTTATCATTGTCATCTTCAAAGAAAAACGCTTTTATAGGAAGGTCAGTCTGCTCAAGAAGCGAAGATGGAACTGTCATATTAATAGTAACGGGTGCATAAATTTTTCTTAATACAATTCTATGAATTAAGCCTGTCTGCCACATTAAAAATACTACAGCGGCAAGTGAAACAATTGCAGCTGTAATTTTTCTTATTCTGCGCTTTACAATATCTTTTCTTACTATTTCTTCATCAACATATTTTTTAACAATAACAGCCTTTGCAAGACAAACACGGATTTCGTGAGTATCATAATGCTTAAGATATTTTTTTACTGCATTCAGAACAGCCTTAACCGACTGATATCTGTGCTTTGGCTTTGGCCGAATCATTTTTCTGATGATTTTACTTACTTCTTTTGGAACATCTTTATTTAATTTTTCGGGCTTAATATATTTTCCCTTCTTTGCATTGGCCAGACTTTCTGTAAGGCTTCCAGTTTTGTAAGGCTTTGTTCCAGTTATCATTTCGTAAAGCATAACACCAAGTGCATAAATATCTGCACGTTCATCTACATTTGCACTGTCTTCAAACTGTTCAGGAGGCATATAAGCTGGAGTTCCCAGAGCAATTCCACTTTCAGTTAAATCATTTTGAGTTTCCTGATCGCTGGCAATTCCAAAATCAGCAAGTTTAATTTCACCTCGTTTGGAAATAAGAATATTTCCGGGCTTTATATCTCTATGAATGATATTTTTTGAATGTGCGTATTTTAAGGCATAGCAGGCATCCTGCATAATAAGCATAGCAATCGGAGTGGGGATGCAAACCATTTTTTTTATAAGAGCATCAACTGCAATTCCATCAACAAGTTCTTCTACCATATAACGGAATCCAGCTTCAGTAAAATAATCAAAAAGATGAACAATATAAGGACTTTGAAGATCCAAAAGAATCTGGGCTTCTTTTTTAAAACGTTCCGCATTTCCATTTTTTCCACGCGCAGTTAATTTTTTAATAACAACATAACGTTTTAAAGACGGATGAATTGCTTTATAAACAGTTCCCATTCCGCCCTTTGCAATTATTCCAAGAATCTTATACTTTCCTATCATTGGTGGAAATTCATCACTCATAGCTTCTCCCTTTTTTTATTCTAAAACATTTTTTATATCAGTTTCCGGATTAAATTTTCTATTATTATATACTAATGCAATATTCTGGTTGAGTGGATTATGAATCTGAATAAATTTTCCATTCTGCAGAGTATTGTATTTTCCGCGTATGCATCTGTGTCCTGCTAAATATATACAATTCTCTTTGAACAAAGAAGTTTCTTCTTCATCGCCAAAAAGATTTTCTATAGTTTCTTTTGCAGAATTATTTTTCGCTTCACCATTATCTGTCCAGATTAAATATCTTGCAACAGATTTTTCAAATCTCGCATTTATAAGTTGATTTTTTGTAAAAGCAAATTTTGGCTCTGCATGAGAAATAACGCAATATTTTCCAAAATAGACAAATGGAAGATTATTTTCTACAAGACTTATCAGATACAAAATATCGTCGCCATAATAAGTCTGCATAAAATTCTTTACCATCTGCCCTTCATCGGCATATTTCCTGAAAGAATAATCTATATCAGAATTTATATTCAAAATATTTTCGTGATTCCCTTTTAAAAAATGAAAATTCTTTGGAAACGAAATTTTAAGATAATACAGTCCCATTAAAAGAGAAAGGCCTTCGTTCATTTCGGCCTTCATGCTTTCGCCGTCATAAACACCTTCATCAAATTCTTCTTCAATTTTGAACCATCTGTCTTTTGTAGTTCTTTCTGTATGAAGCGCATCGCCAAGAAAAACAAGATTTACAAGATTTTTTTGAAGTGCTTCAAAAACAGAAATTTCTTTCATTCCAAAAACAAAATCCTGTGGAAGAATATAATTCAAAATATTATTAAGAAAATATGGACGCGCATGAAGGTCCGGAATTACAACAACTGGAATATCAATATTATGAAAATCTAAAAGAGAACCCGGTTTTGAATTCTGAGCTGTAAGTCTGTAAGAAGCATCTTCGTTATCTAACGCATCACTCATTTTTTCTGCAATAGAAAAAATTTCATCGTGCCCGAATAAAGTTCTGGATGTGAGGATTTCATCAATTTCATTAATCTGATTATAATTCACAAAAAAAACTCTTTATGAAATTACAAGATTTGCATTTCCAATTGTGATTTTATCACCAGCATTCAGCTTTACATATTTTCCTGCTGGAATACGGATTCCATTTATAAAGGTTCCGTTTGTGCTTCCATCATCTTTTATAAAATATGCATCTTTAATTTTTTGAATTAATGCATGATGACGACTTGCAAGCTTATTATCTACAACAACATCATTATCTGACTCGCGGCCAATAGTTATTTTTGCTACAAGTTCAACTTTTTTTTTGTTGAAAACCAGATAAGAAACCGGCTTTGATTCTCCAATGGAATCTAAATGCTGCCCGATTGGGCTGGATGTTACAATTGTACTATCATTCATATTTACATTATAAATCAAACATCAGATATCCGCAAATTTTATAAACGGCAAAGATGAATGAACAGCTCCTTTTAATACGCTTAAAATATTTTTAACTTCTTTTTTTGTCTGCTTATCAAGCGCTGTATAGGCTGCAAACATTTTTGCAGAAGAAGCAAATGCATTCTTTTCAAGTTCAGTATTTGTCTTTGCACCAGAAGCATTAATAATCTCAAAAAGAGCATTTACAAATTTTTTGCGCTGTTCAACAGTAAGTTTATCTATCCAGCGGTTAAATGCTTTATGAAAAACTTTACTTTCCTTTGAAAAATCTTTTTTGTTTATAAAACTATTGCCCATTAGCTGCCAGGTCATGGCATCATGCTGCATAATTGCAAATCCTGAACTTTCTACAATTTCATATTTTTCTGGATGAGAAAAAATCATTCCCACAACAGACAGTTCCGGATAAACAGAAACAAGTCTGTCTTCTATTTTTTTATATTCCGGTTTTTCAAAAAAATCAGGAAAGAAACCCGGACCATCAAAATTATAAATTGTCTTTATTCTGTTCTGATTTTTTTCTCCGCAGTTTACAGCTGTATTAACTGCAAGATTTCCTCCCTTTGAATGACCTGCAATTATAAATTTTCCCTTCAAGTTTTTGGCTGCTTCAGAAAAATAAACAAGTGCATCTTTTTGAGAAGGAATCTCTTCAAGATAAGCAATATTAAAATCCTCCTGCCAGCCGATAAGTGTATCATCGGTTCCACGATAAGCTATACAATTTATATCATCAATTATAAAAGTCATGGCGGCAAACTGTTCAACTTTGCTTTCATCGAAAATATTTTTATAACCGCAGATTTTTATATTTCTGAATCTTTCCGAAGCCGCGCATTTTTCCATAAGCTCGGCTGTTCGTTTATTAATCAAAAATCCTATATTAATACGTTCCTTATAATCACTTGATTTTTTAAAATCGTTTGAAAGCTGCTCAAGAGTTTTTACGCTGGAAAAATCAGAAGGAACAAGACCATCAAAAAGTGAATAAGAAAGATGAGCAAGCATTAAAGCATCAAGTTTTCCAAACGGAACCTGTGAAAAAGGAATGTCCCCGCGCCAGGAAATATAATCAAATAAATCTGCCATAAAAATCCTCTATATGGAAAAATTCTTTACCACCTTCTTTTAATATAATATAATAGTTTAAAATCAACAATGAAAAAGGAGTTATTAAAATGGATTTGATTTACGGAATCAAAGACAAACCAAAATTTGGTAAAGTTGTACTGTTTGCATTGCAGCAGCTGCTTGCAATTATGGCTGCTACTATTGCAGTTCCGGCTATTATTAACGGAAATTGCGGATGTGAACTTACAGCATCGGCTGCATTATTCGGCGCAGGGGTTGGATCTATTGTTTACTTATTGTTTACAAAAAGTTCCAGCCCTGTTTTTTTAGGAAGTTCTTTTGCTTTCATTGGTTCAATGAGCACAGCTTTTGCCGGTGCAGCATCTATGGCCGCAGGTTATTGGGGACTTATAATTGGTGCTGTAATGGCAGGCCTTGTATATGTAATCATTTCCATTATTGTAAAGGCTTTTGGTGTAGAATGGATTAACAAATTAATGCCACCGGTAATTATCGGTCCAACAGTTGCAATTATCGGACTTTCACTTGCAGGAAATGCAGTTGGAGATGCAATGAAGTCTAACGTTGCTCCAGTAGTATTAGCAGATGGAGCTCATACAGCTGCATATTATATTGCAATTATATGTGCGATTGTCACACTCGGAGTAACAATGCTTTTTGCAACTTACGGGAAAAAAATGGGGAAACTGATTCCTTTTATCTTAGGTATTCTCGCAGGTTACCTTTGCGCTTCAGTCTTTGCATTAATCGGAAAAATCAGCGGAAACTCTAATTTAATAGTTATAAACTACTCTGCCCTTACATCCCTCGACTGGTCAAAATTCAGTTCCTACTTTTCATTCCCTAAATTTACATTTATGCTTGGTGGTACAGACGGCTTAAAAGGAATATCTGGAACTTATCTTCTTACTCTCTTTACAGCATATGTTCCTGTTGCTTTTGTAGTTTTTGCAGAGCATATTGCAGACCATAAAAATCTTTCTACAATTGTTGGAAAAGATCTTCTTAAGGAACCGGGTCTTAACAGAACTCTTTTAGGAGACGGAATCGGTTCTATGGCAGGAGCTTTATTTGGCGGATGTCCAAATACAACTTATGGTGAATCAATTGGTTGTGTAGCAATTACACGAAATGCGTCTGTAGTTTCTATCTGGGGCTGTGCATTCTGCTGCCTTATTCTTTCTATGATTACTCCTATTGTTGCATTCTTAGAAACTATTCCTTCTTGTGTAATGGGAGGAGTTTGTATTGCACTTTACGGCTTTATTGCAGTTTCGGGATTGAAGATGTTCCAGAGTGTAGATTTAAACAAAAACAGAAATCTCTTTGTAGCTTCTGTTATCCTCATTACTGGTGTTGGAGGATTCTCAATCTCTTTTGGAAAAGTAACAATTACAACAGTTGCCTGCGCTTTAATTCTTGGAATTCTTACAAATGTAATTCTTTCTAAAGAAGACGCATAATCAAACAATGTCGTAAACGTCATTGTTTAATTCAAGCATTTTTTTGTTTTGTAAAAATGTGCTCGAAAAAAAAAAGAGGTCTTTCGTAATTTTGAAAGACCTCTTTTTTTAAACATATTTTTCAATACTGAAATTTATTTATTCCAGGTAATTTTTGTTTCGTAATGCTTGTTTGGATCTTTTGCAGGAACATCGTTGCGGTCAATTGTCATATCAAGATCAGCATTCAAAGAAATTGGTTTTACAAATTTATATGAACGGCCAGTTTCAGAACAATCAAATGTTACTGTAAGTCCAGAAAGCCCGGCAGAAGCTTTAAAGTTTTCTGCAGTATTTGTAAAATCATAAATTACTTTACCATCTTTCTTAAGAACAATGCTGTTTGTAGCAAATTCCCAGTCTGCATCCCATTTAGCATCGTGCCATACTCCAGTTGGTGCATCTACGCCTGCAGGATACTTAACACCTCTTACGACAGAAACATCAACAGAATCCTCTGCGCTAAGTGCAAAAACAGCTCCCACAGCAAACAATGCAGCAATAATAATTTTTTTCATTTTTTAGACCTCCTGTATAATTCCACAGTAACAATATTACATGGTTACGTGAAATTACGCTTCAAATGATACTTAACAAATAGCAAATTTGCAAAAAAAGGTCAATGTATGATAAAATGCAGAATATGGAACCAATTAACTGGCTTTTTGCAGCACTTTTTATTATAACTTTTGGACTTTTTATAACTTCTTATTTTATAAAAAAAGAATTAATTACAAAAATTACTTCTATATTTCTGCTTCCTTTGTTTACTATAAATCCACTTTTGTTTCATTTTAGATATACCCCGGATTCATATCACTGCATTCAGTATTCTATAATTGCAATTTTCTTTTTCTGGATTTTCCAGATTATGATGATTTTAAATAAACACAAAATAACTATGATTGCTGCCAAGATTTTCTACCTTGCGGGAGTTTTTGTCTGGATAAATTTTTATAAAACAATTTTCTATATTTATACGCCGCCTGCATGGCTTACAATTTTTTCAGTAATTATCTTTCTTGGAATTATTGTTACAACCTTATTTCTTATTTCTTCAAAAGGAACGAATTTTTCCATCAAAAAAAATTTTGTCCTCATTATTACAATTGCCGCTATTGAATTTCTTGTCTATGCAAGCTTTGTTGCATTAATTTACAATCATAAAATTAATAATCTAATTCTTTTTATTGGAATGATTTTATTATTATTCTCTATTATTTTTTATCTGATAGAATCTGTTTACAAAAATGTACGATTCGCAAAAGAAATAAGGCAGACTGCAATTATACTTTCGCAATTTGCAATCTGCCTTTCAAACTTAATGGTTTTTATTTTATAGAATTAAAACAGGTCGTCCCATTCAAAAAGTTTTCCTTTTACAAGACGGCCGCTTTTTAAACCTGAATCAAGTTTTTCCAGAGCCTTAACAGCTCCATTTGCAAAGCCTTCACGGCTTCTTGCTGTATGAGTTAATTCAATTGTATCTGCAGTTCCATCAAAGAAAACCTTATGAGTTCCCGGAATATTTCCACAACGTGTAGAACTTACATGCAGCTGATTTGCCTTTGGACGCTCATGAAAAGCATCAGTAACAATTTCTGTTTTAGAAGGATTGCCGAGCATTACACGTCTTGCAACTTCGAGAGCAGTTCCACTAGGGCTATCTGCCTTCTGGTTATGATGAGCTTCCCAGGTTGCAACATCATATTCAGAAAACTCCGCCATAATTTTTGAAGCTTCTTCTACAATTTTGTAAAACATATTTACGCCAATAGAAAAATTAGCCGAAGTCATAATTGCTCCACCAACATTTTTTGCAAGCTCAGCAACTTCATCTTTTTTGTCATTCCATCCAGTTGTACCTACGACAATTGGAAGTCCAAGAGGGAGCAATGCCTTTATATTTCCCATTACTGCTGTTGGATGAGAAAATTCAATTATTCCCTCTGCTCCGCTAGATTTTACAGCACGAACTACAGCTTCTCCATCTCCTGCTGCAATTTTTACAGAAGCATCCTCTGCAACAACATCAATTGTAGCAACAACTTCATGACCTGCACGCTTTGCAGCCTGCTCAATCATGTGTCCCATTTTTCCATATCCAACTAAAGCTATCTTCATATAAAACCTCCATCATAAAGGAGGGGGAAGTCTCCCCCTACGCCCGCACTTGCCTGAAATCGAAGAGCCGTTAAAAAAAATGCACTGCATTTTTTAGGCTCATCGAAAGAATGGCTCGCGAGATTAATCGAGCGCGTTGCGTGCTACCCTCTCTCCTAGGGCTGCCGCCCTAAAACCCGCTATTAGCTAAAATAAGCGTTATGCAAAATCTGAACCGTGCGGTCAGCTTCGTCATCATCAACAATCATACTGATGTTTACCTTGCTGGCACCCTGAGAAATCATCTGCACATTAATGCCTTCATCTGCAAGAGCTTCAAAACCGCTTGCAAGAATTGCACTTGAGTGAGCAGCATCACAAATTATTGTAACGATTGATTTTCCTGTTCTAACAGTAACTTCACTGGCCTGTTCAAGGTCTTTTACAAGTCCACTTAAATCAGCCTTTGTATTTACAGTAAGCGAAACAGAAACCTCAGAAGTAGCAATTACATCAATACTGATATTCCATTTAAGGAAATTGTTGAAAACGTGAGCAAGGAAGCCTGCAGCACCCAGCATGCGCGAAGAGATAATATCAATCAAAGTAATGTGCTTTACAGTTGTAATTGCACAAACCGGAGGTACCTTACCATTATGCTTTTCTACGATAATAGAGCCCGGGCTTGTAATATTATAAGAGTTCTTTACGCGAACCGGAGTTCCAGTTTTGCGAACAGGCAGCATGCTACGCGGATGCAGAACCTGAGCTCCAAACATAGCAAGCTCCTGAGCCTCTTCATAAGTAACTTCAGGAACAGGCTTAGCCTCTTTTACAACACGAGGGTCAGTTGTAAGAATACCGTCTACGTCCTTCCAGGTCTGAACTTCATCAGCGCGCATAGCCGCACCAATCATAGTTGCAGTAAGGTCAGAACCGCCGCGGCCAAGAGTTGTAATATTTCCTTTTTTGTCCTTTGCAATAAAGCCGGTTACAATAGGAATATGATTGTCTGTACCGTTCTTGTAGGCATTGAGGTGAGAAGGAATATTTTCCCAAACCTCGTCCAAAAGCTCTGCAGACATATAGTTTGAATCAGATACAATTCCGATATCCCAGGCATCATAAAACTTAGCAGGTATTCCCTGAGACTCAAGATAAGCCGCCATCATGCGCACAGACATACGTTCACCAAAGCTTACAAGATAATCGCGGGAACGTTTTGAGATTTCTTTAAGCATTGAAATTCCGGTGAGCAGCTGTTTTAATTCAGTCAAAAGAGCCTGGATTGTTTCAATATTGATTCCAAGTTCGCCAGCAGTATCCTCGTGAAGCTTTGCAACTCCCGCAACATCAACTACGCCTTCCACAGCCTTATCAGCTGCCTCAAGAAGATGGTCAGTTGTATCACCCATAGCAGAAAGAACAACTGCCGGGCGCTTGTCCTGATAAGCCTTAATAATAGAAGCAACATGCTTAATTCTCTCAGCATTGGCTACAGATGAGCCACCGAATTTCATTACTATCATAATATGTCCTTGTGTCATTCCGGGCTTGCCCCGGAATCTATTTTTTCGCGATAAACTGATTATAGTGATTTATAATGATGTGTGGAAGTAGATTCCACTCGGCTCATAAATATGTTTAGTTTTCAGAACCAACCAAACACATGCGTCGCCTGCGGCGCCGCGTTGTGTAAGGAAGTTATTGTACTTCGTCGGCTCGCTCACTTAGTTCGCTGCGCCGACGAGACACATGCGTCGGGCAAGCCCGCCGCTATCTGTATGGAAGTTTATATACGTGTACGCTCACGCGCACTGCGATTCCACTCTCCTCGCAGATGTGCTTAGTTGGCGCTGCCTACCAGGCACATCCACTCAGCTTCGGCGCAGAGGGTGTCGCCTACGTAGGCTTTGCCGGCCTGTTTAATCATCTTTGGGCTGTTGCGGAGGAATTCTATTTCCATGCGAACCTTGTCGCCCGGTCGAACCTGATTGCGGAATTTTACCTTATCCAAAGTAGCAAAGAAGAAAAGCGCATTTCCCGGAACAATGTTGAGGTAACGCAAAGCAGCTCCTCCTGCCTGTGCCATAGTTTCACAAAGAATAACTCCAGGAACTACAGGGTATTCAGGAAAGTGTCCTTTAAAGAAAAATTCGTTTTCTGTAAATGTATGCTCACAAACGCAGCCTTTTTCATCTGCAGAAAGAATTGCGTCTACAAAAAGAAAAGGTTCGCGGTGTGGTAAAAGTGATTTGATATCAGTAGTAAGTGCCATTTTATTCCTCAAAAAAAAAGATTGCCTCTAACGAAGCAATCTTATAATAACTTATTAGCCCGATAAAAACAACCAAGCTGAAAAGAAATTCTACCAGCTGAATGCTAAAGCTGCATAAATCACATTTTGAGTAAATGTATATTTTTTATTCAGAGAACTCTTAAATGAACCAACATTATAATCTACAGATTTAGAAGTCCCCCGAATAAAACGCCAGCCAATTACTGGATTTATAAAGAAATCAGGGAAAAACTTTGCCTGGACTCCTGTTGTAAATCCAGTATAAGAAGCCTTAAATGATGCACTTGTTGAACCTCTGATATTTTCAGTATTAAATTCAGCCTTATATGGTTCATCAAAATTAAAACCTGTGGCAAAACCAAAATTTGCGCCAATTCTAACTATATCACCTGCATAAAAAGCAACTGCAGGTCCTATATTAAAATTCAAGTTCCAGGAAAGACCATCTTTATTTCCCTTTAACTCCATTTTGCTGTTAGTATCACCAAAACCCGTTAAGGTAGTAGACCATCGGTCTGTTTTTCCTACACCAGCATTAAAACCAGCCATTAAACCAACGCTGAACATATCAACAGGCTTAAAAAGATGCCAGCTTTCAATTCCGCCATTAAATACTTTTGCATTAATAGCAGCATCAATATCTTCTGCAGTTGCCTTATCAAGAGCAAAACCAAGCTGAATCTGGATATCTCCGTTATAAAAATCTCCGGCAAAAATACTTCCACCAGCCAGTACCAGTGCAGCCAGCAAACCAACTAACTTTTTCATAAACACCTCTTAATGAATAGTAATTTGGTTAACTCCGTCAAGGAGTTAACCAAATCTATGGTAGTAGATTTGCGCCGACTGAACTATTTTATTACTCAAACCAATTCTCAAGCATAAGCGGCGAAACCTTCTGAATAGGCTCAAAATGTTTAGTGTTTCTGGTAACGAGAATCATATTGTTTGAAACCGCGATTGAAGCAATCTGTGAATCCTGAAAATCTATGCCAATTCCCTGCTCCTTAAGCCGTGAACGGATATCAGCATGAATCCAGGCTGCGTGATTATCATACTGGATAATTTCATAGTTAGCCTGAATGTCGTCAACTAAATCATCGAAAATCAAATCACGTTTTTTACCGGCGGGCATAGTATTTACACCATAAAGAAGTTCATTCCAGGTAGTAGAAGAAATTGCACAAAGCTTTTCATGCTCTGTAAAATTCTTCAAAACATTTGCATCCGGACTAGCCCTCATTATTTCAGAAATGATATTGGTATCAAGAAGATAATATGGTCTGATCATAGATTACACTCCATCAAAAACATGGTCACCTTCCGGGCGGCCATAATAACCTCGCTCACGCAGGCTGTCAAAATATTCGGTATAATCAAAATCATCATCTTCAAGCCCATATTCTTTCCGACGATCCTGCATTCTTTCTGCCAGACTCTTTTCTTTTTTACCGCCCTTAGTAAACTCTTCAAAATCTTCCTTTGAAATAAGGTAAGCTACCACATTATTATGACGGGTAATTGCCAGGGGATTTCCCTGCTCTGCCTGATGAATAAAAAGCGGCAGTTTGTTTTTTGCTTCGTAAACGGGAACTGTATTCATTGCGTCCTCCTGTTATCTGGTATGATGATAAAGGCACAATAGCTATTTGTCAAGGTTTTGGCTATCAATAAAAAAGGATAAAAAAAGACCGTCAAAAAACGACAGTCTCTATGATTTAAGCTGCGGCGAAGCCGTCAGATTTGAAATTCGTTTCTCCCGCAACCGAAGGGTGTCGGGAGATTAAACGGTTTAGACTGCACACGAAGTGTGTCAGTCTGAAAACTATTTTACCTTGCGAATAATAATCGCACCGTTGTGTCCACCGAATCCGAAAGTTGCAGACATAGCAGCATCAATGTTCATTTCAATTCCCTTGTTTGGAACGTAGTCGAGGTCGCAGCCGCCTTCTACGTCAACGTTATCAAGGTTCTTTGTACAAGGAACAAAGCTGTCCTGAATTGCCTTAACGCAAACCATAGCCTCAATAGCACCAGTTGCACCAAGACAGTGACCGTGCATAGACTTTGTAGAAGAAATCTTAAGCTTGCGGGCATTTTCTTCACCGAAGGCAATCTTAATCATATTTGTTTCGCTCGAATCATTCTTCATTGTAGAAGTTCCGTGAGCGTTGTAGTACTGAATCTCACTTGGATCCATTCCGGCATCCTTGAGGGCACGTGTCATACACTTAGAACCGCAGATTCCATCAGGATTAGGAGCAGTCAAATGATAACCATCACAAGAAGCACCATAACCTGCAATTTCAGCATAAATCTTAGCACCACGAGCCTTAGCATGTTCATACTCTTCAAGAATAAGAATTGCAGAGCCCTCACCCATTACAAAGCCATTGCGGTTCTTATCAAAAGGACGGCTTGCCTTAGTAGGATCATCATCAAAACCAGTAGAAAGAGCATGAAGAACTTCAAAGCCTACAACACCGAACTGACAGATTGTGCTTTCTGCACCACCGCTGAGACAGCAATCGAGGCGGCCGCTTCTTACCATATCAAAAGCGACACCAAGGGCATCTGTACCAGAAGAACAGGCTGTAGCAATTGACTGAACCGGTCCATGTAAGCCAAAGTTAATTGCAATATTTCCACCTACTTCATTTGGAATAAGCTTTGGAATAGCCATAGGATTAGTTTTTACACCATTCATTCTTGCCATACCAAGAACGTCTGCTTCAGTTTCTTCAAGACCACCAATTCCAACACCAAGAATAATTCCAGTTTCATCAAGAACTTCTGCATTGCCCATAAGACCGGCATCGTCAAGAGCCATCTTAGCAGCAGCAACACCAAGCTGAGTAAAGCGGGCCATCTTGCGGGCATCCTTTGAATCCATATAAAGACTAGGATCAAAGTTTTTTACCTCTGCAGCATAATGAACCTTATTTACAGAAGCATCAAAAAGAGTGATTGGGCCGATTCCGCTTTTTCCAGCTTTAATTCCAGCCCAGAACTCATCAACAGTATTTCCAAGAGGAGTTACAGCTCCCATTCCAGTAATTACAACACGTCTTTTTTCCATATTAATCCTCATCAAAATTTTACAAAGATATAAAAGATAGAAAGGATGATAAGGATTTTTTTATCCTATCTTTTATATCCTGTACATCTTTGTTTATTAAATTATAAATTTCCAATGCTTTCTGCAGAATTAACTGCAACACAGTTTGCTGTTTCTGCAAATCCCGATTTTCCCCAGAGACCTGTAAGAACAGCACCAACACCAGGTTCAATCAGCTCCCATTCGTCACCGCTTGACTTGATAAGATCATTCAAAACGGCTTCTTCGCTTGTCCAGCGAACAGGATTTGTAAGGTGAAGAACTGCATTCTTTTTGATTTCAGCTCCGTCTTTTGCTTCTTTACCAGTAACGTTGCTGAAAAGTGTCTTATTTGGATTATTGAAAGTAACACCTGCAATTGCCTTTTCAAAATTATCAGCAGCTTCCTGCATCAAAGGACTGTGGAAAGGACCAGCTACTGCAAGTCTCAAGGCACGGCGCGCGCCTGCTTCCTTTGCTTTTGCTTCAATCTGTTCGAGAGCATCAGCTGTACCGCTTACTACTGTCTGAACAGGGCTGTTAAGATTTGCTGCATAAGCATCTTTAATGCCGTTTGCAAGCTCTTCAACCTTTTCTGGTGGAAGACCAAGAACAGCTGTCATACCAGGTGCATGACCTTCGTTTGCCTTTGCAATATTTTCGCAGGTAGCCTGCATAATAAGTCCGCGCTCGCGAACTACTTTAATTACATCTTCAAAGCTCAAAACGCCTGCTGCATACAAAGCAGGGAATTCTCCAAGAGAGAAGCCCATAGCGGCGCTTGGCTCAATACCTTTTGTCTTCAAAACAGCCATAACTGCAAGTGAGGCAGTTGTAATAGCAAGCTGACTGTTGTCGCTGCGGCTCAAAGTTGCAGCATCACTCTCCCAAAGAAGCTTTGGCATATCAACGCCAGTAATTTTTGTTACCTGATCTACAACTGCACGTGCTTCAGGATAAGCATCACAGATATCCTTAATCATGCCCGGAACCTGTGCACCCTGTCCCGGAAATAAAAATGCATATTTTTTCATTTGTTTTCCCCTGTCAAAAATTTCTTTTGGCCAAAAGGCGTACAAACAAAATGACATTTTTTGCACTTTTTGTCAAGATAAAATGTTAAAGAAAAAAAAGCCGCAAATTATGCGACTTTTTTCGATTATCACCTATTCAAGAATGGCACCTTTATCTGCCGAACTGACGAGTTTAGCATATCGCGCAAGGTATCCTGTTTTTACCTTTGGTTCAGGAGCCTTCCAGACAGCCCGCCGTCGTTCAAGTTCTTCATCGCTAACTTCAAGTGTAATCTTATAGTTATTTATATCAAGAGTAATCTGATCACCTTCTTCTACAAGCGCAATAGGACCACCAACTGCTGCTTCTGGTGAACAATGTCCAAGAGAAGCTCCTCGGGTAGCACCAGAAAAACGGCCATCTGTAATAAGGGCAACTTCTTTATCAAGTCCCTGACCAGCAAGTGCTGCAGTAACTGCAAGCATTTCGCGCATTCCAGGACCACCTTTTGGACCTTCATAACGAATTACTACAACATCACCGCTTTTTATCTTTTGCTTTTGAACAGCTTCCATTGCTTCGCTTTCGTCATTAAATACACGAGCAGGACCTGTATGCTTCATAAGCTCTTTTGCGCAGGCAGAACGTTTTACAACAGTTCCGTTTGGAGCTAAATTTCCAAAAAGAATTGCCAGACCTCCGTTATCGCTAAACGGATTCTCAATAGGACGCAATACTTCCGGATTACGATTTTTTACACCCTTAATATTTTCTGCAATAGTTTTACCGGTTACAGTCATCAGGCTGGTATCAATAAGATCCTTTTTTGCAAGCTCAGCAAGAACAGCCTGAACACCACCAGCATCATCAAGCTCGCACATAAAAGTATGGCCTGCCGGAGCAAGATGACATAAATTAGGAGTTTTATTAGAAATCTCGTTAACTTCATGTAAATCAATACTCAAGCCAGCTTCATGAGCAATAGCCGGTAAATGAAGCATCGTATTCGAAGAACAGCCAAGTGCCATATCGGCAGCAAGTGCATTCTGGAAATTCTTTTTAGTCATCATGCATCGGGCTGTAATTCCGCGGTTAAACATTTCCATAACCTGCATTCCGGCTTTTTTTGCAAGAGCAATACGACGCCCGGTTACGGCAGGAATTGTTCCATTGCCCGGCAAACCAAGTCCAATAGACTCAGTAAGACAGTTCATAGAGTTTGCTGTAAACATACCGGAACAGGCTCCACAGCCAGGACAAGCAACACTTTCCATTTCGCGAAGCTGTTCTTTGTTAATACGACCGCTTGCAACTGCACCAACGGCTTCAAACATATCTGTAAGAGAAAGATTTCTTCCACTATATGGATTAGAAGCATCTGCTCCAGGTAAGTGACCAGGCATCATAGGACCGCCGCTTACAAAAACAGTAGGCAAATCAAGGCGGGCTGCTGCCATAAGCATTCCTGGAACAATTTTATCGCAGTTAGGAATCATAACAAGCGCATCAAACTGATGTGCTTTAGTCATGCACTCAATAGAATCTGCAATAAGCTCACGGGTAACAAGGGAATATTTCATACCTTCATGTCCCATGGCAATACCATCACAAACACCGATTGCAGGAAATTCTACAGGCGTTCCGCCAGCCATACGAACTCCAGCCTTAACGGCTTCAGCAATTCTGTCAAGTTCAATATGACCAGGAATTATTTCATTTTTTGCACAACATATACCAACTAAAGGTCGGTCAAGTTCTTCATCAGTATAGCCCATTGCATAAAACAATGAGCGGTGAGGTGCACGTTCTACACCTTTTTTAGCATTGTCACTCTTCATAATTATCTCTGATTACAAGTTTAATAAGCATATCTGTTTTTTGAGCTGCACTCTTTCTCTGTTCATTCAATTCATTTCTGTCCAGACTGATTCGCGATTCTTCACAGATTTTCTTTGCATAATCAGAAAGAAGAGATGGCTTTTCTGCCTGACAGGCAAGAATAACATTTCTCTTATTTATATAATGGAAGTAAAATTGAGTAAATTCTTCATTCTCAAATGGAAGTCCTGCAAGCAGGAATACTCTCTGGAAATCGTGAATTCTTGCAAAAGTATTACAGCAGGCAAGTAATTTTTTAGAAAAGTCCTTATTTCCATTTTCGCCTGTAACTGTTTTTTCTGCAATTACAAACAAGTCTCCATCTTCTGGAACTTCTCCGGCCGGCTTATAATTTAATACGCGGCTAAAGGCAACTGAATCAATAAGGATTTTTGTCTTTCCATCTATTACATTAGGATCTTTCTTTTCTTCGGCAGATTTACCCAGCTCCTGCTCTTCCTGTTTAGAAAAAAGGTTTTCAAGTTCTTCATTACTTACTGCACCTACAGTTGATTGAGCTGGAGATTCCGACATAACATCCATTGCTTCAGAAAGTACTTCGGCTTCTTTTTCACTAACACCTGTCGATTCGCTACCAGAAACACGCTCTTTTTCCTCGCCCATAATGTCAGCAAGCATTGAATCTACATTGTTATCTTCCATATTAACAACCTCGTTTTTAACTTTAGTATTTGAAATATCCATAAAATCAGATTCTTCATCGCTGGCCCCAATTTCGGCACTGAATGTATCATCATCAAGTTCTTCATCATCTTCTGCAATTTCTACAGGAATTTCATCTGCATTTTCTTTAAAGAATGAATAATCTGCACCCTTTGCTGCACAAACGCGAATTATAAGCTCATCAGAAGCAGCACCTTTCTTGTAAAGATTTCCATCCTCGCCAACAAAGAATTTGCTGCTTTCTCCGTCAATTCTGATATTTCTGATTGAATTGCAGCCTGCAAATGCATCAGGAGCGATTTCTGCTATATTTCCTGGAATAACAACCGTTTCCAGAGCTGAACAGTCTGCAACTGCCCTGCTTTCTATTTTTTCTACTGTTGAAGGAATTATTAAAGATTTTAATCCTGTACAACCTTCAAAGACAGAAACCGGAAGAACCTTAATTCCTGCTCTAAAAGGAATATCTGCAAGAGAAGAACAGCCTTTAAAAAGACCTTCAGAAAGCGTCTCAAGAGAATTCGGCATTGTAATTTTTATAAGTGCTGAACAACCGCTAAAAAGATAAGGTGGAAGTTCTGTAATTGAAGATGGTAATTTTACTTTTTTCAAAGCAAGTGAATTTTCAAAAAGAGCATTTCCTATCTGTTTTACTGAATCTGGCAAAGAAATTGATTCATAAGGAGATGCAGAAAAAACTTCATCATCTATATAATGAGCACCAAAAGGAACTCTTCCTGTAAATGCATCAGAAGTATCGTCTACTCCTAAAACTGTATGCAAGTCAGAAGAATATAATAATCCATTTTTTTTGATATACGATTCACCCATACAATCGATTTTATCATATATTTCTCATTTTGTCTTTTAAAAAGTTTTTATTAACAATTATTTGAGGATGTTTTCTTTAGAAAGCTTGTATTCAAAGGAATCAATAAGTGCAATGCAGGAAGCTTCAATAACGTCGGAAGAAACACCGATTGTTGTCCAGTTTGATTTTCCATCAGAGCTTTCAATTATTACACGAACGGCAGTTGCTGTTGCAAGTTTTGAATCTAAAACCCTAACCTTGTAATCTATAAGGTGAAAACCGGTAACAACAGGATAAAATTTCTGCAGTGCCCGTCGCAGGGCAATATCCAGAGCGTTTACAGGTCCGTTTCCTTCTCCTGCAGTAACTTCAAATTTTCCATCAACTTCAACCTTTATCTGAGCACAGCTGCAAACACCTTCTTCAGGGCGAGGATTTGAACCATTTGTCTGATAATAATGTAATTTGAAAAACGGTTTATAAAGGCCTGTAAGTTTTTTTACCATCAATTCAAAACTTCCGTCAGCACCTTCAAACTGATAACCTTCTGATTCCAGTTCCTTTACACGTTTCATTATTTTGTTAATTATAAGCTTGTCTTTTTCTGCATTTCCAGAAAGCAATTCCGGCAATATGGATTTCACTTTTTCCATGACTGTTGCACGTCCGGCAACTTCGCTCATTAAAAAAACTCTTGAATTACCTACTACTTCTGGAGAAATATGCTCATATGCCCATGGATTTTTTAATACGGCATCAATATGCATTCCTGCTTTGTGCGCGAAAGCGTTTACTCCAACATAAGGAAACTGTGCATTTAAATTTATGTTTGTAATTTCGGCAATTCTGTGGCAGATAGATGTAAGATTACTTAATTGTTCCGGCTGAATGCACTGGCAGTCCATTTTAAGCTGCAAATCTGGAATTAAGGTTGAAAGATTTGCATTTCCGGTTCTTTCTCCAAAACCTAAAAGAACTCCCTGAACATGAGTAACACCTTCTTTTACAGCAACAAGACTGTTTGCAACAGCAAGTCCGCAATCATTATGAGTATGAATTCCAATCTGAACTTTATCGCCAAATCTCTGAATTGCTTCTGTTACTGCAGCACGACATTCGTCAATTAAAAATCCGCCTTTTGTTTCACAAAGACAAATTGTTTTTGCGCCGCCATCTACCGCAGCTTGAATTGTCTGGAAGGCATATTCCTTATCATCATAATAAGCTGTAAAAAAGTGTTCGGCATCGTATATAACTTTGCGACCTTTTTTTACGAGATACTCTACCGACTGGCGGATCATATTAAGATTTTCCTGAAGAGAAGTTTTTAAAATCTGGGTAACATGTAGTGTCCACGATTTTCCAAAAACAACTACAGTTTTAGTTCCTGCTTTAAGCAGACTTTGAAGATTTTCATCTTCATCGCAGGAAATATTTTTTCTTCTGGTTGAACCAAATGCGCAGATTTCTGAATTTTTGAATTTTATATTCTTAACCTTACGGAAAAATTCCATATCCTTAGGATTTGAACCAGGATTCCCGGCTTCTATATATGTAACGCCAAGATCATCCAAAGCCTGACAGATATAAATCTTGTCCTGAAGAGAATATGAAACACCTTCACCCTGAGCACCATCTCGTAGTGTAGAGTCTAAAATTTCTATCTTACGCATATATATTACAGGCTGCGGTTTGCCCTAAGATTGCGAGCAAGCGAGCAATCACACAGCCTGCCGTTTTGCCCCCGCAAAACGGTTATTAAATTAAATTTATAATACACAAATAGGAACGAAAGTTTCAGCCTTCAACGATGCTCCACCAATCAAACCACCGTCAATATCCGGCTGTGCAAGAAGTTCCGGAGCGTTAGAAGCCTTCATAGATCCACCGTACTGGATGATTACTTCATCAGCAACCTTCTGATTGTAAAGCTTTGCAATGTATCCGCGGATGAACTTGTGGATAGCCTGAGCGTCATCTGGAGTTGCAGTTTTACCTGTACCAATAGCCCAAACCGGTTCATAAGCGATTGTTACGTTCTTCATCTGCTCTTCTGTAACACCAGCAAGACCTGCAGAAAGCTGGAATGCACAAACCTGCTCTGCCTCACCTGCTTCGCGTTCGCTCAAAAGTTCACCGATACAAAGATCAACTTCGAGACCGCTTGCAAGAGCCTTGCGAACTTTTTTGTTGATAAGTTCGTCAGACTCACCAATTTCGTGGCGGCGTTCTGAGTGTCCGAGAATTACACACTGGCATCCGATATCCTTGAGCATAGCGCAGGAAACTTCACCTGTGTGAGCTCCGTTATCAGTTGCAGCACAGTCCTGAGCTGCAAGAATGATGTTTGAACCTTTTACAACCTGTGCAACTGCATCGAGGTATACAAAAGGAACACCAATCATATATTTGTTTGTTTTACCCTTCAACTGTTCAACAAGGTCCTTTGCCAAAGCAACAGCCTCAGCCTTTGTTGTGTTCATTTTCCAGTTTCCAGCAATATAATGTGTACGTGCCATAGAAAAAACTCCTTAAAAATTAATAAAATCATTTTAATGAAATTTCTCTAAATAGGCAAATATATCAAATGTATTTCTTCAAAAAAAACTTATACCCAAAAAAAAGGACTTCCGTTGCATCGTGCTTCAAACTACCGAGAAGGCTCGATGCAAGCATTGCTTGCTCTGTAGGCCGTTTACCGCGTTGAATTTTGTACCATCGCCTTCTATGCAGTTTGAATCCCGATTCCACTCGCGTCCTTTTTTTTTACTACACTTTTGCAGTTTTTAGAATTTCCGATATTTTTTTTATTAAAGATACTCAAGCTGTTTATGGACTTCGCTTTTTTCTATTCCTGAGTTTCTGTATTTTAATGGTGTTATGTTTTTATATCTTTTAAACAGTTTAATAAAATAACTTATGTCGTTTATTCCTACATTGTATGAAATTTCTTCTATAGATTCATCTGTTCGCAGCAGCATTTCAGAAGCTCTGTTAATTCTGTACTGGTTCAGATAATCCATGGGTGTATAATGTGTTACTTCGTGAAAAATTCTGCAGAAATATTTAGGAGAAAAGCCTGCGCTGTCTGCCATCTGATCAAGCGTTATCTGAGTAGAATACTGCTGCTTGATAAGATTCATTACGCATTTCAGCCAGACTAATTTTCCTCCCTCATTCATATAATGCTCATTTTTTTCATAAAGATGATTAACGCTGATATATGCCATAAGCTCGAACAGATGTGAAATTGTAAAATATTCATATCCTGAATTCTGAACCTTTTCAATTCTGAATAATTCAGAAATTATATTGATTAATTCCTTATTATTTTCATCTGGTTGAAGAATAAAAAAGAATTCACCGTCTATCAGTTTTTCAAGGAACGGCTCTGTAAGGTAATTATTTATCCTCATAATGTTTGGATCAAAAACCAGCGATTCATAAATACAATTTCCGCGGAAGCCTTCACTGTCGCCATGAAGAATTCCGCTGGACATAAGGAAAAAATCTCCAGCTTTTAAAACATATTCTTTTGAACCGGCAAAAATTGTATATTCACCACGGAGAATATGAATGAATTCAAATTCAACATGCCAGTGGTAAGGTAAATCATAATCTGGCAGAGAAGTATCTATTTTGTAATATTCCATCGGAAAAGAAACTGAACCTCTTTGTCGAGATTCCTGTTTTTTTGAATTAATCAAAATAAACCTCCATGCAAAGAACTGCCAAGAGATGCCGCAAAAAAAACAATAATAGTTACTTTTATTATATTTTTAAATAATTATAACACTAAATTTTTCCATAAATCAACATTAATATGAATTTTGTCACGAAAATCAATTTTACAAATTGAATTTATAAAATTTCTGTGTGAAGGAGATAAACGGATTTCAAAAGCACTTTGAATTGCTGCCGCGGGAGCGGCAACGTATATAATTACAAGGCAATTCAACGTGCAGCACGCCAGCGTGCGGTTTTGCAAATCCGTTTATCAACTGGAAACAGATTTTATTACATTCATTTTTTCAAAAATTAATTCCGTGGAATTTTGTCAGAAAATGAACAAAAAGCGAGGATTTTATGATTAATTTATCTGCTATAGAACACCGGGCTTTTGATAATTTTTGTTATCCGCTCGATAAAAACAATCTTGTGCTAAATTTAAAAACAGGAAAAGAAATTCAAAAGGTTTTTATTCTCTGGGGAGATCCTTTTGACTGGGGAAAAGAAAATGATGGTTCAACTTTTCACTGGCAGTTTACCACAACAGAAATATCAGGCAAAAAAGAACTTCAAAATCATTTCTGGTGGACAATAACTCTTCAACCGGAATTTAAACGCTGCAAATATTTTTTTAAAATTCAAAGCAATGACGAATCTTACATTTATGGAGAAAGTGGACTTGTAAGTGAAAAAGATTTTCTTGCAGACATGGACTCATACTATCCTTTTATTTTTCCATGGATGAATAAAAATGACATTTGTACTACTCCGGTCTGGGCAAAAAATACAATCTGGTATCAGATTTTTCCTTCCAGATTCTGCAGAGGAAAACAAAGTAAACCTGATGACAAAATTCTACCATGGGCAAAAAGAAATGAAGAAGTAAATAATCAGCAGTGCTTTGGCGGAAACCTTAAAGGAATTACAGAAAAGCTAGATTACCTTAAAGAGCTTGGAATTACCGGAATTTATTTAAACCCAATCAATTGTTCTACAACTCAGCATAAATACGACACGACCGATTATTATTCAATTGATCCGGAATTCGGAACAAAGAAAGATATGAAAAAACTTGTAAAAGAAGCCCATCGTCGTGGAATAAGAATTATGCTCGATGGAGTATTTAATCATTCCGGCTGGGATTTTTTTGCCTGGCAGGATGTATTAAAAAAACGGCAGAAATCAAAATATGCAGACTGGTATATGGTAAACGACTGGAATTTTGAAGGTACACCCGGGAACAATGCCGAAAAAGCTAATTTCTTTGCTTTTGCATATTGTGACTATATGCCAAAATTCAACACTAACAATAAAGAAGTTCGCAAATATTTAATTAACGTCTGTAAATACTGGGTAAAGGAATATGATATTGATGCACTTCGCCTTGATGTTGCAAATGAAGTCTGTCACGATTTCTGCCGCGAATTGCAGGAAAGCATGCGCGCTTTAAAAGATGATTTTTATATTATTGGCGAAATATGGCATAATTCCATTCCATGGCTTAGAGGAAATGAATTTGATGCAATTATGAACTATCCTCTCCAAAACTCAATTTACAAATTTGCATTAAACGAAAATGAATCTGTAAAGAATTTTGAACAGGATGTTAACCGCTGTCTTACAGATTATTTTATACAGACGCAGCATGTTATGTTTAATCTTATGGACAGCCATGACACTATGCGACTTATAACAAAAGTTCAGAACCGCGATAAAGCTATACAGATCCTTGCAATAATGTTCGCACTTTCTGGAAGCCCATGTATTTATTATGGAACAGAAGTTTTTCTGGAAGGTGGAAAAGATCCTGACTGCAGAAGATGTATGCCTTGGGACGAAATTGAAAGCGGAAAATGCGATGAAGACTTAAAACTCTTCAGAAGACTTATTGAAGTAAGGAAAAATTACGCAGCGATGAGCGGATATCAGACAGAATTTCTTTATCCTTCTGATAATTCAAAAAATGCTGATAAACGCATTCTCTGCATTCAAAAAACAAGTGATGATTCTAAGCATAAGCTTACGTTAATTGCAAACTTTACAGATTCAGTTCAAAACGTTTCTGAATATACAGCAGACAATAAAATTATATTTGAAAATGGAATTCAGGCAAAAGAAAAATCAGAAGAAATAAATTTAGCAAAAAATGGGGTAATAATAGTAGAAAATAAAAGCGAATTATAAAATATTTTTCACCTAAAATAAGATAATAGTAATTATGATTATTTTTTTTTGATTTTTTTTTTGATGATGCTAGAATAAAATTATAAAAATCATGCATCTGAATCTGCTGAACCGACACCATCAGCGATTTATGATGTTTTTGGAGGTACTATGAAAAAACATATTGGTTTAATGGCAGGAATTGTTTGTCTTTCGGCTGTTTTATTAAGTTCTTGTGGAGAAAAGAAGGTTACTCTCAAGATGTGGGAATCTGATGGTCCAGAGCGTGAATTTATGGAATGGGCTGCTGCAGAGTATAAAAAATCACATCCTAATATTGATATTGTATATGAGCCGGTTGCATCTCCAGATGCTCGTGCAAAAATTGAACTTGATGGTCCAGCAGGAGTTGGCGCAGACGTATTTGTTGCACCACACGACCATGTTGGAGCTCTTGTAGCAGGAGGCCACGTTCTTCCAGTTTCCGACACATCATTTATTAACAGCTTTGTAGATGCTGCTAAAGTTGCAGGAACTTACGAAGGAAAACTTTACGGATATCCTCTTTCTATTGAAACTTATGCTCTCTTCTACAACAAGGATATCATTCAGAATCCACCAAAAACCTGGGATGAAGTAATCTCTTTTGCAAAAACCTGGAATGATAAATCAAAAAATAAATATGCTTTAGTATGGGGTGTTGGCAACGCATATTACTCTTATATGTTCATGTCTGCTTACGGTTCTTCACTTTTTGGACCAAACGGCGATGATAAGAATCAGCACAATATTAATGCTCCTGCTACAATAAAGGGTCTTGAATATTTTAAGAATCTCCGCAGCCAGATTCTAGATGTTCCTTCAGCAGACCTTTCTGATGACTTCTGTAACTCTGCATTCGTAGAAGGAACAGCTCCTATGATTATTACAGGACCATGGAAGATTGCAGACTTTAATCAGAGTGGCGTAAATTATGGAATTACAACAATTCCTGGATTTGGAGACGGAAAACCTGCTACTTCATTCTCTGGTGTACGAATTGCATTTGTAAGTGCTTATACAGAACACAAAGAGGAAGCTGAAGATTTTGCAAAGTTCCTTATGTCTAAAGAAGCTCTTACAAAGAGATTTGAAATTACAGCACAGATTCCACCAAGAAGTGATATTATAATTACAGATCCACTTTCTAACGGAATTCTTGAACAGGCTGCTTATGCATTCCCAATGCCAACAATTCCACAGATGGGTACATACTGGTCAGCAATGGGTAGTGCCTACGGCGGAATCTGGGATGGAGATGATGTAACTCAGGATTTGAATGCTGCTGCTACCGCAATGGAAGCTGCAAAATAAAATAATTTCATAAACGGTCATTGCAATTGTTCCTCTTTGCAATGGCCGCTTTTTTTCACTTTGAAAAAAGAGGTTTTTATATGGATAATCAGACAGTTAATTCAATACCTTGTAATCTGGCAAAAAAGACTCAATTTGCATCCTGCTGTTTTATGGGACTTGGACAGGTTTTATATTTAAAACAATATCTTCGCGGCATTTTTATGATGCTTATAGAAGTAATCATCATTTTAAGCTGTACTCCGGTTTTTAATTATGCAATTCCTTCGGCTTTAGCAGGACTCATTACATTAGGAAGTCCAAAGCCAGAGGGAACTCCAATTAAACTTCTGGATCATTCCATCTTTATGATGATTGAAGGACTTTTTGCTCTAATCATTTTAGCAATCTTTATTTTTATATATATTTCTCAAATTAAAACCGGAAAAAAAGATGCATTATTAATTATTCAGCGGGGAAAATATCCATCTTCAAAAGAAATAAGAAATCATCTTGCTACAAAAGCTTTTCCTTCAATTGGAATTACACCTGCAGTTTTAATGATTTCGATTTTTACATTAATTCCTCTGCTCTTTTCTATGCTTATTGCATTTACAAACTATTCTTCACCAGACCACATTCCACCAAAAAATCTTGTAGACTGGGTTGGAATAGATAACTTTAAAACAATGTTCTCCAGAAATCTTGGAGGAAACTGGCCTAAAGCCTTTGCAAGAGTTGCTGTGTGGACAATTATCTGGGCTGTTCTTTCAACCTTCTCGTGCTTCTTTGTTGGTTTTATGTTCGCAGTAATTCTTAGAGACAAGCGAATCAGAATCCCAAAATTCTACAGAACAATATTTATTCTTCCTTATGCAATTCCACAGATGCTTTCATTGTTTGTATGGGCTAACTTGTTGAACGGAACCTTTGGACCAATCAACAGAACCTTACAATTCTGTCACATCATTACACAAAATATTCCATGGCTATCTAATCCGACTCTGGCAAAGCTCACGTTAGTTTTGGTTAACATCTGGATTGGTTTTCCTTACAGTATGATTCTTACAACAAGTTCCATGACGGCAATTTCTCAGGCACAGTACGAGGCTGCTCAGATTGACGGAGCTTCACGCTGGCAGCAGTTCCGCCATATTACACTTCCTCTTGTAATGTATCAGTTAAAACCTGCACTCATCATGCAGTTTGCAGGAAATATAAATAACTTTGGTGCTGTTTTCTTCCTTACAAGCGGTGGACCAAACCTTATGCTTGGAAGTGAAAACCTTACCATTTCAACACAGGCAGGTTCAACAGATCTTTTGATTTCCTGGATTTACAAACTTACAATGAATACACCAAACCAGTATCAGCTCGCATCTGTACTTTCTATTCTTGTATTCATAGTATTAGTACCGTTTGCTTTATACAACTTTACACACACAAAAGCATTCAAGGATGGTGAATTATAATGAACGAAAAAAATCAAAAATCAAATTCATTTTCAGTAGCAGTTTTTTTCCTTACGGTAATTCTGATTATTCAGGTATTTCTTGTTCTCTACCCGCTTGCATTTACAATCAGCGCATCCTTTTCTGAATCTAACTCGCTTGCATCTACAAGTATTGTTCCTTTCAAGCAGAAAATTTCGCTGTTCCAGTATACAAGACTTTTTACACAGACAAATTATTTTCACTGGTATATGAATACTCTGATTATTGCTACTTCTAACACAATAATCACTGTTGTTGTATGCAGCTTATGTGGTTATATCTTCAGCCGATTTTCATTTCCATTCAAAAAGCCTGTAATGGCCTCTATGATTATTCTTCAGATGTTCCCAAGCTTTATTGGAATGATTGCGACTTATGTAATTTTATGGAAGCTAAATGCTTTAAATACACTCTGGGGACTTGTTCTGGTTTATTCAACCGGAAGTATTCCATTCAATTCCTGGTTAATGAAAGGTTACTTTGATACTGTTCCCCGCGACATAGCAGAAGCAGCATACATCGATGGGGCAACACCGCTTGGAGCTTTTCTAAAGGTTGTAGTTCCAGCAGCAAAACCTCAGATTGTATTTCTTGCGCTTACAAGCTTTACAGGTCCATGGATGGATTTTATTTTCCCAAGACTTGTTCTTAGAACCGACAGCAAAAAAACACTTGCAGTTGGATTATTCGAAATGATTAACGGACGTGCCGCAGATCACTTCACAATGTTTGCAGCTGGTGCACTCTTAGTTGCAATTCCATTTACAATTCTCTTTGTTCTTGGACAAAAATCTTTATTGCAGTCTCTTGCAGGAACTGGTGGAAAAGAATGAAATCTGTTTTTAAGTATTCTGCAATTATTTTTTCTGTTCTCTTTGTATTTACTGCATGTAAAAGAAATTCTTTACAAAACCAGAAGCTTACAAAAGAATTAAATCCGCGACAAGGCGTTTATTACAGTCTCTTTGTCCGCTCCTTTGCAGACAGTGATAAAGATGGAACAGGAGATTTTAACGGAATTACTCAAAAACTTGATTACCTTAGCGAGCTTGGAATTTCCGGTATCTGGCTGCTTCCTGTTTTTCCTTCTCATTCTTATCATGGTTATGATGTAGATAATTATTACATGGTAAATCCTGATTACGGAACCATGGAAGATTTTGAAAACCTTGTAAAAGCCTGCAGAGAAAGAGGAATTGCTGTAATGCTTGATATAACCTTTAATCATTCCTCTTCGAATAACCAGTGGTTTTTAGATTCAAAAAATCCTGAAGATCCGCATCGTAGCTGGTACCACTGGATTTCTGAGTCTCCTGTAAATTCAAATACGGGAAATGCACAGGACTATAATCTTAATCAAAAAGTCTGGGGTCATTCATTATGGAATAAATATGGCAATGACTTTTACGCAGGAGAATTTTATGAAGGAATGCCGGACTTTAATCTGGACAGCAGAGAACTTAGAGAAGAATTAAAAAAAGTTTTAAAGTTCTGGAACGATAAAGGAGTTTCAGGCTTCCGTTTTGATGCTGCAGGACATGTTTATGATAAAATAAAAATGCCGAATGATTTTACTAGTTCTACCCAATCGGCTGCAGAATTCTGGAAGGAAATTACAGATTATCTTGAAGAAATTAATCCGCAGAATTTTAGTGTTGCAGAAGTATGGGACACAACAAGTATTCGTGCTCAGGCACTTGCAGGCTTAAACTCTGTTTTCCATTTTGACATGGGAGACAACTATATTTTAAATACAATTAAAAATCAGACAGCAGGCGCAAATAATTTTGCAAAAATTTTACAGAACGATTATGCAGCTTATTCACGCTACAATCCGGATTTTATAGATGCTCCATTTTTAACTAATCACGATCAAAGCCGCATTGCAGGAAATCTCCGCGGAAATGCTGCTGAATTAAAACTAGCTGCAGGAATGTATATTCTTACACAGGGAATTCCTTTTGTTTACTATGGCGAAGAAATTGGAATGATGAGTGGTACAAAAGACGAAACAAAACGCACTCCATTTTTGTGGGGTGGAAAAGATCAATTTCAGACAACATGGGCAAATGAAGAAGATTGTATTTACAATAAAAAAACTGTAAGCCTTAAAGAACAGTCAAAAGATAAAAACTCTCTATATAATTATTATAAAAAACTTATAAACTTCAGAAATTCCTGCAGTGCCTTTAATGGTAAACTTGAACCTTACGATATAGAAAACAGTTCAATAAGTTCCTGGATTATGAAAAATGAAAATTCTGGTGCGCTTGTAATTCATAATGTTTCTGCACAAACAGAAACAATTTTAATAGGATCAGAATTTTCATCTGAGCCAGCTTTCTTCACAAATCCAGTTACAAAAAATAAAGACGGAACAATTTCTATTCCGCCTTTTACTACTGCAGTTTTCTGCTATTGATTCTTAAACTAACCTGATTAAAGCAATGCTTTTCCATCAGAGAAGGCATTGCCTACAGCTTCTCCCAAAACTATATATTTGTGCTTTACTGAATCGTAAGTAATTGGCTTTAATTTATTAACATCAATTTCACCATCGGTTAATACACTTTCTTCGGCAGAAATGTTTATAATATTTCCAACCATACAGCCGGTTGTAACATCATAACTTACAAGCTCACATTCAAGACACATAGGAAGTTCATTAATTACCGGAGCATCTACAAATTCAGATTTTGTAACAGTAAAACCAGCCTTCTTAATTTTCTGACTTTCTTTATTTCCAGAAGCAATTCCTAAATAATCACATTCCTTTACATGAGCGGCATCTGCCATGCTTACTGTAAAAGCTTTTTTTAGAATTAAATTTTTAGCAGTTTTATGCTCCGGCGAAATACAAATTGCAATCTGATTATCATCATGAATTCCACCCCAAGCTGCATTCATAGCATCAGGATTATTATTTTCATCATAAGTAGCAATAATAAAAACCGGCATTGGATAAACATAAGTTTTTTTGCCAAAATTCTTTTTCATTTCATTTCTCCTTGTTAGCATTTGCGCATGAATAAAGTTATTTTAAATGTGAAATGTTTTATACACAATAATATATTTCCCTCAAATATAAAATCCCCGGCAAAAGCATGTATAAATATCTGCATAGCTGACAGTAAAATTATCCGGCGCTAGAAATTTTCATATATATAATATAGAATATTGTTCATAAAATTCTAATAATCTGGATTCTTAAAATGAAAAACAAAGCATCAAAAGCAAAAAAATCTAAAATATCAATAAAAGGAAAATTCAAATTTAATTCAAAAAAGTTCTTCTTCTTTTTTTGCAGAATTATTCCTGCTGCAATGATGATTGCACTTTTTTTACTTCCTATGGGAATGGAAAGCATAAGCCTTGGTAATTCAGAAAGCACAGCAAATCTTATTTATCCTTATCAGCTTCCATTTACACAGGCCTCTTCAATTCAGGAAACTGCTCTACATCTTGTATACTTTATGATTTACTTTGTACCATTTACAGGATTATTTCTTTTAATTTCGCTTTTTATTAAAGGCAAAGTAAATACAGTTCTTTATGTGCTTACATACATAAGCCTTACTTTCTACCTGTTCTGTTCGGTTACCTGCCTTATAATTTTTGCTAACTGCTGGCGCTGGTTCCTCCATTTGCCGGTCACAGTTTACGTTTCTTTTGGTGCCGCATTTATTTCTCATGCGTTAATGTCCATTTTTGGAATTCTATTTTTGCGCGAAATGAATCCTGAATTTGCTGAATACAAAAAAATTCAGGCTGAATCAAAACAGAAAACTAAAATTTCCATTAAGACAAAACTTACACTTACAATCATAAGTGTTATTGCCGTTATTATGGTAATTTTTACAATTCTTATTCTGCGAAGTTACAACAAAATGTTTACAGAAGCAGTCAGCGATGTTGGACGTTCTCAGGCAGAACAGACTTCAACCGTATATGATTCTGCAGACGGAAAATACGAAAAAATTGCACCGTACTTTACACAGCAAAAAGAAGCCAACAGCTACGCAGACTGTCCTTTTGAACGAATTGATATTATTACAGCAAGTGTTCCGGGAAATATCATTTTCCAGAAAGAAGGTGATAAAGTTTCTTTTGTTCCTAATGAAGATGAAAGTGAACTCACAATTGAAAAAATTAACTGGCCGGAATACGATGTATTCTCTTATACAACTGCAACAGGCCACGTAAAAGAAATTCCTGATACAGAGAAAAAAATCAGTGCAGAAAAAGCTCGTGAATATTTTACAAACTTTATGAACGGAAATTATAAAAAGCAGCCGGTTTTAGACGGAGATTTATGCAAATATATTTATCCGGTTTCTTTTACACGTAAAGCAGGCTTTAAGCTTGTAGGATTCTCTATTGTAACTTACAAAACAGAAATCCTTATGCGTTCTTATTTCCATGTAAAAATTTATGTTTATACAATGGTTGTAATGTTCCTTTACATAGCAATTATTTTTTCACTTCTTATTGCTGACTTTATTACAAATCCACTTTTATATCTTAAAACTAACGTTCGTAAGTCTTCTAATACACTGGAAGAGATTCTCGACGGAAACTCAAAAATTTCTGCAGAACAGCTTACCTTTATAGATTCCATAAAAACTCATGATGAAACAAAAGATCTTTCCAAAGAAATTAAAAACATGGTTGGAATTATTCGTGGAATAATTCCATATATTTCTTTCTCTACTCTTCAGGCAGCAGACAAGGATATTAAAAAATCTACAACTTCGCGTGAGCTGTGCTTTTTGTTTACAGATATCCGTGGCTTTACTACTCTTTGCGAAGGTAAACAGCCAAAGGATGTTGTAGAAATTTTGAATCATTATCTTGATATTGAAACAGAAATTATTTTGAACAACGGCGGTGATATTGATAAGTTTGTTGGAGATGAAATGATGGCTTTCTTTGCTGGCCCTAAAAAGGAATATAATGCATGTAAAGCTGCCATGGAAATTCGTGCAGCAATGCGCGCACAGCAGCAGCAGGCTCTTGCAGACGGCTCTGATTATATTTCTATGGGAATTGGAATTAATACAGGAAAAGTCGTATTTGGTTCTGTTGGAGCCCGCAGCCGTATGGACTTTACTTCTATCGGTGATACTGTTAATCTTGCTGCCCGCCTTGAAGGTGCAAATAAAGCTTACGGTTCAAAGGCAATAATTACAGAAGCTGTTTTTGATAAGCTTAAAGATTCCTTTGTTTGCCGCGAACTTGATTTTATTAAAGTAAAAGGAAAAAACGAGCCTGTCCGTATTTATGAAATTCTTCAGACTAAAGCAGCAGCAGTAGACAAGCTTTTTGAAATAAAAGATTTGTTCGAAAAAGGATTGGAAGCTTACCGCAAGCAATCCTGGGATAAGGCCGAAGAAATGTTCCAGCTATGTAACGAAAAGTATCAGGACATGCCGTCTGTAGTATTCCTTGACAGAATCTCCCACTTTAAAACAAACCCACCTCCAAAGAAGTGGGATGGTGTATTTGAAATGAAGGTTAAGTAAGCCTAAAATAGCAAATCCGTTAAAAACCGGGCTGCGTCAGCGGGCCGGTTTAGGATTATCGAAAAAAAATAAAGTTTTCACCAGTTTTGCACCAAGCAAAACTGGTGATGAGCATTGAATTATTCGTTCACTGGTATACCACAAAATTAGAATTGTTTTTAGCAGTTTTGCTCAAGGCAAAACTGCAGCGAGCACCAGAATTACTGTTTAACAGGAATACCAGCTGCAGGGTGCTCGCATTCCCAGTTCTGCGCCAGTCTCAAGATTTTCTTTTCACTGAACATAGCACCGGCAAACTGCATACCAATCGGCATATTGTCTGCACTTGTGCGTCCGGCCGGAACATTGATTGAAGGAATACGGGCAAGGTTTACAAAGGTTGTATAAAGGTCTGAAAGGTACATCTCAAGAGGATTATCAACCTTTGAACCAAGCTTGAAAGCTGCTGTAGGACAGGTTGGACACAAAATTATATCGTACTTTTCAAATACGGCTGCAACCTCGCGCTGAATGCGGGCACGAACTGTCATACCTTTTTTATAAGTATCTCCTGAGAACTGCTCTGAAAGAACATAGTTTCCAATTACAATACGGCGCTTTACTTCCGGACCAAAGCCTTCTGAGCGGGTTTTTACATAAAGCTCATCATAACCCTGACCATCATCTACGCGGCGGCCATAGCGGATACCGTCAAAGCGGCTGAGGTTAGAAGCAGCTTCTGAAAGAGCAATTACATAGTAAGCGGCAATTGAAGCATCAAGGATTGGAAGGTCAACTTCTTCTACGCTTGCTCCCTTATCTGTGAACCATTTGCGGGTTTCTTCAAAGCATTTTACTACATCAGGGTCAGCGCCTTCTGTCTTAAGGAACTGCTTTGGAATTGCAATTTTAAGTGCCTTGAACTCTGAATCGCTCAAAGCCTCGAGTTTATTCAAAGATTTACCTTCCGGTAAATCAGCAGATGTATCATCATAAAAATCTACACCACACATAAGGGAAAGAGGCTCTGCGATATCTGCTGGAGTGTGACCGAGAATACCAACCTGATCCAGAGATGAACCGTAAGCTACAACACCCCAGCGGCTCAATACACCGTAAGTTGGCTTAAGACCGTAGATTCCACAGTAGCTGGCAGGAAGACGAACTGAACCACCGGTTTCTGTACCAAGACCAAAAAGAGCCTGGTTAGCAGCAACAGCGGCAGCTGAACCACCAGAAGAACCGCCTGATACAAACTCGCGGTTAATCGGGTTACGTGTCGGGCCATAGCTTGAATATTCTGTAGAAGAACCCATGGCAAACTCATCCTGATTACAGCGGCCAAGAGCAATTGCGCCGGCCTTTTCCAGACGGTCAATTACAGTTGCGTTGTATGGGGCTACATAGCCTTCGAGAATCTTAGAAGCACAGGTAAGGCGGTGTCCTTTTGAGTTGATATTGTCTTTATTTGCAAATGGAATTCCAAGAAGTGGTTTTTCTTCAAAAAGCTTATCGAGGGCAGCAGCGCCAGAAGCACGTGCAGCAGAAATTTCCTTGTCGGCAGCAGCGGCTTTTTCTGCAGCATCCTCATACATTTCGATGAATGCGTTGAGTGGAATTGGCGCGCTCTTGTCTTTATTGAAAGTTTCTATTGCGTCGCGAACTAATTTTTCGCTGGTAACTTCACCTTTTATAAGTGCGTCTCTTGTATCTTTAATTGTATAAAACATAGTATTCTCCTGAACAATTGCGTTAGCGATGGGAGCCCCTGCAAAGCAGCCGACCGCAGTTTACGAGGACGGTGAGCGCCAGCGAAGGGCGGACGTAGCGACCGACCGCAAAGCGGGCGGAAACGCCCTATGCACCCTCTCCCAATACCTTAGGAACCTGGAAATATCCGTCCATAAAGTTTTCTGAAACTTTCTTTACATCGCTGATTTCAAGGCCTTCTACAACAGTATCGCCACGGAGCTTGTCTGCTTCGGTACGCGGATATGCATCGTACGGATTTTCACTGTCATCATACTTAGAGAGAATATCAAAATATCCGACTATGTCGTCGACCTGTTTTTTTAAAGTCTCCATATTTGTACTTTCCGGAGACAAACGACTTAAATAAAGCAGATTTTCCAAAGTCTGCGCATCTATTTGTTTATGCTGTGTTGCCATAAATGCAATTATATAGAAAAAAATGTTTTTAGAGAAGTGATTTTATTAATGTGGACATAAGAGTTTCGCGCCGGCCTGCAATTTTACAGCGCCGGCGCGTATAATTTATTTATAGCTTACTGTGTAATATTTTACATTAAGGAAAGTTTCGCCGTCTATCTGGAGCGCACAAGGTTTATCAAATTCAACTTTTATTTCGTGGCCGGTTTTAATTTCTACCATTTCCTTATGAGAAACATGCTCGCCTTTGAAAAAGCCCGGAAAAACAATAAGTGTCTTAAGACGGTTTGAATCGTGAACAACGCAGCAAGAAACTACATGTTCTTTATTTAATCTGTCCTGCTCAGGAGTGATAATCATACCGCCGCCAATATAACGGCCAATCATTGTAGGAGCCAGTCAGACTTTTTTATATGTTACAGAGCTTCCGTCTATTGTTACAGTTGCGCGGCGTGGGCTGAATTTTCCGAGCATTCCTTTAATTGCTATTCCGGCATAATTAATTGGCTTATCAGAAGTCTCGCGGATTTTATCTGCAACCTCGCAGCAATAACCGTCAATTCCATAACCAATACCATTAATAAAATAATGAGATTCACCGTTTACAGTTACAACAGGAAGACTTTCCATAAACTGCTTCATTGGAATAAGATTATCTTTTATTTCGCAGCGGTCACGAACATCATTCAAAAAGTCATTACCGCTTCCGCAGGTATAAAAATATATCTCGTTTGTCAGCTTAAGCTTATAAACATCATTTACAAAACGGCTTAAAGTTCCGTCTCCACCGGAAACAACAATTATATCATCAGCATTAAGAGACTGGCAGGATTCTGCAGCATCTTTAATAGTGCATACATCAATAAACTTAAGCTCTTTACCCTCGAATAATTTTTCGAGTTCACCTTTTGCAGATACTGCCTTTCCATTATTAGAAAGACTGTTAAAAAAAACATAAATCATTTTTTACCCCATATTTTCTATATTTGTTTTTTTGTTTATATCATTATAAATAATATCATGAGCATATTGAGAAACTTCTACCGTATTTTTTTTGTCCCATACAGAAGGTTCTATAACTTCCAGAATGTCCATATAAACATCAGTTTTTTTCCACGGCCAGTTTACATGAATATTCCCGGTTCCTTTCATACAGCATACGACAACAGGACAGCGGGTTTTTTCTGCAATTTTAAAAGATCCCGGTTTAAACTCCTGAAGCTCTACACCTCTGCTGCCTTCCGGAAAAATTCCTACAGAAACCTTATCTGTGTTTATATATTCAATAGCTTTAAGAATTGTTTTTAGACCTTCGCGGGCATTATCTCTTGCAATTGGAAGATACAAGCCTCTGCGCATAAAACGCCGCCCAATTGGAATTTTAAAATTTTCCGGTTTAGAAACATATGCAAGCTGAGTTTTTTTAAGAACTGCACACTGAATAAAATTATCGAATTTTGAACAGTGATTAGAGACAAGTAAAAACCTTTGGGCCAGAGGAACCTTTTCATAACCGGAAACATGAACCCTTAAGCGGCCTGCAATCATCATATATCTATACCAGAGCACAAAAACCCAGTTATAGAATTTTGAAGGCTTTGTATATTCCTTTTTAAGACTGATTGTAAGGCACACAAAAATCATAAAAAGCCATAGCAAAATATGAAAAACAAGCACCAGACCTATAATGCAGGCAATAATTATTAAGAAAAAACGTATAGCATTCATAATTTTATACAGTAAACTGTCCTACCTGTGTTCCAATTTCGTTAATAGAGTCTTTTACCTTATCTGCAATTTCAGAAAGTTCAGAACCGCTATCGCTAATTTTCTTTGCACCAACAGCCATTTCATCCATACTAGACTTCATTATTCCAGAGGTTTCCTGCAAATCTGCAATATTCTTAAAGATAAGCTTATTACCTTCAATCATTTCCTGAGCAGAATTGCGTACTTCTTCTGTACTCATAGTCATTACGTGCAGAGTTTCTATAACCTGTTTAGAACCTTCATTTTGTTCAGACATAGCATTCTTAATTTCATTAACAAGGTGATTTGTATTTTTAATTTCATCAGAAACAATTCGGAATGCACGGCTTGATTCCTGAGAACCAGAAACAACTTCTATAATAGAAGACTGAATACTCTTTAGCTGCTCACCAATAGTCTTTGACTGAGCTGTAGAAGTTTCTGAAAGCTTACGAATTTCATCTGCAACAACAGCAAAGCCCTTACCTGCTTCGCCGGCATGAGCAGCCTCAATTGCAGCATTCATGGCAAGAAGGTTGGTTTGACTTGCAATACTTGCAATAGCCTGATTTGCTTCCTGAAGCATTTTTGATTTGTCTTCAATCTGAAGAATTTTTTCGTTTACCGCATTCTGTTTTTCCTGACCAGAAGAAGACTGCTGTTCAAGCTGTTCAAAAGAATCTGCCATTTTATCTACAGATTCATTAACCGACTTAATATTTCCAATCATTTCTTCTACAGCGGTAGAAGCCTGTCTTACACCATCCGACTGCTGAATAATCATTTTTTCCAGCGAACCTATATTTGAAGCAATTTCATTTACAGCACCAGCAGTTTCCTGAACATTTTCACTCTGCTTTGTAATATGGTTATGAACAGAATCTATGTGCGAAATAATCTGCGTAATTGCGCTGGCAGTATTCTGCGTACTGGAAGTCATATCTGCACCAACAACACTAAGATTATTTTCCGAAGCTTTAAGCTTTTCTATAATCCCCTGAAGCTTTGCAATAAACTGATTTTCATTCTGAACAAGCGTACTAAAAACCGAAAATACAGAACTGTAACCTATAGTAACGCGCTTTGTTAAATCTGCATTTCCAGAACTAAGATCATAAACTGCATCATTTAATATAGATAAAGAATTTACTATATTAATAATCTGAGTTGCAAGAATTAAAATAATTATAATTGTAATTATGGCCGCAATAAGAGCTGTACGACCATAATTGAAGAAATCTAAAGCAGAATAATTTTTCTGCATGACAAGATGCCATCCTACAAGTGGAATTGCAGCAAAAACATATTCACCCTTACCAATTGACTCAAAAGAAATATCTTCCGGATTATAGTCAATTGCTTCAAGCTGAGGCATTTGATCCAGAATATGCATTTTTTGTTCAACAATTGAATCATCCAATGCGCCAGTAATTTCCTCGCCATCATTATACAGATACATAGTTATTTTTGGGTCCAGACCGGCATACATTTCATCAATCATATTTGTAAGCGGAATACCAGTACCTACAATACCTATTGGTTTTCCTGCTGAATCACGAATAACAGCATTTACCCAAAGATTTGTCTGTTTAAGAGAAGGATTGTAGTTAATATTGAAATTATAAACTTCAGTTTCATGCAAGGTCATGTTATACCAGTATTCATCCGGATTATCAGGATTTACAACATAACTGGCCTTCATATCACTCCAGAACACTTTATCTGCATCAGAAACCCAGAAAATGGACTTTGATTTAAAAGATTCCATAAAAGGTTCTAAATCTTTAAATGCAGCCTTGCGAAGAGCTTCATCATCTGGATTAAGCATATACTCTTTTATGGCAGGCATTTTTACCATTTGAAGGGCAAGAGTAAGCTGTTCATTCATGGAAGTTTCAAAATTAGCCCTTTTTACGCGGGCTATCATTTCCATATCAGCATAGGATTGTGTCCTAAAACGACCTCTTGCAATTCCCTGAATTAATACCAAAAGTCCAAGAGCAGCAAAAACACCAATTACTGCGATAAGAGCACTAATTTTCTTTAATTTTGCATTCATAGAAAACTCCGTATAAAAAAAATCCAAAACTCTCGCAAAACGGACTGTTTAGATTTATTTTATAGCCAGAAGATAAATCCCGCAAGGATTTTTTTTATTCTTAAGTCAAAACGAGTTTGCAATTCTTTTCCAGAATAGATTTTTGAGACCTTCCATAGTTTTCCTTCTTCAGAAAAAAACAGTTTAAGATAACAATAATTGGATATATTATAAATTATATATTCATCTGAAGATTTATACTCATCTGTTTTTCTAAATAATTTTTCAACCTCTGATTTTTCTTTTATGAATAAACGAATAAATGCAAACTGCTAAAATACATAAAAAAGAAAATATTATAACGAAAAAATTGGACAACCTTCCATTCTTGCCCATCTTAATACAGCATTTAATCTTTGAAGATAACCTTTTTCACCTGGCTCTTTAAGCCAATCTAGAGTATCCATATCTATTCTTGCTGAAATAGCCTGTTTTCTTGGCCGCCAGTTTTTTGGATATAATTCTTTTGCCTGTTCTGTTGTCAATTCAGGAATATCAGAAAAATCTATCGGCCGTTTTTTTAGCTCTGCTATTTCTTTATCTGTTAATATTTTTGCAGTACTCATTGTATATCTCCTCTTCTTTTGGCGAAGCCATTCTAGCTGAAATTATACGTATTCTGGATTTTTCTGTATAAACTGTTGCAACAATCACAAGTCCTTGTATACAGCCTAACCCAAAATATCTGTCTTCTTCACTATTAGAGTGTTCCTTATCATAACGTTCAAAAAAGAATGGATCATCAAAAACTGGAAGTACCTGTTCAAAAGAAAGTCCATGTTTTATTTTATTCTTCTCGTTTTTATCTGAATCCCATTCAAATCTATTATCGTCACTTATTTGAGTCATGGATGCCTCATACTTAATTGTATATACAATATTATAATACGTCAACAGTTATTTTGTTGTCAGGAAAAAGAAAATTTTATTATTTCTCATTATCTAAAATTCTTATATCAAAGCGACTTACAATCTCTTTATTATCTTTCAAATGCTGAACCTTCCATAATACTCCATCTTCAGTAAAGCAAAGTTTATAATAAATGCTATCAGAAAGCTTATATATAAAAATATTAATACTCTCATCAGTAAAATCTGGCGAACCAAATCTTTCAATAATATCAGCTTTTTTTAGTCCAAGTGGTGTATTAAAAATTACTATGTTTCTAGTATCAGTTGGCAAAGTTTCATATTGCTCATCAAAAAATACGATTTGATTACCTTTACCAGAATTAATACTTAGTCGAAAAAGTTTTCCATTTGGTGAAAAAGTTAAAATGTATGATATATCGCTTTTAATTTTATAAGTTAAATGTCTGTAATTAGAACCGTAAGTCTCAATATCATCAGGTTCTCCATAATTCGAAATAATTTCTGTTATTCTAATACCAGAATTAATATTGATTAATTCTTCTTTCTGAAATTTTGTTTGTGATATCATGAATTGCGATCCACCTATGAATAGAAAAGAGATAAGAATTATTAAGATTCTTGTTTTCAACTTTTTCATTTTTCCACCTCATCATAATGAATAAACTGAATATAATTTGCAGATTTTCTACCATATTTTTTTTCTTGCATCTCTATTGGCTTTTTCAGGATTTAAAATAATATTATCTCCCTGCAAATTATTATTTGTGGGGGGGAATATCCAATGATTTCAGATGTGCTGAAACACTGGATGCAGAGTACAATCAATCAAAATTTATTAATTTTTCAAACATATAAATATTATGTAAAGGATCATAAGTTCCAATAATTAATTTGCCACAAGAATAATCATTTTGAAAATACCAAATTTTTATTTTTGTATCTATTCCATTAGTTTTATAAAATTGAATATTCATCTGTTCTTCTGTTTTTTGATTAATGAAATAAATACACCTGTACAGTACATTTTGTCTATGGACTTCACTTTTTCCTATTATTGTCGCAGTATGACGTTTTTTTCATAAGCATTCATTAAAACTATAAAATTATTACTTTTTTTCTGAAGTCGCCATTGATTTTGCAAGGTTTACAGCTTGAATATCATTTAACTCGTAATAAAAATAATTATAAAAATCCGGATTTATAGTTTTAAG
>JAQXNX010000026.1 GCA_029098225.1 Spirochaetales bacterium | reverse complement strand
CTGAAACACATTTTATATAAGTCTTTTCATTTTCTTCTTTCCACTCTCCTTCTCCGGTCTGCTTCATCATATGAGGATAGCCGTTTTCATCTGCAACAGTTATTGTATTTACTCCGGTCTCTTCATAATAAGACGGCGTTCCTGTAAATAAAACATGACAGTTTGCAGCATGATTTCTTTCTGAACGGATTACAACATTTTTATAATATGATTCTGCTTCGTACTTTTTCTGTTCAAGTTCATTTTCATAACCATGTAAAGTTTCTAAATCTCTTTCCAGCGATTGCTTTACGCTTTCAAGAGCGCTTATAGTTCCAGCTGCACGTCCGCTTTCTCCAAGCTCTTCAAGTTCACGCCCGATTTCTTCTGCTCGGCTTATAGCTGAATCTATTTGTGAAGTATCAGGACTTGTTATTCCGTATGACCTGAGGATCAGGCTTTTTAAATTTTCTATGCTTTCTGCCAGATTCTGATTATATTCAAGCATTGCTTCATACAGCTGTCGTGCATTTTTTTCTACGCCAAGAATAATTCTCTGGTCAAGGTTAGTTGTCCAGCCGTATCCAAAGCCCGAAGTTATGCTTTCTGCCGAACTGTAATTTCTGTTAACTTTAAGTTCAATTGAAGAACCAAGAGTAAAATCGGTTTCGCTTTGTTCATAGCTTCCTTCTGTTGCCTTTACAGGGTCACCGGGTTCCGCTGAGTTCTGGCTTTCTTTTTTGGAGGAATTTTTCTGCTGCTCTTTCTCCTGCAATTCAGCAATTTTTTCTTTTATATCATTTAATTTATTATTTTCTATATTTAAGTCATCAAGAAGGCTTTGATATTCTGTAGTGCTCCCCAAGCCAGTTGATTCAAATTGTTTTCTGATTTCTTCAAGCTTATTAACACGCGCTTGAATTTGTGCTTGCTTTCGTTCTGCTTCCTCTTTTTCTTTACTTGTATTGTCACCGTCTGGATTATCTCCTTTATCAGGATTCTCTCCCTCTTCAGATGAATCATTTTTGTTTTCAGGCTTTTCCGGCTTCTGTGGCTTCTGTTCTTCTCCTCCACCAGATGGTTCTTCCACGTGCCCCCAGTAAGTTTTTCCATCGGCACCAATATATATATACTCTGCATGGACATTGTAAAACTGAAAACTAAAAATCAAAAATAATGCAAATATTATTCCATGCTTTTTTCTAAAAATACCAGATAATTTTTTCATAATTCACCTTACACCTTTTTTAATAAACTTTATAAAACAGCTTATCCAACAGACTGTCTGAATTTCTTTCTCTTGTCGGAACCCACCATTCACTTTCTTTTATGAACTTACACTGCCAGCTTCTGGAGCTGTCTTTTACATAATCTTCTGAATGTGCCAATGCTACTGTATTTCTTCCTGATAATGGTATAAAAAGTACGCTTATTGCTTTACTGCTTCCTTCAGAAGAAATCTGTTCTACAGCACTTTGCAGAGTCTGTGCTGAACCTGCCAGTGTGGCATTTGAACTCTGTTTATAAAGGGCAGCCATAGAATAAATATCCAGAAACATATCGCAGGGATAAGTTGAATGGCTGTACGACTTTGATGAAAACAGCGCATTATAAACTTCAGTTCTACTCTGAGCGCTGTTTATACTCTGTGAAAGCTCTTTTGAAAAATCTTCAAAAGCTTCCATTAAATTTTCCATTTTGCTGTTATCAAAAATCGTTGGTTTAATACTTGAAGCACTCTGGTTCATAGCCTTAGCAATATTCAGAGAGGATGCATTTTGACTACTGAGTTTTTCAAGAAGAGTCTTATAATTCCAGCCGGAACTTGGAGTAACACATGGACTGGCAACCGTATACTCTGCACAATCCTTTAACTCATAAACATTTTCCATTACTCCGCCAAAGCAGGTATCAAAGCCGATTACGCAAAGACCTTCTCCACGCACAGAATTTCCTAGTTCCTGAACGCCCATGTAACTGTCAGTTCTGTCATCAACAGCAAATGCTCTCCAGCCAGTTCCGTGTCCCCAGATTATCAGCGCATATTTTTCTGCCTTATAATTTGTTTTGCAGAACTGAATAAAGTTCATAAGAACCATAGGCTTAGCCATATCAAGCTCAGTTGCATTGTCAGCAGATAATCCGAGAGATGGACACGAAAGTCTTTTAGAAATTATATCTATTCCGTTTGAACTGTCATGCTGAACTTCAAAAAGTCTTGTATCGGTCCAGTTTCCGTTTGTTTCATCATAACCTTCTGCCCGGTCAAACAGAACAAGTACATTTACATCATTAAAAGATGCCTGTTCCATCTGTTTAAGGTTTTCTACTGCATAAGCTTCAAGATCGTTATCTGCAGCCATATAAACCATAAGAGTAAGCTTTTTTTCCGGCTCATTTTCATCAAGTAAGGTCCCATAAGTAATTGCATTACCACAGGCAGAAAGAATAATTACAGATAAAAACAATAAAAAAAACAAATTAAGCTTTTTCATTTTTACTCTCCACCGGATGCAGCATAAGTCCCAAAAATATCCTTATAAACACTTCCGTCTGAATACTCTATGCGGCTTATGAAAAACTGATCTATTAAATACCCTGCATCAGAAATTACCGTAATAAATTCATCCAGAGGAACGCACATATTCTTTTTTGCTCCGCTCTTTATCTGACACGCATTTCCACTAACAATTGTTCCGTGTCCTGTAAAGGCGTTTTTTCTTGTCTTTTTATCATACACGTTCAAGCGAACTTCCATAAAAACTACATCACTGGAAGCCTTGTTGTAAAAGTCAAAATACACACCTCCTATTGTACAACGTGAATCTTCTGCATTAGTTTTATAAACAGGCTCTGTTATAGAAAATTTTGGAGAAGAACCTCCGGAATTACTCTGGACTTCCATGACATTCTGGGAACACGAAGTCAGAACATTTAATATAACGCATATAAATACATACGCTGATGCTTTAGTTATAAATGATTTTTTCAAGTTCTTTTTCATAGCGTCCGCTTCCTTCCTTATTTTTTATTTTCAAAAAATAATTATCTGCCTCTTCCTTATTTCCCTTCAGATAGTTTATTACACACATAAAATACAAGGCATCAATATTTTCTTCATAGCATTCAAGTACCTCTTGTACACATTCTTCAGCCTTATTAAGCTCTCCTTCTTTTAAAAACTCATAGGCTTCAGAAAATTTTGTCTCAACAGAAGAAACTCTCAAATATATAATCTGAAGCTTATCTCTCACGCTGATTTTTTCCTGTATATTAAGATAACCAGCTCCTGTTCCATAAAAATCATGTTCGCCCGTTTTTATATTTTTAATAAGAAATCTTCCTCCAATGTCGCTTGTACATTCATATTTTCCGTCTATGTAAATATCATAGTTTACGACAGGTCTGTTCTGCGTGTCGTAAATCATTCCGTTCAATTCGATTTTTTCCTGGCTTTTTGGAGTTGCAGCACAGCCTGAAAATACCAGCCAGGTAAAAAGAAGAGCTGACACAGTCAGAATAAACTTTTCTTTCCTGATTACATTTTTAAAAACTTTTTTATTCATAATTATCCTCTGATAAAATTATTTTTCCTTCATCGTTTCTGTAATAGAAGAACTGTTTTCCGTCTTTCTGAACACTGCCGATTTTTTTATAATTTTTTATATCAATATTTTCCTTATGTTCAGTTTGTTTTTGAATTATATTTTCTACTTTCTTTGCTGTTTTATCCTTTTCAAAAATTTCAGAAAGCTTTTCTTCTTCACTTATATTTTTAATCCCCTGATTTTTATCAAGCTCTATAACCTCAAAATTTATAATATATAAATTTGAGCTGCTTCCTTTTGCTTCTAAAAAATCAGTTATAAAAAGATTTCTTTCATAAAATAAAGCATCAAGCTTTTCATTAACAATCTTAAGTTCACTTTCCTTTACTTCAAGCTTAAAGCTTATTTTTCTGCTTCCCTTTTCTACGCTGCTTAAAATAGGAATTACATTAATTTCTTTAAGAATTTGTGTAAGTTCATTTTGAAGTTCGAACAACTCCATTTCTTCTGTCGTTTTTTGAATAAGACCTGCAAACTTAATATTTGCCTTTATTTCAAAATTTTCTTTTTCATTGTTATATAAAATGCTGCCACAACTGCATTCCAAAATATTCTCTATCTGATTAAGATTTTTAATAAGACTGTATGGCTCGCAGTCCGTTACAGAAAAAACAAGACTTCCTGAATTTGCAGAAAAAGCATTAAACGAGAGCTGTTTTATTATTCCTTTATGAGACTCAATTATTTTTGCACAGTGGTTTATAAGTTCAAAAACATTCATAGCCTTTTCTGTCTGAACTTCTATAACAGTTTCTTCCATAACTGCAGGTTTCTTAATATTTTTAACACCCAACAAAGAAAGAATAATAAGAGACAAAAAAGCGGCCACAGCTACAACAAACGGAATTATTCTTATCTTTCGTCTTTCGCCATTGCGTATGAATTTAAATTTTGAAAATAATCTAATTTTCTTTGCTTCATTTTTTACATAAAAACTGATGTTGTTTTCCAAAGCTCTTTTTTCAATATAAAAATCCCGCTCAAGTACTACAGCAATAATTTCTTTTTCAGAACTTTTTCTGCTGCATAAAGGCTTATAATCCCACAGGCTTTCTTCAGAAAACCCCGGATGCAGCTTTAAAAGTTCCTTATAGACAAAACTTTCTGTACATTTTTCTTTTCGAGAAATTTTTATTCTGTAAACTTCTGCATAAGGCAGCTTAAGATCTGTTTCCAAATTTTATCTCCGCTTCCACGAATAGATATCTTCCTTTGTTCCTTCTCCGCCACGTTCGCCATCACTTCCGTAAGAAAAAATCTCGTAAGGAAGGTTATTTGTTCCGGGAACCTTGTAATTATATTCGTTACCCCATGGATCTTTTGGAACCTCTGTATCTAAATAAGGTCCGTTCCAGGCTGCAGGCACAGGATACAAAACAGGCTTTTCCCACAAAGCAAAAAGTCCCTGCTCCTGGCTTGGAAAAGTTCCACATTCTGCATAATACTCTTCCAGTGCCTCGCGAAATGCCTCCATTTCCTTATAGCACTTTGCTTTCTTTGAACGGTCTATCATTTTTATAGAAGAGACACCCACCACAACAGTAAGAATTAGTATTACTGCAATGCAGATAAGTGTTTCCATATAAGAAAATCCTTCGGCAGTTTTCTTAGTCTGTTTCTTAAGCCAGTTTTTTATTTTCTTCATTTTTCTATATCTCCTTTGAAGCTCTTCGCTTTTTTACAAGCAAAGCTTACAAAATATTTCTATATTATTTTTGTTCCAAGACTCATAAATACCGGAACAACACAACTTATTATCAAAATAAGAATATACACTCCCGTAACTGCAATCAGAGAAGGTTCAATTATTCGCTGAACTCCTTCCCTTAAAGTCTTTTTCTTTTTTCCGTAATTTTCAAAAATTTTTCTGAAGGCTGTTCCTGAATCACCACTGTTCTGCGCAACAGATAAAAGTGCAGTTGTATAAACATCAAATCTTTTACTTTCGCGGCAGATTTCATTAAATGATTTTCCGCTTCTTAATCCTGCTAAAAATTTTGAAAGAACTTTCATGTCTTTTTCTTTGAATTTATTTTTTTTCATCAGTACGAGGACAGCTTCTTCCAGTCCTATTTTATTAAGACAAAGATAATATAGAGTCCTGAAAATCTCATACTGAAAATCATATCTTTTTGATAATACATTCATTAAAAAAATCATTAATGCTGTAGAAACAGACAGCCAGATATTTGCCCATATAATTCCCTTTATAAGGGAAGCTTCTTTTACATCTGCAATTTCTTTTATAAATGGAACTGCATACACAATAAGAAGTACGCTCAATACCAGCGCAAAAAGAATCATAAAAGCAGGATATATACTCATCACAATAAAATTCTTTTTTGTTTCTTCTTCATCCTTAAGTTCTTCCACCATATTCTGCAAGGCTGGAGTTATATCGCCAGTTACTTCTGCACTGGAAATTATAGTTTCATAACTCCTGAATTTTTTAGAAACACTGCACAGTGCAATACAAAAGTTTTCGCTCCTTTCTATTTTTTTCAAAATTCTTTCTGCATAGAATGCCGTACTTTCTTCTCCGCACAACACATCAAGTGCAGAAGAAACTGTAAACCCACTTTGTATAAGTGAAAGTAAAAGTTCTAAAAACTGTGTAAGGGATGCCTTTTTTGTTTTAATAAAACTTATCTTTTGCATAGAACCCTCACCTCATCACTATTTTCAAAAAGCCTGAGTTCAGCTTTAACTGTTCTTCCGCCTCCTTTCTTTTCTACAAGTCTTTGCGATATTACTCCCTTAAGGACAGCTGCAACTATGTATAATGGGACTCCCATATCTGTAAGACGAATAGGAGTTTCTTCACAACTGGACGTATGCACGCTTGCAAAAACAAGATGGCCTGTAAGTGCCATTCTACAGGCCATTTCTGCAGTCTGTTCATCTCTAATTTCTCCAACCATAAGAATATCCGGGTCATGACGGAGCATTCGCTTTAATACTTCAAAAAATGTTTTTCCTATTTCTTCTTCCACATTTACCTGAAGCACACCTTTTATTCTATACTCGACGGGATCTTCCACCGTAATTATATTTATATCCTCGCGCACAAGCCTTGTAATAATGCCGGCAAGCGTTGTAGTTTTTCCACTTCCTGTAGGTCCTGCAACAAGAATCAGCCCGCTGTCCAAACTCATCATTTTCTTAATTGTTTCAAGCTGACTCCTTGTAAAACCTAGTTCTTCAAGCTCCGGTGCCTTTATATTTCCTCCAAGAATTCGTAAAACTACAGATTCTCCTTCTATTCCGTTAATTACCGATACACGAATATCATAAGTAAAACCTGCATAACTGTATTCAAAACGCCCGTCCTGACATCTTCTGTGTTCCAGAATATTCAGATTAGAAAGAAACTTTATTCTTGAAATTACTGCAAAAGCTTTTTCATTTTCTGCTTCAAGCATTAGAAAAAGTTTTCCGTCTTTTCTGTATTTTATTTTTGTTGCTTCACTGTTCACATCTATATGAATATCAGAAGCTTTCTTCATTATTCCTTCGCTTAAAATACTGTTTAAAAGATTTACTGCCGGAGCGGCTTTTGCAGCACTAGTTTCATCAAGATTAGTTCTGATTGCATGTTCATCTTCATTCTGCAAATTTTTCCCTGTATTGTATGAATTTCCTGAATAAAGACGTGCAAGCAGAACATCAAATTCATCTTTTTGAATTCTCTGATATTCAACAATTTTTTGTGGAAGAAAATATCTATCTATTCTTCCCTCAAGTTCAGAATCTGGTTTTTCTACATATCCTATTACAACACTTTCTTTGTTTTCCTGTAGTACAACAAGTCCGTTTTTTTCGCAGAATTCAGCAGAAAGTTTTTTTATCTCTCCTCTCATAACCAAACTCCTCTTTAGCGGGCAGTAAACGAATCGTAAACATTTTCAGCCGATTCTGATTGTGCTTTAAGAAACTCAATCAAAGCTTCCTTCCAGTTTTTATTGCCTTCTTCCTGCGAGGTTTCTTCTATATGAGGAAGAAGATAAATTGTCATTTCTGTTTTTGTATTTGACTCGTCTTTGGATTTAAACAGATTTCCTAAAACAGGAATTTTTGAAACTACAGGAACACCCTGGCTTCCTTTTGAAGAGTCACTCTGGCTGAGTCCACTTAAAACTACAGGCTCTCCACTTTTTGCCCTTATTTTTGTAGTTATATTTTTTTCTGATGTCGGTGGTGGATTCCCATTTTTCTTTGAAACATCAACTCCCTGTTTAGAAACAGAGGTGCTTATCTGCATTGTTATAATATCATCTCCAGAAACCCATCCATCTATTTCTAAAACAAGTCCTGAAGTAATTTCTCTTGTGATTGTACTGAACGATTCTTTTCCGCTCTGACTGTCTATTGCTGCATCCTTGTACCGATAGGTATTTGTATTCTTAAATGTTATTTTTTCTCCTGAAAGACCGTAGAGTGTTGTATCGGCAAATACTGATGCTTCGTTATTCTGTATTGCTGTATTTATTTTTTCTGAAAAGGTAAGGCCGAACGCCGTAATAGCATCAAAGTTTATATTTAGAAGGTTTCCAATTTCTCCAGTAATTAAAGTCCTGTCACCGATTTCTGTTGGCCGTACAGAAGTGGAAGCACCCCAGGAAAGATTCGAGCTTTTTTCATACTGAATTATTAACAAATCATAACGGACAAGTTTTTTAGGAACATCAATTTCGCTTAAAAGTTCAACAAGTTTTTCCTTCTTTTCTGTACTGCCGGTAAAGAAAAAAGAATTACCAGTTCCTGTATCAGAAATTTCTTCTTTAGAAAAAAGCGGAGGTAACACATTTATCAGTTCTCCAGTTTTTATATATTTTAATTTTATTACGCTTATTTCTGAACTGTCATTAATTTTTTTAATTTCATTTTTTATACTTTCAAATTCTTCCTGTGTAGAATAAAGTGCTATACAGGAGGAAGAAAGTTCCAGAACCGATATTCCCTGCCATCTTGAAGTTATAAATGGAATTATTTTTGCAGATGTAAGATTCTTTAAGCTGAGAGTATTCCAGTTTCTTATACGCGCAAGAACTGATTCTGAGTTTGTTTTATTATTTTTGGGAAAGATATACCATATTCCCTGAGCATAAACAGGTTCTGCATTTATCTGTTCCAGAACAAGAATTAAAGTCTCTTCAAGAGATTTTGATTCAAAAGAAAGTGATTTGATTTTTTCATCGTTCTGAAGGAAATCAGAATAAGACTCACCGCAATAAAAAAATATTTTCTGAAGGACTTCAGATATTTTTGTATATTTTATAACGACATCATATTTCCCGCCTGCATAATTTATGTTGCACACACTTTCTTCTGAATCTGAATTATTCTGAATGGTCGCACTCGTGCTGCCTTTCTTACGAAGAATCTGCACTCCACCGGAAGTTTCGTTAACTGAATAATCGGAATAGGGCTGCAGAATAAGGCTTACAATTTCGGAAACACTCTTATTCTGTATATGAAGGGAAATTTTCTGCATTGGAAGAGTTTCGTAAATAATTGATTTTCCAGTTTTTTCCGAAAGCTTTTCAAAAACAGAGGAAGGCGTACTGTCGTAACTCTGCAGGTTAATTTTTCCGTCTTCAATAATTTCGATTTTTATTTTAGAAACAGTCCATAAATTTTCTTTTTTAGTTACAAGCAGTTTGTTTGAATAAAGGAAGGCATCAAAAGCGTCTTCAAAATCTTTTTCGTTATCGGAAGCAACATATAGGAAATTTCCTTTTCCGCTTACCGTATCATCACAGATAATTGACTTTCCGCTTCTAAGAGAAAGTATATAAACAATATCCCGTATTTCCTGATTTACAAATTCAAATGTATCATAAGTACTGCTTTCAGCATTGTTTTTAGCAGAACCATTCTGAGCTATCGCCACACATGTTATTTGAAAAATTATAATTATAGAAAAAAATAACTTACGTAATGCATTAGATACAGTTAATGCATCAAATGTTGAATATTGCATAATTGTGAACTTTTTTAATTCCTTAATTAATTATACCTTTATTCTAACATGAGAATTCTATAATTGCAAATTTTTTAATTCTATTTTTGTCCGTACATCAAAATATGTTTCCCTTTGTTTATCGCCTTTTCCTAAAACAATACACGTACGACTGATGCATTTTTTCTGATAAGTTCAATCTGTTCTTCAGAAAATGCAGGCTTTATTTCTATTGGAGTTTTTATCCGATGAATTCGCTTCATAGGACTTTTCAGAATATAATCTTCTTCTTCATCAAATAATAAGGATTGATTAATCCACGAGAAAAGGTTCACCTGTATCAAAAACTGAGTGTAACGATTTCCAGAATTAGTCCTTGAATAAATCTTCCATTGTGATTGTACTGATGAAATCACCGGAGTATTCGTTATAAGTCAGGCCATAGGTTGTAATTAAAGTTCCGTGAACAACAGATTTCTTTGAAATCATTGTACTTAAAAGCTTCTGACGTTTGACCAGAGTTTCGTGATAATCTTTACTAACGGAGAACTCTTCGCTATAGAATTTCATTTCACACATGTTTACTACATTATCTCTGCGGTCTATTATCAAATCTATTTGGGCTCCTTTTTCGTCGGTTTCGTCAGGGCGTTTTGACCAGGCAGAATGACTGGTAATAACTCCGCTGATTCCAAGTGCGCTCTTAATCTGCTTGATATGATTAAAGCAGACGTTTTCGAATGCAAAGCCTCTCCAGCTGTTAATCTGATTTGAAGTAACATTTGGCTGCCAGAAAGCAGAATCCAAGTTTTCTTTTTCCTTTACAAACTTAAGCCAGAATTTACAGAAGGAATCTACAAGCTTGTAGTGAGTTTCTCGCTTGCCAAGTCCGAATGGAACATATTCAATAACAAAGTCACTTGCAATAAGAGCTTTTAGATACTTTGAAAGATGTCCGCTATCCGTAATCTTTAGTTTTTCAACAATTTCTCTTCGTGTAAAGCCAGCATTAAGCTGGCTCAAAAGATTTACAATTGATTTCATTACCTCCGGATTTTTGAAGCCTGATTCGAAAAGCCTGTTGTATTCATCCTTTAGTTTTGCATTTGAAAGAAACAGAAGTTTATCTACATTCTGAGCCAGACTTAAGCCACGTTCAAAATATCCAAGGTAAAATGGAATACCGCCGAAAATCATATAGCTTTGAACTATGTCGTAATCAGAAATAACGAGATTATTGGATTTGAAGAATTCCTTGCATTCGGCAAGGGAAAATGGCTCAAGTTTAAGTTCATGAGTAACCCGGTTATAAAGTCCGCCATGATTATTAATCAGTTTGTCTAAAATCCAGGAATTGGCGCTACCGCAGACTATAACCATGATATTTGAGCGGTGACAGGCCCAGGTATTCCAGAAGCCTTCGAATGCAGTAATAAAACCAGATCCGGGAGTGTCAAGCCATGGAAGTTCATCAAGAAAAACGACCTGACGTTCTCCGTTATCTTTTGACAGTAAAAGCTGCTCCAGCATAAAGAATGCTTCAAGCCAGGTCTGAGGTCTGTGAGATTTTTGCATTCCGTGAAGTTGTAGAGAAAAATAAAAGTGTTCCAGCTGTTTTTTTAGAGTATTGCCTTCTTTAGAGCCTTCTTCAACGGGAGACAAACCTGCATGACGGAACGTGATTCTGTTTTTGAATGTCTCGTCAACAAGATATGTCTTACCGACACGTCTGCGGCCATATATGGCAACCAGTTCTGCCTTGCCTGAGTTAAAAATGTTATTCAGTTCTTGTGTTTCTTGTTTTCTACCGACCATAAAATCATTATAAACTCAGACTTTTGGTCGGTCAAGTACAATAATAAGCATGTTCACCGACCAAAGAGTAAACAAATTTTCCATACTTGTACAATATATCAGTAAAACTGCATATAAATTATAAAATTATGTGCATATAACTTGCTTTTATCTGCATATAATTTTATAATTTATATGCAGATAAGGAATGATAATATGCATAAATTTGACTATTCATTTTTAAATAACGGAATGCTGCCTTCTGGCCTGGTAAATGTTACGGCATCAATTTCATCATTAAAAATGGCTTCTCAGTTTAGAAAGAACGACTTTCAAAAGGTTTTTACAGAACTTGAAAAAATTGCAAAAATTCAATCGGTAAAATCATCAAACGAAATTGAAGGTATTGTTACAACTGATGAAAGAATTGTACAGATTGTGCAGCAGAACAGCGCACCGCTTAATCATAATGAAGAAGAGATTTTGGGCTACCGTGATGCACTTAATATAATTCATACAGGACATCAGAATATCCAGTTTAATGAGAATACAGTTTTGTCTTTGCATAGAACTATGCTCTCTGCAACTGATTATAACTTTGGCGGACAGTATAAAACTGATGACAATGTAATTCTTGAAATTGATTCTCAGGGAAATAAAAAGGTTCGTTTTGCTCCTGTTACGGCAGAAGAAACTAAGGCTGCAATGGAACAGCTTTTTCTTGCTTTTATGGAAGCAAGCTCTGATTCAAATATAAATACTTTGCTTTTAATTCCTTGTGTAATTCTGGACTTTTTATGCATTCATCCGTTTAGAGATGGAAACGGAAGAATGTCCAGGCTTTTATCTTTACTTTTATTGTATAAGAATGGTTTTGATGTTGGAAAATATATTTCTTTTGAAGAGCAGATTAATAAAAATAAAGGCTGGTACTACCAGGCTTTGAAAGAATCTTCTGAAAACTGGCATGAAAGCAAAAATAATTATTTTCCATTCATGCAGAATTTCCTAAGCACTTTGTATGAATGTTATCAGGAGCTTGATAAACGTTTTGCTGCTGTTAATTCAAATAAGATTACTAAAACAAGCAGAATTGAAAGCACTGTATTGAATTCCTTGTTGCCAATTTCTAAGGCAGAGATTTGTAAACTTTTGCCTGATATTAGTCCTACAACTGTAGAAGCAGTTTTAGGAAAGATGGTAAAGAGTGGAATAATCACAACAATTGGAAAAGGTCGTGGTACTAAGTATTTGAAAAAATAAGCAAAAAACAGTTTTCATGTATTTGTAGAAATCACCCCATCCCATACTCTCCGCTCAAATACATTTTTCTGAGGTTCTCGTCTTTTCTAACTCCTTTAATATCCGACAGCCTGTACATTCTTGTTGAACGTTCACTGTTATTATTATCTGTAAGCCAGATCTGATCCCTGCGTAAAATCTTGTTGTCAATAAAATCAAGGCTGTGGGTTGTTGTAATAAGCTGAGCCTTTCTTAAATTTTGTTTTGTGAATAAATTAAACAGATAACGGATAACTGCAGGATGCAGGAAGCATTCCATTTCATCGCAAATTAAAATACGGTCATCAACAATTATATTAATTACAGGGCCAAGCATTTGTACTAATTTTTTTACACCCTCTGATTCTTCTTCATAACTTACTTCAAATTTTTCATATATAAGTTTTATTACCGGAACCTTTTTTTTATTAGCCCGCAGGACTTTTTTATAAGCTTCAGGAAGTGAAGCAGGAATCTCATATTCAGGAATGGGCATCATGTCTACCCTTGCAAAAATATCTTTTACAGGAATTCCATTTTCATTCAGAGTTTCAATTACTAAATCTTTTACAACTTTATTTTTCTCAATTCCT
>JAQXNX010000025.1 GCA_029098225.1 Spirochaetales bacterium | reverse complement strand
TTCATTTCCTTCCCTTGTCATGTCAAAGAAGCACCGTGCTGTGTTGCGACGGTGAGGAATAATATATACTTCTCTCATAAAACTGTCAATACCAATTTTCCTTTTTTTTAAACTTTTTTTCTTTTTTTTGTATCTTATTATTTGGTTAAAACCGGGGTAGCGATGTGAAGCACCGAAGTTCCCAAACGGCTATGACGTTTGGGAATGAGCGCCAGCGAAGTGCGTAACGTAGCGCCGGGCTGGCATTTTGCCAGCCCGACCCTCCTCTATCTTCCAAATATTTTTGTATATTTTTTTAAGAACTCAGAAATTTCCGGAACGAGCTCATTCTGTTTTGCACGCCATTTCCAGTTTGTTCCAACAGTAGAAGGAACATTCATTCTTCCTTCAGAACCAAGTCCTATTAAGTCCTGAAGAGTTAATATGCAGGTATTTGCAGAACTGGACATTGCGGCAAGCATCATTTTTTTACAAAGATCATTTCCCTCACACAAAAGAAATTCCCGTGCATAATTAACATCAGACTTAGCAGCAGATTTTTCCCAACCACAAATTGTATCATTATCATGAGTGCCGGTATAAACAACACAATTTCTTGTATATCTGAATGGCAGATAATCGCTTGTCTCTCTTGAATCAAAAGCAAACTGAAGAACTTTCATTCCGGGAAAACCTGAATCGTTCAAGAGTTTTTTAACGCTGTCCGTAAGAAAACCTAAATCTTCTGCTATAATCTGAAGAGCCCCGAAATCTTTTTTAAGTTCATTGAAAAATTTTATACCGGGTCCCTCATTCCACTTTCCTATTTTTGCATTTTCTGCCCCGTATTTAATTGTGTAAAATGAATCAAAACCACGAAAATGATCTATACGGATTACATCATAAATTTTTAAGCTTTCACTTATTCTTTTTTTCCACCAGGAATATCCATCCTTCTCCATAAATGTCCAGTTATAAACCGGATTCCCCCATAGCTGTCCGTCTGCTGAAAATCCGTCTGGAGGACAACCGGCAACTTCTACAGGAATGTTATTTTCGTCCAGATAAAAATTCTGAGGATTTGTCCATACATCACTGCTGTCTGCTGCCACGTAAATAGGAATATCACCAATGATATAAATTCCATTTTTATTTGCGTAATTTTTTAATTCATACCACTGCTTAAAAAAAAGATACTGGAGCATTTTATAATAGAAAATTTTTGATTCATTTTCTTTTCTGAATTTTTCGATTGCCGAAGCTTCCCGCTTTATAAAAGAAGACGGCCATCGGGTAAAAGCTTTTCCATCAAAACTATCTTTTATTGCCATAAAAAGTGAGAAATCTTCGAGCCAGAAATTATTTTTATTACAAAATTCTTCAAAATCTACGGGAATATTATTTTCAAAATTCTTCTGAATTTTTTTAAAAACTTTATTACGTTCAATATACAATGTCCCGTAATCAACACAGTTTTCTGTTCCACCCCAATCTATATTTATATAATCCTTTTCTTCCAGATATCCCTGACTTTTAAGAATTTCTAAATCTATAAAATATGGATTTCCTGCAAAAGTAGAAAAACTCTGATAAGGTGAATCTCCGTAACTCGTAGGACAGACTGGAAGAATCTGCCAGTAAGTCTGCTTTCCTTCCTTTAAAAAATCAACAAATTTATATGCATTTTCTCCAAGCGTTCCAATTCCAAATTTTCCCGGAAGTGAAGATATGTGCATTAAAATTCCATTTGCTCTTGTATTATAAATATCCATTTTTTTTTGATCCTGTTATAAATAATATATAACCGGAGCTATTATAAATCTTGTATAAAATTCATTAGTTTTGTAAAGAAATTCACAAGTTAGAAAATGAGAATTTTACATTTTTTTTTCGGCGCCTGATAGAAATATATGAATATCAGTTCAATAATATTATTGAATGAAAATTTATTTTAAATAATCAAACGCACCTTTTTTGTAAAGCCGCATAAAGGCATCTACAACTTTTGGATCAAACTGAGTTCCCGAGCAGCGTTGAATTTCTTCTTCTATATAAGAAAGCTCCATTTTCTTTCTGTATGGTCTTGTAGAGCTCATTGCATCAAAGGTATCTGCAACTGCAATAATTCTTGCAACCCATGGAATATTCTCTCCAACAAGTCCATCAGGATATCCTTTTCCATCATAACGTTCATGATGATAATGAGCTCCTTCTGCAAGATCTTCCTGAAGCTTAATATCCTTTAGAATTTCATATCCCCGCTGAGCATGACTCTTCATTACAGAAAATTCTTCATCAGTAAGCTTTCCTGGTTTTTGCAAAATTGAATCCGGAACTCCGATTTTTCCAATGTCATGCAAAAGCGCAATGTTATAATACTTTTCTATTGTTGAATCGTTTTCTCCAAGTTCGGTTGCAAGCATTTTTGTATAATCAGCAACCCGCTGAGAATGACCGTTTGTATAATTATCTTTTCCATCTACGCAGTTTGCAAATGCACCAATAATCGCATTTTTAAAATCTTTTTCTTCTTTTGCTTCTCTTTCGAATTTCAAAACATTTAATCTGAAACCCAAAATTATAAAGAATACTATAAGCGCTATAATAATTCCCCAGAACCATGGTCGCTGCCACAGATAAGGCTTTTTTATAATTGTTACAGATGTTATATTTCCTCCGGAAACACCATCACTGTTTTTAGAAACAAGATTGAATTCATAAGTTCCCGGCTTAAGGTTTGTATAAGAAACTGAACGGTTAAGAGTCCAGTCTGAATAATCATCATCAAAGCCTTCCAGTTTATAACTAAAGCTGACTTTTTCTGATGCGATAAAGCTCAAGCCTGTAAATTTTAATGAGATACGTTTTGCCGAAGGAGCTAAAACTATTTTTTCACCATTATAATCAAAGGTTTCATTATCTATTGTAATTTTCTGAATATCAACATTTGGAGAAGTTCTGTTTATTCCGGACTTCACCGGATCATAAACTGCAAAGCCGTCTACAAGCGTAAACCAGATTCTTCCATAAGAGTCCTGTTGAGAATATGCAGTTGAAGTTACACCACTTGTAACAAGACCGTCAGAACTTCCATAATACTGCACAGAAGAAAGTTTAATTTTATTATCTTCTGTAACCCCATTCATTTCCGGGAAAGAAACAGAAAGAATTCCTTTATTTGTAAGCATCCAGGCTGTCGAACTATAATCCGGGATCATCTGAAAAACACTGTCTGTTCCCAGCCCGTTTGTTGAATTAAAGGTTACAAAAGTTTTTGTTTCTTCATTAAATCTGGAAAGTCCGGTTCCTGTTCCAATCCAGATATTATCTGCATATTCAAGAATTTTAAAAATTACGTTTCCAGAAAGTCCATTTTCTGTAGAATAATGAGCTGTTATCTTTTCATCTTTTAATACGTAAACTCCCCCACCATTTGTTCCAATCCAGATCTGATTTTTCTTATCTTCATAAATCCACATTATGTAGTGATTTTCTAAACCTTCATTTTTTGTAAAAAAAGAAATATTTCCGTCTTTATGAATTATTGCTAAACCGAATGTTGTTCCTACATAATAATCACCGGAAGTTGTTTTAATAGAAACGCGACACCTGTTAGAAATTCCGTCTTTTTCTGTCCAGATTTTTATAGTATCATCAGGCAATACAACAATTTCTGGATATGAAGAATATGAAGAAATCAAAAGTTCATTATCATCTGACAAGCCTACATGGCGCACACGATTTCCCTTTGTCAGTTCTGTAACTTTATTTGTTATGAACTCTCCATTCTTATAACACATTACACCAGAATCTGTTCCTATCCATGTAAGTTCACGCCTTGCATCCTCGCAAATTGCATTAACACTTGTTTCCATCGGAACTGTAAAAAATTTTCCGCGGCTGAGTTTTTGAAGACCTCCACGATTAAATCCTATCCAGATATTTCCTTCGTTATCTTCAAGCATTCTTGTTATAACGTCATCAGGAATTCCATTTTGTCTGTCATAATAAGTAAAGACTCCGTTATGAATTATTGTAACGCCGGCATCTGTACCAACCCAGTAATTTCCAACAGAATCGGAAAGTATTGAACTTATTTCTGAACAGGGATTTGATGGATTTGAAATATTATAAACAGTTTCTTCACCATCTTTTATTCTAATTGCATAAGACGGTGAAACTCCAAACCAGAATGCTCCGCTAAGATCCTGAATAACTTCCGTAACACAAGGATTTTGAATTTTTGAAATTCCTGTAAAGCGTTCAAGCTTTTTATTTGAATAAACAAAAATATCATTTGCAACAGATGTAGCAACCCACACTCTTCCAGCTGAATCGCAGTAAAGCTTTCCTACAAGAATATTTTCCTGCTTCAGTTCTTTTACACCGTTAGGAATAACTATCTCGTTTTGTGGAGTTATATAACACAAGCCACAAGCCGTTCCTATCCATATATTGTGATCAAAATCTTCACAAATAGAATTTACTTTATTATTAGGAAGACCACTTGCTATTGTATATTTTACAATTTCTCCATTTTTCTTTAAGCAGGAAACTCCTTCATCATTGTGTCCAACCCAGATATTTCCCGATGCATCCTGAATTATTGATCTGGCAGAAGCAAAATCATATTTTTCATCAACTGCACGATTAAAAACTGCAAACTCAACGCCGTCAAAACGGACAAGTCCATCATAAGAGCAGATATAAACATAGCCTTTTTTATCCTGCAAAAGTCCGTTTACAGTCATTCCCGGAAGCCCATCTTCTGTAGTCCAGTTTTTACTTACATAATCATTTAAGAATGATGAATCTGTTTTCCCTACAATTGCATTTATCTTATTCTGGGCAAACAAAGTAAATGAAAATAAAATCAGAAGAATAATTAAAATATTTTTTTTAGAACTAAAAAACATTGCAAAAAAAGCACTCCGGCTAAAAAAGATTTTTTGTTATTTAAAATATTATATCATATTTCATAAAAGTATAGAAATGAAAAATACATAGAATTAAGGAAGTCTTTTGCAAAAACTATGCAAAAAGATTATAATCCAGAAATATGAATTACATATACAATAATAAAGAAGAACAAGATAAAATGCTTGAACGCTTTTGCCGCTATGTAAAAATCTGGTCAGAAAGCGATGGTAAAAAAGCTGAGGAAGGAGTTTTTCCTTCAACAGAACGTCAGTGGGATTTTGCAAAAATTCTTGTAAAAGAATTGCGAAACCTTGGAACACGAAATGTTTATCTCACAGATTTTTGTTATGTTGTAGCAAAAATTGATTCAAATATTGAAGATGCCGAAGAAAGAAAAAAATATCCTGCGATTCTTTTAATGGCTCACATGGATACCGTTGATGAAGTTACCGGTAAAAATGTTAAACCTGTAATTACAATGCCTTCAGCTTCAGAATCTCCAACAGGTAAAGCCGATACAATAATACATTCAGACGGAACAACACTTTTGGGAGCAGATGACAAAGCAGGAGTTACTGCAATTATGTGCGCATTGGATTATCTTCAGCGTCATTATGAAGACATTCCTCATGGTCCAATAGAAGTAATGTTTTCGCCGGATGAAGAAACGGGACACGGAATGGATAAGGTTCCTTTAAATATTCTGAAAGCCGATTTTGCAATTACAGTCGATGGTGGAGATGAAGGTGAACTTGAAAGTGAATGTTTTAATGCTTATGCAGCAAATGTAAAATTCACAGGAAAAGCCTGCCACACAGGAAGTGCCAAAAAAGAAAAAATGATAAATGCAGTAACCTTAGCTTCTAATTTTGCAGCACTTTTGCCTCGAGATTGCGCTCCAGAAACTACAGAAAATTATGAAGGCTTTATTGCGCCGATGGAAATTTCTGGTTCTATAGAAAGTTCTCAGATAGAATTGCTGTTAAGAGCATTTAATATAGAAGAAATTGATAAACAGAAAAAAATTATTCAGGATTTAGCACAAAAAGTTGTCTCTGAATACGGAGGTTCTTCAGAGGTTTCATTTAAGGAGCAGTATCTTAATATGAAAGAAAAAATGAATGAACATCCAGAGATTATGGAAAAGCTTCGTAAAGCCTACAAGGAAAGCGGAGTTGAAGTTCGTGAGCAGCCTATAAGAGGCGGAACAGACGGTTCAAGATTAACCCAGCTGGGAATTCCTACTCCAAATATCTTTACCGGTGCCCATGAATTTCATTCAAGAAATGAATGGTGTTCTCTAAACCAAATGTCAAAAGCTGCCGATGTTATAATAAACTTATTATCAGAAAGGTAAACTAATGTACGAATATGTAATTGAGGGTGGATATCCTATTGGGGGAACTATTACAGCAAGCGGAAATAAAAATGCTGCTCTGCCATGTCTTGCAGCAGCACTTTTAACCGATGAACCAGTTATTTTTCATAATATCCCGGAAATTCAAGACACAAATGTAATGATAGAGATTTTAAAATCTCTTGGTGCAAGGGTTGAAAAATTATCAAAGCATAACTGGAAAATACAGTGTGATAATGTAACTACCTCGCAATTACCACGTGATTTAAACAAAAAGGTTCGTGGTTCGATTCTTTTTGCTGGACCTCTTTTAGCTAGAACAGGTAAATGCGAAATGGTTCCACCTGGAGGAGATGTAATTGGCCGGCGCCGTGTTGATACTCATTTTCTTGCACTTGAGCAGCTTGGCGCAAATATTTCTGTAAACGGACACTTTTGCTTTTCTTCAAATAAACTTGTTGGAGCAGATATCTTCCTTGATGAAGCTTCTGTAACTGCAACAGAAAATGCTGTAATGGCAGCATGCCTTGCAGAAGGAAAAACAATTATTCAAAATGCAGCCTGTGAACCACATGTTCAGGACATTTGTAATATGATTGTTGCAATGGGTGGAAAAATCACAGGAATTGGAAGCAATATTCTTACAATTGAAGGTGTAAAAAAACTTCATGGCTGCGAATTTACAATTGGACCAGATTATATTGAAATTGGTTCTTACATTGGTATGGCAGCAGCAACAAAAGGAAAAATAACTATAAAAGGTGTACGCGCAGAAGAAATGCGTCCATTAAAATACAGTTTTGCAAAGCTTGGAATCAGCTGGAGCATTAATGGAGATGAACTGACTGTTCCAAATACTCAGGAACTTAAAGTTAATGAAGATTTAGGAAATGCAATTCCAAAAATTGATGATATGCCTTGGCCAGGCTTTCCTGCAGACCTTACCTCTATTATGACAGTAACAGCAACACAGGTTTCCGGAACAGTTTTAATTTTTGAAAAAATGTTTGAAAGCAGAATGTTTTTTGTTGATAAGCTGATTTCTATGGGTGCTAAAATTACACTCTGCGATCCACACCGTGCTGTAGTTTGCGGACCAAGTATGCTGCATGGAGACCATCTTGTTTCTCCAGATATCAGAGCCGGTATGGCTATGGTAATTGCAGCAATGTGTGCACACGGAACAAGCCGAATAAGTAACGTCTATCAGATTGAAAGAGGTTATGAGGATTTAGTTGCTCAATTACAGAAGCTTGGTGCAAAAATTCAGAAAGTAGAAATTGAATAAGGTTTTAGAAATCTAATAATACAAGGCCGTGGCCCATCAGTTTTTTTAACTTTAACAGAATTGATGGAGCCGCGGTTATTTTTTTTAACACTGCATTACGCTCTTCTTCTGAAGCTTCCGGGCGAAGTGCAAAAAGAAGTTCAATATCCAGCTGATTTGCAGGAATTATCTGTTCTTCCATTAAATATATCCAGCGAAATTCTGATTTTCCTGAACAGACAGGTTTTCCGCCAAGCCACCATATATTCTTAACGTTTTTTTCATTAAGAGAATTTACTCTTGCCAGATTTTTTTCTTCATATTCTTCAATTATAGTTTCAATAAAATTGCGTGGTACAGTTGGGGATGGAACAGGAAAATCAAACCATTTCTGAACCTTCTGCTCCAGGCCTTCTCCATGCATCCATGAATTCAAGGCTGTTTCTAAAGGAAGTCCAAATTTATTGAATTTTTCTTCACCTTTAAAATGAAGATTGTTTCTTGCAAATGCTGAACTTGTATCTTCTCCACTCACAAGATTAAGCTTACCTTCTTTTTTCCACTGGCTGTAAACAGTTGAATTTCTTGTAAGTACAAATTTATGCCAGAATGCGCTGTCTAAAAGTCCGGCTGCAAAAAACTGACGTAGAGTTTCCATGGAATCAATTATTGACTGCGGTGTATCATTCCAGAAACCATAAATCATATAGGCATGAACAAGGATACCTGCTTCTTTAAAAGCGCAAGAGGCATGAGCAATTGAAGAAATATCTGTACCTTTGTTTATTGATTCAAGTCCTGTTCCCGTAGCAGATTCAATTCCGGCACTAACCCCACCAAGCCCGCAATAACTTAAAAAAGCTGCAAAGTCTTTTGTAAAAGTTTTTTCAAAACGCACATTTCCCCAAAAATAAAGAGGATTTCCTGCACGAGCGTTTAACAATGCAAACTTTTTTAAGGCAAGCGGAGGTAAAGCTTCGTCCACAAAATGAATTCCATAAACATTCTTTTCACGGGCAGTTTTTAAGAGACCGTTATAAAGAGGTAAAATATCTGTTATTTTGTAACCGCATACATAATCAAGAGAGGTATCGCAGAAAGCGCATTTATGCCAGTAGCAGCCATGAGCAAGATAAGCTTTTATCCAGGAGCCGTCGGTCCAGATTCTGTGCATTGCATTTTGATCATCGCACATTTTTAGATATTGCGAAAAATCTATATCTGAATAATCTGGAATAATTTTAACAGTCATTTGATTTTCGTATTTTTCATATTCCTGATCATTCCAGACAGGTTCTATAACCTCCACTTTATCAGCTTGTTTTTTAAATAGCCGCATTTTGTAAAGCGAAGCATTTGTGTTTTCAGCAGGCTCACCCATTGGACACAATAAAGCTTTATAAGAACCATACCCCCGGTCGTAGGAAATTGCATCGATATACTTTGCAAGAGCAGGATCTCCTGCTTCGCGAAGTTCTGTATTTACAAAACCGCCGCCTATACATACAAAAACTGAATCACCGAATTTCTGCTTAAAAAAGCGTGCTGTATAAAGAGCCGGCAAAAAAGTTCCGGCAAATGGAACAGAAATACACACTAAAACAGGCATAGGGAGTCCATGCGCCTTCGGCATAGGGAGTCCCTGCGCCTTCGGCTTAGGGAGTGGAGCAGCGCCGGAGGCGGCCACTGGACTGAGCGAACTAACGTTAGTTAGTGAAGCGAAGGAAGCGGCTGAAGCGTCAGCGGAACTGCGGAAAGCCCGACCGCCGCTTGCGGCGGGAAGCTCCATATTATTAAAAAGATTTTCCAGAACGGGTTTATAAAAATATTCCATCATGGGAGAATCAATCTGTTTTTCAAACTCGGAAAAAGTCCGGGTATCAACGGCAAGAGATTCTGCATAACGGACAAGAGAGAACTGAGGATCAAACGCAACAGTAATATAATCAGAAAGATCAGCGAGTGCAAATGTACACAAAAAACGAACATCATCTACAGAAGGCTCGCGGTCAAGACCAGAAAGATAATTTTCCATTCGGGAACCACGGGGTGCAAATGGAGAAAATAAAAACTGATGCGATTTTTCCCGTGCACCAGAGCTTCTTAAAGTAGAGGTAATAAAATCAATCCATTCAATCCAGTTTTCTTTCTGACTTAAATAACGGCGTAAATTAAAGGCAGTATCTTCATCGCCATTTTTTTCTGCTTCGTCTGCAAGGCGGGTTGCATTTTTTTCTGAAAGCTCAAAAAGACGTTGTAAACCTTCTTTTGAAAAAACGGAATAAAAAAGACGGATATTCAAATCATACCAGTGTGAATCGGAAGAAGCTCCACCTTCGGGATGTGTAAAATAAGCTTTTAAATAAGCTCCCGAAGGATAAGGTGTATTAAACTGAACAACAGGTGGCGTAATAATAATCGTCTTCATATTTTTTATTATATCATAAACAATTTATATGGTATAATGGAAATATGCTTAAAATTGAAACTCGTGTAAAAATTCCTTTTTTGTGGGGAAAAGCGGTTTTTAAGAAATCTCACTGGTCGCAGATTAATCTTATTGTCGGGCCAAATGGAAGCGGAAAAACTCTGCTTGCCCAAAATCTTGCAAAGCAATTTGAAGAAAAAGGTTTTTCTGTTCGTTTTATAAAAGATGACCGGCAGTCTTATGAAAGCGAAATGGAAATGCAATCACGAGAAATGAAAATTTTACGCGACAATGAAAAAATCCGTTCAAAAATTGAAAAAGTTCTTTCCAGTATGTTTGGAAAAGCAATTAAATTTATAGAAGACATTGACGGAACGTTAATTCCAATTGTAGAAAACAAGGCCTGGAATGTAGAATATATGCTTGAACAGGTTGAATGTCATGGACTGAGGGAAATTATTCACCTGCTTATAAATTTATATTCTAAAGGCGACAATTCTTCTGCGAGCGAAAAGGAATGTATTTTTTTTGATGAACCTGAGCTTCATCTTCACCCGCAGTTTCAGTCGTTTTTTATTAATGAAATTCGAAAAGAAACTCAACATTCATCGCGAAGACTTTTCTTTTTAATTTCTCACTCCCCTTTCTTTATTGATTTAAGAAACAGTGAGGATTTGATTGGTGTAATTGCATGTCATATAAATCGTGTACCGACAAGCATTGAAGAACTGTCTGATGAAGATGACGCATTATTCCGTCGTTTTCTACCCCGATTTAATACTTACCACAAACAATTCTTTTTTTCTGATAACCAGATTTTTGTTGAAGGTTATACTGATCAGCAGATGTTTACTCATTTGCTTACATTTATTGAAGATGAATACAATGCAGCAGGAACCGGAATTATTGACGTTGGTGGAAAAGACGAACTTGGAGTTTTTTGCAAGGTATGCTCGTTATTAGGAACTAACGGACGAATTATAACTGATTTGGACTCCCTGTTTTCTGGTAAACTTCGAGATGTAGCTAATGAAGATGAACGGGTAATCGGCTGGCTTGAGAAACAAAAGGAAAGACAGGCTGATTTTTACAGTTCAATTTTTTCTACAAAAGAAACAGCTCAAGAAATCACACTCAGTAAATTGATTTATCGCCTTGAACGTTATCTTATAAAAATATCGCAGGACTTAAATAAATATTTTGAAGAAAATAATGTTCCTCAAAAAATGCAGACTCTTATGGAAAAATTATCACAGCTGCGAGAAAAACATGAAAATGCAGAAAGTGTTGATACTTATAAAACTGTGCTTTTACAGGGTATTAACAGTATTAGTGACGAAATTGAAAAATGCCTTCCACCCGAAACTGCAAAAACCATACCTCTGATTAAAAATCTTGCTTCATTCATTCTTGCTGCGGCTGAAGCTGCAAGAATTTACATTTTACCAAAAGGTTGTATTGAACATTATTATACAAGAAGCAATATTCAGTATATGCCGGTTTCTGCAAAAGACAGACTTTTTCGAAACGAACTGGAGTTTATTCAGGACGCTCATAAAAAAACAATTCGTAAAAATTACAGTGAACTGATTGAATTACTGGAAAAAGCCGCAGGACGAAATTAGAACTCAAAAACTGCCAATTATATACGCAGCTGTAAAAAAACGAAGGCAGTTAAAGCTAGAGGAATGATTTTCCCTCCTTTTCCCAAAAAACTTGAAAATAACATTCTTTTCATTTATAATTTCAAATGGGTTCGGACAATTTGTTTATTATAAATTTTTGTCCAAAGGGGAAAATTAAATGGCTTATGTAAAAAATCTCTTCGACCAGAATTTCATTCAATATGCAAGTTATGTTATTCGTGACCGCGCAATTCCAGAAATTACAGACGGTTTAAAACCTGTTCAGCGAAGAATTATTCATACTCTTATTAAAACCGACGACGGACGTTTTACAAAAGTTGCAAATGTTGTTGGAAAAGTAATGGCATATCACCCGCATGGTGATGCTTCCATTTATACCGCACTGGTAAATCTTGCAAACAAAGAATTATTTATAGATAAGCAGGGAAACTTTGGTAACATGTACACTGGAGACGGTGCATCTGCTCCACGTTACATTGAATGCCGGCTTCGCCAGATTACAAAAGATATTTTAAATACAAATCCAAGAATTACTCAGTATGTAGATACTTACGATGCCCGCGATGTTGAACCGATTGCTTATCAGGCAAAACTTCCACTCGTTCTTATTATGGGAGCCGAAGGTATTGCCGTTGGAATGAGTACAAATATTTTAAGCCATAATATTCACGAAGTAATTGACGCAGAAAAAAAATGTCTGCGCGGCGAAAAATTCCAGCTCTTCCCAGACTTTCCTACCGGCGGACTTATTGATGTTTCTGATTATCAGGATGGACTTGGAAAAATTGTAACCCGGGCAAAAATGGATACAAGTGATGATAAGAAAATTGTCATTACTGAGCTTCCTTACGGTTCAACAACGGAAAGTCTTTGTAACTCAATAGAAAAAGCCGTTAAAAATGGAAAAATTAAAGCAACTTCTATTCAGGATTATACTTCAGATAAAGTTAATATTGAAATCAGACTTCAGCGCGGTGTTTACACAAAAGACGTTGTAGATTCTCTTTATGCATTTACAGACTGTGAACAGACAATTTACTGTAATCTTCTTGTCATTAAAGACAACATGCCTGTTCAGATGACATGTACTCAGGTTATTCAGTATCACTCAAAACAGCTGGTCGGAATTCTAAAGGCAGAACTTCAGCTTGAAAAAGAAGATCTCATGGAAAAGCTTCATCTGCGTACTCTGGAGAGAATCTTTGTTGAAGAACGAATCTATAAAAAAATTGAACAGCAGAAAACAGAAGAAGGCGTAATCAAGGCTGTAAAGGACGGCTTTAAGCCATTTGCAAAAGAGCTGATCCGCCCGATTACAGACGAAGATGTTGACCACCTTTTGAAAATCCCAATCCGCCGAATTTCGCTTTATGATATGAGCAAGAATAAAGCTGAGGTAGAAGCTATCAACGCTCGTATTAAAGAAATCAATCGTCTTCTTAAACATCTTGTAGAATATGCAATCAGCTGGCTGGACGGAATAGAAAAGAAGTTGAATTCATTCGGAGAAGATTCTCTAAGCCGCCATACTCAAATTACAAATATCAACACCGTAGATGTAAAGGCAGTTACAAAACGAGATCTTTCACTCCGATATGACGAAAAAAATGGAAACCTTGGAACAGAAGTTTCCGGGGGAGTTGAATTATTTAAAGTTACACCATACGACAAAATTCTTTATGTCAGAAAAAGCGGAATTTATTCTGTTTCTGAAACACCAAAAAAATTATTTGTTGGACCAGAAATGCGTTACTGTGGATTTGCAGACAAAGAAAGTCTTTCTAAGGTTTTATTCACAATTATTTATCGTGAACCTGCAACACAGTACGTTTACATTAAGAGATGTAAAATTCCAGCCTTCATCATGAACCGCGATTATTTCTTTGCGCCAGAAGGAATGGAAATTCTGCATATAGATACACGAAAGACTTTTGCATTTACCTTGAACTATGTTAAAAAGCCTCGGGTAAAAGTTCTAAAGGAAACATTTAAAGCCGGCGATTATGAAGAAAAATCATTAAAAGCAAAAGGCGTTCGTGTTGTTCCAAAAGAAGTTCAGGACATTGTTGTAGAAGCGGTCAAAGGATAAAAAAAAGAAGGGAGGAGCCCCTCCCTACGGTCGCACGTTGTTGCGCCCTACCTTCCCAGCGGGGAGAAGTTCTTTTTTACCTTCGCCTCCCCGCAACGCCCCGGGCTCGTTTTTAAGATATGGAAGTTCTAAAAGAATACATTAATTACGAAGAAACAATAAAAGGTTCGCGGTTCCTCTCCGAGCTTTTTCCCTGCACAAGTCAGGCGGCAGCACGAGAACTTATAAAAGCTCAAAAAACAAAATACTCTGATGCAACACACGTTGTCCATGCATTTATAATTGGTCCCGGCGGAGAAGTAATGGGAATGAGCGATGATGGCGAACCATCCGGAACTGCGGGGCGCCCAGCCTTAGATGTTTTAAAAGGCCGAAAATGCACAAACACAGTTTTAACAGTTACACGCTGGTTTGGCGGAACATTACTTGGAACAGGCGGCCTTGTAAAAGCCTATTCAGGAGGAGCTAAAGCCGTAATTACCGCTGCAGACAATGCCGGCCTTTTTGAAGAGCTTGTTGAAAAATCACCATTTAATTTTGAATGCGAATATTCTCCATATAAAATGATAAAAAAATTAATGGAAAATTTTCACATATCTTCTCTAACCGAAGATTTTGCAACCTCAATAAAAATTAATGGAGAAATTTTTTCCAGCGAAAAAGAAACATTTCAAAAGCAGCTTTTAGATCTTACAAACGGTGACGTAAAGCTTAATTAATTTCAAAAGCTATCCTATTAATTAATAAAAGCTTAAAAATGCATAGTCTTTAGTTTAGTTTTACAAAATTCTCGCTGGAAGAATTGCTTAATTTATATTTACCTGTTCTTCCTCCTGCACAAATTTCATAAAGTCCTTTAATGCCTTCAATTTTTACATAACCAGCTTCATCTGTAACAGCCTCATATTCAGTATGCCATTCTTCTTTTATCAGATGATAAAGAACATTATAGGCCGGCTTGAGTGAGCCATCTTTTCTGATTACACCGCTTGGTGCATTAAGCCATGCTCCATCTCCAAAATCCCAGTTTGTAATTGCTGTAACCTGCGGATGATTTTCAAAAAGATTTCTATACATTTTTTCAAGGTCGTCTGCCTGCTTTTGTTCATATTCAGGAGTAGCAGCATCATCTTCATAATGAGCATCCTGCAAATCTGTTATTTCTGGAGCAACAAGGGGGCCGGCAACAATTGTGTTTTCGGTAAAATGAATTGGCAAACCAAAATGTTCAAAACGGCTTAATATTTCTTCTGTTTTTTCGTACGACCACACACCCTGATGCTGGTGCGACTGCAGACCAATAGTTTTAATCGGCACACCGGCGTTCAGACAGCCGTCAATTAAAATCTCATAATTTGTAGAAAGATTAAAATCATTAATCAAAAAAATCCCATCAGGATTAGTTTCCTGTGCGGCGTCAAAAACTTTTTTTACAAGGCCAACGCGTCCAAGTTCCTTACATATTCTTGTAATGGCATTATCATATTTATTATAAACCGGCATTATTACAACTTCGTTTATAACATCCCACATATCTATAATACCCTTAAAATTTCCGACTTCGCGATGAATACGATCCAGCTGCTTCTGTAAAATTGTTTTATTATCATAATTCATGAGCCACGGAACGCAGCCAGTATGCCAGCAAAGCGGATGTCCTTTTACAGTAACACCTTTATTTTTAAGAAATTTTGCAGCCGCCATAAGCGGCTCTGTATTTGGAGACCCTTCTTCCATTTCAAAACCTCCCCAATAAAAAGGAAGCGTTCCATAATTAAAAAGTCGAAGCCACTTTTGCATTCGGTCTTCAAGACGCGCATGATAAGCTTCTTTATCCTCGCCTTCCAAAAGCTTTACCTTATTAAGACTTCCATTTCCATTATGAACTTCAGGACCATTTGTATAAGGAAGAGTTTCAAAAGCTCCGCATCCAAAAAGAAATTCATGATTCACCAGATTTATAGATACTTTTGTATTACTTAAAATTTTACCATCTGCATTTTTTATCTGAATTTTAGCACTTGCTTTTCTTTGTGATAAATCTTTCATAGCTTTACCTCTTAGCAAAATTGTAAATCAAATAATAATAAAACATATAAAAAAACAATGAAAAAATTGTAAAATTATACAATTTGATAATCATTATCATATTGACATTTTTTTGCAATTCATATAATTTGATAATCATTATCAAATTGAAAAGAGCAGTAAAAATGCATAAAGCAGCCTATAAAACAAAACAGCAGGATTTACTTTTTTCTTATCTTCGCGAAATGCAGGGAAAGCATTTTACAGCAGAAGACGTACGGGCACATTTTGAAAGCAAAAATATTTCTATAGGAATTGCGACAATATACCGTCAGCTAGAAAAATTTGTTTCTGAAGGAAAAATCCAGAAATATTTTATAGATGACCATTCAGCAGCCTGTTTTGAGTATGCAGGTGAAAACTGTAAATCTAATGCTCAGCATTTTCATCTGAAATGCGAAGTATGTGGCCGGCTCATTCATCTTGAATGTGAAGAGCTTAATGAACTTGGCGGACACTTGCAGGTTGAACACGGCTTTGTATTAAATCCGTTGAGAACTGTTTTTTACGGAGTATGCACAGACTGTGCAGCTAAAAATAAGAAGGATAAAAATGAAGACAATAAATAAGGCACATAATAAGTTCGGGAAAATTGTACGCCTTACAGCATGCATTATTTTTCTCTCCCTTCTTTCTTTAATTATTTTTGAATGCATTCATGCCGGACACGAAAACTTCTGTAATGAAGATGACTGCCCTATCTGCCTCGTGCTTCAAGTTATTCATTCTGCAAAGAATTCGTGTATTACAAACACTAATTCTTCTATAATTTATATACCATTCATTTTTATAAATCTTATAATTTTTTCAACACCATTTTTTATACCTGCTACACTTGTAAAGCAGAAAGTAAAGCTGGTGATTTAACCCCCGTTATCATGCCGAAAGCGAGTCTCCAAGCAGCTATGCTGCGAAGGTTCAGCATGACAGTTGTCTTTATTTAATGACACTATAAGGAAACAATCACTATGAAAAAGAATAACAAAAAACCTGTAGTCCTTATCACCGGCTACTTAGGATCTGGAAAAACAACTTTACTCAATAACCTGCTTCGCCAGGAAAAGCGCCGCGTTGCTTTAATTGTAAACGACATGGGAAGCATTAACGTAGATGCAGAGATTCTTAAAAAGAACGGCTCGAACGTAACGGAATGTCCTATGTTCGAGCTTCAGAACGGCTGTATCTGCTGTACACTGCGCGAAGAATTTATTAAACAGATTGAAAAAATCTCCAACCTTGATACAGTTGATGTTGTATTTGTTGAAGCTTCAGGAATCTCTGACCCGGGTGCTGTATCTGCCAGCTTCCTCGCTTACGAAGAAGATAATCCTGACACAAACGTTTATCTTACTTCAGTAGTTACAGTTGTTGATGCAGACAGAATCTACCGCGAGTTCCTGGATGAGCTCAAACAGAAGGCAGACAAAAATGCAATCGACGAAAATAACCTTACCGCAGAAGAAATCTCTACTCTCATTGTAGACCAGATTGAGTTCTGTAATTTTATCGTGCTCAATAAGTGCGACCTTTTGAATGAAGAGCAGCTTAAAGAAGTTGAAGCAATCATCCGAGACTTCCAGCCTCGTGCCCCGATTTTCCACAGCGTAAACGGAAACATCGACATCGATCAGATTACTACAACCGAGCCTTTCAACTACGAACAGATTGATTCTTCATCCGCAATTCAAAAGGCAATCAACAGCCTGAACGAGCCTAACCGTGCAACAGAAGGCTGTACCGGCGAATATGGAATTTCAAGCTTTGTGTTTGAAGAAAAAAGACCTTTCAACCGCGAACGCTTTATGAATTTTGTAAACAACAATTATCCAAAAGAGCTTATCCGCGCAAAGGGCTATATCTGGTTTTCTGATGCAGATGCCAACGTGCAGCTTTTTGAACAGGCCGGCCGCAACTCTTCGGTAATGACCGTTGCCTATTGGATAGACGCTCTGGAAGAAAAACAGAAGCAGGAATACCTCGAATACAATCCCGACGTAAAAGAAGCCTGGGACGAGGAATTCGGCGACAGAGTAAATCAGCTTGTAATCATCGGAAAGGGATATAATAAAGAAGCAATCACGGCAGCTCTTAAAAGTTGCCTTGATGAAGCCTAAAATCGAAAATCCGTTAAAAAACAATCCGAAAGGATTGTTTTAGGATTATCGAAAAAATGGCTCAGAGGCAAGCTGTGCTTGCCGACTTATAAGGAGATTAAATTGAATTTTATGAAAACAAAGAAAATAATCGCAGGAGTGACAATTCTCCTCGCACTCACAACATCAGTGTTTGCTGCAAAAGCAAAAAAGTCAAATAACAAATCAGACAAAATCAAAGTCGTAACCACAATCTTCCCGGAATATGACTGGGTACGTGAAATTGCAGGAAATTCAGATAATATTGACCTTACTCTTTTAATCGGAAATGGAGTCGACCTTCATTCATATCAGCCTTCATTCCAGGATATCGCAAAAATTTCAAATGCAGATATTTTTATATACGTTGGTGGAGAAAGTGACAACTGGGTTAAAGATGCCCTTAAAAATGTAACGAATAAAAATATAAAGGTTATTAACCTTCTGGAAACTCTCGGTGACAAAGTAAAAGAGGAAGAAGTAAAAGAAGGAATGCAGGCAGAAGAGGAAGAAGACGAGGACGGGCACCATCACCACGATGGCGATCATGACGACGATGAAGATGACCACGAAGCAGAAGAACATCACCACCATCATCATGATGAAGATGAAGTTGAATATGACGAACATGTATGGCTCTCACTCAGAAATGCAAAAATTTTAAGTGCTGAAATTGCAAATGCACTTTGCGAAAAAGATTCAGCCAATGCCGCAACTTACAAGGCAAACTTAGCAGCCTACTCTTCAAAGCTCGACGCCCTCGATGCAAAATATGCTGCCGCAGTAAAAGCCGGAAGCAAAAAGACAATTCTCTTTGGAGACCGATTCCCATTCCGCTACTTTGTTGAAGACTATGGTCTTGACTACTTTGCAGCCTTTGTAGGTTGTTCAGCAGAAACAGAAGCAAGCTTTGAAACTGTTATCTTCCTTGCTAAAAAGGTTGATGAGCTTAACCTCAACACGGTTCTTAAGATTGAAAGCGGAGATGGAAAGATTGCCCGAACAATCATTCAGAACAGCAAAAATAAAAATGCAAAGGTGCTTACTTTAGATTCACTTCAATCTACAACTTCTAAGCAGGCAGAAAAAGGAACAACTTATCTAAAAGTTATGGAAGAAAACCTTAAGGTAATTGAAGAAGCTTTGAAGTAATTAAATATGTTTTTAGGAGCGGCCTTTGGGTTTACTAAAAATTCTATAAGGGCGCTCTTTTTTATAACATAAATTCGCAAAAAAAATATTAATTTACAAATACCTGTTAATAACTTATACTTTATTCATAACACACAATAATAGGATTGTAAATTGAAATATATAACACGCAAGAATCTCATGCTCTGTATTTTTACCCTTTTGGGTATATTTTTTATTTTTTTACTAAGATATTCCGGTAACATTCAAAATGATTTAATTCAAATTGGTTCTATAAGAATTCCAGTAACAGCAAAACAGGGCCTGATTTCAGGTTTAAGTTCGTTAGTATATATTTCGCTTGTTTTTACAGATTATAAAAAAGGAATAAAAATCTCATTTGCACTTCTTTCAATTGCTTTTATAAACCTTTTATATGGTATAATAAAAATGAAAGCATTGTCTTCTCTGCCAGGATTAATTACAAACATAGTTGCGATTTTTACAGTTATAATTATTTACTCTTTCTATAAAAGATTGTCTATAAGCAATCTTACAGACTATGTAACCGGCCATGGAAACCGAAGAAGCTATGTAAAAATAATTAACGAACATATAAACGCAAAAAAAGCATTTACTGTTGCATGTGTAGAATTGGAAGAATTTAAACATATTAATGATTTATACGGTATTCAAACAGGCGATTTTCTTCTTAAAAAGACAACAGAAAAAATCAGTTCAATATTAAACAAAAATGATAAAATATTCAGAATTACAGGCTCAACCTTTGCTGTAATTTTTGAGCCTGGAGAATCTCCTGAAAACCGCTTAAGAAAAATTCTTGTTCCAGAAGTTGTTACGTTTCCTTTGCAAAATGAAGCTACAAAAAATGAAACAAGTTGTGTATTAAATCTGAGGGCAGGACTTGTCTATTCAAATCCACCATACAACGATAAAACTACAGCATCACGAATTTTAAATGAAGCAGAAACAGCTCTGGTTGCTACACGAAATACAGTAGATAATAGATTTTATATTTATGATGAATCTATGAAAAACTCTGAGGTTGAACAGAGAAATGCAGAAGCCCTTGTTCAGGAAGCATTAAAAGGAGATTATTTTTATCTTGTCTATCAGCCTCAGTATACTACTTCAGAAAAAAAACTCAGAGGTTTTGAAACCTTAATTCGATGCAGAAAACCTAATGGAACAATTATCAGTCCAAACTACTTTATTCCTGCTGCAGAAAAATCAAATTTAATAATGAAAATTGATGAATACGTTCTTAAAAAAGCAATGAAAGAATTTAAACCTTTGACAGAAAACTCAAATTCAGATTTAATACTTTCTATAAATGTTTCAGCAAAAAATATGAGCAGTTCAGATTTTGCAGACCGTGTAAAACTTCTTATTGGTGAATTACGATTCCCGCCAGAAAATCTGGAAATTGAAATTACAGAATATTCATTTGCAGAATCTATGGAAACAACAGTTTCTAATATAGATAAACTGCACGAAATTGGCGTTCAAATAGCACTTGATGATTTTGGAACCGGTTATACTTCTATTCGCCAAATGATGAAACTTCCAATAAATCTTTTAAAAATTGATAAATCTTTAATTGATGATATTGAAGAAAATCAGAATTTGCGCGATATAGTAGATTCAGTAATTTACATGGGTCATATAATGAATTGTGAAGTTATATCTGAAGGTGTAGAAAAGATAGAACAGCTAAATATTTTAAAAGAGCATAAGTGTGACTTCATTCAAGGTTATATCTGGGGAAAACCAGTTTGCCTTGATGATGCAAAAACTTTATCAGAAACAAACTGATATGGATGGAATTGTTCTTCTAGCAAAAAAGCCTGGACCAACTTCTTTTTCTTCTCTTAATAGCGTAAAAAAAGCCTTAGGAACGAATAAGGTTGGACACACAGGAACCTTAGACAGCTTTGCACAAGGCTTACTTGTTGTCTGCACAGGTCGTCTGACTCGTCTTGCAGGAAACATTACAGCCTTTGATAAATCTTATGAAGCCGTAATTAAATTCGGAGAAGAAACTGACACTCTGGAATTTACAGGCAGGGTAACAAAACAGGCTCCTCTTCCCTCAGAACAGGATTTTAGACTTGCCGTAGAAAAAATAAGTCATCAGATAATGCAGATACCTCCCTCATTTAGTGCAATTCATATAAACGGCAAACGTGCCAGTGATCTTGCTCGCAAAGGAGAGGAAACCCAGATTCCACCACGTAAAATCAAACTATATAAAGCTGAAATCAAGGAAATAAAAACCGGCAGTGATGGACATGTAGAATACGCCCTAATTGATTTTTCTGTTTCTAAAGGAACTTATATAAGAAGCCTTGCAAGAGATATTGCCTATGAATGTGGTAGTGCAGCTCATCTTATAGGGCTTTACAGAACAAAGGTTGGAAATTTCCGAATTAAAGAAGCCGCAGGCTTTGAAGCACTCAAGCCATTTTCGATTGACGAAGCAATCCTTCAGGCTCAGCTTTTTTTAAAGCAAGAGGAAGAAGCCTGTGAAGCTGCAAAAAATAAAGCTATGGAAGGAAAAAAGCCTGTCCATAGTACCTTCATTCTAACTCCGCAGGAAATCTCTTTGCAGGAAGAAATACGGAAAAAACTTCTTTCCTTCGACAAGGCCACTGCAGAAGAATGTGGCTTTGAAACAATTAACATTACCACTGAATCTGCACAAGCCGACTTCTTCAATGGCAAAAAAATCATAAGCTCTATGTTCGCAGAGAATCTTCACGACTACCCTGCCGGCTCGCAGATTGCAGTCTTCAACAAGGAAAATAAATTTTTAGGCTTGATTTACAAGGACGAAAAAGGCCGCCCGGGCTATCGCTTTGTACTTAATTAGAATAATGCAAATGAGTTATCGCACCCGCTAGCGCATCGGCCGCATGATCCGGTTTAGGCTCAGTTTTTAATCCCAGCAGAATCTTTACATAGCGTTCAACCAGCTCCTTATCCGCAGCGGCCGTTCCGGTTACTGCCTGTTTAATCTGATTCGGCTGATATTCACCAAGCTTTATATTATGCTGGGCAAGACAGAGCGTTACCACCCCGCGGGCCTCTGCAACTCCCATTGCAGAAGTTACGTTACGCGCAAAATACAAAGTTTCCATGCCAGCTTCATCCGGCTGGAATTCATCAATCACAGCGCAGAGTCTGCTGTAAATTGTAAGAAGTCTTTCCCCGTGCGGCTGGTCGGCTTTAGTAGTAATGCAGCCATAACTTACCATTCGGTAGCGGCCATCACAAAAGTCCACTACGCCAAAGCCAGTATTTGCCAGTCCCGGGTCAATACCAAGAACACGGCGCACACGACCCCGGCCATGCCAAAGAGAACTCGGTTCATTTTCAGTTCCCAGACCGCGAGAATTCGGTCCACCACAGCTAGAAGCGGCACTTTCAGGAGAATTCAATAAATCTTCAGCTTTTTCACTCCCAGGCAGGGAAGAAAACTTTGCATTCATATAAATATTATCGGATAATCAAACAATGTCGTAAACGCCATTGTTTGATTCACGCATTTTTTTGCTTCGCAAAATAAATGCTCAAAAAAAATCCGCTCCTTACCGGAACGGATTTTTTAGCTAAATAAAATGGTAACTGCTAAAAAATTGCTCCAAGTATCCGCAATTTTTTTTAACGCAGTTTCTATTATTATTCCTCTGGCTCGAAGTCATCTGGATATTCAGCTGTATGGTATACGTTCTGAACATCGTCGTTGTCTTCAAGACGGTCAATAAGGCGCTGAACCTTAGCAGCAGTATCCTTATCAACCGGAGTATAAGCATCCGGAACCATTCCTACATCAGCAGAAAGTGTTTCATAACCCTTTTCCTGAATAGCTTCTGCAACAGCAGAGAATGCATCTGGAGTTGTAGTTACAGTAATAATTCCGTCTTCGTTTACGATATCATCAGCGCCAGCTTCAAGAGCAACTTCCATTACTTCGTCTTCTGAAACCTTTTCAGCATCAAGTTCGATTGTACCTTTTCTCTGGAACATACGAGAAACAGAACCAGAAGTTCCAAGGTTACCACCGTTCTTTGTAAAGATGTTCTTAACATCAGCAGCTGCACGGTTCTTGTTATCAGAAAGAACTTCAACCATTACAGCAACTCCGCCAGGAGCATAACCTTCGTAGAGATACTCTTCGTATGCTGCTCCGCCGTCTTCACCAGTACCCTTTTTGATAGCACGTTCAATGTTATCTTTAGGCATGTTAGCAGCACGAGCCTTAATAATTACAGTTCTAAGACGAGGGTTAGAGTTAGGGTCTCCACCGCCCATACGTGCAGCAATAGAAATTTCCTTAATAAATTTGGTAAAAATCTTACCACGCTTTGCATCGGCCAAACCCTTTGCATGTTTAATGGTGGCCCATTTACTATGTCCTGACATTAGGAACTCCTTGTATATAATAGAATACTAATTTTATCTGTTAAAAATACCACAAATGAAAAATTTATTCAATAATCTAGTATATTTCTAGTATATTTCAAACATTTGTATTATTATTTCATAGTTTTTAACAGGAGTGATGTAATGAACAAATTTAAAACAATTTTAAAAAATATTGGCGTAATTATTTTGTCAATTATCGTATTTGTGCCTGGAAGTCTGGTGCAGAATACCATACTAACTATTTTTAATTTTCAAAACCTTGCATGTATTATTTCATGTATTTTACGTATTACAATAACGGTTTTACTCGCCTGGCTGGTATCAGCTAAAGTCTTAAAAATTGACGATGAAACTCTGGGGCTCAAATTAAAGCCAATAAAGCTGCCCCTTATTATTCTGGCAATTCTTTTACCCCTTTTAATTCTTCTTTTTTATGCATACATATTGCCAGGAAAGCCTTATGTTACAAAAGAAGGAAAGCTTCTCAATTCTTTAATCAATGGCATTTTCAACACTGGACTTCCTGCAGGAATATGCGAAGAGCTGATTTTTCGCGGCATGATTTTCCGTTATATGAAAAAGACATTAGGCCAGAAAGCAGCCGTCATCATACCTGCAGTTTTATTTGCCTGCCTTCACATTCTGAACATGCAGACTTTTAATTTATTAGATTTAATACTTCTTATTCTGGCTGGTTCATCTGTAGCAGTAATGTTTACTTTCTTTGCCCTGAATTCTGATTCTATATGGCCGGGTGCTTTAGCTCATTCTCTCTGGAATTTTTTGATAATTGGAAATTTATTTGGAATCGGAGAAATAGTTAATGGAAAACCAAATGCTTCTTATATTATAATTCCAGTAAAATCAGCAGGCAAACTTCTTACAGGCGGAAACTTTGGTGTAGAAGCTGCCTTGCCATCAATCATAGGATATATTCTGGTTTCAATTTGCATTTACCTGATTGGCAAAAACAAGAAAGAAATAATATAGTTTTGAAATATTTACCTCACATCGATTTTTCTTCCAAAATCCAACATTCGTAGTAACAGTAACACGGTGGTTCCGATACGGCCATTGGCCTACTCAACCACCGTATTTTTTTTATTTCACAAATCAGATTTTACCCTTTATAATAGAAGAATCGGAGAAAAAAATCGAACAACTGTGAGGTATCTATCATGAACGACATCAGCATTACATTTATAAAAGACGAAAAAGAAATCACCAAAAAACTGGTACCATATGGCACACCTGTTTCGGTAATTACAGGAAACTTTGGAATCCCGGATAAAGAAATCTACGCAGTAAGAATCAGCAACGAAATATGCCCTCTGGACATGCCTCTTACTTACGACGCAGCCCTCGAGCCGGTTGTTGCAAAATCAAAGGACGGAGCTGCCGTTTACCGCCGCTCACTTTGTCTCTTACTTGCCGCTGCTGCTCACAACCTTTTTCCTAAGGCCCGACTTCTTGTAGGTCACAGCCTTGGTTACGGCTACTACTACACTCTGGAAGGTGCAAAGAAAATTACAGAAAAAGAAATCAAACAGCTCACCAGCGAAATGAAATCTCTTGTTGAAAAGGATATTCCAATCACAACAGAGACTATTCCATACGCTAAGGCTGCAGAGCTTTTTGAAAAACTCAACCTTGTAGAAACCCGCAAGCAGATTAAGTTCAACTGTACTCCAACCATCAAAATCAATTCGATTGGTGATTTTTCTGATTTGTACTTTGGTCCTCTTGTACTTTCAACAAGCGTGCTTAAGACTTTTGAATTGATGAAGTATGGCGAAGGCTTCCTTCTCCGCTTCCCAAAATCTTCTGATCCGGACAAACTCACTCCATTTGTTGACCAGCCAAAACTTTTTGAAATTTACAGCAAGTACAAGGAATGGGGCAAGAGAATGAACGTTACTTCTGCTGCTTCCCTCAATGAACTCATTGGTAAACGCAAGATTAACGACTTCATTGAAATCACAGAAATCTATCAGCAGAAGAATATATCAAAAATCGCTTCCCAGATTGTTGATAAAAAGACTGTCCGCGTAGTTCTGATTGCGGGACCTTCTTCTTCGGGAAAAACTACTTCGGCTAAAAAACTAGCCCTCGAGCTTCAGGCTATGGGCTACCAGCCAAAGGTAATCAGCCTTGACTGCTACTATGTTGGTCACGAAAAAACTCCACTTGATGCAGACGGCAAGCCGGACTATGAATGTCTTGAAGCTTTGAATATTGAGCTTTTGAATAACCAGCTTGTTGATTTGTTCAATGGTAAAGAAGTTACAATTCCAAGCTACGACTTCCACACAGGAACTTCATATTTTGAAGAGAAGAACAAACTCCGTCTCTCTGAAAATGAGATTCTTATTCTGGAAGGAATCCATGGCTTGAATGATAAGCTTACTCCAAAAGTTGCACCGGAGTTCAAGTTTAAGATTTATCTTTCTGCCCTCACCCAGCTCAACCTGGATGACCACAACCGCATTTCTACCAGCGATAACCGCCTGATCCGCCGCATTGTACGCGACAACAACTTCCGCGGAAAACCTGCAGCAGGAACAATTGAAATGTGGCCAAGTGTAAGACGTGGTGAAGAGCTTCACATCTTCCCGTTCCAGAACAACGCAGATGCAGTTTTGAATACAGCACTTGATTATGAACTTTCAGTTCTTCGTGTATATGCAGCACCACTTCTCCGCCAGGTTACTCCAATGGAAAAGGAATATGCCGAGGCAAGAAGACTTCTCCAGTTCCTCGAGAACTTCGCCACAATCTCGCCAAGCGCAGTACCGCCACGCTCAATTATCCGCGAATTCATCGGCGGAAGTGCATTTAAATATTAACCTGCATATTACAACCGGGTTTATACACAAAACCCGGTTGTAATTAATTTATTAAAAAATGCCAGCTAATTTTATAGAAATATCATCCATAGTATTAATCTTTATTTTAATCATAAATCTTATACTTTTTGCAACCTGGAATGCATTTTATTTTAAATTTGGTATTCCAATTTTTACTAAAAAAATCGAAATTTCTGATACGGTCAAAGCGTCTAAAAGAATTCAGGAATTTATAAATACCATGGATAAAAAAATGAATTTTTCGAAACTTACAGGAAAAATGATTTCCGAAGATTTATTCTTCTTCCGAAGAAAGATTTTTGTATTTACCAGAAGTAATTCAGATTTCTTAATTGGAAATATTTCTGTTGATTCCGAAAACAGATGTGTAATTATTAAAGGGTATTTTAGTCTTAGTTTCATTATTTTTTTTATTTATATGCTTGTATACGCCGGAATAATTATGAATTTTAATTTTAAAGAAATTATTCCTGTGATTCTTTTTATTTTTTTAATTGTTTTTCTCTGCTATGTAGTATATCGAAAAAAATATAAGAAAATTGCCGATGAAATTGAATACATAATTAACAGATGGTATTGACCAGAACTTCATTCATTCCGGAAGAAAACTCCTAGAGTTTATTCTTTACTTCATCCAATAATTCTGCTTCTTCGTAATCGGCGGCGGCTTTCCAGTCGGCGAGCTGCTTTTCTTTTAACTTTTCCAGAGCGGTTGTTTTTTTCATGCATTCGCGAAGAACGGAACGTTTTTGTTCAGTGACAAGCTTTGCCTGAGCAAGCTGTTTTAGAAGTTCTTCCTTTTGATAATTAAGTAGATTTGTATGCTGGCTTTGAGCAATAATATCATTAAAGTTATAAGAAGTTTTCATACTTTTGTTCATCTGAACAAGTTTAAGAGCTATAGCTTCTAACTGGGCATTAATCTGGGCTTCTACTGCCAGAGCTTTTGCAAGCTCACCTTCGGCTGCTTTTTTTTCGTAATTACGATACTCAAGAATTTTTTCAAGTTCAAATTTAAATTTCTTCATAACGCAGCAAAAAAAACTAATTTGTCAAAGTGTTAGCCTCTAAAGAATTCTGCTCTGAATTATCTCCGCTTTTTGAAGAATCTACTATCTGTGCAGTTGTTGGAATTGAAACAGCAGGATTTTCAACATATTCATTCTCTGGAATTTCTATTCCAGTAAGTTCAGAAAGCTTCTGCAAGGTTTCTTCTATAGGACAAGGTTCGTACTCTTCCTGCTTTAAAAATTCTTCAATCTGATCATGTTTATCTATTGCAATGTCTACAGAAGGAGAAGAACCTTTCTGATAAATTCCTGCAGTTATCATTGTTTCATTTTCTTCGTAAACAGACATCCAGGTACGCAACTGACCAACAGCTTTTCTTGTCTGTGCACCGCATACTCTTTTAGAAAGACGAGAAATTGAATTCAAAATATCGATTGCAGGATAATGATAAGCCTGTGCAAGACGCCGGCTTAAAACAATATGCCCATCTAATGTTCCGCGAACCTTATCTGTAATAGGTTCGTTCATATCATCACCATCAACAAGAACTGTATAAAAAGCAGTGATTGTACCCTTTTTATTTGTACCACTTCTTTCAAGAAGCTTAGGAATCATATCAAATACGCTTGGTGGATAACCTTTTTGAGCCGGAGGTTCACCTGCTGCCAGACCAAGCTCTCTTTGAGCATGTGCAAAACGAGTTACAGAATCCATCATAAGCATTACATCAAAGCCCTGATCTCTAAAATATTCTGCAATAGAAGTACAAACCTGAGCAGCACGAAGACGACAGATTGAAGGCTCATCACTTGTTGCAACAACAATTACAGAACGCTTCATACCTTCTACACCAAGATCTCTTTTTACAAAGTCAAGAACTTCGCGGCCACGTTCACCAATTAAGCCAATTACATTTATATCAGCATTTGTGTTACGGGCAATTATACTAAGAAGTGTAGATTTACCAACTCCAGAGCCGGCAAAAATTCCAAGACGCTGACCTTTTCCTACAGTCAAAAGAGAATCAATTGCTCGAACTCCAGTTACAATTCTTCGATTAATATCTGTGCGATCATTAGGACTTGGAGGTTCGTTTACAGCAGGATAATACATTTCTGGAATAAGTTCACCTTTATCATCACATGGACGACCTGATGCATCAATCATTCTGCCAAGAAGATTTTTTCCTACAGGAACTAAAAGAGTTTGACCAGAAGCAACAACTTCGCAGCCAACACCAATTCCTTTTGTTGCACCAAACGGAGCAAGCTGAACCATTTTTCCATTAAGACCTGTAACTTCAGCCTGTAAAAATGAACCATCTGCAAGTTTGATTGTACAAATCTCACCTATTTCAGAACGAGGACCTTCACTAATAACTTCAAGACCTTTTACGGCAGCAACTCTTCCAGTATATTTAATAGTTTCTGCATCAAGAACATTTTCAAGATATTTTGTGAAATTAAAATTTGTTTTTATGGCAATATCAGAACTTTCCAAATTATTCATCCTTTCAATTTCAAATAATAAAATTATTCAAGTGAATCTGATTTCTTAATATTCTTTACTGGCGAAAGTTCAAGTATCTTATTTTCAAGTTCAGTAAGCTGGCTTGAGATTCTGGCATCAATAGCACCAAAGTCAGTTTCCACAATACAGCCGCCCTTCTCTACAGAAGAATCTTCAAGAACTGTAATTTTCTGAACATTTTCAACATGCTGAATAAATTCTTTTGCATGCTCAGAAGTTAATTTTACATCTTCAAAATTAACACGAATTGTTACATCTCCACGTGTTCGCACTTTTTTAAGAGCTGCAAGAGTATTAGCCATAACGACATTTTTCTGATTTTCAGAAAGAACCTTAACAACCTTTCTAGCCATAAGAATTACAAGTTCAACAATCTGGCTTTCTGTATCCTTAAGGATTTCTTCACGCTTTTGCATTACAGCTTCAAGCATTTTATGCATTCTCTCAACAAGGCGATTGACTTCAGCTTCTCCATCCTGATAGCCTTCTGCTTTTCCCTGATTAAAGCCATTCTGTCTAGACTCATTTTCGAGTCTTTCTTTTTCTGCTTCAGCATCTGCAACTATTTTAGAAGCTTCAGCTTTTGCTTCATCTATAATCTTCTGAGCTTCTGTCTGAGCATCAGATTTTATAACCTGAGCAGCATCTGTCTGTTGTTTAACTTCGTCAAAAGCAGCATCATGAGCCCGCTGAATTATTTCATCAGCCTCCTGCTGAGCTTTAGTAAGCATTTCCTGTTTTTCAACTTCGAATTGAGCTTTATACTCTTCTATCTCGCGTTTTATATCTTCAATTGAAGGACCGGTATATTCTTCCTCAACTTCTTCGACTTCTTCTACAGGAGGAGCATAATCTTTAAAAAGCGGAAGCATTACTTTTTCATCAATCTGCTTTGCTTCCCCAGGTCTAAAAACTGCTTTTGCCATATTCAATCCTTTTTGTTATTAGCTTACAAGCTCGTCCTCACCAGAACGTGCAATTACAATATCTCCATTATCTTCGAGACGTCGGATGATTGATACAATCTTCTGCTGAGACTCTTCAACATCCTTCAGGCGGACAGGTCCCATGAATTCCATATCTTCCTTAAGCATACTGGCAGCACGCTTAGACATGTTACGGAAAATCTTATCCTGAACTTCAGTATCAACAGATTTAAGCGCTTTTGCGAGTTCCTGCTGGTCGACATCGCGGAGTACCTTCTGAATGGCACGGTCGTCGAGCATAACGATATCTTCGAATACGAACATTCGCTTTTTGATTTCCTCTGCCAAATCCGGATCGTCCTCTTCCAAAGCTTCGATAATAGACTTTTCAGATGAACGGTCAACAAGGTTCAAGATTTCTACGATAGCTTCAACACCACCGGCAGCAGTATAGTCTTCTGAAGACAGAGTAGAAAGTTTCTTTTCCAATACGCGTTCAACCTCACGCAATACATCTGGTGAAGTTCGGTCCATTGTTGCAAGTCGCTTAGAAACTTCTGCCTGCATATCTTCCGGAAGATTCTGCAAAATAATAGCAGCTTTACCAGGTTCAAGATAAGCAAGAATCAAGGCAATTGTCTGCGGATATTCCTGCTGAATAAAGTTGAGCAAATGTGCCGGGTCTGTACGGCGGATAAAGTCGAACGGACGAACCTGAAGAGAACTTGTGAGGCGGTTGATGATATCGATAGCTTTTTGAGAACCAAGAGATTTTTCGAGGAGCTCGCGGGCATAATCAATACCACCGGTTGTAATAAAGTTCTGAGCATTCATGAGCTCCTGGAACTCTTCAAGTACGGCATCTTTAAATTCAGGATTAACTTTTTCCTGACGTGCAATTTCAAAGGTTAATGTTTCTACTTCGTCTTCGCGAAGGTGCTTCATGATTTCGGAAGAAACATCTGGTCCAAGAGAAATAAGGAATATAGCTGCCTTTTGACGACCAGTAAGACTTTTATAATCTTTTGACCCTTTTTTTCCACTTCCACCCGGTTTAAGGCTTCCAGGTTTTGCTGCTGGTTTTGATTCTGTTTTAGCAGCTTCGGTCGTTACCATTTCATCAGACATTTATTCCTCCATAAGCCAAGTGCGGATAAGCATTGCAACATCTTCAGGATGCTCTTTTGCCATTGCAATTGCATTTTCCTGAAGTTCCATACGTCGTGTTTCTTCGACAGACATTGTAACTTCCATGCCTTCGTCTTTTGCTTCCCAAAGGGCCCGCTCTCTTGCCGCCTGCTGCTCTGCAAGAAGACGAGCTTCTCTTTCGCGTCTTCGGCGTTCAAGTTCACGACTGATAATTCTAATTAAAATAAAGCTGATTAATACAACTGCAATAGAAATTAAAACTATTATTATTATAAGCTTTCTTCTCTGTGCAGCAAAATAAGCAGCATCTTCTGCATCAAATTCATCCTGACGATAATAAGCAATATTTGTAACTTCTACTCTGTCTCCACGGTTGCGGTTATAACCGATAGCACCCTGAATAAGTCTTACTGCTTCTGAAAGATCACGATCAGAAATTGGAGTATAAGTTCTTGAAATATGATTTGATTCTGTAAGCTTTACATTTCCTTTTTCATCAAGTTCCTTAACCCAGGTTCCATCAAGGTTTACAGAAACAGAGATTTTATCAATTTTTGGAGAAGTAACTTCATGAGTAGTTTTTGAATTCATTTCATTATTCTGAACAACACCAGTCTGAGTTGAATGTCCGATGACATTTCTGTTATCTGAATAAGTAGGAGGATTCTGACCTTCTACTCCGGTAACGCCTTCAGGATTCCAGCCGGTTCCCTGCCATTCGTTAGTTACAGTTTGAACAGAACGAGGAATAGACTGAAGTAATTCTGAATCATCATAAGGAGTATCCGGATTATCAGGCTTCATTACTATTGGAGTAATTTCTGTAGAATCACTTACCTTTTCTGACATATCCATTTCTACACGAATACTCATTTCTCGGCATCGGTCTTCAGAGAAGGTTCTCTGTAAAGCCTTTAATATTTCTGCCCTTAAGCGAACCTCTTCCTGATGAATTATTTTCTGCTGCTTTGCAACAAGATCAAGTCTTGTGCTTGCTTCCATTCCCTCAAAATCATTAATCTGCTTACCATCAGAATCTGTAATAATAAGGTTTTCTTCTTTTAAGCCTTCTACAGCACTAAGGATAAGTCTCTGAAGACCTAAAATTCTTTTCTGATCTGTAAGAAGAGTACTTGTAGGAGTTGTTTTAATAATTACACTGGCTGTTACAGGTTCCTGATCAGCCGCAAAAATCTGCTTTTCCGGAAGAACAATATTTACATCTGCTTTAGTAATTTCGGAAATAGATTCAATATGCTGAATCAACTGCTTTTGTATTGTATTTTTAAGTTTAACATTCTGATCAGCATCAGTTGTAGACCAGCTTCTGTCGTAATAACCTGCCCATGGATCTATTGAAGAAGGAACAAGATTTTCGCTGATAAGGATTTCGCGCATTCGTCTTGCAGTATTCTGATCTGCTACAGAAATATATCCGTCAGAAGAAATCCAGGATTCAACATTTTCAGAATCAAGACGAGTTACAATACTGGCACGGGCATTTTCATCTGTTACAGGAGAATTAAACAGACGTACAGTAGCAGGACGCGAAGAAAGCTTAGCTGCAAAAATAATTGCAACGATTATTAATAAGACAATTCCAATTATTATGACTTTTTGAATCGGCTTCCACTTTCCCCATAGCTCTTTAGCTCTAGTGGCAACCTGTTTAAGCCATTCGTTCATCTTTCCTCCCACCAGGAGACAATGTTTAAGAAAAACGCTGCCCACCCGTGAACGAATTTTTTAAAGAAATTTATACTAAATTTAATTAAGTATAACATAGAGGAAGAAATTTTGCAAATAAAAAAATAAAATAACGAAAGTTAGTTAGTTGAACAAAAATTATCGTGTAGTTGTAATTTCGTTCCAGCTGGTTACAAGACGGTCAATAACTGTCTGTGCAAGATTCATAGACATTCGAGCTTTAGAAACTGCAATTGTTACATCATGAATATCTATACTGTCTGGATCTGTAATTAACTTTTCCTGAAGCTTATTTACTTCCATCTGATTATCATTTACGGAATTAACTGCTTCCAATAAATAATCTTCAAATGATTTTGAACCATTAGTTGCAGAAGTACGCTGAAGAGAAACTGCGCCGGTATTTGATGAAATTCCGGAAACCTTTTGAATTATAGGATCCCCGCCATAAGTTTTCTGTGTAACTGGCTGAATTTTCCCGGTTCCAAAATGTGCAGGATTTGTCCTTACTAAATTTATAGATTGGATATTATCAATTTTCATTTTCTTCCACCTATAGACAATCTACAATTCAAAATCCAGTTTGTCAATTATTATTTTGATATATCAAGAGCAGCAGAAAACATATCTTTTGCTCCATCAACTACAGTAGCATTTGCTTCATAAGCTCTTGAAGCTGCAATTAAATCTACCATTTCATTTACAATATTAACATTAGGATACTCAACATAACCGGCATGTGGTCCAGATTTAATTGCATCAGGATGCTGAGGATCATATACATAAGTTCCTTCTGAAGTATCCTTTACAATTTCCAGAACCTTTACACCCTTTCCAGGTCCATTATCAATTGATGATGGAGTAAAAGGAGTATTCCATTGAGGATATGAATCTGCAACAGGTGTAAAAACAACTGAAGATTTTTTAAATGCACCACCCTCCTGAGTTCTGGTAGTAGTTGCATTCGCAATATTATTAGAAATTACATCACTTCTAAGACGTTCTGCACTCATTCCGGTTGCAGCTATATTTATACTAGTAAACATTCCCATGGCAATTTTATACTCCTTATAAAATTGACAAACGACTTTGTCAAGGCTTTAAGCTTTAGCGTGCCTTGACGAAGGCGTATATGTCAGTGATTTTTTACTTATTTCTTCATAGCGATATTAACCTGTTCAAATTCAAAACTGGTTAACTGACTAAGCATTCTGTATTGCATCTGAATCTGAAGAATATTGTTTGCTTCAGTTTCTGCATCTACATTGTTGCCGTTTGCTTTTGCTGAAGTTGTATAATCAAGTACACGGCGAGGCTGAACATCATGATAATCATAAGGTACATTAATCTGTATATGTTTATCATTTGTAGTTGTCAGATGGAAACCTGTTCTTGCATTTTCTTCGGAATCAAAAGCACGCTTTAATTCACTTTCAAAATTTACGACAGACCGCTTAAAATTTGGAACTTCGCTGTTTGCAAGGTTATTGGCAGTTACCTGATATCGCAGACTTGTTACATCCATTTCACGCTGTAACAAATCAATCGAACGTGTAAAACTATTCAATTATGTCCTCCAGTTTTATTTATTTACATCTTCTTCTTTTTCGGCATGTAAATAAAATTGTTTAGCAGTTTTTTAACGAAGAAATTATTTTTTTCAGGTAGAAAAAATAGTAATTTCAGGTTGCCAAAATAACATTTAAACAGATAATTTCTTCTTTTACATATGTTGAAATATAGATTTGTACAATTTAATCAGAGAGTTATATTTTGAATTTTGAAGATGTGAGGGTAAAATGTAAACGGAATTGCAGCAGATTTTTTTATACACGCAAGCCTGTATCTGCTGCACTTATAAAATAATTGCGCGGGAAAATTCTTCCTTCGTAAAAAAAAAATATTAATCAGGAGAAATTATGGAAAACTTTACATTTTACAGTCCAACTAAATTTGTTTTTGGAAAAGATACTGAGCAGAATGCCGGAAATCTGGTAAAGGAATTTGGCGGAAGTAAAGTTCTGCTGCACTTTGGCGGAAAATCTGCTGAGAAGTCTGGTCTGCTTGGACGTGTTCGCGAGTCTTTAAAGGGAGCAGGTCTTACATTTGTTGAGCTTGGCGGCGTTCACCCTAACCCGCTTGATGATTTAGTTTATCAGGGAATTGATTTGTGTAAGCGCGAAGGCGTTGATTTCATTCTTGCTGTAGGTGGCGGTTCTGTAATTGACAGCGCAAAGGCTATTGCTATGGGTGTCTGCTACGACGGAGACTTCTGGGATTTTTACAGCGGAAAGGCTGCGGCAAAAGCTGCGGTTCCGGTTGGAACTGTTTTGACTATTGCGGCTGCGGGAAGCGAGGGCTCAGGCGACTCTGTAATTACTAAAAAAGACGGCATGGTAAAGCGCGGGGCCAGCGGTGAATGTATTCGTCCGAAATTTTCTATTTTGAATCCGGCATTAACACAGACTCTGCCTGCCTACCAGACAGCCTGTGGTGCAACTGATATTATGGCTCACGTTTGCGAGCGTTACTTTACTAACACAAAGAATGTAGAAACTACCGATCGTTTGTGTGAGGCAGTTTTGATGGCAATGATTCACGAAACTCCAAAGGTAATTGCTGACGCAAATGATTATGAAGCCCGCGCTAACATCATGTGGGCCGGAATGGTTGCCCACAATAACATCGTAGGAGTTGGTCGCGACCAGGACTGGAACAGCCACGGAATTGAGCATGAACTTAGCGGTTTGTATGACTGCGCTCACGGTGCCGGTCTTGCGGTAATTATGCCTGCCTGGATGGATTTTGTTTACAAGCACGATGTAATGCGTTTTGCTCAGTGGGCTACAAGAGTCTGGGGCTGCAAGATGGATTTTGCGGATCCAGAAGCAACTGCCCGAGAGGGAATCAAACGTTTCCGCGAGTTCCTGCACAGCATCGGTATGCCGATTAATTTCGCAGAGCTTGGTGCAAAGGAAGAAGATATCCCTACCCTCGTAAAGAAGTTTGGCTTAGCCGAGGGTGCGACAACCGGCGGCTTTGTAAAGTTGAGTTCGGAGGATATCGCAGAAATCTACAAAATCGCCGCTAAGGCTAGTCTGTAAAAACAAATGGGCGTGACGGCAGCCAGCTGCCGTCGGGCTTTTCGGGGTTCCGCTGTCGCTCCAGCCTCCTCACTTCGTTGCGGTGGCGGTACGCAACCTTCGGTTGCCCCCCTACAATCCCTCACGCATTTTATAATTAATTATGGAGATCTTATGAAAGCATTATTCATAGGCGGAACCGGCACAATCAGCATGGCAATTTCAAAGCTGCTGCTGGAAAAAGGCTGGGAACTGTACCTTATTAATAGAGGAAACCGTAATACAGACCCGCGTCTTAAGGGCGCACATTTTATTACGGTAGATATAAATGATGAGGCCGCAGCAGCAGCAAAACTGGCAGGAATGCAGTTTGACGTTGCCTGCGACTTTATCGGCTTTGTACCTGCTCAGCTGGAGCGAGACTTCCGCCTTCTTAAGGGAAAGGTACGTCAGTTTATGTATATCTCTTCTGCCTCGGCTTACCAGAAGCCGTGTAGCAACTATGTAATCAGCGAAAAAACTCCGCTTGCAAATCCTTACTGGGAATATTCCCGCAACAAGATTGCCTGCGAAGACTATCTGATGAAACTTTACCGCGAAGAAAACTTCCCTATAACAATTATCCGCCCGAGTCACACTTATGATGAAAGAAGCGTACCTCTCGGAGTTCACGGCGACAAGGGAAGCTGGCAGGTTGTAAAGAGAATCAAAGAAGGAAAGCCTGTGATTATTCACGGAGACGGAACAAGTCTCTGGACTATTACCCACAATTCTGATTTTGCAAAGGGCTTTGTTGGCTTAATGGGAAACATTCACGCAATTGGCGAAGCTGTTCAGATTATGAGCGACGAAAGCGTAACCTGGAATCAGATTTACCAGTGTATTGCAGCATCGCTTGGCGTTGAACTTAAACCGGTGTATGTTTCTTCGACCTATCTTGCAAGTCATTCTGATTATGATTTTACCGGCAGCCTGATTGGTGACAAGGCAAACTCGGTTGTTTTTGACTGCAGTAAATTAAAAGCTCTTGTTCCTGATTTTGTCGCAACAAAACGTGCAGATCAGGGAATCAAAGAGACAATAGAATACGTTCTCGCCCACAGTGAATGCCAGGTAGAAGACCCGGACTTTGACAAGTGGTGCGATGAGATAGTTGAAAGGATGAAATAGAAACAAGATATAAAAGATGAAAAGGATTTTAAAGATAGCGCTGAAGTTTTAAAACTCATTTAACTTTTGAAGTTCCCTGGTTGTACAGTTAGGAAATTCTTATCTTTATTATCTTTTTATCCTTTTTATCTTTGTTTTTATATTATTTTTGGAGAAAATAATGACAGACGTAAAAGGAAAATGGGCGCTGGTTACCGGCGCAAACCGAGGAATCGGTTATAGAATCGCAAAGTTTATGGCTGGAAAAGGCTGTAATCTGATTTTGCATAGCCGCTCGCTTGAGCACACTGCTGCCGTACTCTCAGAGGTCAAAGCAATGGGCGTAGAAGCCTACGATGTAGCAGCAGAACTCAGTGACCTTTCACAGGTTCAAAAGCTGATAGAAGAAATTGACGCAAAAGGCAAACCTGTCGACATTCTTTTCAACGATGCCGCAGTGCAGATTGCTTATCGCACCGACTACTGGAAAACTCCGGCAGAGGATTACGAAAAGAGCTTTGTAATCAATACAATTGCCCCGATGATGCTTTGCTATCACTTTATTCCAAAGATGATTGAAAGAGGCTTTGGCCGGGTAATCAACACAACAAGCGGAATCCGTAATGAACCGGAACAGGCAGGCTACAGTGCAAGTAAAGCCGCCCTCGATAAAGTAACAAGTGACCTTGCCGGAAAACTAAACGGCACAGATGTCTGCATCAACCTCGCAGACCCGGGCTGGTGCCGCACAGACCTCGGCGGACCAAACGCCCCTAACGACCCCGACAGCGTAATTCCTGGAATCGTAGTCGGTGCTTTTGTTGATGACAAAAAGAGCGGCCGCTGGCTGGGTGCCCAGGATTTTACAGGGCTGACACTTGAAGAAGCAATAAAAAAAGCCGCAGATTATCCGCAGCTTTTCAGATAATGTGCAAGAGCTCATATAAACATTAATTAAAAATTACTCCTCTCCTTCTGCTTCAGTTTGCCTGACTGAAGCAGTTTTTTCTTAATTCAAATTAATTTCAAAGATTAAATCATCATCTAACCAGCGCTTTTTGCCTTTGTTGTGCTGCTTACGTTCTTCGGTTTCAAACGGCTTGATTTCGTTGTCGCCGGTCAGAGCCTTTATTGCTCCAAGAGCGTCAGTTAAATCATCTGCATAAACATCCGGAGTTGCACCCCAGCCTTCGTGCTCGGTTTCGGAATTTTGAAGGCTTGTTGCAATATCTATATCAACCTGAAAGTCCGGGAAATCAATAATATAATTTTCTCTGTCGCCGGAACCAGTTCCTCCTCTGGTAGGATAGCCTACAAGCGTAACATTCTGATCCTTGAAATAGTAAGATTTAGCGCCAAGCGGAAAATGATCTCCACACGAGAATGCGCCTTTATCAATAATTATATAAACATTTTTAATACCCGCTTTTTGAACAGCCTCAGAAATTCTTTGGGAAGTAAAGGCATCGCCACCTGCATTCTTTGAAATATCAAAAATTACGTTTTCCTTATCTGTTTCTTTTGAAAGCTTAACTATCATCTCTTCAAGTTCAAAGTTTTCAATTTCGGGTCCACTTCCAATAGGATGCGGAAAATTCCGGAACTTAAAGTAAACAGATTTTTTGGTTGTATAATAAAAATGCTTTGATTCAGTTTCCTGATAAGCATAATCAGGCATTGCCATTATCATTCTGCCGGTACGCCAGCTTTTTTCATTTTTCCAGAATTTACCATCGTGATAGGGATAATAGAACATCGTTACATCTTCAACATAGCCCTTCTTTTTAAGCTGTTCCTTAGTTCCATATTCATCATTAAAAACAATATAACGCGTGGTCTGCTTCATTACATATTTCTGACCTTCTTTTGTAGTCATCTCAAGTTCTGTATGAAGATCAAGCGGATACCCGTCTTCAGAAAGGAAAAACGGCTGTATGTAATTCAGAATTTCTTGAGGGGTTGTCATGTAATCCATTTTATGAATATCAAACCCTTTGCTTACAAGAAGGTCATATTTATTAAAAATCAGAAAAAGACTTTCGAGCCTTCTGTTTTCTTCTTTTACATCAGGCTTAAACTCTACTCTATATTTTGAAATCATAGAGTTAATGCCTTCTAAGCCCTGATAGTCTTCAAATTGAATCTGATTTTGAATAACTGATTTTTCCATGAATTTATTCAATTCAACAAGATACTGCTCAGCAGGAAGTTTACCTAACTGAAATTCTACCTGATTCAAAAAACTGCCTTTGATTGCACTTCGTTTTTCAATATTTTCAAAGCAAAACTCATACCATTTACTCTGAATTTTTATAAATTCCGAAAAAGTTTCTAAGAAAGTTTTTGCTTCTTTTATCTCATAGAATGAACCTGGAATATAAAAAGCATAAAGATTATTTTTACTAAGAAAGGAAGCTTGATTTAAAAACTTAGAGAATAGATTCAGATAATCATTAAGATTCTGGACAAACTTTTTATCATCCTTCAGATTAAAAAAGAATTGAGGAAGCTTAAAGTTCACATAATAATTTACACTCTGTTGAATTGTAAGAGTATTTATAAAGTTCTGATAAGCTGCAACATATGAAGAAAAACCTTTTATTCCGGTTATAACTTCAACTGTCTTAAAAATATCATCGGGATTTTCTGCCCAGATATCAGGCATTACGCCAACGCCTTCTTCATAACTTTTCCATTTGTTAACTTCTTTACGAACTCCCCAGAAGATAGTCTGGTCTGTTTCGAACCTCTGCCATTCGCCGGAAAAATTCTGGAGTCCAAGTGTATTTTCGCCAATCAACGAATACTTAAAACTTCGTGGCATTTCTTTCCCGTTCTGCCATTTTGTCATACGGTAAGCAATCAGCGACTCTCCAATTGTAGCAGAAGAATCAATTATTATTATAACTTCACCCTTATATTCTTTCTGTTCAAGATAATCAAAAAATTGAGAAATCTGCCAGTCACCACCAGACTGATCCAGACGCAAGTCAATTATGATATAAGATTTTGAGAGGGCCTTTTCCCAGTAATCTGAATAAAAATTTTCCATCCAGTAGGCCGGCCAGAAATAAATAAACTGGTCAGCACTTATCGGAGGAAAATGCGGCATCATCCACTGACCAAGCTCTGCTGCCGGTTCAGCCTTTTCCCAAAAAAACTTTCCACCTCTGTAAACATTCTTCCCTTTTGAAAAATATGCAAAGATTTCCTCTTCCTTATAACCCTTTTTCAAAAGCTGATCTTTTGTACCGTAATCATCTGTAAAATGAACTGTATAATGCTGCTTAAAATCATAAGTTTTATTAGTCTGTTTATCATAAAATCCAATTGCATTATCTAAAGGCACCCCATTTTGAATCATAAAGGGCAAAAGAAGATTGTAAACCTCATCCATTGAATTTACATTATCAATTGATTTAAGATTAAATCCACGATTTTTAAGCTCCGGCAAACCGGCATAAGAATTTAAAGCTTTTTTTGCATCCTTTGCAATCTGGCTTTCTTTTGCAGTAAGTGATGAAATCAAAAAGAAAAAAATAAATACTGCTGCAATTCCTGATTTTTTCATACTCAATACCTGTCTTTCCTGATGTTTATTAATTCTTTATTTCAAAAATCAAATCGTTCTCAAGCCAGCGTTTTTTACCTTTGTTGAACTGCTTTCGCTCTTCACTTTCAAAAGGCTGAATGTCGTTATCTCCGGTCAATGTCCTGATTGCGCCTAAAGCATCAGTCATATCATCTGCATAAACATCGGGAGTACCACCCCAGCCTTCATGCTCGGTCTCTGAATTTGTAAAGCTTGTTGCAATATCTGCATACACCTTAAAGTCAGGGAACTCAATAATGTAATGCTCCGGAGAACCGGAACCGTTTCCGCCCATTGTAGGATAGCCCACAAGCGTAACATTCAGGCCGCCAAAAATTTTATATTTTGCATCAAAGGGAAAATGGTCTGCACATGAAAAAGCACCTTTATCCATAACCACATAAACATTTTTAATACCGGCCTGCTTTACTGCCTTAGAAATTCTGTCTGTAGTATGACCAAAACCTCCGGGATTTTTTGAAATATCAAAAATGACATTTTCTTTTTCCGTTTCCTTTGAAAGCCTTACAATCATTTCTTCAATTTCAGGGTCTGATAATTCCGGACCATTACCAATATATTGCGCAAAAGAATTAAACTTAAAATAAACAGATTTTTTTGTAGTGTAATAAAGATTCTTGTATTCAGTTTCCTGATACTGATTATTCGGCATTGCCATAATCATTTTTCCAGTGCACCAGTTATTTTCTTTTGTCCAGAATTTTCCATCGTGATACGGATAATAAAACATAGTTACATCTTCCACATACCCTTTTTTCTTCAGCTGATCCTTTGTTCCATATTCATCATTAAAAACAATATAACGCGAAGTCTGCTTTACAGGATAATTTGTTCCCGCATTAGTTGTAATATTTATGCCAGTATGAAGATCGCGCGGGTAACCTTCTTTAGAAAGGAAAAACTGCTGCAGATAATTTTGAATTTCTTCCGGTTTTGTCATGTAATCCATTTTGTGAATATCAAAACCTTCGTTTACAAGAATGTCATATTTGTTGAACATAAGAAAAACAGCTTCAAGCTTACGATTTGCCATTTTTACATCAGGCTTAAAATCAATTGTTGAAGCAAGCATTTGAAGGTAATCATCCCCCTGTACTCCGCTGATTGCTTTCTTACTTTTTAATATTGATATTTCTACATCATTGTTCAAGGCTGTAAGATATTTTTCAACAGACAGGTTATTGTATGAGCCCCTGAGAACATCAATAAATTCTGAGCGGTTATCAAGATTTTCTGAACAAAAGTCATACCATTTCTTTTGAATTGCTGTAAATTTTTTGCAGGTCTCCAAAAGCAGTTTTAAATCCTGTATCTGAAGCAGACTGTCTGGAAGGTAAATATTTTTTAAATTATTACTTCTCAAAAATGCAGACCTGTTATAATAATCCTGCATCAAATCCAGATAATCAGAAACACTGTCTAAAAATAATTTATTATCTTTAATATCGAAAAATGCCTGTGGGAGCTTTGTGTTTGAACCGCTTTGATTTTGCATTATGAGACTGTTTATGAATTTCTGATAAACTGCGGTGCTTGCAGAAAAATTCTTTATTCCGGTTAAATCTTCTACAGTCTTAAAAATTTCTTCTGGAGTTTCTGCCCAGATATCAGGCATAATGCCAATGCCCTCTTCATAGCTTTTCCATTTGTTGACTTCTTTTCGTACTCCCCAGAGTATGCAGCTGTCTGTTTCGAACCTCTGCCATTCACCGGAAAAGTTTCCCTGGCCAAGAGTATTTTCTCCGATTGAAGTAACCTTAAAGTTTCGTGGAACTTCTTTCCCGTTCTGCCACTTTGTCATACGATAGGCAAGAAGGCTTTCACCTGTGTCAGAAGAGGAATCAACTATAATTATCAGTTCTCCTTTGTAACCACCGTTTTCCAGGTAGTCAAAGAATTGTGAAATCTGCCAGTCACCACTCTGATCCAGACGCAAATCAATAATGATATAAGCTTTTGATAAAGATGTTTCCCAGTAATCTGGATAAAACTTTTCGGTCCAGTATGCCGGCCAAAAGTAAATGAAGTTTTTTTCTACAAGAGGCGGAAACTGCGGCATCATCCATCGACCAATTTCCGGAAAGTTCTTTGCCACATCCCACGAAAAATGACCACCACGGTATACGTCTTTTCCTTTTGAAAAATATGCAAAGATTTCGTCTTCCTTGTAGCCTTTTTTCAGGAGCTTTTCTTTTGTGCCGTAATCATCTGTAAAATGAACTGTATAATGCTGCTTAAAATTATATGTCTTATAAGACTGTTTATCACAGAAGCTAAAAACATTATCTAATGGTATTCCGTTCTGAATCATGTAAGGCAAGAGGGCATTGTAAATATCTTCTCCAGTCTGGGCAGAATCAAGTGATTTAAGATTAAAACCGCGTTTTTTAAGTTCCGGCAGTCCTGCATAAGAATTCAGAGCCTTTTTAACATCTTTTGCGATTTGTGTTTCTTTTGCTGTAAGATTTGTGATTAGAAATAAAAAAAAGAATAAAATAAACAGTGCTGATTTTCCGTGTTTCATAATATATTAATTATACTACGAAATGGAAAATCAGCAAGTTTGATGGTGGCTTCGAGAGCCTCAACCACCGCTGTATCAATTTACAGAATGTATCTGCTCAAATCCTGGTTCTGACTGATACCTTCAAGCTTCTCGTCAACGTAGGCTGCGTCAATTTTGATTGTTTCGCCCTTGTGTTCGTCTGCTTCAAAGTTGATGTCGGCAAGAACCTTTTCCATGATTGTGTGCAGGCGGCGGGCACCGATGTTTTCTGCGCTGGCATTCACCTCTTCTGCAACTGTACTCATGCGGTCGAGAGCGTCCTCTGTGATATCGAGTTTTACACCTTCTGTTTCGAGCAGCGAAGTATACTGCATAATCAGGCTGTTCTTTGGCTCGCTGAGAATGCGTTTAAAATCATCCTTGTGGAGGGAATCAAGCTCTACACGAAGCGGGAAGCGGCCCTGCAATTCCGGAATGAGGTCACTAGGAGCGGCTACACTGAAGGCACCGGCTGCAATAAAGAGAATGTGAGTTGTATCAACTACGCCGAACTTTGTATTAACGTTACTTCCTTCAACGATTGGAAGGATATCTCGCTGAACACCTTCGCGACTTACGTCCTGTCCGTGGCTTTCACCGTGAACGGCAATCTTATCAATTTCATCAATAAAAATAATTCCGCTCTGCTCTACACGCTTCTTGGCTTCGTCGGCAACCTTGTCGTGGTCTACCATGTTATCGAGAACTTCTTCGGTAAGAATCTTGCGGGCTTCTTTTACAGTGATGTTACGCTTCTTGCCGCGGCCCTGACCGTTCATCATATTCAAGATTCCCTGCATGCTGTTCTGAAGGTCATCAATACTGCCGCCGGCAATAATTTCCATATTCGGCATTCCCTGAGGGCGGTGAACAACCATTTCAACTTCGCGGTCTTCAAGTTTTCCTTCGCGCAGCATCTGGCGGAACTTTTCGCGGGTGTGATTTTCCCGCTCTTTTTCTGCGGCAGCCTCGGCGGATTCTGCGGCTTCCTCGTCGGCCTTCTGCTGGTCTGCTGCAGCCTGATTTGCCTCGTTCAGAGCTGACTGCATATCTGCAGCAACCTTGTTCAAATCTATAGTGATTTCACCGGCACTTGGCTGGCTCAAAAAGCCCAGAGGCTTGATTTCCATTTTAGAGTCAGAAGATGGCTTGTCGCTCTTCTTCTTTTTATCGTCGCCGGTTCCAGGCAAAAGCAGATCCAAAAGGCGTTCTTCAACCACACTCACAGACTTTTCACGCAGCTGCTCTTCCATCTCGGCCTTAACGTCGTTGTAGCCTACAGCCATAAGGTCGCGGATCATGCTTTCTACATCACGGCCAACGTAGCCGACCTCAGTATATTTTGTAGCTTCAACCTTGAGGAATGGGGCGCCGCAGAGCTTTGCAAGGCGGCGGGCAATTTCAGTTTTACCACAGCCGGTTGGTCCAATCATCAAAATATTTTTTGGAGCAACTTCATCGCGGATTTCTTCCGGCAGCTTAAGGCGGCGGAAGCGGTTACGAAGGGCAACTGCAACGGCACGCTTAGCCTTTTCCTGCCCGATGATATATGAGTCCAGTCTCTCTACAATCTGTTTTGGTGTAAGTTCTGTTTTGTTTTCTGTGTTTTCCATAAATTATTCCAATGTCTCAACAGTCAAATTCTGATTTGTGTAAATGCAGATACTGCCGGCAATTTTAAGAGAGCGTTCTGCAATCTCACGGGCGCTCAGGTCGGAGCTGTCAAGATAAGCAAGGGCCGCAGAGTAAGCGTAATTTCCGCCGCTGCCAATTGCAATTGCATCGTGCTCAGGCTCAATAACGTTGCCGTCGCCGCTGATCAAAAGAATCTGTTTTTTGTCGGCAACAAGAAGCATAGCCTCAAGCTTCTGCAGGGTGCGGTCTGTACGCCAGGCCTTTGCAAGCTCAACAGCAGAGCGCATGATGTCGCCGTTATATTCCTTCACCTTAGCCTCAAAGCGGTCCAGCAGAGTAAAAGCATCTGCCACAGAGCCCGCAAAACCGGTGAGAATCTTTCCGTCATATATTTTTCGAACCTTACGAGAGTTTCCCTTACAAACAGTCTCGCCCAAAGTACACTGGCCATCGCCAGCCATAGCAACCTGCCCGTTTCTGCGGACAGCAAGAATAGTCGTACTTCTGATTTTTGTTTTATTTCCCATAAGTTAAAATATAATGATTTAATGGGCAGTAGGCAATTAAAAAAATATTCAAATTTTTTACAACATTTTGCCTTGCAAAATGTTAAAGCCAGGTTCAATCAATTCGAAAGTTGAAAAAAAACATTGCCACCTGGCTAGGAATGCGGATGTGCCTTATTATACGTTTCAATGAGTTTTTCGGTAGTAACATGTGTATACCGCTGAGTTGTAGAAATATTTGCATGCCCAAGCATTTCCTGAACTATACGAACATCAGCACCCTGCGAAATTAAATGAGTTGCAAAAGTGTGGCGGAATGCATGCGGATTTATATGTTTATTAGTTCCTTCTATCCCGGAATATCTTGTAACTATATAGCGGGCTCCGGCAACTGTTAAAGGCATTCCCTTTTGATTTAAGAATAATCGTTCATTTTTTTTTATTTCAATATTATGCGCTTCGAGAACTTTTTTTCTGTCTTCAAGATAAACTCTTAAAGCAGAACGAGATGCTTCATCAAAAAAAACTTTGCGGGTTTTATTTCCTTTTCCTGTAACAAAAGCCCAGTGCATATCATAGGAAATGTCTTTAAGCTTAAGATTTGTAATTTCACTTATACGGCATCCGGAAGAATACAGCATTTTAAAAAGTGCTTCATCACGTTTTTCCCATAAAAGTTCATGGATCTTCGGCTGATTACAGATTTTTTCAACTTCATTTTCTGTCATAAATCTTGGAATTTTCTTTGGATTTTTAACAGTCTTTAATTCAAGCGCAGGATTCTTTTTTAAATGCCCGAATTTCAATCCATAAGAAAACATCATTCTTACCGAAGCAATAAACCTGTTTATAGACGCTGCTGATTTTTTTTCTCGAGAAAGCTGTCCTATGCAAAGAAGTAAATTTTCTTTTGTTACAGAATTTATTTCCAGTTCTGGAGTAAGAAAAAACATAAGCTGATTCAAATCATTTCTGTAACCTGTAACAGTATTTGGAGAAACATTTCTAATTTTTCCCAGATAAGCTAAAAATTCTTCTTTAAGTTCAATCAACTTCATAATGTATTTATCGGCATCTGCTTCATAATCAAACAGATTTTGCTTAAAGTTATTTTTTTCTATTTTGAATTATCAGCCTGCAGTTAGTTATCACTCCAGTTTCTGGATCGTTCTACAGCCTTCTGCCAGCCGGCATAGAGTTTCTTACGCTGATCTTCCTTCATCTGTGGCTTAAAGATTTTATCTGTCTCGCGGCGCTTAAGAAGCTCATCCCGATTCTTCCAGAAGCCTGTTGCCAGTCCCGCAAGATAAGCTGCTCCCAAAGCTGTCGTTTCAACATTCTTAGGTCTGCAAACCTTTATGTTCATAATATCAGCCTGAAACTGCATCATAATATCACTTACGCAGGCTCCGCCGTCTACGTTCAAAATATTAATAGGTATACCAGAATCAGAAACCATAGTATCCATAACGTCGCGAACTTCGTAAGCAATTCCTTCAAGAGCTGCACGACAGATATGCGCTTTCTTTACACCGCGGGTAAGCCCGACAATTGCGCCACGCGCATACATATCCCAGTAAGGAGTTCCAAGCCCTACAAAGGCTGGAACAATATAAACTCCGTTAGAATCAGCTACCTTTGCCGCCTGAATATTAATTTCGTTCGCTGTTGAAATCATTTCAAGCTCATCACGAAGCCATTTGATTAATGCTCCGCCAATAAAGACACTTCCCTCAAGAGCATATTCAATCTTGCCGTTCATTCCGAGTGCAATCGTAGTTAAAAGTTGATTTGAAGCAACAGCAGAAGAGCCTGTGTTCATAAGCATAAAGCAACCGGTACCGTAAGTGTTTTTGGCATCTCCCTTTTTAAAACAGCCCTGTCCAAAAAGAGCCGCCTGCTGATCACCAACTGCAGAAGCAATAGGAACAGAAAATCCGCAGACCTCTTTTTCTGTATTACAATAAACTTTTGAAGAATCGCAGACCTGAGGTAAAAGACAGCGCGGAATATTGAGCAGCTGCAAAAGTTCTTCATCCCAGTCAAGCTTATAAATATTGTAAAGCATGGTACGGCTGGCATTCGTATAATCTGTAAAATGACAGCGGCCGCCGCTCAGCTTCCAGATAAGCCAGGTATCAATAGTTCCCGCAAGCAGTTCGCCCTTCTCGGCACGATTCCGAACGCCGGGAACATTATCTAAAATCCATTTAATTTTTGTTGCAGAAAAATATGCGTCTATTTTAAGGCCGGTTTTCTCACGGATTTTTTCCGTCCAGCCCTCAGCCATCAGCTGCTCACAATAATCAGCAGTACGCCTGCACTGCCAGACAATTGCATTATAAACAGGTTTACCGGTAAGCTTATCCCAGATTACAACAGTCTCACGCTGATTAGTAATTCCAATGGCTTCAATCTGTTCATGTTTAATATCATTATCAACAATCAGATTCTGAAGGACCTTGAGCTGAGTTTTAAAAATCTCTTCTGCATTATGCTCTACCCAACCCGGCTTTGGAAAAATCTGGGTAAACTCCATCTGCCTTGAATCAAGTGCATGCGCATCCTTATCATACAAAACCGCACGGCAGGAGGTTGTTCCTTCATCTAAAGCAATTACAAATTTTTTAGTTTTTTCCATAAAATGATGATAGCATTATCATCGCCATAAAGCAAATTCATTTGAAATATGATTTGGGCGTGCCCGTCGCTTCGCTTCGGTCGGGCTTTGCGGGGCTCCGGCTCTCGCCTCCGACCATGCCTTCGGCATGTTTTCGCTTCGCTCACCCCTCCAATCCCTCACGCAGTGTAAACAATTTAAATTCGTTCTTCCAGTTTCTTTCCAAGTAATAACACCGGCTTTTCAAATATCCATGTAATCAGTTCAGCAAAAATAAAAGCCAGAATAAATTTTACAAGGCATACTAAAAGATTATTCATACTATCAAAGCTGAAAAACTTTTCAAATAAGATTACTGGTATTTCAGCCCCTAAAAAGAATGTAAATCCAATTCGCCCTATTTCTGAAAATATTTTATTTATAATCATTTTTCCTTTATTATATAACTTAAATAGTATAAATAAAAGAATTCCAAGGTTGTATGCTATTTCATAAAAAATCCATTCTTCATGATATGAAAAGAAAGTTGATATAACTAGAGCAAATTCAAACACAATAAGAAATGGAATTATATAAACAATTTTTGTTTTTATATTTAAATTCGTGTCATCTATTAATTTTATATAAACTCCAATTATTGCAACATTAAGTAACAAAAAGAAGGCTGTTGGAAAAGGCTTTTCTGTAAAGTATCTGAGTAGCGCCAGAATAAAAGCAAGAATTGAAAAAATAATTTCAAGGATAATTCCACGTTTTAGATTATCTTTTATCGACTCCTTATACAAAAAGAAAGATACAGGAAAAATCATAATGATAAAATAAAATGAAACCTGGATTGGCATCATCCAGCTGGCACCTAAAATTGTATCAAATCCAACAAATTCTTCAAAAAATGTCATGTTGGCTAATAAACGAATATATGAAATTTCATTCGTTCTAAAAATATATGTGATAATAAGTAACAACCAATATACGGGATATAATCTTATAAATCTATTTAATGCATATTGTTTTCTATTTCTCTTATATCTAGAACCTAATGTCAAATATCCTGTTATTAAAAAAAAGGCTACTACACCCATTCTACCAAGAATAAAAAGTAAATGTGAATTTATGGATATATTCTTCAAATGACTGACAAAAACCAAGAAAGCTGCAAGTCCACGTAATGACGCAATCCATTCTATTTTTGAAGAAGTAATATATGATGCTGATTTCATACGGAAAAACTGAAAAAAAATAATCTTAAAAGATTTGTAAAGTGATTATATCTAATCACTTTACAAAACATTATATATCTTATCAGATTATTTTCAAGATATTTTTCGTCTTTTTAGATTATTCTGACAGTATGGGATTTAAAGAAAATTTACGCGAAGAAATGGATTTTCAAGATATAAAACCAAAAGAACTTTCTGAAAAAACAGGAATCAGCGTAAACACATTAAGAAATTATATAAACAACCACGATGCTTTACCAAACATCGATTCTGCAGTAAAAATCGCAAAAGTATTAAATACAACTGTAGAAGAACTTGTAGAAGGTAGAAAAAATAAAGCAGAATTTCAAAAATCAGATATGACAGGTAAGTTTCTTTCAATCTTTACAAATCTTTCCGAAAACGACCAGAAATCTGTAATCGCTTTACTGGAAGAAATGAAAAAACACTAATTTGTAAACAAATCCGTAAAAATCTGCTACACCGCAAGTCGTGCCTGCCTGGATTTCGAAATTTAAAACAAAAAACGGCGTGCCATAAAACACGCCGCTTTCATTCATTTATTTCAAACTATATTTATTCTTCACCCTCACCTTCCGGCATCACCGCAGCCTCTTCACCGCTAGTGTGGAGGTAGTCACAATCCGGATTGATGCATGCCTACTATCGAAGAACCGTTAAAAAAAATTGTACGACAGTGCAATTTTTTAGGTTCATCCATCGTAACGGCTCGCTGCGAGACTAGCGAGCAGCGAATGTAATCTTGCATCTGCATTATTCTTCATCAGTTGCGGATACGACAGCCTCCTCACCGCTAGTGTGTAAGTAGTCACAGTCCGGGTTAATGCAAGATTTATAAGCCCCATTCTTCTTGTCAAACTTTTCAACCAGGAACCAGCCGCACTTTGGACAGTACTGGTCAATTGGCTTAAAGTGACTGATAAAGGTACAGGTTGGATAATTTGTACAACCGTAGAAAGCTTTACCGCGCCCCTTTGTTTTGCGTTCAACAATTTCGCCGGTACCACAGACTGGACATTTAGCCAGAGGAATAGACTTGGTATTATGACACTCAGGGAAGCCCGAGCAGGCAAGGAAGAAGCCGAAGCGGCCAAGCTTCTTTACCATAGGCTTACCGCAAAGCTCACAAACCTTATCAGTCTGCTCATCAAGGAAGCCCTTAATACTTTCCTGATGTTCCATTACATTATCTACAGTCTGCTTAAAAGGACCATAGAAATCAGAAATAATGTTATTCCAAACTAACTTATCTTCTTCTACCTGGTCGAGTTCATTTTCAACCTTGGCAGTAAACTCTTCGTTAATAACAGCAGGGAAAGATTCAACAAGAATCTTATTAATCATCTTACCAAGCTGAGTTGGAACCAGCTGCTTGTTGCTTCTTGTTACATAGTAGCGGTCCAGCAGTACAGAAATGATTGTTGCATAAGTTGAAGGACGACCGATTCCCTTTTCCTCCAGCATGCGGACAATCGAAGCATCTGTATAGCGGGCAGGTCCCTGTGTAAAGTGCTGCTCCGGATGGAAGTTATCTACAGTAAGAACTTCGCCCTCTTTCATTGCAGGAAGCGAAGAAGATTTTTCCTCTTTAGAAGAAAGCAGCTTGATTACCTGATAAAAACCTTTTTCAGAAATCTTACTTGCAGCAACACGGAAGAGAGCATCGCCTGCTTCAATTTCAACAGAGGTAGTTACCATTTTTGCATTGTTCATCTGAGAAGAAACAAAGCGCTCCCAGATAATTGAATAAAGGCGGAACTGATCATGGCTCAAATACTCTTTTACACTTTCCGGAGTATACGATGTATATGTAGGGCGAATACCTTCATGGGCATCCTGTGCAGATTTTCCAACAGCATAATGAATAGGCTCAGCCGGCAGTTCAGACGGATGATTTTTAGAAAGCCATTCGCGGACATCAGCAAGGGCAGTTTCAGAAATGCGGACAGAGTCGGTACGCATGTAAGTAATAAGCCCCACATGATTTTCACCAATCTGAATACCTTCATAAAGCTGCTGTGCAATCTGCATAGTTTTGCGAGAAGTAAAACCAAGACGGTTAGCCGCAGCCTGCTGCAATTTTGAAGTTGTAAAAGGTGGCTTAGGGCGGACAGTTTTCTCAGTTTTCTTGATTGAAGAAACCTTGCTCTCGGAATTCTTTATTTTTTCGATGATGTCTTTTACAGCATCTTCAGACTTAAGCTCCGGAGCCTCGCCCTTATATTTTACAAGCTGGGCAGTAAAATTTGATTTACCCTTAATGAAGTCTGCATCAAGAGACCAGTATTCTTCCGGCAAAAAGTCTTCTACTTCTTTTTCGCGCTCACAGATAAGGCGCAAGGCTACAGACTGAACACGACCGGCAGAAAGGCCATTCTTTACCTTAACCCACAAAAGCGGGCTCAAGTTGTAACCTACAAGACGGTCGAGAACACGGCGGGCCTTCTGGGCATTTACCTTAGCCTCAACAATTTCGCCAGGGTGCTTTACAGCCTCTGTAATTGCAGTAGGTGTAATTTCGTTAAATACGATACGGCTGATTTTTGCATCAGTTTTATCGCGCAGGGCACGGTTTAAGTGCCAGGCAATTGCCTCTCCTTCGCGGTCGTTATCGGATGCAAGAAGGACAGCTTCTGATTTTTTTGCTTCCTTCTGGAGTTCTTTTAGCAACTTCGCCTTTCCGCGAACCGTAATGTATTCTGGCTGGAATCCGTTTTCAATATCGATTGCCATGCGCGACTTAGGCAGGTCTATAAGGTGTCCAACCGAAGCACGAACCACATAACCTGGGCCCAGATACTTCTCAATTGTGTGTGCCTTTGTCGGAGACTCAACTATTACTAAAGTCTGATTTTTCTTAGTCTTTTTTGCAGTTTTCTTTTCAGCCATACAAATCCTCGTAAAAACTTATGTTTAACCTTATTAATTTCTAAAATAATTCTTTTTGACAATAATCATCATTCTTATCATCAAAAAATCTTGATCCGGGAAGTTCCGTTAAAGCAGTACAATAATCAGCAAAATCTTTAATAACAGGTGCTCCTGCATCAAGAAATTTTTTTGGAGTATTCTCCAATTTATATTTACTTACCTTTCCTGCTGCATGCAGAACAGATAAGTCTTCATCAGATTTTTCAGCAAGTTTAACTGCACTTTCACAAAAAGTTGCTTTATGAAAAAATACATCCCTGCCATAATCCAAAGCAAAATCTGCAGTAATTAATGCGCCGCTTCCTGCCGGTGCCTGAACAACGACAACCGCTTTAGATAGCCCGGCAATAATTCTATTCCTTGCAACATAGTGCCAGACATCCATCGGTAATCCAGGCTCATATTCGCTTATTAAACATCCGCCGGCAGCTAATATTTTTTCCGCAAGCTTCTTATTTCCTGCCGGAACAATATTATCTATACTGCCAGGAAGAACAGCAATAGTTTTTCCTTCCGGCTGACTTTCTATTTTTTTATCAAGAAAATCATAATAAGCATCTACTGCTCCTCTATGAGCAAAACCATCTGCTCCATTTGCAAGTCCGCTTACAACATTAACACCCTGTAGAACTGCATCATACGCAAAAGATTTTGCCGCAAGTTTTCCTTCGTAAGTAAGCCGTCTTGTTCCAACAACAGAAACGTTATTACCTTTAAGAATACCTGCATCTCCCCTGCAATATAATACAAAAGGAGGATCAGAAATATTTGCTAAAAGCTCAGGATACAAATCGTTATCATAAAACAAAATTTGAATCCCCATCTTTCTGCAATAAAAAAATGATTTAACAGCCGCCTCTAAATTTTTAGGACCGTTCCATATCACCTTTTTAGAAAAACTTCTTTGAATTAGTTTTTCAATTTCTTCTATAGAAAGTAATGCAAGCGTATAAGGATTGTCAATATAATTACACAAAAATTTCTTTTCTTCGAACTTTAAAAAGGTGATTCTTGATATTGAGAGTCTTAAAATTGTATTTTTTTCTTCTTCCGGATAATTAATACAAGGCATCTAAGGCTATTTTCTTTCCCTCCGCAGCATTGGCCTTTTTTTGCTCAGATTTTGTTGTATTTATTATTTTATCATATATTTTTGCAGATTTGTCAAATTCCTGTGCATCATAATATGCTTTTGCAAGAACAAACATTGCATCAACATTTTTAGTGTCTATTGTAAGTATTTTTTCCAGATATGGAATTGCTTTATTACTTTCATCAAGTTCATAAACATATAGAACTCCAATTCCATACAAGGCACGGACATAACGTTCTTCTATCTGAATTGCACGTAAAAAAGCATCTTCAGACAATTTTAAATAATTATAACGCATTTCGCTATATCCCTGAGCATCAAAATCCATAGATGCATGAGACATATAGCCTGCACAAACACCTACATAATAATATAAATTCTGGTTATCAGGATAATATTTTAAGGCTTCCTGAAAGCACTTTAATGCTTCGCCATACATTTTCTGATCAACATAACGGGTGCCAAGAATTTTATACCAGATTCCAATCTGCGAATTGGCCTGCTGAATTTCTGCAACTTTCTGCTGATACTTTCCTATAGCTTCTTTTAATTCTTCAATACTGGTAGGATTAGAAACATTTTCTTCCAGTTCCTGATTCCATTTTATAGATTTATTAGAAACCCCACAAGAAAATAATAAAAGACTAAAAATTCCACATATAAAGCAAAAAGAAATTCTACACTTCATTTAATTCCTCCACAGTAGTGGCCACACACGGCTTATCGGCATTCGCAAACTAAAAATATTTTTCATGAGCCTGTTCAAGCTGATTATCTGTAATATGAGTATAGATTGTCGTTGTAGACAAATCTGTATGGCCAAGAAGCTCCTGAACGGAACGCAAATCCGCACCACCAGAAAGCAGATGCGTTGCAAAACTATGGCGCAAAGTATGAACTTTTGCCTTTATTCCACTTTTTACTTCCAGTTCTTTAAACTTTTTCCATACACCCTTTCTGGAAATACCTTCTCCACGATAATTTACAAAAAGTTCAGCTACATTTTTTCCTTTTGTAAGAACAGGACGAACCTCCTGAATATAAATCAGAAGTTTTTGTAAAGCCCTGTTTCCAAAGGGAACAATTCTCTCCTTATCACCTTTTCCATGAACAAGAATAAGCATTTCATCAAGATGAAGATTTGCTACAGTTAATGTACAAGCTTCTGAAATTCTTAATCCACATGAATATATTAATTCAAAAAGAGCATCATCTCGTTTTCCCAATTCAGTAGATACATCTATACAGGAAAGCAGAGTATCAACCTCTTCTACAGAAAGAACGCCAGGAATATTTTTTGTAATCTTTGGTTTATCCAGCAAAAGTGCATAATTTTCTTCCCAATAATTCTTTCTAACCAGATAATCTCCAAGGCTTCTTATGGCAGAAATATCTTTTGCAAGTGTATATTCTGTACATTCTGCTGTCCGGCGCATGGTAAAATAGCTGATTAAATCATTAACAGAAACATCACGCAGTTTGATTCTTTGTTTTGCCAGAAAATCAAAAAACTCTTTTGTTGAAATTTTATAAGTCAGAGCTGTCAGTTCAGATTTTCGTCCAACTAGAATTAAATCCGAATAAAAATGATTCAAAAATTCATCTGAAGTCATAAATTATAAAATTTCAGTCTCCAAGCTGTTCAATTAAAAAATTAATCATCAGAAAGCTTTATTGTTTTTCCAAACTCCATTTTATTCCAGATTGCAGGCTGAGTTAAATCTGCAGGATTGGAATTAAATCCGCTTGGTGGTGTAAACTGCTTATAGCTTGTCTGATTATAATCTTCGTTAGAAAAAAGTCCGTCAGCAAGAGATCCAGCTTCTGGTTTCTTTTCTGGAGAATTTGTATTCGCAAAATCTTTTTTTGAAACAAAAGAAGCATAAGAATTTGAATTAGACAAAGACTGTGAAGAGCTTTTTCCATTAAGAATTTTATCAAGATCGCTTGCAGCTACTACATTTTCTGGTAAAGATTTCGGTTCTTCTATTACTGGTTCTGCTACAGGAGCAGCATCTGGTTGTTCAGAAGTTTCAAAGCCTGTTGCAATTACAGTTACACTTACACGGCCTTCCATTTCTGGCTGAGTAACCTGTCCCCAGTACATATTATAATCAGGATCTGCAGATGCTGTAACAATCTTACAGATTTCGCCAACTTCGTTAAGTGTAATTTCTTCAGAAGCACAAATATTGATAAGAAGATTCTTTGCTCCATCAATTTTTGAATTTTCAAGCATTGGGTTATGAATTGCGTTATAAGCAGCATCGGTTGCACGGTTTTCACCTTCTCCAATACCAATTCCAAAAATCGCATTTCCCTGTCCTGCCATTGCATTACGAACATCTGCAAAATCCGTATTTACATCTCCAGGACTTGTAATGATATTTGAAATACCTTCTACTCCCTGACACAATACTTCATCTGCTTCGCGGAATGATTCTTTTACTGTAAGATTTTTATCAATATTTTTGAAAAGCTGCTCATTTGGAATTACAATAAGAGAATCAACCTGTTCATGAAGTTTTTCAAGCCCTTTTTTGGCCTGACGCATTCTTACGTTTCCTTCAAACTCAAACGGAGTAGTTACAACTGCAACTGTAAGACAACCAAGTTCTTTTGCTATACGCGCAACTACAGGTGCAGAACCAGTTCCTGTTCCACCGCCCATTCCTGCAGTTATGAAAACCATATCTGCACCGCGCAAAACGTCTGTTATTAATTCTTTATCTTCTTCTGCAGACTGTTCACCAATTTCTGGTCTTCCACCGGCTCCCAAACCTTTTGTTACCTTCTGCCCGATTGCAAGTTTTGTAGGAGCATTTGATTTTCCCAAAGCCTGAAGGTCTGTGTTAAGTACAATAAAATCAACATTACTCAAATCTCTTGTGATCATACGATTCACAGCATTTGAACCGCCGCCACCACAACCTACGACCTTAATTACAGTCGGGCTTCTGCCATCCATTGTCTCTGTTTCATCATCAACAATTTCAATTCCAAGATTTCCCATATATCCTCCCACAAAATCTTAGAGTTTTATGCTTCAAAATTTAAGAAACTGCTAAAAACAAAAGCTTTTAGAACCTTTTCCTAAAAAAGTGATTTTATAATTTTCTTAAAAAATCCCTCTTCCTTTTTTGTCTTTTCGCCAGAAGAAGAATACTTTTTGATTTTATGACGAGTATCTTTTTTGTGTGCTAAAGATTTGTTTGCAAGCACAAGTCCAATAACCGTTGCAAAATCAGGTCTTCTATAATCTTCTTCTACGCCACCAAGACTTTCCGGCACACCAAGACGAACGGAAGATGTTCTGAATACCTGCTGCGCCAGTTCAACAGCACCTTCCATCATCGCGCCACCGCCAGTAAGAATAATATTTCCAGAAAGCTGCTTGATTGAATCATTTGTATTTTTCTGAATGGCTGCTTTTACCATTCCAAAAATCTGTTCCATTCTTGCCTGAATAATCTGACAAAGCTGAGACTGCATTATAACCTCAGGAGGTCTTCCACCAACTCCGGGAAGAATTACTTCCATATCATTTTCACTCGTAATCATTGGAAGGAAGCAGCAGCCTGACTCTACTTTTATTTTTTCTGCGGTTGCCACAGAAATTCCCGTAACAATTGCAATATCATTTGTTACAAGATTTCCACCAACAGGAATAGAAGCTGTACTGATTGGTGAACCGTTTATCAAAACAAGAACATCTGTTGTTCCTGCACCAAGATCAATAACTATAGAACCAAGCTCCATTTCATCTTGATGACAAACTGACTGTGTCTGAGCTAGAGTTTTGAGCATTACAAAATCAAGAATATAATCTGCACGCTGAATGCAGGAACGGATATTCTGAATAATAGATTTAGCAGCAGTAACAATATGAACTTCTGCTTCAAGTCGGGTTCCCATTCTGTGAATTGGATCAGTAATTCCACCAACTCCATCTACAATATAATTCTGCGGAATAACGTGAAGCTTTTCTCTATCGTCGGTAACCTTTACAGCTGTGGCACATTCAATTACACGCTCTACATCTGCACGAGAAATTTCTTTTGTTGCTTTACCAGAACTAGAAACAGGAACTGTTCCTCTTGAATTAAAACTTTCTATCTGAGAGCCGCCAATTGCGGTAATAACTGATTCTACTGTTGTTCCTGCATTCTGCTCTGCTGCATCCACTGCGGCTTTAATAGCATTCTTTGCATCTTCTATATTTACTATAACGCCATTTCTTAAACCTGCAGATTTTACCGAAGAAGTTCCTGCAATAGAAACCTCTCCTGTCTGAGCATCAACTTCTCCTATAGCAACTCTTATTACACTTGTTCCAATATCAAGTCCAACAATTTTTCCGTCTGCCATCCATTTCCCCTAAAAGATGTAATCAGTTCATTGTATAGGAAACTGAACCATAACGTAAATCTATTTTATCAACTTCAGTTCCAATCTGATTTACAACATCAAGTACTACTATCATATACTTTAACGCGTCTTCATTCAATGAGCGATCGGTACGAACTTTAACTTTTGAATGAGAAGGAATAATTTCCAGTTCGTAATTTCCAAAATCATTTGGTAATACACAAATTTCAGAAATGCTTGCAAAGTATTTTTGCGGCAAGCTGTTAATATTTGCTATCTGATCAAAAAGTGGCTTATAAATATTTGGAATTCTCATTCCCTGTGCCATATATTCTACAGGAACTCCAGAAATAATTGGAATTACTGAATCTGAATCTTTAGCAGCTTTTCCCTTAAAGAGAACTCCATTTCTGTCTATCTGAACAGGAACAGAATGTCCTTTATCCATAACGAACATAACTGCAACAGGAATTCTTTCCTGTATCTTAATAAGAATTTTATCAGGAAAATGTTTTTCTACACTAACTCTATCTATTCCACTTTCTGCAGAAATGAGTGTTACAGCGTTTTCCACATCAAAATTCAACCAGGAAGTACTATTCATAGGAAATAAAAGAGAAGCTATTTCTTCCGGTGTATATGAGTTGTTTCCAGAAATTGTAATTCTTGGACTGTCAAAACATGGCAGTACATATTTGTAAACCACCAGTTCCCCAAGAAGAAGAAAACACAAAATGCAGAATACTACTTTAATAACCTTCAGTTTTTTTTCGTTTTTTTCTTCTCCGGCATCTTTAAGGTCTATTTGTGCATCTAAAAAATAGTCCTTATCAAGATAGTCTTCATTCAATAATACTGATACATCACTCATTTTATTTTTCCACCTTATTTTATAAATAAGTTAAATTCTCCAGATCTATAATATTATTATCGTCATTTTTTTCTTCAATTTTCTCACATCTTGAAGCATTTAGAATAAAGCCACACATTGCAAGAGTAATCATAATTGATGAACCGCCTAACGAAAAAAATGGCAAAGTTATACCAGTAGATGGCAATAAACCGCTCACTACCAGTGTGTTAATTAATGACTGCAAAACAATTAACGAAACACAGCCAAAGGTTGCATAAGAAGTAAATCTATCCGGACAGATAAACGCTGTTCTGTAACCACGCCAGGCAAAGAAAACAAGCAAAAGGAAGTATCCCAAAACTCCTATAAATCCCATAGCTTCTGCCCAGCCAGCAAAAATATAATCCGACTGAATTTCAGGAATACTGTTAATTCTGTACAAACCTATTCCAATTCCGTTTCCCCACAAGCCACCTGCACTAATTGCTCTTTTTGCAGCCAGGCTCTGATAACTTACCGTAGTTGCATATTCATCCGGTCTAATCCAGCCCAAGACACGCTGTAATCTGAACTGATTCATAGAAATCATAAGGAATAAAGCCGGAATTGCTATAATAAAAAATGGAATAAGCCACTTCATTTTACTACCCGAAACAAAGAACATAGAAAGGCCTATAAGCATTATAAAAATTCCTGTAGACAAGTCTTTTTGTAAAAAAACAAGAAGACAAAGAATTACAAAAACAATTACACAAGGAAGAACATTTTTTTCTTCCGGATTTTCAAGTTTTTCCTGTTTATCAAAGAAATTTGCCATGAATAAAACCATAGAGAATTTTACAATTTCCGAAGGCTGAAGATTAAAACCTGCAGGAAGCTTTAACCATCTTCTGGCACCATTTTTTTCTATTGAAAAAGCAGGTATAAATGTTAAAAGACAAAGAACAATTGTACCGATTAAAATAACCGGCATCATATCTCTTATAAATTTTATATTGCAGACAAGAAGGAAAATAAAAGCTGCAAATCCTACAGCAGAACAAATTAATTGTCTTTTTACAAAAACAAGAGGATCATTAAACATTTTTGTTCCAAAATTCTGTGTACTTACAAATAATGTAAAAATTCCAAATCCCCATAAAAGCACCATGGAAATTAAAAGCCAGGTGTCTATTTTATGATAATTTTCTATAGGCTTTGCTGCGTAGAATGTAAAACCGCTCATACACCCTCCCGACTCAAAAGAGGAATAATATTTTCAAGATGCATACTATGAGAACCTTTAAGCAAAACAAGATCATTTTCTTCTGCAACACTGATTATCTTTTCTGAGATTTTTTTGAAATATTCTTCGCTATTTGTTTCGTAATATACAATATTTTTTCCATTGCAGATCTCATAAGCAGCCTTCATTTCTTCTCCAACAAAAAAAGCATAATCAGGTTTAATCTCTTTTACCAGCTTTCCGATTTTTTTATGAGATTCCAGACTTTCGTTTCCAAGTTCTTTCATATCTGCAAGAATAAAAATCTTCTTTCCAATATTCTTTAATCCCCTGCAGAACTCTAAAACTTTTTGCATTGAATCAAGATTTGCGTTGTAACAATCTTTTAATCCGATTATGGTTTTACCGCTTTTTAAAGCAAGCTTACATATTTCCATTCTTCCTGGAATTGCGCGCATGCTTTCTAAACCTTCTTTAATTTTTTGTGCCGGAATTCCTATTTCTTTAGCGCATGCAATTACTGAAAGAGCATTTAAATAATTATATTCTCCAGAAAGTGCAAGATTTACCTTAATTCCATCTACTAAAAAATCTGTTCCGAATAAACCTTTATCTTCCAAAAACTGAACGCCACATTCAGAAGCTGGAACAGCTTTTCCAAATTTAATAATTTTTCCTATTACATTTTCTGTACAAAAATCTGCAAAAGGATCTGATGCATTTACAAAAACTGCTCCATCTTGAGGAATATAATCAAAAGACTTTCTTTTTTCTCTTGCAATATTTTCCTGGCTTCCCAAAATTCCAATATGAGCAGTTCCGATATTTGTAATAATTCCGTATTTTGATTTGAAGACTTTTGAAATTTCTCCAATTTCATTTACACGATTCATTCCCATTTCTAATATGCAGACTTTTTCATCTCCACGAATTTGAAAAACTGAAAGAGGCAAACCTGTTTCGGAATTAAAGTTTCCTTTTGTATAAGCGACTGATTCTTCACCATAATAACTTTTACAAACCGCTACCATCATCTCTTTTGTAGTTGTTTTTCCGCTGGAACCTGTAATACTGATTTTTATCATATCTGCACATTTTTTCTGTGCATAAGCTTCTGCAGCATTCTGAAGAGCATGAAGAGTATTTAAAACCTTTACAAAAAATACAGTAGGATTATTTTCTGCAAGTTCATTATAAAACTCTGGCTTTGAATTATATTCAGATTCATTTAAAAGAATTACGCCGACATTCTTTTTTCCGTCAAGAACTGAAGGAATATATTTATGTCCATCCTGATTCTCTCCAACAAGAGGAACAAACATACAAGGTCCATTTTTCTGTCCCTTTTCTGCAATATTTCTACTGTCTGTCTGTACATCTGTAAAAAAGCATTCAGCAGGAGATTTTTCTATTTTTGAACCTTTTACAGCGCGCAAAAGCTCTTCTGAATTCAATAAGCTTTGAATCACTTTTTCTCTCCCGTCATTTCAACTCTGACAATATCTTCAGTTTCAGCCTTATGCATTCCAAGCTCTTCAACTGCTATTTTTTCTATTCTGTCGGCACTTGAAAGAACTGCAATATCACTTACAAGCTTTTTATTTTCTTCAACAAGTTTTTCCTGTTTTGCTTCAAGATCTGAAACTTCTTTTTTTAAGGTTGTATATTTTTTAGCTTCAACAGCATAAAGACAAAGTAAAGCAGGAATTGCAATTGCAAGAAGAGTAAGAAAAATTTTATACATAAAGTCTTTAAAATTCTTTTTCATAATTTTTACTCTACTCCTTCCAGATGATATTCTGTAGGTTCAGCTATTTTTCTTACAACACGAAGCTTAGCACTGCGTGATGGTGAATTAGATTCAATTTCCTGTTTTGTGGGAACAACAGGCTTTCTTGTAAGAATTTCTGCGCACTGCTTACCACCACAACGGCAAACGGCTACCTCTGGTGGACACACACATTTCTTTCCAAGATTTCTGAAATAATTTTTTACAATTCTATCTTCAAGAGAATGAAAGGTAATTACACCCATTTTTCCACCTGGTACAAGGCATTTAAAAGCATTATGAAGCATAAGAGGAAGATTTTTTAATTCGCCGTTAACTGCAATTCTTAAAGCCTGAAAAGTTCTTGTAGCAGGATGAATATTTCCATATCTGTAATTTGAAGGAACGCAATCCCAGATTATCTGAGCAAGATTTGAAGAAGATTCAATTCGTCCTCCATTGCGTTTTTCTACAATAGCTGCAGCAATTCTGCGGCTGAATTTTTCTTCGCCATACAAATAAATTAAATCAGCAAGCTCTTTTTCATTCAAATCATTAACAAGATCTGCTGCACTTGTTCCAGAAGAAGATAAACGCATATCTAAAGGTTCATCATTTCTAAAAGAAAATCCTCTTCCTGATTTTTCATAATGAAAAACAGAAATTCCAAGATCAAATAAAATTAATGAAGGCTTTTCCAACTCCTGAGGATAATTTGAATAAAAATCTTTAGACCAGATATTATAAAATTTTACACGTGAAGAAAATTCACTTAATCGTTCTTTTGCTCTTTGCTGAATCATACTGTCAGCATCAAGGCCAACTAAATTTATGGAAGGATATTTTTTTAGAAAATTATATGAATGACCGCCTTCGCCCATAGTTGAGTCAATCATCAGACAATGATTTTCATACTCCTCACCTTCTGGAGAAAGAAAACTAAGACATTCATTTAACAACACTGGCGTGTGTACGACTTCCACTTTAAAATCCCACCCATTTTAAAATATAAAATCAATTTAAAAATTTATATCGTTAAATTCTTCAGCTGCTTCATGGAAAATATCATCAGAAGCAGCAAGATAATCTTTATAAGTCTGCATATCCCAAAGTTCCATATAACGTGCAATACCAAGCACAGTACATTCCTTAGAAAGATTTGCATACTCACGCAGACTCTGCGGAATAGACAATCTGCCGGTCTTATCAAACTCAACAGACTGAGCAGGAGCTATAAAATGTCTTACAACACTTAAACTTTTACTTTTCATCATAGAAGCATTATTCATAAGCTTACTCTGAAAAGTTTCCCACTCGTTAGCAGTAAAAAGCCATAAGCAGCGATCTAAACCCTTGGTGACAATAAGTACATTTTGATCCATGACAGAACGCAATTTTGTCGGAAACGAAACGCGACCTTTCTCATCAATTGTATTATTGTATTCACCAGTAAACAGATTCATACCCACTTATTACCACTTTTTACCACTATTTCCCACTTATTCACCATTTTATATCAAAATTTGCTAATGTCAAAGACTTTTTTTGCAGATAATTAAAAAAATTGCAAAAAAAAGCTGCATGGGGGTACATAAATTAATACTATTTTTTCTACGAGTAGTTTTTAAAAATACTACTATACATAAAATACAGCTTAAAAAACACAAAGAAAACTTAAATAAAAAAACTCAGGAAACTGGATGGAATTTTCTACAATAAACGAAAGCTCTTTGCACAAAGAATTAAAAAATCTCTATTGCCTCAAATATAATGGTAAAACAGAAGTTTCTTGCGAAGGCCATGTATACGACATTCTGACAAAAGACAATAGCGTAATAGAAATTCAGACAAAAAATTTACGCCAGCTTTTACCAAAAATAGATGACGCCCTGGAAAAAGGACACAAAGTTACTGTTGTTCATCCTGTAGTAATTACAAAAACTATCAAAACTTATAATTCAGAAAATAAATGCATCTCTAGTAAAAAAAGCCCCAAAAAAGGCCACATATATGATTTGTTTCGCGAGCTTACCGGAATATTTCCTGTTTTACTGAATAAAAATTTTATTCTGGAAATTCCAGAAATAAACATTATTGAAACAAGAGAAAAAAAAGGCGAAAAAGTACAGACTCTGCAAAAATCAAGACGCTATAAAAGAGACTGGATAAAAACAGATAAAAAACTAGATTCAATAAATTCAGTAATAAAATTTACCTGCAAAAAAGATTATATAAATTTATTACCCTGCGGACTTGCTCAGGAATTTTGTGCAAAAGACATAAACAATCTTTTAATTAAAGATTCAAACATTCCAAAAAGACTGGCTTATTCTGGAAATTTAATTTTATGGGTTTTACTAAGAATGGAAGTTATTAAAGAAACACAAAAAAAAGGCAGGACAAAATATTATTGTGTTAATTAAAAAGCTGCATATCAGAACATTTTCAAGCCTATAAAAAAACATAAACAATATTTTTTTTAATTTTCTAATTTATTTTGTTTCGCAAAAAAAAACAAAAAAAAAGACCACTTTTCAAAAGCGGCCTTTTATCAATCTGAAACTTTTAGCTACAAGACTACCAGTTATCAGCCATATCGTCTTCGTCGTGATTTTCCATATCGTAGAGGTCTGTAACAGCTCTCAAATCATCGAAGTACATATAATATGAACCGCGAGCCTGCATTGGGTTACAATCTACTCTGAATCCTACAACTTTAAGACCTGGTTTATCACCATAGTATGCACTACTCTGAACAATTCCATGTTCTCCATCTGGACTAGGAGGAATTACACAAGTAAGCTTTTTCCATCCAGAAAATCCAAGGCTTCCCATGTAAAGCTCAAAGCTTGAACCAAAATAATCCTGAACAAGCAGATACAATTCATGATCCTGATTTCGTCCACAAACCCATACAGAAACAGTTTTTGTTGTTCCTTCAATAGCAATTGGGCGAGCAGACTTAATTGTAAATGAGTTCTTTCCGCGGCGGAAGAATTCAACCTTTACACCGAGAACCTGTGTATCTTCATCTTCTTTACCTTCATCTTCTGCCAAAGGTTCCTTCATTGCAGGATTTCCTTCAAAAAGACGTCCAGAAATAATTCCATCGTCTGCAGAAATATGAACATTCCATGAACCTTCACGTTCAAATTTATCAATTGAAACTTCGCGAAGAGCAGCCATTGCAGAATCTGCACCTACGTTTTCAGGATTAGGTTCCTGAAGGCTTGAATTCTGTGCAGCAACAAAACCTGCTGCAAACAAAGTAATAATACAAAGAGCAAGAACTTTTTTCATTATTCTTTAACCTCCGATTCAGATGAAGAATCACCAAAATCAACGTCTTTTAATTCATATCCATCGAAGATGAAAGAAAGTGAATTTGATGTATATTTAATCTGATCAAAGAAGATTGCAAAGTTATCTACATATTCTTCTGCATCAGAACGAATTCTAAATCCAACAAATGTCATATTTTCTGGACCTGAACGCAAGTGAGAATGCTGCTGCAACCATCCAGGAATATTTACAACAACATTTCTCCAGCCATTGAATGCAAGATTAGTAGCGTAAAGTACATGAACTCTACCAAGAGCATCTCTTAACATGATTTCAAGGTGATAGTTATAATTAGCACCCCATACCCAGAAATCTATCTGAGAAACATCTCCTACGAAAGGAACTTCAAAAGGTTTTCCATCTGCAGTCGGGTAAACTTCAAACCAGTTGTCTCCTTTACGATTAAATGCTGTCTGTACACCTAATACTTTTAATTCCTTATCAGTACCTTTAAGGAGCTGCTTCAAAGAATTAGGAACTCCATCAAAATAATTATACTTAGGAAATCCTTCTGCAATAAAACGGCTCGCATTTACAGTCCAATCCCAACTGTAAGCCTCTCCGTTATACAAATAATTCTGTCCGTTAACAGAATCAAAATCTTCCAAAACGAATGTCTCTATGCTCTTTGAACTTGGCTGGCTGAAAACCGGCAAAGCGATCAAAGTAAAGCATGCAAGACTAATAAAGACTTTAAGTCCCCTTTTCATGCAAAACTCCTTAATCTTACTATCCCAATATAAAGATTATTACATTATTATATCGGCATAATCATTCAAATTTATAACTCTTTCAATTATATTTCCTATATTATTCTTTGTCAAACGGATTTTAGCAGGTTTTTATATAGTTTTGAGAAAATCAACAAATACATAAATACATCTTACCACTCTCCGTTGAAGTAGATTTCTTATTGAATAAAAAACTTTTTTATTCTATATTATTTACAAAGAAATCTCAGGCGATGGTCGTCTGAAAAAAGGATGTTAATTATGGCTAACATTATTAGTTACAAAGATCTCGGCCTCGTAAACACACGTGATATGTTTGCAAAGGCTATGAAAGGCGGATATGCCATCCCGGCATATAACTTCAATAATATGGAACAGATGCAGGCTATCATCATGGCTTGTGTTGAGACAAAATCTCCTGTTATTCTCCAGGTTTCAAAGGGAGCACGCGCTTACGCAAACGCAAATATCCTCCGCAACATGGCTCGTGGTGCTGTTGAATATGCTCACGAACTCGGATGTGATATTCCTATCGCTCTTCACCTTGACCACGGTCCAAACTTCGAAGTAGCTAAGGATTGTATCGACAACGGATTCTCATCTGTAATGATCGACGGTTCTTCACTTCCTTATGACGAGAACGTAGCCCTCACAAAGAAGGTTGTAGAGTATGCTCACCAGTTCGACGTAACTGTAGAAGCAGAACTTGGAGTTCTCGGCGGTGTAGAAGAGGATGTTTCTGCTGAAGAATCTAAGTACACAAAACCAGAAGAAGTAATCGACTTCACATCAAAGACTGGTTGTGACTCTCTCGCAATTTCTATCGGAACTTCACACGGACGTTGTAAGTTCACTCCAGAGCAGTGTACACGCCGCGAAGATGGTACTCTCGTTCCACCTCCACTGGCATTCGATGTACTTGCAGAAATCGAAAAGAAACTCCCAGGTTTCCCAATCGTACTCCACGGATCTTCTTCAGTTCCACAGATTTACGTTGCAGAAATCGAAAAATACGGCGGAAAGATTCCTAATTCTGTAGGTATTCCGGAAGAACAGCTCCGCAAGGCTGCTAAGTCTGCAGTTTGCAAAATCAACGTAGACTCAGACGGACGTCTTGCTATGACAGCTGCTATCCGTAAGCACCTTGTTGAGCATCCAGAGGACTTCGACCCACGTCAGTACCTCACAGATGCACGTGCAGAACTCGTAAAGATGTATGCAGACAAGAACAAGAACGTATTCGGTTCAGCAGGTCACGCATTGGATTAGCCTAAAATCGAAAATCCGTTAAAAATCGGGTTGCGACAGCAAGCCGGTTTAGGATTATCGAAAGAATGGCTCAAGCTGCGAGACTATGCGAGCAGCCCTAATATCGAAAATCCGTTAAAAAACGGGCTGCGACAGCAGGCCGATTTAGGATTATCGAAAAAAACGGCTCAAGCTGCGAGACTATGCGAGCAGCCCTAAAATCGAAAATCCGTTAAAAAACGGGCTGTCCTTTATTTTTGGACAGCCCGTTTTTTTTAATTAGAGTATTTTTTTTCGAAGCAAAAAAATGCGTGAATCAAAAAATGGCGTTTACGACATTTTTTGATTATTTTTTAATTTTGAAACGATCATAAAGAAAACAGGAAGAGCAGAAACTGCCAGTGTCATTATAAGCGGCAAGAAAAATTTATCATTAAGATAAAAAAGACATTCTATAAATGCAGGTAATAACAGATATACAAAAATAATTACAGAATGAATAACTGCAGGAACAGTTTTCTTTTCTTCAATTTTTTCGAATGCGATTCTTAAAGAAATTGCACACTGAAAAAGCATCGCTGCATAAACAACAGGTTTTAAGAAAAGTGAATATTTTGAATACAAGCCTTCAGAAGTACTTACGATACAATATGGAAGATAAACCACATAAAAAGATAACTCCAATGGAAGGAAATATTCAATTTTAGATTTTAGAGTATCTTTAAAAATTAAAGCAAATAAAACAAAAAGAACAACACATGGAACAAATGATTGTCGCAAATTAAAATAGGCAAAATTACTGATGAATGAATAAGGAACAATTCTTCTTGAAAATAAAAAAAGAGCTTTATAAGATGCAAGCAAAACCCCACACATGGCACCGATTGCCACTATCAAAGTGAGTTTTTTATCTCGCTTAAATATTAAATAGAAAACCAATAAAATTGAAAGAAAAAGAAAATCAAAAACTAACATTATTTTGCCCTTATCTGCATTATTTTTGCATTACCTTGTATACAAATTTCTTCACCAGCTTTTATCGCAAAAATATTTTCTGGAGTCAAAACTGATTTCTGTCCATCAGCAGAAATAACAGCTGAATCTTCACAATCCAGTATATAAATTAACTGAACAGAAGATGGAATTTCGTCTTTATTTTCATTCACAAATTTCCATTCCCCAGAAACATCAATTTCATTCAAAGTAAAATATTTGCAATCGAATGTTTTAGGAAAAGGAGCTACCGGAATCATTTCTTCGCGTTTTATTACTGCAAGACCTTTTTCTATATGAACTTCTCTTCCGCGTCCCCAGTCATAAAGACGGTAAGTTAAATCGCAGGACTGCTGAACTTCCATGAGGCGAAGACCTGCTCCAATTGCATGAACTGTACCTGCAGGAATAAAAATAAAGTCGCCTGGTTTTACGTTTACAAATTCCAGATATTCTTCCAGAGAATTTTCTGAAATTGCTTTTGCAAGAACTTCGTTAGAAAAACCTTCTTTAATTCCGTAAACAATTTTTGCGTCTGGAGCAGCATCAAGCACATACCAGCATTCGGTTTTTCCTCTGTTACCCTCGCCTTCCAGTTTAACGGCCCAGGCATCATCCGGATGAACTTGAATGGAAAGAGTATCATCTGCCTGAATAACTTTTACTAAAAGAGGATAATCGCCTCCACAAAATGATTTAAAATCATCCTGACAGCCATTTGGATGTGTAGAAGCTATCCAAAGTTCATAGCCCCATATTTTTTCTGATTTTATTGCATTAAGCTTTAACATTTAGAGACTCCACAACTGATCAGGATAATAACAGGATTTTATCTTAGCGGCTATTTCATCTTTTACAATCTGGCGGTCTTCTGGATAAGTCATACCGAACCAGGTTTCCTGAGAATTAAAGAACCTTATAATTCCCTGCTTATGTTCAATAATATCACTGGCTGCAACTGGAAGAAGAGCTTCGGCCTTTGGTGCAGTTACATTATTTGCAATAAAATTATCCCAGTAAGTATGGAATTCTTCAAATGCTTTAAGAGAAAAACCAAAAAGATTCATACTTACCCATTCTTTTCCTGTAAGATGAACTTTTTCTCCATCAGGCATTTCGCTGATTATGTTATCTTTTTCATCATAATAAATCTTTAGATTTTCTACGATTTTTTCAAGTTTTTCATCTGCAACAGTACATACACCACGACTTACAGAACCAGAACGGCTCATAGTATTTCCAAGTACATAACCTACCATTGCGTGTTCTGAGCTCATAGGATCGATTGAAGAAAGATATTTTCCGAGAACCTCGAATGCTTGTCTTCCATAATAATCATCTGAATTTATAACCGCAAATGGAGTCTTTACAGCTTTTTCTGCACACAAAACTGCATGAGTTGTTCCCCATGGTTTTTCTCTACCGGCACTGGCTTTTATCTGTTCATCTGATAAAAGAGATTCGTGCTGTTGAAAAACATATTCAGCATCAAAATTCTTAGCAATTCTATCAAATAAACGTTCCCTGAATGCACTTTCTATATCTTTTCTAATAATAAAAACAACTTTTCCAAAACCGCTTTTCATTGCATCGTAAGTTGCAAAATCCAAAAGACATTCACCGTGAAGTCCTACAGAATCTATCTGTTTTACTCCACCATAGCGGCTTCCCATTCCTGCTGCTAAAACTAACAAAGTTGGCTTCATATTTTTACACTCCAATAATTATAACTTACATTTCTATAATTGTATCAAGGGCAAGCTTCATCATATCTTTAAAAGTTGATTGCCTTTCTTCTGCAGTTGTAGCCTGACCTGTAATAATGTGATCGCTTACAGTTAAAATAGCAAGCGCTTTTCTATTAAACTGAGCTGCAAGAGTATATAATTCTGCGGCTTCCATTTCTATTCCGGCAACGCCATATTTCTGCCAGAGCTTCCAGTTTGAATTTTCATCATAAAACCTATCGCTGGAAGCACAAGGAGCAACTACAGCTTTTAAATTCAGTTCCTTAGCCTTATGATAAGCTTTATCTAAAAGTTCAAAACTTGGAACAGGAGAAAAATGCATAAGTCCAAAGCGCTGACTCTGCAGAGCAGAATCTGTACAGGCTCCATTTGCAAGAATAATATCACGAACCTGAACATCTTCTTTTATTGAACCACAGGTTCCTATTCTGATTGCATTTTGCACATTATAAAATTGAAAAAGCTCCTGAACATAAATAGAAAGAGAAGGCTGACCCATTCCGGTTCCCTGAACTGAAACCTTTTTTCCTTTATAAGTTCCTGTAAATCCGTACATTCCGCGGACTTCATTATAACATTTTGCATTTTCAAGAAAATTTTCTGCAATAAACTTAGCCCTTAACGGGTCGCCTGGCAATAATACCGAATCGGCAATTGCTCCTTCTGGAGCATTAATATGTGTACTCATATTTTAATTATATGATGAAAACGAAAAAAGAAAAAGTCATATTTGGCTTTTATTTTTATTAATTATGAATTACAATATCCGCGAAGTATTAAAATGAAGAAAAAAATAATTATTTTTACAGTTCTTTTTCAAATTGTTATTATAGAATTATTCGCCTCACAAAATATGAATTTATTTATTTATGATAATTCTGAACTTTCGGCCTATTCATTCAAAAATCAAGACAAAGTGAATGCATCGCCAATGCTAAAACAGAAAATTATTTACATTGACGAAACAAATCCTTTTGAACTAAAACCTGCTCTGGACATTCCGTTATCTGTTACGGCTTCTGCAATTGCAATTTCTGCAGGAATTGCAGACCTTGGAGAAAAAAAATGGGGCTGGTCATTTAAAGATAACTGCCTTGAAAATTCTGAATTATCTAAATCTGATATAATCCTTATGGATCAGATTTTTATGAATGATTACAACAAGGCTTTGAGTGCAACATCTACAGTTACCGAAGCTCTGCTTGTTGCCAGTCCTGCAATTATTCTTCCGGCAATGTATGCAAAAGAAAATACCTTTTCCTGGAATGAAGTTACAGTTGACGGAACCATGTATGTTCAGACAATGCTTACAGCATGGGGAATTAAGGAATGGATTAAGCTGCTGGTAAACCGTCCGCGCCCATATATGTATTATGATAATTATCCTGTAAGCAAGGTTGAAGATGGAGACTGGAATGATTCCTTCCCTTCAGGACACACTACACTTTCTTTTGCTGCAGCAAGTTTTTTAACTTACACATTTTTTCAATACTATCCTGAGAGCCCGGGAAGATTCTGGATTCTTGGAGCATCTTATGGTCTGGCAACGACAACAGCATTTTTAAGAATGGCAAGCGGAAATCATTTTGCTACAGATGTAATGACTGGAGCATTAATTGGAACTGTCTGCGGAATTGCAATTCCTTTTATGCATACACAATTATTTTATTCTAAATTCAAGAAAAATCAGAACAATGATTTTTCATTTAATATATCACCAGCGTGTATAGCACTGTCATTCAGGTTTTAAAATATCAGTTATCCTGCAGATTTTTCCCTGAGTAGAATTATTTGCCTTCATTAATTCAAGAAAGGCATCTTTTTCCAGAGGCTTTGCAAAATAATAGCCCTGAAGATAATCACAGCCCATTTGAGAAAGCCAGTCAACCTGCTCTTTTTCTTCTACACCTTCTGCAAGAACCGTCATTCCAATAGATTTTATCATTTTAATGGTTGCCGCAAGTGCTTTATTAGCACGTTCATCAGAAAAAGCACTCCAGACAATATACTTATCTATTTTAATCATCTTGAACGGAAGATTAAGCATATATCCCATATTAGAATATCCAGAACCATAGTCATCAAGAGAAAGTTCAAAACCTGCATCCGAAAGCTGCTGCATATTCTTCATTAATATTTCCGGTGTATGCGCAGCAGCTGTTTCTGTAATTTCCAGATTGATGATAGAAGTTGGAACCTGATATATATTTCTAATTGCCAGAATCTGTTCAGAAAGGATTTCCTGCATACATTGTGCAACAGAAAGATTAATATCTATTTTTTTTATTCCATATTCTTCTACACCAATAGTAGAAAGAGTACGGCAAACAGATTCAAAAACAAATTCTCCAATTCTTAAAATAGTTCCACTTTTTTCGGCAATAGGAATAAAATCTTCCGGAGAAATAAATCTACCTTTTTCATCTTTTAATCTTATTAAGGCTTCGGCACCAATAAGTTTTTTTTCTTCAGTTGAAAATATCGGCTGATAATAAACGTCAAATCGGTTATAGGTAATTCCTTTCCTTAAGGCATGTTCTATATAGTCTGTCCGACGTTTATATTCAACATCAATTTCATTTGCAAAAAGGAGATTCTGTTTATAGCGGTCATCAGTTTCTATAAGATTTACAATATCAAGAATTTCTTCAGAACTTTCTGCATCGCGCGGACAATCAAAAACACAGAGACGAGTATAAAGCTTTAATTCAACAGAATCGTAATACCAGTTATCTTTAAATCTGTTTTGAATTTTTTGAACAGTTTTCTGAATTTTTTCTGCATTAGGTTCTCGAATTAATACAAAAAAACATCCCTGACTGAAGTGGAAAATATTTTTATACGAAAATGACTGCTTAAAGAAATTGGCAACCATTGCAAGAAATATATTCATCTGCTGAATTCCAAAAGTGTTTGCCATAAATGTAATATCATCAATTATTATGCTTACGCAGGCAAATCTCTGTTTTTTAGCAAAAAGCATGCCAGAAACACGGACAAAACCTATCTGATTAAAAACTCCTGTAACGCTGTCTAAAACATCTTCCGGGCGCTGAACAAAATGATAAAAAACCATTGCAACTGTTGCCAGTCCAAACAGTTCTATCATATAGCCATGAATCAGCTGAAAAGCAACACATAAGCCGACAACGCACACTGCAAAAATCATTAAAAATGTTGACTGTAAATAGGCCTTTGAACGGAATTTTATAAGCAGCAAAAAGGAAATAAAAATATAAAGTGCGTTTATAAAATATAATGAATAGAAGAAAAAGTTTTTTGTATAACCGATTTTACCAGATTCAGTTATAAAAAAAGCAAGTCTGCCGGATTTAATAAAAATAATAGACGACCATATAAGCACAAGGCAAATAACATAAGGAATTGTCGTTATAAAAGTAATGATTTTTTCCCTTGAATTATCCTTTCTTCCTAAAAGCTCAAGAACACCTGCGCAATATAAAATGTAAACTACACCAAAAGATTTTGAAACTGAAAAAGAAAGTCCCTGAACTATGCAATGCAAAACGAAAGGAAATTTATGCGGTGCATTATTCATAACTGAAGCAAGAATTTCAAGGGGAATAGCGATAAAAAGAATTATCAGATAGAACAAAAATAATTTGTTCTCTATTGTTGCGATATTTTTCTTGTTGTAATAAAAGAAAAGCAGAATCAAACTAACGATGAAAGCTGCAATGTCAAATGAATAAATCACAATAAAGTAATTATAAATTACAAAAAAGAATTTAACAACTTATTTTTTTTTATTGAGAAATAAAGTGATTTTTTCTATAATTGCAATATGAATTACAAAGTATTTATTGACGGAAAAGAAGGCACTACCGGCCTTAAAATTTTTGAGCGTTTTGAAAAACGCAATGATATTGAAATTATTACTATTGATGAAGATAAGAGAAAAGATCCTGTAGAAAAGGCAAAAATGATTAATGCCTCTGATTTTACATTCCTCTGTCTGCCCGACGCAGCGGCTATTGAGTCTGCCCAGCTATGTACAAATCCTAAAACACGCATAATTGACGCTTCTACAGCTCACCGTACGAATCCTGACTGGGCTTATGGTTTTCCTGAACTTGGAAAAGAATTCCGCGAAAAAATCGTGAACTCAAACCGCGTTGCAGTACCTGGCTGTTATGCATCTGGTTCTATTGCAATCTGCTACCCTCTTGTTAAGTCCGGAATTATGCCAGCTGATTATCCTGTAGTAATTCACGCTGTAAGCGGATACTCTGGAGCAGGAAAAAAGGCTATTGCCCAGTATGAAGATCCTGCAAGAAATCCGGAACTGGACTCACCTCGCCTTTATGCTTTAACTCAGCAGCACAAGCACCTGCCTGAAATAAAGCTGATTAGCGGTCTTGCTTTTGAACCGGTTTTTAATCCTTATGTTTGTGACTACTTCCAGGGCATGACAGTTACTGTAGGACTTCACAGCCGCCTGCTTTCAAAAAAAGTAACTGCGCACGACGTATGGGAAATGTTTGCCTCACATTACCAGGGCTGCCGCTTTGTTCAGGTTGCAGGCTTTATGGGAGAAGGAGTTCTGAACGAGCAGTTTATTCCTGCAAATACTCTGGCAGGCACAAACAACATGCAGCTTTTTGTTTATGGAAACGACGACCGCATTATGGTAACTACCCGCTTCGACAACCTTGGGAAGGGTGCCAGCGGCGCTGCCGTTCAGTGTATGAACATAATGATGGGAATTGATGAGGGCACCGGGCTATAAAAGCCCTGTCATCCCCCGGCTTGACCGGGGGTGATGCTACAATAAAAGTAGACACTGAGGGGCTAAAAAATTTGTTTAAGATGATATAATAAACGAAGAAGAGCCCCGTGGAGGTGTCACATGGGAAAGCAGTTAAATCCGCTTGAAAAGGAATTCCTAATCAGGACTTACA
>JAQXNX010000024.1 GCA_029098225.1 Spirochaetales bacterium | reverse complement strand
TGATGCTACAATAAAAGTAGACACTGAGGGGCTAAAAAATTTGTTTAAGATGATATAATAAACGAAGAAGAGCCCCGTGGAGGTGTCACATGGGAAAGCAGTTAAATCCGCTTGAAAAGGAATTCCTAATCAGGACTTACAGAGCCAAGACGGACGTAAAGCTGGCGGATTTTTGCAGAATGAATGATGTTTCAGATGCATCAATGCGAAAATGGATGAAGCAGTATGATGAAGGAGGACTTGAAGGACTAAGCCGAGCTTCAGAGCTTGGAGAAGTTCTTCCTGAAGGAGTTGACCGCAGTGAAGAAAACTACAAGCGGGAAATCTTGAAGCTCCGGATAGAGAACGAACGTCTTAAAAAAAACTATACAGTCCAGAAGACCGAAGATGGACAGACTGTCTTTATACGTTTAAGTCCGAAGAATTCGAAATCATAAAGACTTTATCACATGAATATCCCGTGAAAACGCTTTGTGATGCGATGGAAGTCAGCAGAGCAGGCTATTACAAGTGGCTTAACAGAAAACCAACGGAGCGGGATGTAAGGCGTGAGGAAGCTGTCAGTCTTGTCACAAAAGTACATGAAGCACACAAGTCTCATGGATACCGGTGGACTGCAGCATTTATCAGACTGAACTGCAGCGTAAGGATAAGCGACAATTTCGTATATAAGATTTACAGGATTTATGGATTAAGGGCTGAAACAAAGCATCGTACTAAATACAGGCCAAGGAAGATAAGAGATAAGTATCCTAACTTGATTTTTACAACATGGGATACTGTAGACAGACCCCGGCAGGTAATTGTATCGGATATGACAGCGTTCTGGGCAAATTACCGGTACTGGGAACTGACCATGTATTTTGATGTCTTCACGAAGCAGATTCTTAGCTGGAGCCTGTCTTATCAAAGAGGTGACAGAAGGACTTACATAAACGGACTGAAAGATTTACTTGAATTACTGGAGGGGGTTCCGTCTGAAGAAAATATAACGGTGATTCATACGGACCAGGGAGCTGTTTATTCATCAATTGCTTACAACAACCTGATTAAGGATCCGAATATTTACCGTTCAATGAGCAGAGCCGGAAAACCTACAGATAATCCGATAAATGAATCATTGAACGGCTGGATTAAAGAGGAGCTTTTTCTGGATTATAATCTGGAAAAATCAGAGGATGTACCGGCATTGATTGCACAGTATATCAAATTTTATAATGAAATGCGTCCTTGTTATGCATTGGGCTATGATATACCCAATCATTACGAGCAAAAATACAGAAATGGAGAACTTGAAATGCGAAACACCTTCAAAAACAGGGTTCTGACAGAAACACCGAAATTTGTTCAGCAGAAACTGTCTACTCCTGTCAAAGAAGATGAAACAAAAGATTTCGATTTGTCTACTCTTGTAAATGAAGCATTAAAAAAATAATTATTTTTGTCTACTTTTATTGACTGGTACAGGGATTTAATCAGGAGATTTCTTATGGAAAAAAAATACTGTTCTTTAACCTTTGATGATGGCCCAAACTTTGCCGGCGACAACACGATGAATAAAATGCTGGACATTCTCGAAAAGCACGGCGTTGTAGCATCCTTCTTTTTGATTGCTAATAAAATCAGTGCGGAAAACACAAAGGTAATTGAACGCGCTTTTAAAATGGGCTGCGACATCGAAAATCATACCTGGAGCCATCCGGATATGACAAAGCTTAGCCGCGAAGAGATGATAGAAGAATACGACAAGTGCGACGAAGCAATCATCAAAATTACAGGTAAGAAGCCGGTGCTCTTCCGCCCTCCTTACATCTGCGTAAATGATCTGATGCACGAAGTTATTCACGTGCCTTTTATCTGCGGGCACGGCTGCGAAGACTGGGTAAAGGAGCGCACTGCCGATGAACGCTTTAAGCTGATGATGGCAAATATTCAGGACGGCATTATGTACCTGCTCCACGTGGACGACGGTAATGAAGCAACTCTTGAGCTTGTCGACCGCGCCATTCCAGTCCTTAAGGAACAGGGTTTTGAGTTTGTAACAGCCCCTCGCCTTTTTGAACTCAAGGGAGTTCCAATGAAAGACAACGGCCAGAACTGGACAGTTGTGTAAGCCCGCAGGCGAAGCCGAGGAGGCCGAGCGGCAGCGAGCTGCGGAACGCCCGACCCGGCGGCGGAACGAAGTGGAGCCGCCGGGGCACGCCCAAAGAATCACTTGAATCTCATAGTAAAAATATGGTATAAATATACAAAAGGAATGAATATTTATGCAAAATGATATTAAGTTTATAGACGGCGGTGTTTGTGCTCCTCTGGGCTTCACCGCAAACGGAATGCTCTGCCACATTAAGGCCAGCAGAACTAAGAACGACACAGCTCTTGTATATTCAGACGTGCCTTGTAATGCGGCCGGTGTTTTTACCCAGAACCGCGTAAAGGCCGAGAGCGTAAAGCTCACTCAGAAGCATCTTGCCGACGGCCGCGCTCAGGCCCTCATTGCAATTTCGGGAAACGCAAACTGCTGTACAGGCGCTCAGGGGGCTGAGAATGCCCTGCGTATGGCTAAGGCTGCGGCCGGCCAGCTTGGCATTAAGGCTGAGGACGTGATTGTTTACTCGACCGGCGTTATCGGTGCCCAGCTGGATGTAACTAAAGTTGAAAACAACGCTGAGGCCCTCGCTAAGGGACTTTCGCGCGACGGCAATAAAGAAGCCCGCATCGCAATCATGACTACCGACACTCAGTTTAAGGAGTGCGCTGTTGAGTTTACTGTGGGCGGAAAGCTCTGCCGTATGGGAACTATGTGCAAGGGCTCAGGCATGATTCACATTAACATGGGAACTATGCTTTCTGTAATCACAACAGACTGTGCTATCTCGAGCGAAATGCTGAACAAGGCTCTGCACGAATCTATTCTTGGAACTTATAACTGCGTAAGTGTAGACGGCGATACTTCTACCAACGACTCTCTTTGTATTCTTGCAAACGGAAAGGCCGGCAATGCAGAAATCACTGCGGCCGGTGCAGACTACGATGCTTTCCTCGCTGCCCTCAACAAAATGAACACTGTTATGGCAAAGAAAATTGCTGCCGACGGCGAAGGCGCTACACGCCTCGTTGAATGTAATGTTCGCGGGGCCAGCAGCGTTGAAGCGGCCCGCGGTCTTGCTAAGGAAATCATCTGTTCAAGTCTGGTTAAGGCTGCAATGTTTGGAAGTGATGCTAACTTTGGCCGCTTCCTCTGCGCTATGGGCTACAGCGGAATTCCTTTTGATCCGGATAAGACAAGCATCTGGTTTACAAGCAAGCCAAACGCAAAACGTTATTTTGAGAATTATGACGATTTTGAGGTTCATGGAGAGGAGTCGGTTCAGGTTTATAAGGACGGAGTTCCTGCAGACTTTGACGAAGACCTTGCAAAGAAAATCATGGACCGCGAGGCTGTTGAAATCCTTGTTCAGTGCCAGGACGGAAATGCCGAAGGAACTGCCTGGGGCTGCGACCTCACATATGATTACGTTAAAATCAATGGAGACTATAGAACTTAGGAAATAGTAAATAGGGAATAGTAAGGAGGGGAAAGTCTCCCCCCGCTCTTATCGGAAATCCGTTAAAAAACGAGCTGCGGCAGCGGGTCGTTTTAGGATTTTCCACCAAAATGCGCACGGGCAGGCTATGCCTGACTGTCCCTCTCTCCTAGGGGACACCCCGCAACGCCCCGTTTTATGAAAAGAGGAATCAATATGAATAACGAAGAATTAACTACAGAACAGTGGTCTGAAGTTTTGGTTCAGGCCCTGCCATATTTTAAACAGTGGTGCGGTAAAGTCGTAGTTGTAAAATACGGCGGAAACGCTATGCTCAACGAAGAGCTCAAGCAGGCTGTAATGGAAGACATTGTTCTTCTTAGTACTATTGGAATTAAGGTTGTGCTTGTTCATGGCGGAGGACCGGAAATCAATCACATGCTTGAACGCGTTGGAAAGGAAAGCAAGTTTATTGACGGCCTTCGCTACACAGACGAAGAGACTATGGAAATTGTTCAGATGGTTTTGACCGGTAAGCTGAACAAGGATATTGTTGGCATTCTTTTGCAGAAGGGTGGCAAGGCTGTTGGTCTCTCTGGTGTAGACTCTGGTCTTCTCCGCGCTGTAAAAACTGAAAAAGACCTTGGCTTTGTTGGTGAAGTAACTGAAGTTCACCCCGAGATACTTAATTCTCTTCTTGATGAAGGCTTTATTCCTGTTGTTTCAACTGTTGCTCTTGGTGAACAGGATGATTACGCACGCTACAACATCAATGCTGATACAGCAGCTGCAAAAATAGCAGTCGCCCTTCACGCAGAAAAGTTTGTTCAGCTTACAAATGTTGCAGGAATTCTTCGCAACGTTGATGACCCGAGCACTCTGATTAAGAGAATTGAACGCACTGCTATTGGTTCACTTAAAGCAACCGGCGTTATTGGCGGCGGAATGATTCCAAAAATTGACTGCTGCGAAACAGCGCTTAAAGGCGGAGTTCCACGCACACATATTATCGACGGCCGCGTTCCACATTCTCTCTTGATTGAAATGTTCAGCGATAGAGGTATTGGAACAATGATTTACTAAGGCATGGGGGGAAACGAGTCCCCCTAACCTACAGTTTTTTGAAACATAAAAATATTATAACGAAGCCAATATGTCTGCTTTCTTAGCATCAAAATCTTGTTGCGTAATCAATCCTGCATCAAGCATTTTCTTAAGTTTCGTAATTTTCTTTTCAGCTTCTGCAAATTCATCGTCTTCATCAGATACAGAAGAAGAATCTTCTATAGCCAATTGATTCTCTTCCTTTTTTATCTTTCGCAAATTAGTTTTGAAAACATTCCATTGTGTTTGAGCGACATTATTTACAATCAAATTTTCACAATCATCAAAGATATCTACAACGCCGGCAAGAGTTTCATCCTGTCGTGCTTCAAAAATATCCTGTGCATCATCAAAGTCAAAATCTTTTGTTTCTTCCTGTTTTGAAAAAATTACATTCTTATCGGTAAGAAGTAAAAATGCTTTGGTATCTGTTACATCATTCACAAAACCTTTTACAACACGAGTTCCGGAAGCTTTTGCTATATCAATTCCTTTAGTAATAAGACCTGAAAGTCCTCCCTTCAATCCAGACATAAAACCTTTTTTTATAGTTTCACCAAAGTTTTCAGAAAGCTTTCCACTATCTGCTTCCAGCAATGTAATTATTCTTGAATTTTCCTGCAAAAAACCATTATTGCAAGCAACTTCCATTCGTTTTCGATACATCAAAAGAAGCTTATATAGAGCAGGATTAAAACCTGGATTCTCATTCAATGCAAACTCTTCAATCAAATGACCAACCTGAGCCTTAGGAGTACACTCGAAATTATCATCAAATAATTCATTTAATTGATTTACAAGCTTCTTAAAAGTCTGCATTTTTTCATCTTTATACACAAAAAGCTCAGTTCCTTTAAACAAAAGCTTAGACATAGGAACGCTTGTACCGTCTTCATTCTTTTTAGTGAAATCGGTAAATGAAAAATCAGCAAAATCTGAATAACAAACATCGAATTCATTCTTATTACAACTGATTTTTGCTCTTTCCGTAAAGAATTCTATTTTAAGAGGAAATTGTATAATCTCATAAATATTCTGATTTTTTTCATTGATTTTCCAGGTTCCACCTTCAAGCTGCCCTACTATATCTGAAAAGTACATTTACTTTTCCTCCTTTTCATCTTTCTTGCTTATCTCATTTTTCTTTGATTTTATAAAAGTACTTATAATTGTATAAAGGAAAAAAATTACAAAAGGCAGAATAAGCATTATAATCACAGAAACAATAGCATTACTGCTGAAAATTCTAATAGTGTGATTCCAAATACATTGCAAAGCTATTATTATATACATTGCAATACAGAAAATTTCACCCTGCACCGACTGCCTGAACTTTTTAAGTTGTGCAGTTCCAAATGCAAGTCCAATTCCCAAAATAATCGTGACTAAGATATTCATTTTGTACTCCAAAAGGTTATTTTAAAGTTAGCGCTAACGCTTTACGCAGGCAACGATCTTGTATTTATAACTGTTTGAAGGAGGATGATTTGCATTAAACTTATTTTTTGCTTCTGAAATAGAAGATGCTTCTACACTTGTACCAGCAGTAGAAACAATTTTACCATTCTGAATTTTTTGAAAAGTAATTTGAAAGCGAGCCATTTTAATTTCTCCATTTTTTTTAATAATATTATATGCAAATCCGAAAGAAATTATACGTATTTACGTAGTATATTTTACAGTTATACATATTATTTTGCAACGAAAAAATGAAGTAATAATAAAATAATTTTTTTATGAACGTTTTGGAAAGAATACGAACTCTACGATTAGAGAGGGGCTGGACAGAATACCAGCTTTCAGAAAAATCAGGACTTACTCAATCCACAATTTCTGCCTGGTTCAGAACAAAAACATTGCCGACAATTCCATCATTAGAAAAAATCTGCTCTGCGTTTAATATTTCGCTTTCTCAGTTTTTTCTTGAAAAAGAGGATGAACAAACTGTAATTACTGAGAAAGAAAAAAAACTTTTTAACTATTTTAACAGGCTTTCTTTACAACAGCAGGAATCTTTGATTAAATTTTTAGAAAGTTTATAAAAAATTGCTTGAAAAACAGGACAAAGGCAATTCTAGCAGATTCTCACAATTTTATCTGCAATGTATTGAGCCTCGCTTTCATCATGCGTAACCATAATTGCAGTAAAGCCGATTTTTTTCTGCCATTCGCGAATTTGATTAGCAAGGCGATGTCTCAGTTCAGCATCAAGTGCAGACAAGGGTTCATCTAAAAGCACGAGCTTTGGCTGAGTAATAAGAGTTCTTGCAAGAGCAACTCTTTGCTTTTCTCCGCCGCTCAAGGTTTGCGGCATACGATTTTCAAGTCCCTGAAGATTAAAATTTTTTATATACTCACAAGCCTCTTCTCTGGCCTGTGACTTTTTTATTCCATTGGAAATTAATCCGTAAGCTACATTATCACATACGTTCAGATGATTAAAAAGTGCGCCGCTTTGAAAAACCATTCCTACTCCCCTCTTTTGAGGCGCAAGATTTTCTATACGTAAATCATCAAGAACAATCTCCAGAGAATTGTCATCATTTTTTTCTAATCCTGCAATTATATTTAATATTGTAGATTTTCCGGAACCGCTTGGTCCAAGAATGCAGGTCATTTCGCCTTTATTACATTCATAATTAAATTTTACATTTGCAGAAGGCCATTGTTTATGAAGATTTTTAACAGAAAAATAACTCATTTTTTTACCCCCCTGAAAATCAGTGCGCTCAAAACTGCAATAATTGCACCGCAGGCACAGGCTGCAGAAAATTTATAACTTCCGGCAAGCCTGTATGTATATAACGCAAGAGTATTAAAATTTTTAATAGAAAGAATTAAGGGCATTGTAGCATCGCCAAGACTTACAGCAAAGCAAAATCCAAAAGAAGATAAAAGATATTTTTTTACCGAAGGAATATAAACTCTAAAAACACTGTTAAAAATATTTTTAGAAAGCATAGCTGCAGCCATTTGAGTTTCTAAAGAAATCTGATTAATTCCTGATTGAATCTGACGAAAAGCAAGCGGCCAGTATAAAATAACCTGTAGCAAAACAAGCACAAGAGGATTATTTGACCGGAAGGTTACCGAAGCAATCCAGGAAATCAAAACAGAAGAAATTGCCATAGAAATAAATGGAATGGTCTGTAATAAAACATTTTGCTGCTTTTTAAAGAGCCGTACATTAATAGAATATAAAAAGCCAAGCAGAGTACAGAAAAAACCTGTCAGCAAGCCTATCCATATAGAAGTAAAAAACGCATTCCAGAAAGATTTTATTTTAACAAGTAACGCAAACGATTTAAATCCCGAAGTAAAAATACAGAACAGAGGACAAATAAAAAATAAAAGAATTAATAAAATTACAGGAACAAAGGTAAAAGCATCAGAGCGCCCGAGTGATTTCTTTTCTTTTATAAATGTTATTCCTGATGGAGCCTGATTCTTTTTAATTATGAGCGCATACATAAAAACAATTCCTAAAGCGGTAAAAGTTTCCAGCAATGCTATTTTTATTCCCGCAGAAATATCCAGCGTATTTCTGATTGAATGATAAAGTTCAACCTCCAGAGTAGATTTTCCCGCCGGCGAAAATAAAAGAATTATCATAAAACTGAAGAAACAGAATAAAAAGACAGGAAGACAGGCAGCACCAATACTTCCAGAAAGCTGGCGTAAAGTAATTGTAAAAAATACTCTGATTTTTCCCGCACCTAAAAGCCTTGCTGCATCAGACTGTTCCTTTGGAAGATTCTCAATTGCGTCATTTAAAATTCCAAGAACATAAGGAAAATTATAAAATCCCTGAGCAATTATAACTCCGGCAGTTGTATACAAAAATGCTTTATTGGAATGAAAAAACTGATTCAGGCTTCCATTCACTCCAAAAAAACTTACATAACCAAGAGCTACTACAAGAGGAGGTACGCACAAAGGAATTGCCGAAGTTGAAAGCAACAAATTTCTTCCCCAGAATTTTCTTTGCGCGGTAAAATAAGAAGCAACACTTCCAACCACAACTGCAAGAGCTGTAGAAAGAAGTGCTGTAAATAAAGTGTAAAAATATGCCTTAAAAATCATTATTTACTGTTTATGATTTTTGGATTAATAAGAGTTGAATAACTATCAGGAAGCTTTACATCTTTATTAGAAGGATACATCCACTGTGTAAGCGGAATAATATTCTGTGCTTCTTCACTAATAAGGAATTCTATAAATTTTTTGGCACCACTGGCGTTTGGAGCTCCCTTTACAAGGCCAGCACCTTCTACCTGCATAACATGACCGTCTGTAAACTCAAGTGCTTTAAACTGATCTCCTTCACCATATTCGATATGGTAAGCGGGACTTGTTACATAACTGATTACAAGAGGAGCTTCACCATCTGTAAACATTCCATAACCTACACTCCAGCCAGGAGCTGTAGTAAGAATTGAAGGAGTAAGTCTTGCCATATAATCATCATATTTGTCGCCATAAACTTCGTGAACCCAGGTATCAAAACCTAAACCGGGAGTGCTGGTTCTGGGATCCATAAGAATTAATTTTTTCTTATAAATATCCTTTGTTAAATCTTCAAGGCATTCTGGAGGTTCAATATCAGACAATGAATTGTAAATGATAGCAAACGGACTGTAATCATAAGGAGTTAAAAGCCAGTTTCCGCCAAGAGAATCTACAAGATTATCTTTAATTACATTTGCATTTGAAGGCTTATAAACTTCTATTACACCACTCTCTCTTGCGCGTTCATAAAGATTATTATCAACGCCGACAAGAACATCTGCATATGGAGCATTTTTTTCAAGAATAGCTTTAGAAAGAATCTGAACGCCATCGCCACAGTCTGTGTAAGTTACAGTAATGCCAGTCTTTTCTTTAAAAAGACGTGCAATTTCTGGACCAGGTCCCCATTCTCCGCTAAACGAATCATAAGTGTAAACTACAAGTTCATTTTTTCTTGCAGAATTAACTGATTTTTTGCAGCTGCACAAAACAGAGCAAACCAACAATGAAAAGATAAAAAATTTAAAGAAGCAGGATTTTTTTTCCATATCTTCCTCCGCCGGCATTATCCGGATCAGGTTCAAAGGGTATAATCTCAGGCTAACTCGAAAAACTTTCGATAATAACCACCCCATATAATACTAAAATCTATATTCTAATCCTAACGAACCGTAAAGGGATTTTCGTCTGTAATCAGAACCATTAAAAGTAAAGGTTGTAGAATTATTTTCTGCATTTTCTGTTTTTACAATAGTCGGGAAGAAATCAAAAACTCCTGTTGCTCCCAGAACAATTCCAAAATGCTCAGAAACATAAACCTTAAAATTTGCACCTGCAGCTAAACCTACATTTGCAAAAGCTCCTTTTGCTTCTACCTCTGAACCAGGATAATTACTGAAATTAATTCCCGCTCCGGCTCCTATAACAATAGGATTGAGCTTTAAGTTGTACCAGACATATAATGGAAAATCAAGAATCTCGTAATGTGTAAAGGTTACAGAATTACTTCCTGTAGAAATTTGATTTGCTACATAATTTACTTCGCCCTGGAATCCAAAGCCACCAATCAAATCAAGATTCAAAAAAGCACCTAAACCGCACATAAAACCGTCTAATCCGGAATCATCTGTCTGAAGATTTCCACCAAGAAAACCTCTTCCTCCGACAGCCAGAGAAACAGCAGGTGCTGTTGAAACAATTCCTGTAAGAACGATAAAGGCTGCTAAAAATTTTTTCATATAAACCTCCGAAAAATATATGAGAAAATAATTAATCAAAAAATCAGGAAAAATGGTTACAGTTCTTTTTTAATTGCTTCAAGTAATTCTGAATATTCGGTAAAGGCCGGATACTGAGGATTATCTTTGATAATTTTTTCTGTAGAACGGAAAAGGAATCCGGCTTTAGAAGCTTTTATCATTCCTAAATCATTAAAACTGTCGCCGGAAGCAATAGTTTCAAATCCGATAGACTGCAATGCTTTTACAGTAGTAAGTTTACTGTTTTCACAGCGCATTTTATAACCTGTAATTTCACCAGAATCTGAAACTTCAAGTGAATTACAGAAAATTGTAGGCTGACCAAGTTTTTCCATAAGAGGAGATGCAAACTGACTGAATGTATCGCTTAGAATAATTGTCTGGCAGCAAGAACGAAGTTCATCAAGAAATTCTTTTGCACCAGGAAGAGGCTGAATTTTGTTAATAGTATCCTGAATTTCTTTTAATCCCAGATTATGTTCTTTTAAAATCTGAATTCGATAATTCATTAATTTATCATAATCAGGCTCATCGCGGGTTGTTTTTCTTAATTCTGGAATTCCTACAGTATCTGCAAAAGCAATCCAGATTTCTGGAACAAGAACACCTTCAAGGTCAAGACAAGTAATAACCATAATTAAATCCTCAATTTTTAATGATTCATTATCAGGAATATCCCCGATAAAACTTGTTATAGTAAAATACCGTATTTAGAAAAATATATCAAGGAATATGGTAAAAAGAAAATGCTTGCCTACAGTCCCCAAATGGTCTGAAAGAATACAGAACTCTGGCTCCCGGCTGCTTTTGGCTTAATAAACTTCTCCGCCAAGCTTTAATATTGACTGACGCAAAGTATTTTTATTCGCATCCTGAACTTTATCTCGTTCTGAAGCTGTTACTTTCTGAACATATCCGCCAAAAACCCAGGCTTCTTTAGTTTCTAATCCCATAGGGTCAAAACCATAAGCAATAATTAAATACCATGGTGCAGTAATTCCATCTATAGTATCTTCTTTTACAGTTCTGGCACGGATTCTTGCAACTGTTCCTGCTAATTCTATTGATCGGTTTCCTAGATAAAATCCAACGTCGGTTTCAACACCATATACAGTAACAAGATTTGCAGACAGAGAAGGCATTTCTCTTAAACGCAGATTTTCCAGAATAAGTATATATTCATCGTCTACACCTTCATTATAATACGGATAACGGATACAAGCTTCGCCATTATAATCTATTCTTACATAAGCAGGAGCTTCCTTATAAGACCAGAATACAGAACCGTCTGAAGCATTTATCAGTGCACCTTTATAATATAATCCGACTTTATCTAAATCTAATATATATTTGCTTGGGAACTCCATGTCATAATAACGGTTTGCATTTTCTACCCAGCGGCAAGGCTTTTCCGGGCTATCGCAGGTTTGAAAAACTACATAGCCGCCGGAAACTGTATATTTTCCTTTTCCTTCCCTTCTTCCGCCAATTATATCAACTGCAAATTCATAAACGCCATTTGAATAAAATTTAAAATCAGAAAAGCCATTTTCTACAAGATAGGCTTTTATTTCTTCATCCGTTTTTGGATTCTGTGATTTTTGCGCAGACAAGCAGCAATAAACAAAACAAAAAAATAAAATAACAAAACTAAACTTTTTCATATAACTCCTGTTAATAATCATCATTAAAATAATAATTCAGAGAACGCAAAAAAGCTGCAAATTTATTTTTTTAATTCAGTTTCATAAATCATAACTAATTGAGAAAGCATTTTTAAGCTTACCCCAAAACAAACAGAGCCCGGATTTACTACCAGCGGAAATTTTGCAATTTCCTTTAATTCTGTAGATTTTAATGTCTTTATATCGTAATCATCTTTGTTATAGGTTTTTGAAAATTCTTTCATATCCGTAAAAACCGGAATATAACTATCTTCTGCACTGCTATTTTTTTTGGTAAAAATTTCACATTCCTGACTGTCTTTTTTATATGGAACAAAAAGCTTTGATTCATTGAATGCAATAATCATGTTATTTTCTTTCTGGCGTGATATTAAGACCTTTTCAGGATACATTGCACGCCAGTAAATTTCTTCATCCAGTTTTAATAGTGTATTAAAATATTTTGCATTATAAAAATTTTCTTTATCTTCCTGAACGCCAAATTTTTCTATTTCCAGGCGAATATAATTTGCGCCATTATCTATTATAAAAGATTTAGCTCCAAAACAGTTATAACAATCCGAAAGAAAATTAACAATTTCATCAGTTTTTACAGATTTAATTTCCCAGTTTCTTAACTGCTGAAGATAATAATCCTGTGCATATTCAGCAATTTCTTTCTGACTGAAACAATAAAGATCATCATCATCAGAAAGATACGGGCAGCTGGTAATTTTATCAATAAAATAATAAAACTTTTCAAGCTTACTGACTTTTTCTACAAGATATTTCTGACAGAATTCAAATTGATTAATAAAACTTTGTTCAACAGAAACATTGTTTTTAATTTCAACTGCTTTTTGAATTACAGCAATTAATTCCTGTACACTGATTTTTTCAAGATCTTTTTCGACCGGGCTGGTCATCATTTTTGTGGAAATTTTCTCAGCAGTTTTCTTATTTTTTTCAATAATTTTTTCAATTGTCATTTTTACATCCTACTTTTTATAATTATTTTTTATGGCTAAATTATATATTAGAAATTAAGAATCGTAAATAGAAAAGGCCGGAAGAACATAAAACTGATTGTACATATATGGCGCAAAAATAATTTCCAGGCAGGCTCTTTTGTACATAAATGACAAAAATCTTATAAAATGATAAAATATTATATGCCTCAAAAAAGAACAACAGGAAGAACATCCGGTAAAGCAACAAGAAAAACAAGTTCTAAAAGAACAACATCACGACGCACGTCAAAGAAGCCTAAGGTTTATATTCCCGCATACAAGGCAATTATATTTTGCATAGCTATTATTACAATCTGTATGGGACTTCTTCTTTATACAACAATCAAAACTCCAGACTCAAAAGTTGCACAGTCAATGACAGAGCGTTTTGAAGAAGATAACACAGAAAAGAAGACAGAAAGCGAAGTAAAAAAAGAAGAAATTAAAAAGACTGAAGAAAAAACTGCAGCAAAGAAAACAGAAAATACTGAAAAAAAATCAGAAATGAAAAAAGAAGAAGCAAAAAAAACAGAAGCAACAGAAAAAAAATCAGATTCAAAAAAATCCGAAACACAAAAGCCGGAAACTCCTTCAAAAGAAACTCCAAAAAAAACTGAACCACAAAAGCCTGCTGAAGAGCAGAGCAAAAAAGAAGAAAAAAAAGATAGTACTGCAGTAATTGATAAAAAAAATGAACCACAAAAAAATACATATAATTTTCCTGCAGCAAAAAATAATGCTCAGTTAATCTTTGTTTTTGATGACGGAGGACAAAATCTTTCTCATCTGGCTCCTTTTCTAAACCTGCCATTTCCTATAACAGTTGCCGTACTCCCGCAGATAGCTTATTCAAAAGAAACAGCAGCAAAGGTTCGTGCTTCTGGAAACGAAGTTATACTTCATCAGCCTATGCAGTCTGTAAGCGCAAGTGTTAATCCAGGACCAGGAGCAATTAAGCCCGGAATGTCCGATGAAGAAATTAAGACAATTCTGTTTACTAATATAAATGAAGTGGGACCAATTTCCGGAATGAATAATCATGAAGGTTCTGCAATTACCGCTGATGCAGAAAAAATGGCTGTCATTATGCAGTTCTGTTCACAGGAAGGAATTTATTTTCTTGACAGCCGGACAAATGTTGAAACAAAGGTGCCATATGTAGCTGGTGAACTGGGCTATTCTTACTATGAAAGAAACATTTTTCTTGATAATGAAAAGACTACAGCGAATGCACTTTCTGAACTAAAAAAAGGGCTGGACCTTGCAAATAAAAATGGAAGCGTTATAATGATAGGCCATATCTGGAGCGCAGATTTTCTGCCGGAATTTTTACAAGACGTTTATCCGGAGCTTAAAGCTTTGGGCTATACATTCAGTACGGTAAGCAAGTCAAAGGCTAAGAAGAACTAGATTGTCGGAGCAAATCCGAGAATGACATAGACGAGGAAACAATGAAGGTATTAGGAATAGAAAGCAGCTGCGATGAAACAGCATGCGCAATTGTAGAAGATGGGAAAACAATTTTAAGTAATGTTGTTGCAACTCAAATTCCTTTTCATCAGATTTACAAAGGTGTCGTTCCAGAAATTGCCAGCCGAAAACATGCAGAATGGATTTTACCAGTTGTTAAGCAAGCTCTGACAGAAGCAAAAATTTCTCTTGACGAAGTTGATGCGATAGCCGCAACTAACAGACCTGGACTTATGGGCTCTCTTTTAGTTGGTTTTACTTTTGGAAAAACTCTGGCATGGGCAACTAACAAACCATTTATTGCAATTAACCATATGCTGGGGCACCTTTATGCAGCTCAGCTGCAAACGCCGGTTAAGTATCCTTTTTTGGGACTGCTTGTTAGCGGCGGACATTCAATTATCTGCAAGGTAAATAATTTTGACGATCTGGAAATTCTGGGAACTACAGTAGATGATTCTGTTGGAGAAGCTTTTGATAAAGTTGCCAAGTTTTATGGATTAGGTTACCCCGGAGGAGTTATTATAGATAACCTTGCTAAAAAAGGAGATCCTGCAGCGGCAAAATTTCCTGTTCCAAAACTAGATGAAGAACAGCACCGTTATGATGTTTCTTTTTCCGGCTTAAAAACAGCAGTAATTCACCAATGCGATTTATTCTGGCAGCCGGGTTATGAACATTCAACAGAAAACATGTGCGCAGCTTTTCAGGAAACTGCAATTAAAACTCTTGTTGGAAAACTTTTGCGTGCAGCCGATGATACAGGTCTAAAAACAGTAGTCTGCGGAGGAGGAGTTGCAGCAAATTCAAGATTGCGGGAAATGCTTTCTGAACGAAAAGACTTAAACTGCATATTTCCACCTCTCAAGCTTTGCGGCGACAATGGTGCAATGATTGCCGGAGTGGCCTACCACTTTTTACAGCGCGGCGACAGAAGCGACTGGAATACAGTAACCTGCGCAAGAATTCCACAATTTAAGCGCGGATTGGAACAGGTTCGTCACAATAAAAAATAAAAATTTGCCAGACTTTTTTTCTGCAGGAGAAATAATATGATCCAGATTACAGCAGATAATGTAACTCTCGGTTACGATTCAAAAATAATTTTACAAAATCTGAACTTTTATATAGAAGAAGGTGACTATCTTTGCATTATCGGAGAAAATGGATCTGGAAAAACAACTCTGATGAAAACCCTGCTGGGACTTTTAAAACCCATTGATGGAAAAATAAAATTTCTTAACGGAATTGAAAAAAATCAGATTGGCTATCTTCCTCAGCAGACAGACGTTCAAAAGGATTTTCCGGCCAGCGTAAAAGAAATTGTAATTTCTGGTTTTCAGTCCAAAATGAATGGAAGACCTTTTTACTCAAAAAAAGAAAAAGCTGAAGCATTGAAAAACATGCAGCTGCTTGGAATTGATAATTTAGCACGACGCAGTTACAGAGAATTATCCGGCGGCCAGCAGCAAAGAGTTTTACTTGCCAGAGCTTTGTGCGCTACAAATAAAATGATTCTGCTTGATGAACCTGTTACAGGTCTGGATCCTGCAGCGACAAATGAAATGTATGAACTGATTAAAGAATTGAATAATCAGGGAATAACTATAATTATGATTACCCATGACACAAGCTGTGCTTTAAAATACGCAAATAAAATTTTAGAAATTGGCAGTAAAATGTTTTTTGGAGAAAAAAAAGATTATGATAGACACCTTAATTCAATACTTTAATTATGAAATGGTCAGATACGCCTTCATTACAGGTATCTTGATTTCTCTCTGCTCTTCTCTACTTGGAGTTACATTGGTCCTTAAGCGCTTTTCTTTTATAAGCGACGGACTTTCACATGTTGCATTTGGTGGAATTTGTATTGCTTCAGTTTTAAAAGCAAGTGTAAAACCTTTTGTAATAAAATTTTCAGAAAGCTTTACATTAAAAATTGATTTTTCCAGCAATATGCCGCTTGTTTTAGCAGTTACAATTATTTCAGCAATAATTCTCTTAAAAAGCGGAAATTCAAATTCAAAAAAAATAAAGGGCGATGCTGCAATAGCTATGATTTCTGTTTCTTCACTGGCAATAGGATATCTGTTAATGAACCGCTTCAATACTTCATCAAATCTTTCTGGCGATGTATGCAGTACACTTTTTGGTTCAACTTCTATTTTAACTCTTACAAAAAAAGATGTATGGTTATGCACGATTCTTTCTATATTAATGATTGTATTATTCGTAGTATTTTATAATAAAATATTTGCAGTAACCTTTGATGAAGCCTTTGCAACTGCTGTAGGAACTAAAGCTCAGGTTTATAATCTGTTTATTGCAATAATCATAGCAATTATAGTTGTACTTGCTATGAATCTTGTAGGCTCTCTGCTAATTTCGGCCCTAGTAATTTTTCCTGCGCTATGCTCAATGAAATTATTTAAAAGTTTTAAAGCTGTTACAATTTCTTCGGCAGTTATTTCTGTGTTATGTTCTGTAACAGGATTAATTATTTCCATATTGCAGGGAACCCCTGTAGGAAGTACAATCGTAGCAACTGATTTGGCAGCATTTATTATATGTACAATAGTTGGAAAATTTTTATGAAAAGAAAAATATTAATTAATTTTTTATCAGCTTTATTTTTTCTGATTCTTTCATGCAGTAAAAGTTCTGCTTCAAAAAGCATTAGCGCTCAGACAGAAGATATTTACGCGCTGACAGAAAATAATAATACTTCAGCAGAAATCATAAACGCTTCGGCAGAAAACATTACATCGCGTGCAGAAAATATGAACGCTTTGGTTGCAGACATTAATGCACCGACAACAAATATTAATGTTCCGCTCGCAAACATTAACGCTCCAGGAACAAATATTTATGCATCAAACTCGGGCAATACTGCATCAAAAAAAATTGATATTGATTTAACCAAAGCTTCAAAAACAATTATTTATGCAACTGTATTTAATATGGTTGTAGAACCAGAAGATTTTATTGGAAAATGGATTCGCGTAAAGGGAAACTTCCGCGTATTTGAAGATGATCTTTCTGATGAAAGGTATTATGCAATAATCATCCCCGATGCTACAGCCTGCTGCGAAACCGGAGTTGAATTTATCTGGCAGGGAAATCATATTTATCCGGATGATTATCCTGCACTTGAACAGGAAATAATCATTACCGGAAAATTTACTGTTACAGAATTTGAAGACGGAGTTTCTTATTTTTATCTTGATGTTTCAGATATTGAATTTTAATCTACTCCGTAACAATCGTAACCTGCGCTTCTAAGTCGGTCTGCAACATTTCCCTGTGCATTTTCTCTTACAAGAACAATATAATAAGTTGTTCCACTTGCCCGGGTTTCAGTTGTTATATAAGAATCAAAGCCTTTTTTAGCAACCTCATCTGCCAGAAGTCTTGCATTACTTTCTGTTCTAAAAAGTCCAAGCTGATATTTTGTAAATTTAGCTGCTTTAGAATTCTCTTCCGAAGAAGCAGCAGAAACTGTATGGGTAGAAGTAAAACTTCCGCTGTCTGCAACAGCCTCTCCAAGCTTTGGAACAAAGAACCAGAATGGTGTTGGAAGCAGCTGTACATCGCCTTTTACAATAGCTGTTTCTATAGAAGACGGAAAAGCTTTTGAAAGCTGATTTGCATAAGAATTATCACCAGTGATATACCAGAGAGTTAAAAGAATCTGTGGTCTTATAGAAATAAGATTATCAAGTTTTAAATAAGCTTGAAGCATAACTACAGGTTCATTTAAATCTTCCGAAGTTTCAGCACGGCACAGTGCACTCCACTGTGTATAAAGCTTTATAAGTGCCTGAATTTCTGTGTTTTTTGAATTTCTTACGGCAGAATTTAAATAGCTGTCTGCTGTTGCATAATCTCCGCTGCTTAAGGCACATCGGACAGCATCTAAGACTATCTGTTCATTTGAACGTTTAGGCATTCCTTCTGCATCTCCGCTTGAAATTGCAGCTGCCTGTGCATAAGATTTTTGAGCATCTTCATATAAAGCCAGCTGCTCCTGCAAAGAAGCAAGAAAAATATAAACAGCACGTTTTTCTGCAGGTACGGTAAGTTTTGCAACCTGAGCCTTTAAATAACTTACAGACTCTTCTACACTTTCTTTTTTTGCGGCTTCGGTAGTTATAAATTTAGCTGTTGCTTCTGCATAAAAACTTACAGATATAAAAATGGTTAATAAAATAAAAAATATGAGCTTTTTCATTATTCTTTATTATCGGCATTATTTTCCTGCGCTACAGAAACATTTTTTTCTTTTCTTTTTAGTTTTGAATGAACCTTTTCGGCCTGTTTTTCAAGCTTAGAATTCTTTTTTGCCAGCTTAATTTTCTGATTTTCAATCTGAGCATTTAAATCTGCAGTTGATGCCGCCCGAATTTTTGCAATCAAAACAAATAAAATTGAACAGACAATTCCCGCACCAAAGGCAATTAAAACTAAAACAGCAACAGGAATATTTTCAAAGGTTTTAAATAACCAGAAGGTACACAAATTACCAAGATTCTTGCCAACAAAAAACGCAAGAAAAATAACAAACAATAAAAGAATAATTAAAGTAGCAACCATCATACTTCTCCTTAAACTCCGCGTTAGCGGGCGCGCATGGATGCGCGAAATATACAGTTTTTTGCCAACGGTAAAAAACTGTAGTTGAAAAAAGTACATGGATGTACTTTTTTCATACTTCTCCTTAAAACTCCGCGTTAGCGGGCGCGCATGGATGCGCGATTTTTACATAACAAGCGTGCCTTTAAATGTGTTTCCATTCAGGCTTTCTATTTTTACATCTGCAAAATGACCGATAAGATTTTTTGGCGCTTTTACAGCAATTTTTTCATGCTGCTCAATCTGTCCCAAAAGTTCTTCTTTATTATCGCGGCTTACACCTTCAAATAAAACAGGAACTGTCTTACCTACTCTTAATGCCATTCTCTCCTGTGTATGAATCAGCTGAAGATCTATAACTCGCTGCAAATGTTCCTTTCTGACTTCCATAGGAAGCTGTTCCATTTTTGCTGCCGGAGTTCCCGAACGCGGATTATAATAATACATCATTGCTGATTCATATTTTACGTAATTCATAAGCTCCAGAGTAAGACGTACATCTTCTTCTGTTTCGCCAGGAAAGCCCATCATTATATCTGTAGTTAATGAAACATCTGGAATTTTGGCCTTAATTTTATCTACAAGCGCAAGATATTCTTCCCTGGTATAACGGCGGTTCATTCTTTTTAGAATTTCTGTAGAGCCATGCTGAACAGGCAAATGAATATGACGGCACAAAACCTTTTCTTTTGCAATGACTTCAATAACATCATCAGAAAAATCCTTTGGATGAGAAGACATAAAACGAACCCATTTTACAGGAGAATCTGTTTTTCTAAGATGTTCCGCAATAATAGAAAGCAGACCTGCAAAATTTACATCATTTCCATTTTCATCTTTACCGTGATAAGAATTTACATTCTGCCCTATTAAGGTTACTTCGCAAACCTTCATTTTAGCAAGAACATCAAATTCTTTTAGTATTTCTGTAACAGGACGACTTAACTCTCTTCCACGAACATACGGAACAATACAATAGGTACAAAAATTATTGCAGCCATGCATGATAGGAAGAAAAGTAGAAAAAGCACCGGGCTCGGCCGAAACAGGCGCAAAACGATATTCTTCATTTTCATCAATCTTAAAGGCTGTTCTTCCCTCTTCAACAGCTTCTGCAATTTCGCCGAATTTATGCTTTGCAAAAGTTCCTACAACATAATCAACAAAGGGATAAGATTCTTTAAAAGTATTCAGGAGCCTTTCTGCCATACAGCCCATTACAACAAGAGTAAGAGGTTTTGGCCCGTTACTTACATAGGCTACAGCTTCTTCTAAAAGCTTTGTTTTTGCGCCAGTTTTACATTCACGAACAGCCTTAAGCCCGGAATACCAGCCAAGCCGTCCAATTATTCTATTTTCTGCGGTTTCACGAATTGAACATGTATTAATAATTGCAAGATCTGCAACCTGCGCAGAGTCTGCTTTTTTCCATCCGCGGGAAATTAAAAGCAGTTCAACAGCAGCAGATTCAGCGATATTCATTTCGCAACCATAAGTTTCAAAGAAATAAGTCATGCAAAAATTATACAGAAAAAAAAGAATAAAGAAAATGGGCGTAACATATTGCTTTTAATGATTATTTATAATATAGAAGACTTTTTTATATTGTCTTATTCAAAAAACACCGATAAGTTAATTGCCGGAATAAATTATAAAGCCAGAGGTTTATGATGAAAAAAATACTTTTTGCAGCCGCTATTTTAATTTCTGCAAATCTATTTGCCGCAGGAAAATCAACAAACGAAGCTGGTATTTTATTAAAATTCAAGCAGATAAAAGGCGATTCAGTTTCTCATATTTCTACAGTTGATGAAGAAACTTACATAAACGGCTATTTAAATTCAAAGACACAATTCATAAACAGAACAACAACAACAGTTAAAGAAACTCATGAAGATGATTGCGCAACACTTTATACGCATTATATGACAACACAAAATTCACTGGTAAATGGAGCAAGTGAAACACTTTCCTGGGGAGAAGAAGATTTTGTAACTATAAAAAGAAAATCCAACGGAGAGCTTTCTGATTCCGACAACGATTCATTGCCGACTGTAAGAAGCGTTCCATGTTTTCCACAAGAGCCTGTAAAAATTGGAGACACCTGGCAGGCTGAAGGTTCGGAAGTGCATGATTGTAAGGAACTGTTTGGAATGAAGGATGCAATTAACGTTCCATTCACTGCAAGCTATAAATATGAAAAAGATGAAGAAATTAATGGAATTAAACTGAACGTAATTAGTGTTTATTATGAATTCAGCCAGAAGTCGGACGGCAAAGAGTATTATTCAACTTATTATGGAACCGAAGGCTGGGCAAAACAGACAATATACTGGGATTCTTCTAAAGGAGATCTGGACCACTACACCGAAGATTTTGTAATTGCAATGTACGATGTTGCTGGAAATCAATATGTTTTTAAAGGTTCTTCGCATGGAGAAGTTACAGAATATAAATCTGTTAATGATGATACAAACGTTGAGAAGCTTCAGGAAGTAATTGAAAAAAATAATCTTGATAATGTCTCTGTAACACGCGGCGAAAAGGGACTTACCATAAGTCTGGAAAACATTCAGTTTGAAGCCGACTCAAACATTCTTCTGCCTTCTGAGCAGGAAAAACTAAAGAAAATTGGAAGCATACTTAAAGATTTTTCTAACGATCTTTTAATTACCGGGCATTGTGCAGAAAGAGGGACTGTTTCTGCAAGACAAAAATTATCTGAAGAACGAGCCCAGACTGTTGCGCAATTTTTAATTACAAACGGAATTCGCGATGAATATCATATCTTTACGCAGGGAAAAGGCTCTACACAACCAGTTGCCTCAAATGATACAGAAGAAGGCAGAGCAAGAAACAGACGAGTTGAAATAACAATTATGGACTGATTTTTTTCTTTACAACTCTAAGCTTTCCCTTCCATAAAAAATTATCAGCTTCTATTTTGCCGGAATTTTTCAACTGCTTAATAACTTCTACAGCATCCTGATGGGTCCAGATATTTGAACCTATCAGTCTTAAAGCTTTTTTATTCAAATCCGAAATAATTTTATTTTCTATTTCAGTTTCTGAATAATAATTTCTTCTCTTTTTTAGAATGCTGAAAGTCTGCTGCCAGTCAGCTACAGAAGTTTTCTTTTCACATACATCGCAGCCACTGCAGGCACAATTTTCTGCTTCTTCAAAAGCACCTAAAGCTTTTAAAAGCACCCTTCTCCTGCATTCAGTGGTAGCTGCAAATTCGCGCATATAAGCCTTTCTGCTTCCAGACGGAAAAACTGAAAAAGCGAGAGCATCATCCAGGCTCCATAATAAAATAGCTTTGGCAACACTTCCGTCTCGCCCGCCGCGCCCCGCTTCCTGAATATAAGCCTCTGCAGTTTCCGGCACCTGAAGATGAACGACAGTCTTTATGTCTTTTTTATCTACGCCCATACCATATGCGCACGTAGCACACAAAATTCCATCTTTACTTTCAAAGAACCATTTTTCTACAGCTTCCTTTTCTGAACGTTCCAGTCCGGCGTGATAAAATTTTGAAACTTTATTTCCATAGCAGGCATTAAGCTCGCGGGACATATCTTCTGCCTTGTACCGTGTTCCGCAAAAAACAATCATTGGCCTATGCTCTGTTTTTGCAAGTAATAAAACTTCTTTTTTTTTCGCACAGGCTTGCCGCACATAATAGTGAATGTTCTGCCTGTCACTTTCGCTGCGGACAATATGAGCTTGATTTTCAAAAAGAATTTCTGAAATTCTCTGCAAAACTCCAGGAGAAGCAGTAGCCGTAAAGGCTGTAATTACCGGAGGATTTATTTTTTTAATTACATTACCCAAACCAAGATAAGCAGGCCTGAAGCTGTCTCCCCATTCCGAAACACAATGAGCTTCATCTATGGCAATATGACTGATTCCTGCTTTGCAAAGCCTGGACAACAAATTTTCGTTTTGGAGAACCTCCGGGTTTGCAATTATAATTCGTGTGCCATTTTCTAAAGCTCTGAAATTTTCTTCTACCTCTTCAAAACTCATACCGCCTCTAAAGAGAACACAACCTAAACTCCCGGCCTGCATTCTTCTGAGCTGATCGCTCATTAAAGCAAGCAGCGGATAAATTACAAGTGTAGGCCCTTCTAAAAAAAGCGAAGGAAGCTGAAAACATAAGGATTTTCCGGCACCGGTTGGAAGCAGAACAATCTGACGCCCCTTGCAAAAAGAATCATCTTCCAGCTCAACCATTTTTTCAACGGAAATTTCGGCCCCAGATTTTTGAATAATATCAAGCATTTTCTGATACTCAAAAGCTTCGATAATATTGGATATAACAAGTCTTTGCCACGGAAAAAGATAATCAATTCCAAAATTCTCTTTTGCGGCTGATTTTATATAATCAGTTTCGCCATAAAATTCTGTCAGAGAAAAATCCCTTACATCCAGTTTTTCATTTTTCTGCATTTTTTCCATATATATATAAACGCAAAAAGTATAAAAAAAAGGAATTCAAATTTAAGAAAAATTATTTTTTTTCTTCAGCTTTTTCAGCACCATCGGCATTTTCTGTTTTTTCAGCAGGAGCCGGCTTCTGCTCTTTTTGAGGCTTTTGCTTTTTAGCAGATTTTTTTGGAGGCTTTTTTCTATAATTAGCAACGTACTTAGCAAATTCAATAATCAGAATCATTGCTATAACAGTTCCTAATACACGAAAATCCTTAAGTACGTTAAATGCTAAAGTGATATATTCTTTTACACTCATAAATTATACTCTTAATTATTTATCGGAAAAAAATTAAGAAAGAGTATATTCAACTTCGGGTTGAACAATATCTACAGCATTAAAACCAGCTTCTGCAAGATGCTGTTTAAAGCCTTCCTGCTGATCTGCTTCGCCATGAATCAAAAATATTTTCTTTAACCGTGAAGTATCACATTCTTTAAGCCATTCAATCATTTCGCTGTAATCGGCATGAGCAGAAAAGCCGTTGCATTTTTCTACACGAGCTTCTACTTTGTATTTATCGCCAAGAATCATAACTTCTTTCTGACCATCAAAGATTCGGCGTCCAAGAGTATTTTCTGCCATATATCCTACAATCATAACAGTATTGCGTGGATTAGAAATATCATTTGCAAGGTGGTAAAGAACGCGACCGGCTTCACACATACCGTCTGCAGAAATAATAATCATCGGGCCTTCTTTTTTATTCAGGGCCTTAGAATCTTCAACACTTGTTGTATAAGTTAAAGAATTAAATCCGAACGGATTCTTATGATGCTTTAAGAAAGCTTCGTTAACGCTTTCATCATAACATTCCGGATGAACACGGAAAACGGAGGTTGCATTACTTGCCATTGGAGAATCAACATAAATTGGCACAACCGGAATTTTTTTCTGATCTGTTAAAAGATGTAAATAGAAAACCAGCTCCTGAGCGCGTTCAATGGCAAAAGAAGGAATAATAATTTTTCCTTTTTTCTGACAGGCTTCGCGCACAATTCGTTCAAGCTCTTTCATGGCAAAATCGTGATTATCATGAAGCTTATTACCATAAGTTGATTCAAGAAAAATGTAATCCGGAGAAGGCATATCTACCGCAGGATTTCTGATAATAGGTTTGCACTTGCGGCCAATATCGCCGGTATATAAAAGTCTTAATTCCTTGTCTGGATTAGAAGGATTTGGATTAATTGTTACATTTGCAAAGGCTGACCCCAGAATATGACCTGCATCAAAAAATTCAAGCTGAACATCTGGTGCTATAAACATCTTTCTGTTATAAGAAAGCGAAACAATCTGATTGGCAGCTGCTACACAATCATTTTCATCGTAAAGAGGTTTCCAGGTAAATTTTTCGCCTTTTTTATTTGCCTGTTTTCCAAGGAATTCAGCATCGCGAGCCTGAATTCTTGCACTATCCATCATAACAAGATTTGCAATATCTCTGGTTGCCGGAGTTGCGTAAATATTTCCTTTGTACCCCTGCTTAGATAAAAGCGGAAGAAGACCACAATGATCAAGGTGTCCGTGAGTTAAAATTACACCTTCAACCTTTTCCTGTTCGACTGTAAAGCTTCGGTTTTTTTCATCAGATTCCTTTCGCTTACCCTGAAAAGCACCACAATCTACCATGAAAATTCTGCCGTCAATTTCAAAAATATGGTTTGAGCCGGTAACTTCCCCAGCAGCTCCACGAGAATAGCATTTTACAGACATAAAACCTCCAAGTTGCGTATTGTCTTTATTAAAATTATAACTGTGAAAAACTAATTACGCAAATATAAAAAAAATTTTATTTTCTGATGAAAAGTTTGCCAAAAATTACAAACTCGCGCAGTTTATATATATGGTGATTTTTTTTGCCACTTGCATTCCCGAATACTGAAAATAAAAACATAAAGCAAGAATTCATAATGAAGCTTTCCGATGCATTTCTGGAACCACAAAAGGATCCTTTATGTGAACTAAAAGTAAAGTTTACAAAAATAAATGGAAAAGAAGGAGAATCCTTGCCGGTTGTAAAGAAGTGTGATATCCTAAAACAGTACTGCGAGTTTATGGACATTATTTTTCGGCATCAGGCTCAAATGAAAAGTCCGCCAACTACCAATGAAATGCAGGGCTGTTACGAAAAAGCGATTCACGAAGCAATTTCTAAAGGCATTCTCGTAGATTATCTTAACCGCAAAGGTACGGAGGTAATGAATATGTTTGTTGGTGAATATGATTACGATTTAGACATGAAAGTTAAATACGAAGAGGCTTATGAAGAGGCTAGCTTAAAAAAAGCAGCGGAAGATGCGCGAAATTTCTATGAAAACGGCGTGTCAATTGAAATTATTGCAAAATCTATGCACATGACTGAAGAACAAGTTCGCGAAATTGTAAACGAACCTGTTACCGTACAAGACTAAAACTACACTTTTCCCCGCCCGGGCAGATGTTTGAACTGCAAAAGCGTGGGAAAAGAACAACAGGTAATGAAATTTTACTACTGCAATGTACCATTTGGTGAATTAGCTGTTGGAGTCCAGGTTTTATAATTAGTGTAATTACCATTACCATCGTTGTAGTAAATTTTTACTCCACCTTTAACTTCACTCCATGTAGTATCAGTATCCTTTGTATGAGCGCGTTTTATTGTTACATTAGACAACTGCTGCGCAGTTCCCGTGTAAATAAATTTTACATGATCAAAAGGATTTAATGAATTAGCTATCTCATCAAAACGATCCTGTATTTCAATTGTAGTTACAGTTGTCGGAATGTATACATTTATTACATTATTATTTATCTCTCTTTGTGATGTGTTGCCGACCTGCCAGATATTTAATAATCCATTTACTAAATAAACAGAAGTAGCATCTTTAAATACTATATTCTGGAGACTGGTACAATTTTTAATCATATTTGTTTGTCCAAAACCATTTGGCTTGTTAGTGGAACTGAAACTACCATATATACATAAAGTTTCCAGATTAGAACAATTTTTAATTTCCTCTCCACTAACCAAGCATGATGCATTAATACTAAGCTTCTGAAGCTTATCTAAACCAGAAACTTTGAAGCCAGAAGCTGAAGTAGCTTTTGTAAGATCCATATGATATTTATATGTTGATCCATTAAGAGCATTTGATCCATTAATACCTAAATTGTTGCTGTTAAGATATGTCGTATCATAAACAATTGTATCTCCATCTTGAGAAAGCCTTGCTACAGCATCACTCAAGAAGCTATCACTATTTACATATACTCCAAAAGCCAGTTTTCCTTTAGTTGGAGTATTTTCATCATCTACTACAATAGAATCTGCTGTAGTCATTTCTAAATAAATTAATGAATTTTTAAAATTGTCTGAGTCTAAATTTTCTCCTTTTTCTACTAAAACAGTTCCTTTGTTATGATTTCCTGCCGTAATTTTTACTACTGAACCACCTACAGTTGGAAATAGATCTGTAATCTTAATAGTTTTATTAGTACAAACATAAATATCATTATTCTGTTTACTGATTTCCCCCGAAAACTCAGATATAAGTTACCGGCTTGATATATAGCACCACCAAATTTATGGGCATAATTACTTAAAAATTTTGCATGTCCTTGTATAAATAAGGTACCTGCATTATAAATACCACCGCCCCTAGCGCCACTATTATCACCAGCTGTATTATTCGTATCATTATTATAAATAACACACCGCACACTGTCATCGGAAAAGCTCGAACCTGTTACTGTAAGCTTACCGGCGTTAAAGACACCGGCACCAGTAGAGGCATAATTACCTGTAATAAGAACACCGTCACTAAGAGTAACATCAGCAGAACTGCCAACATTAATACCACCACCCATGGTATTTGAAATATTGTAAGTATAACTGTTATTTCCACCTGTAATCGTAATGTTCTGTAAAGTAACAGGAACAGAAGTTTTTATAACAAGTGCAACATTTCCATCTGCTGCTGTACCGCTGCCCTTTATTTTGTCTGTACCATACGTAGAACTTTTTCCTTTAATGGTAATTCCTGCCGCTTTACCATCCAGAGAATTATTACCACCCTCCAGTGTAAAGCCTGAAATTTCTCCATCTATAATAATTTCATGATTAAGCGTAGTGATTTTTGATTCTTTAATAAGAGTCTTGGCACGGCTGATAGAAACTTCATTTCCTGAAAGTCCATTTTTTGTACCAGAAACCTGATTATCAGCTTTTACATAAATTGGAGCATTTATACAAACCTTCTTTTTATTAGAATAAACTTCTTTATTCCATTTGCTATCTTCTGAATTTAATACAAATCTTCCTTTGTAATTTGTTATATCAGATAAAGAACTGTTTCTTTTAATCAATCTTATAGTGGTAACCTAGTTTTTTAAAGCGAGTTGCGTTATTATCAGGATTTGTTACTGTTATTTGAGAACCACCTGTTTTATTTTTTGCATCAGCTTCAGATCCAACCTCATACCAGGTTGTTGTGCCCTTAAAAGTAATTTTAGACAAACTATTATTTGAATAGAACGCAGCAAGAATACAATCAACACTTTCTGGAATTGTTACTTCGCTTATTTTACAAGAGGCGAACGCCTGTAAACCAAGAGTTTTTACACCTTCCTGCATATTTACTGTTGTAAGATTAGAACAACCAAAGAAGGCGTTTTTCGGAATTGTCTCCAGAGATCCCGGAATTGTAACTTCTGTAATTTTTGTACAATTCATAAAAGCGTTATCTTTTAATTCTGTTAGATTATTTGGTAACACAAGTTTTACACTGGTTAATGAAGAATTTTCTCTTATTTTTCCAGCAATACCAATATAAGTAGAGTTAGAATAGTAACCAATCTGACTGGAAGTTATTGTATTTCCAAGAATTATTGTTATATCGCCGCTTGCATTTTCTATAGCATCCTTAAGGGAAGTCAGGTTAGAAACAACTGTATTACCAACCTTAGCATATATTCCCGTAAAGTAACCAGGAGTTCCGCCCTCTCCATCTACCTTTGCATATTCAATACCGGTATGTGAAGAATTAAATTCAGTTCCGGCTCCACCTTTAAGTTTTGTATCACCGGTAAACATAGAAGTAGCGTTTAAAACGCTATTTGTAACAAAAGAAGGAGCCACAGTAATTGTCTCAAGATTAGTACAACTAGCAAACATAGAATTCATGTTGGTAACAGAAGAAGTATCAAAACTGGTTAAATCAAGAGAAGCCAGTTTAATTCCACCGAACATATTTGCCATATTAGTTACTTTTTGTGTATTAAAATTTCTTAAGTTCAAAGCAGTTAAGGATTGGCAATTTTGGAATGTTCCCAGCATAGATGTAACGTTGCTCGTATCAAAACCTGTAACATCAAGATTTTCAAGAACCTGACATCCGCTGAAGGTATATTCAAGAGAAGTTACTTTCGAAGTATTAAAACCAGATACATCCAGAGTCTGGAGTTTTTCATCTCCAATAAACATGTACCCCATATCTGTTACATTTGAGGTATCAAAAGTACTTACATTTACCGAAGTCAATTTTGTACACAATCTGAACATCTGGCTCATATTAGTTACATTGGAAGTATTAAAGCCGCGTACATCAGCAGTTAATAATTTTGAACAATCCTTAAACATATCAGAAGAATTTTCATTAAGGAGTATATTTGCAGATGCGTCAACAACAAGATTTATTCCGGTTGCCGATGTATCTTTTATGGCATTTGCAATCGTTCCGTTAGTTGCTGCTTTTCCTATATCATTAGCTGAAACAGGACTTAATAAAGTTACAGTAATTGTACCGGAAGCATCTTTTATTGCATTTATAGTATCTGTTAAATTAAAACATGGCTCATCGTCAACTACAGCATAAGGGGTAACTTCTTCTAATTCTCCAGATGTATTAATTTTCCAATATGTAGTTGTGGTACCGGAAACATATTTTGTAACCGTAAATTTATTGCAGTTATCATTAAGGAGTGCAGATGTGCCAGAAAGAACTGGTTTATTATCTGCATATGTTTGCGGAGTAATTTGTGCAACAATACCACCAGAACCGTCTGGAGGATTAAGAGTATTTTGAATAGTTAATACAGAAGATCCATAAAGATAAACAATATTCTTATGTGCTGTTCCTGCAGGAATATATGCTAAGCCACTTAGCATTATTGTTCCCTGATTACTATATATTGCTCCACCGTTATCGCCAGCTTCATTAGCTTCTATAACACCACCAGACATAATTAAAGACTCATTGCTTCCAACGTAAAAGCCGCCTGCATTATTAGCAGCTACATTTTTAGTTATGCTTCCTCCTTCCATTTCCATAGAAGCGCTTCCAGAAAGTCTTATACCAGCACCTGTTTTATTGGTTTTGTTACAGCTTACAGTTCCTCTATACATATATAGAGAACCACCATCCATAAAAATTCCGCCGCCCTGATCTGCACAGTAATTTCCTGTAACACCACCAGAAAAATCCTGATCTCTTTCCGTTAAAGTTTTATAGCCAAAATAAATTGATCCGCCGTTATTGTAAATTCCTCCGGCACGACAACCAGAACCAGTAGCTATATTTCCACCGGCAGTCAATGCTGCCGTTGAATCATCAGGAGCAGAAGCAACGTCTTTACCTACAAGCGCATTTCCGCAAATTAACAAAGTTCCAGAATTATAAATACCGCCTCCAAACTTTGCTGAATTTTTACTGATTACAACGCCATTACCAAGTTTTACAGTAGTTCCGCTTCCTATATTAAGTCCACCACCGTTTCCGGAGTTCTGATTTTCATAAAGCTGACAATTTGTAATAGTAAATTCGCTTGTTGAACTATCTGAATTTAAATTTAATGCAGCCGTAGTTCCATTACAGCCGGAAACTTTTATATTCTGCAAACTTATTGATTTTGAAGAATAAACAGAAATAGCAGAAGAAAAATTTGAAAATGAAGAAGAAACATTTCCTCCACCTATAATTGTAATTTCCGATTTACTATAAGAAGATGAATTTCCTATAGAAAATCCTTCATAAAAATTGCCGTCACAGATAATTGTATATTTTGTATCTGGAACAGTACATTTATCTATTGCAGCCTGGACAGAATCTAAAGGATTCATAAGTTTACCAGAATTAGAAGCACTGGCAGATACACCTGATAAGGAAGCATATAAACCTGTTGGAGAATCTCCCCTTACATAATATTTAACACCTTCAATCGGAATTGCAAAATTCTGATCGGTGTTTCCATCGCTTAAATACCAGAGGTCAGTAGTAACACCCGGCCAGATGCTGATTATCTGCTCACGATAGTCTATCAGATCAGTAGTGTTTCCTGATTTATATATAGAGATTTTCGCCTTATAATCCCCGTAAGAAATACCTGTTGCTGCCCGGTTAGTTATCGTACAGTTTGTTCCGGAAGGCACAACCTTAACAGGTGTTGAAGAAGAAGCATCACCGCTTACAAGAGTTGTTCCTTTATAAATCTGGCAGTCAACAGAATATCCGGTTGAAGTTGAAATAGTTAAATCGACAAAACCTTTTGGCGGCGTATATGGTTCTTCTGCAGTTCCACTATAAGGCTTAAAATGAACTACTGCAGCTACAGTGGAAGCAAGAGTAGAATACGTAATATTTGATTTTCCATACCATAAAATATCATCATCTGAATTTTTTACAAAAAATTCAAACTCTTTTGCAGTTGTAAATGGAAGCGAATAAAGAGGAAATGTTATTTCGCCAGAATCATAAGTTCCCTGAATTTCATCTACACCTGAGGCCTTCATATAATAACTTAAAGAAGCTAACAGAGTATTATTAAAAGCAGGATACGCAGCCTTAGACAGAGAATCAGAAAAATCCGGAGATATTTTTATTACAGGAAGTTCGTTAATTTCCTGCGTTTCCGGTTCTCCTTCTTCTGGAGCATTAATCAGCTCACAGGAAGAGAATGAAAACACAAAGAGCCCGGCTAAGATCGCAAATATAATTGAGAAAAATCTTTTCTTTTTACTCAACAAATTCATTGTTACTCTCCAGAATAATCAAGAACAAATTTTTCAGTTTTTAAAAATTATTTATAATTATACCATAATAATAGATTTCTTTGTATTATATATTCTACTCTAGTTAAAAAGATTTTTCCACATTTTTTTACCGAATCATTTTTGAATTATGTCCAAATTATTTCCGAAATTTGCATATCAGGGCCATATTATATATGGAGGATTTTATATGCCTATAGAAAACAGAGAAATTAAATCCGGTGTCTTTGCAGACCTTTTTGGGGATGATGAAAAAGACGGAAAGAAAAACTTTCTTGCCCTTTACAATGCAATTCATGATACGAATCTTAAGCTGGAAGAAACTGTCATTGAACAGAAGAAGATTCCGCAGGCAGTTTACAAAACTTTTTATAACGATGTAAGTATGCTAATAAACGGAAGACTGATTGTTCTTATTGAACATCAAAGCACGCCGAATAAAAACATGCCGCTGCGCTGCCTTGAATATTACGTTCATCTGCTTTATGGAATTGTACCGGCAAAAGCGCGCTATAAAGAAAGCCTTTATAAAATTCCTGCTCCCGAATTTTATGTATTTTACAACGGAGAAAAACAGGCTGAAAAAGAATGTATCTTGAAGCTTTCTGACGCTTTTCTTGAAAGACAGGATTTACCTATGTGCGAAGCAAAAGTGAAGTTTACAAATATCCGTGGAAAAGAAGGCGAAAACTTGCCCGTCGTTCAGAAGTGTGATATCCTTAAACAGTACTGTGAGTTTATGGAAATTGTTTTCCGCCATCAGGCCGAGTTAAAAGAACAGCCGACAAACGAAGAAATGCAGGGCTGTTACGAAAAAGCAATAAATGAAGCAATTTCCAAAGGCATACTTGCAGATTATCTTTCCCGCAAGGGCACGGAGGTAAAGAATATGTTCATTGGAGAATACGATTATGACCTGGACATGCAGGTAAAAGCCGAAGAAGCCCGCGAGGAAGGACTTGCCGAAGGCCGCGAGGAAGGCCAGCAACAAAAAGCTATAGAAGCTGCAATTATGCTCATAAAAGAATATAAAGAAACTCCAGAAATTGCAGCTAAGAAAATGAATGCTCCATTGGACAAAGTTCTTGAAGCTTATAACTCTGTGCTGGCACGGAGGTAAAGAATATGTTCATTGGAGAATGCAGGGTAATTATCGTAATCTCCTTTGCAGAGCTTGGCTTATAAGGAGTTGAGCCGCTGCGCTCCTTGCTATTACTTCTTGTTAGAACTCGCGGATACAACATACGTTAATATTAACCGCATTGCTCTTGTAATATGAAGACGCATTTCCAGCGCTTAAGTTGAGCTCGAAAGCGTAACCAGCTGTTGAAGGATCCTGACTCGATGTCCAATATTTGCCATTTCCAAAACGGTCTCCACCAAGAGCATAACTTACTGTGTCTATATCAAAGCCGTTATTTTTTGTTACATAAATCTGGAAAAGCTCAGCTACACTAGGAAGATACCAGCCTTTTGCAAAAACAGATTCCGCAGGAATATTTGATACAAATAACGTAGCATATTTCTTTCCAAAATAAAAAGCTCCATAATAATACTCATCTGCTGTATCATCAACTCCTTCAAATGCCTCTATCTGTTCAAGGTTATCGCTGCCGTTCTTATCGCCTGTAATAGTCAGCGCACCCCAGTCTCCACTTACATTACACTGAATTGATGTAATGTTCTTATAACATGCATCTGCAGATGGATTACACCATGATTTTCCTGAGTTGTTATGCTTCAACCCTAGTCCAAGTGTACGAATTGTCGTTGTGTCACTTCCACTGTTAAGTCCACTTCCTTTATAGAAAATCAGGGCGATGGCGGCGGCTTTCTTTTCATTTTTAACTGATGTATCAGTAATAGCGGCAAAATCAGTATAAGCCATGGCAGAACCATCATTAAAGACAATATCGCCGACTTCTTTATATACCGAAGGCAGCTTACTTCCAACATACTGGGCACCGCGGACAACACGGAAGCCCATATCTTGATTTCTGTCGTTTGGAGCACTACTTCCCCTGTTATAAACTGGACTTTGAGCTACAGCGCCAGACCATCCGCCGCCTTTTGTTACTCTTTTAGAATTGGATTTATCTGGATAAGAACCTGAACTTGGAGTATCTACAGGTATCCATGGGCCAGGGTCTACTGCATTCGAATGCAAGTCGTTTGTCCATTCCCAAACATTACCGCTCATATCGTAAAGATTAAAGCCGTTTGGATTTTTTCCTTTTACAGGGTGTACTTTGCCACCTGCAGTTCCACCTGATCCACCATACCAGGCAACATCACTTGCAGTATTGCTTCCGCTGTAAGTATAGCTGGAAGCCGTGAGATCTCCTCCACGGGCCAGGTATTCCCATTCAATTTCGGTAGGAAGGCGCCAGCCGTTTTTATCTGCCAGTATTGTTACATCCCAGGTACAGCCAGAAGGCGCGCAATAGCCTTCAGTTGAATTGCCATCAATGCCCGTCCACTGAGCAGGATTTGTTTTACCTCCAACCACATAAACAGGCTCGTAGCCTTCTGCTATACTGCGAAGGTTACAATAAATAATTGCATCATACCAGCTGACCTTATATACAGGATAATAATCGCCTTTTCCAATAGCAGTTGTTGGCTCACAACCACTGAAATACTTACAGTAGAGTTCATATTCGCCCTGGGTTGTTTCGTGGTCGCTTGCAACAATACTCTTGATATTTCCTATCTTTCGATTTTGTTTAAATACTTCTGAAATTTGTGTTGAACCATTAAAAGAACCTGCTGTTGAAGCCGGATAAGCAAACTCTACTGCCTCCTGAAGGCCACCGGTAGAAGTAAAAGCCCAGGTTGTAGCTGGATTTGCAGCATCTTGTACTAAAGTAAATTTTTTGAGTTCTTTTTTGAGGGTTGTATCGGTTACAGAGGAATCGAGAGTGATAAGTGTTGGACATGAAGTATTATACCAGCAAGGAGTAACAGCTCCAACTATTCCGCCTGCTTCTTCCGGAGGCGTAAGTTTACTTTTTATTATTATACTATCAGCAAGAGTTACACGATTATGAATATCATTTTTGCCAGGACCAAAAACACCTTCTACACCATAAGGGATATAAACAGAACCACTGATTTCGAAAAATCCCTGACTTATTCCTACAGCGCCCCCTGCTCCTGATGAATTATTACTGATAATACCATTTTTACAAGAAAGCCTGCAATCTTTTGGAATATAAAAGCCTCCTCCACAAGTTCCAGAAGTGTTATATAATATTTTTGTATCTTCAACTTCTACAGTACAATTTTCGTCGGGATTTATTCCGCCACCGTACATATTTGAATGATTATGCGATATTTCACAATTAATTACTTTTACAGTAGCCGTTGAAGACGAAACCTTAAGACCTCCATCCCCAATATTCTGATAAAGTTTACAGCTATCTATTGTGATCTTTCCATTATTTATATTATATAGATAAATACCACCAGAACGCCCGCCTGTTATCTGTAGATTTTTAATAGTAATGTCTGACTTTTTTAAATAAAATGTAGGATTAGCGTTTTCACCTGCCGGATTTTGTATAATATCTGTGTCAAAAGAGCTGGCTCCTTCAATTGTAATTGTCTTAGCTCCAAGGGAAGAGTTAATCTGTACTGATTCTTCTACACTTCCACATACAATAATTCTGTAATCAGTGGTAGAAGAAGTACATTTTGCAATCGCATCATTAATACTTGAAAATGGATTTTTGATAGAACCCGGAATTGCAGTAGTATCAATTGATACTCCGCCAGAAGCATAAGGGCCGGTGCTGCCTGATCCTTTTACGTAAAATTTTACGCCCGGAGTCGGGACAATAGTTAAATTCTGAGTTTTGTTACCGTTGCTTAAATACCAGAGATTTGTTGTAATTCCCGGCCATACGTTTATAATTTCTTCCCTGTAATCCGGATTAGAGTTTGTAGTTCCGTCTTTATATATGTATATTCTGGCGGTATATTTTCCAGGGGTAATTCCAGAGCCGATAGTATTTATATTCCGCACATAATCTGAGGAACCTGTTATTTCGATAGCTTTTCCGGAACCGGAATTACCGCTTACCTGAACTGGAGTTGAACCAGAAGTATAAACATTACAGACAACTAAAGTTTCGGAAGAAGAAGAAACCTGAAGATTAATCAATCCGTTAGGAATCGGATTGTCTTCTTCTCTACCTAACTCTGAAGTATATGACTGAAAATACAAATTTGAACTAACAGAAACGTCTGTACCTATAGTATAATTTATACCTTTTAATTCAGCATATAATAAATCCTGGTGGCTTGAAGAATCTCTTGCAAAGATTTTAATTATTGTATCACTTGAAAAAGATATACTTCTGATTGTAAAAGTTACAGTTTTGTCTGTAGAATTGTATTCACCCTGTGCTTCTCCAAAAACTGACTCACAGACTGCATAAAATTCAAAGTTTGAAAGCTCTGATTCAAAATCAGGGTAAGCGTTGCGAGAGGCAGCGTTAGTACCGTCTTCAAGCCGTGGATTTATAACTAGAGTGAGGAATCCATCCTTTCCATTACTGCTCACAACTGCTTCGTCTGAAGCTTCCGTTAAGTTTTCTTCTAGATCTGCTGGAGTAAACAACTGGCAGGAAGAAAAAGAAAACAAGAAGAAAATACCTGCTATTGCAGCAAGAAAACATGAGAAAGTCCATTTTTTGTTATATATTTTTTTCATTACCATTTATTAATTTTTTATAATCAACTTGTCGCTGAACTCCCCGCAATGACGGGCTTTCTCTGTGTTAGTTAAAAAGCACGGATACAACAAACGTAGACGGCGGTGGCTCTCTTGAGGTAGACGTCCAAGTTCCGAATTCTGAAATTGAGTGCGTATGCGTTAGATTCGTCGGAAGCGTACTGGGACGACGACCAGTAAGAACTAGTTCCAAACGCATTTCCTCCAAGGGCTTCGCTTGCTGCGTCTATGTCAAAGCCGTTACTTGTATCTGCACGGCATGCATAAATCTGGGAAAGCTCTGCTATACTTGGTAGATACCAGCCTGTTGCAAATTCTGAAGTAGCTTCTATATTTGTTACCGTGTTTGTTGCATAATTCTTTCCAAAATAGAAGGCAGGATAATTTGCAGCTGTTGTTGTGTCATCAACACCAGAAAAATCTTCTATCTGTTCAAGGTTGTTACTTCCGTCTTTATCGCCGGTAAAGGTTACTGCACCGATACTTCCACTTGCAGGACACTGTATTGTTGTAATGTTTTTGCTGTATGCGTCTGCACCGCTCAAACACCAGGCAAGTCCGCTTTGATTGTGCTTTAAGCCAACTCCAAGAGTTCGCGCTCCAAGCACATCACTTTCAGAAGTTCCCTTGTAGAAAATCAGGGCAATTGCGGCGGCTTTCTTTTCATTTATAACTGATGTATCAGTAATAGCGGCAAAATCAGTATAAGCCATAGCAGAACCGTCATTAAAGACAATATCGCCAACCTCTTTAGCAGCATCAGGTGCTTTAGTTCCAATCCAGCCTTGCTCCGGCCAGTAGTCATAGCTGTAAGCGGTAGTTGCATCTACCTGTACATTAAACTTAACGTAGAATGGAGTGCCGCTTGGAGTGTCTGGCCACCATGAAGGAAGATTAAAGCTCAGGCTGCTTGCAGAATGAATCTTTTCTCCGCCTTCGTAGCAGCCAATATCAATTGAAGTAGAAACGATTGAAACTGGAGTTGACGTTGTAGTTATAGAGTTTCCAGACAAATCTTTTACTATGATATTTATTGTACGTGTTGAGCCGCTTACGCTCTGTCTCCACTGGCAGACATAATTGCCCGGGAAGCCCGGGGTTACGGTTACGGTGCCAGGAAGAGGTTTTACGTAACCGTTATCATCTATTACGTAGTCGCTGTCTGCGAGAACAAACTTTGACTTTGCGGCAGTAATTTGTGCGGCTGTAAGAGAGTTTGTTGCAAAATCAAGAACCTGGGTATCGAATACTGTTGAAGAGCTGACGGTTCTGCTGTAGGCTGCAGGTTTTAGAGTTACTGTCGTTGCTGAGCCGGTTAAGCTAAAGCCGCTTGTAAGAATAAGTGGTTTATTACGAGTTGCAAGATAGATATCTCCGTCTGCAAATTCACAGGCTCCGTCTAGGGTTACTGAATCAGAAGTATATATGTTACTTCCCTGTGGTGTTGCAGAAGCATTTACATTGCCAGTAAAGCTGCAGGCTTTTAATGTAATCGGACATTCATTACGAATAACAGTTCCATCCTGTTTATTATTTATAAATGAAACATTATCAAAAGTTACTGTCTTATTACTTCCTGTATGTATATATACAACCTCAGGATCTAGTGTTCCGTTGTAAGAAATTATACAATTTTCTATATTAACATTGGCAGTTCCCCAAACATCCGAATATAATGCCTTAGAACAGCGGGTAATTGTAGAGTCTTTAAAAGAGAGCTGTACTCCAATACCCATGTATAAAGCATAAGGCTGTACTCCATTATTTGAATTGCAGTTATTTTGTAAAATAATGTTCTGTAAGCTTACAGTTTTACTATCTGCGATTTTTACAAGTGAGCCTGTAGTTTGAATTCCTTCGTTAGTTTTTCCATATATTGATTCATTAGAAGCTAAAGAAGCAAAGACTGCTCCACCGTCAATTGTTAGATTTTTAATTGTAGTTGAAATGTTATCTTTTATATAAACAAGATTTGCACTAACTGAGATTGAAGAATGCCGCTTTAATATAGCATTGTTATAAGTTGTTGTTGTAAGATTACTTAAGTTTTCTACATCACTTGTATCCGAATCTGTTGCTTCAATTGTTGACATTACCATAATTGCAGAAGAAGTTTGAGTGTTGTTTTTAATAAGACTCTTTGCTGCGGCAATTGTTTTTACAGGTCTGTTTTTTGTCCAGCCGCCGGCATCATCATCACCAGTAGAGTTGAAGTATACAGTTCCAATATTAAGCAGGATATACATATTTGTTTCTGCAGTTATTGTACCGTTTGTAATTGTATAAGTTGCTCCTGATGCAGAATCTGTATGAGTTACCGAAGTTCCAGTACTTTGATTTGAAATTTTTATTGTTTTTGTACAGACGTTCTGTCCAGATTCGCTGTCATAGAATATTCCGCTATCTGTTGTATCCAGAGTAAAGCTTGTATCACTTCCTATATTTGCATATGAAGGAAGACCTAGAGAAGTTTTGTCTGCGGCACTTACAGGAATAACTGAATCACCAGAAGCGTAGAACCAGTTAAGTACATATCCGTCTGTGTCTCCCCGGAACATTGCTTCGCCAGAAACGGTGTCTTTTATAATTGTATAGCTGTTTGTTGCAGTAAAGATTGTTGCCGGATCTGCAGTATTATGGTCGCTATAGTGAGAGGTAAAGGCAACCGGCACGGAAAGTGTTGGAGGTGTAATTCCATCAAAGTTCATATTTACACCAATCTGGCTTCCGGCAATACTTCCCTGAATATCAATCGGGTTATTATAATGTGTATTTGTGCCTTCATCATAATGTCCAATCCAGACATCATTATAAAAAGCTGTTAAATCTGTTTTATCTGTTTTCCAGGTTTTTGTTCCTGTAATTGTTATTTGATTTTTTAAATGAAGAGTACCCTGCGCAATCCATACTGCACAGCCCCAGAAGTCATTTGCTGCATATTTAGCAGGGTCACTTACGGCATAGTTATCTTTAATTTCTACATTGTCTAAATAACAGTCTCCATCAATACTAAGAATAGTACTCTTAGCATAATAATTTTTTATTGATGAATTTTTGAGTTTAAGTACTCCGCCTACAGCAACGTTCAGGCAGGCAAAGCCGTTATAGTCATTTGTGTTACTCAAATTCTTTGTTGAAGTAAAATTTATATCAGAAAAATCAACTTCCTGACCATTATGGATATAAAAGAAGGATGAATCTGGATCCAGGTTTGCTGTAATGATAACAGAGTTTCCATCCGTTCCGCCTTTTGCTCCAACGATATTTACATTTAATGGAGTTGCACTTGCGGTACCTTGTCCATACGTAAAAGTATTTAAATCTTTATAATCTGTAAGCACATGTATTGTATTTTGAGGAGAACCATCTGCTTTTGTAGCTGAAATATCTTCAAATCGTGAATAGCAATAAGAGATTGTCTTAAAAGGATGATCTATTGAGCCGTCTCTGGTGGAATCATCATCAACTCCATCACAGCTGATATAAAGATTACATACAAATTCCCGCCATTTTGCATAGTAGGTTTTATTTTCTTTATCTGAAATATTAAAGCTTGTTACAGGGATTCCTGTTAAAGATGGATTATCGTACCAGCCCGCAAAATGGTGTCCATCTTTCTTCACAGAGGTTTCGGTTGGAAGTGTAATTATGCTTGCACGAGTTCCATTTGCCAGATAATCTCCACCGGCTCTGGTATAGCTTAATAAAATAGATTCATCAGAACCAGAATCCCAGTCTCCGCCATTCAATTCAAAATTAATGTTATAAACAGGCTCACTTTTTGGAAGATTTATTGTTCCGGTAGCCTGAATTCCAGGATTTATAGTAAGGATTTCATCCCATACATTTATATCTTCATATATATCATTTCCAGATGAATCGGTTCCTGTCTTATGCCTAAAAGCAACAGAAGCCAGAAAAATACCAGATTCAAAAGAAGAAGCTGTAAAATTTATAGTCTTTTCTCCGTTTCCTGTATAATCGGTTCCCTTTACTTTATTTTCTGAATATTTTAACACATTACCGGCAAAAGTCTTAATTTCAAAATGAACCAGATCTATTGAATCAGAAGGGAAAACTACAGAAATATTATAACTTCCCGGATGCTCTGCAGGATCATATGGTGTACCACCGGAACTTGATGTATCTGCAACAAGTTTCATGCTTATTGAATTTGGTCCCGGCGCAATTGAAGCAGTTTTTGTTGCCTTATATTTTTCTGAACCGTAATCTGCTGTTAAAACAAAATTCCAGTTTCCTACATCTACATAAATTCTTTTTCCAGTAAGCTCAGAAAAAGAAGCTGCTGATTCGTGAACTGTATGTCCGTTTCCATCACTTCCATCAAAAGCTACATTAGAAAAATTTGCCGGAGTAAAATTTGAAGTAATTGCTCTGCCGGAATTGTTTGAAAAATTAAATACTATATAAGCTTTCTGCTCTTCTGAATTAAATTCGTTCTGCTGATCATCTGCATTTTCATACGGCATAAGTCCATTATTGCAGGAACAAAAAAAGGCTGCAAAGAAACTAAGAATAATTATAAAGAATGAAACTTTAAGAGATTTTGATTTTTCAAAAAATAATTTCTTTTCCTTCATAAAACTATCCTCTCTTCTAATTTACATCTATCTGTATTGTTCCACCTGAAGGTACGCCGCTTGAAATATCTGTTGCTATGAGCGTTATTTGATAAGTTCCTGTACCTAAGCTTGATTTATCAACTTCATAATAATAATCTGTTGATAAAGGAGCTGCCATTCCATGATATGGATCGAACCATACATATGTATAATCTGTATACGCTGCTCCATCCGGTATAGAAGCTGTAAATCTAACTACACTTCCCATTTCGGAGCTGGTAATTCCAACTCCATCTGAATCTGGAACTTCAATCGAAATAGAAACCTGATTTGCAAGCCATACTGCATATAAGGAAGCATTGGCTGCTCCAATTGTATAATCTGCCCCATCAGCATAATCTACCGTTCCAGCATTTGCTCTTGCCTGAGTTGTTGCCCAGCCTTCAAATGAATAGCCTGTGCGTGTAAATAAATTTGCAGGAAGTGCAGTTTCTACACCGTACGTGCAAGGATTTGAAGCATGAACACTACCCATGGAATTTGAACCACCATTTCCATATAAGCTTAATGTATAAGAATTTCTGTCATAATAAATATTTACGACTGTAGTTCCGTCTCCAGAAATATTTGCCTGAACTGGAGTTTGTGCAGTAAAGCCTGAATAACTTCCTGGAAGTGCATTAGTTTCTGAATCGGTCTCACCATATAACGTTTGTGAATAATCTAAAGTATAAGTAGTTAAATTTGTATCCTGCAGTCTGTGATTTACTGAATAAGAAACACTTAAAGGCTGCCAGATAGGATTATACATATAATTATCTGGCGGCATAATTTCAGGCAGGCTGGAAACAAACTCTTCACCCCCCAATCCGTCTATACGTCTCCACACATAAATTTCGTAACCAGGTCTTGCTGGCCCGGGCTGCAGGGTTACAGGCTGTTCAAATACTCCCGGTCCATAATTTTTTGAATAAGAAGTTACCGTATCCGAAACTCTAAAAGTAATATTTGTTTTTCGTTTATATTCTATATTGATTACAGTACTTCCGTTTGGATTAATATAATCTTCATTAAAATCTGTACCCAAAACTGGATTTACAAAACCAGCAAGATGCTGTAAAAGAGAAGCCGCATCAGTTAATTCATTTGTTGTTCCACGTGCATTTATAGTTGTAAAGTAGTCATACTCTTTTGGACTATATACATATGGAGAAGCAGGATTCAATCTTTCTTTATAGAGAACAATTGTATATGGAGTTCTTGAAGAAACTGTATAACCGTCTCCGTAAAAACAAATTGATTGTGGCGGAACACTAAATCCAGTAACATATCCGTTTTCATCGTAAGTGATACGCGTTTCACTAAAATTTTCTGCATCGTTATTTGATACAGAAAAATGAATTGTATTATCTGAATCTACTAAACCGGCGAATTTCCAGCCGCCTAAATCGTAACCAGGATACATATCCCAGACATCTGAATCGGTTACTGCAGGTAAATCACTGGAAGTATAGCTTTTTCCCATTTTAAATGTTCTGCTGAACACTGCGGAAGAATCTATATTTGAAATATTTGTATCCTTAATAAAATATACTGTTGTTGTAAGATCTGCTTCCAGAGCCGAATTAATATCACCGTCAAATTCATACTCGTTAGAACATGAAACGGCTGCAAAAGCGATGAGAAAGATGAACATGCTTTTGTGTATAAATTTTATACACTCTTGTAAAAAAACTGCTCTCAGAATCTTACCCCCATAACTAAATAAGGACAAATATTACTAGAAGAAACTTTTTTACTTATTATAAGATTATAATCTGTTCCCAGTTCAAAAACAAGATGTTTTAATGGAATCCATTCTAATGAAAGTCCTGCGTTAATTTTTGGATACATAAAATGATATTCTGTTCTGTCTCTGTTTGATGAGTATTCATCAAGATAAGCAGAGGTTACAGAAACTAAAAGTAAACCGCCGCCTGCTTTTGCATTTAAAAAGAATTTATCAGGAACTATTCTAAGCTGACCGATCAAACTTGCCTGTATCATTTCATATGTAAATTCATGATCCAGTCCTGCATAATCACCATCTGACTTAAAACTTTCAAATCTGTGGAAGCAGGCAAACTGTCCGCCTTCTGCAGAAAATTCAATTCCAGGTTTAACAAGCCATGTTAAATTTGGAACATAAGATAAAGAAATCTGCGGAACTATAAATACTTCTTTTGGAAGTGCGCCTCCAAAAATAAACTGTTCTGTTTTTAAAGATAAAATATCATCATTAAAAAGATTCAGCATTGCAGCTGGACCAAGCTTAACATCTATGCCAAGTGCGCGTTTGTTTTTCCTTTCATTTTTCTTTCGTTCAGCTTCTTCTTTTGCAAGTCGTTCTTCTTCAGCTTTGCGTTCTGCCTCTTCGTTTGCTATACGCTCTTCTTCTGTCTTGCGATCTGCCTCTTCTTTTGCTATACGTTCTTCTTCTGCCTTGCGCTCTGCCTCTTCTTTTGCGAGGCGTTCTTCTTCGGCTTTGCGAGCAGCATCTTCTTTTGCAAGTCGTTCTTCTTCGGCTTTACGTTCAGACTCTTCTTTTGCAATACGTTCTTCTTCTGCCTTGCGCTCTGCCTCTTCTTTTGCAATACGCTCTTCTTCTGCCTTGCGTTCAGCCTCTTCTTTTGCGAGGCGTTCTTCTTCGGCCTTGCGTTCTTCCTCTTCTTTTGCAAGACGTTCTTCTTCGGCTTTACGTTCAGCCTCTTCTTTTGCTATACGTTCTTCTTCGGCTTTGCGGGCGGCCTCTTCTTTTGCAATACGTTCTTCTTCGGCTTTGCGAGCAGCCTCTTCTTTTGCAAGACGTTCTTCTTCGGCCTTGCGCTCTGCTGCTAGTCTTGCAGCTTCTTCCTCTGCTCTGATATCTGCAATATCTTTTGTCTTTATTTCTATTGAACCTGATTCAGTAGTAAGTCCGCTAGGATTTTCTACAACAATTTTCCATTCTCCATCATCAATTTCTGGAATTTCAATTCTGGTTGCTGTATTAACTTCTGCTTTTCCAGAAGTTGAAATTGAATCTACAAGAATCTTTCCTTCAACTTTTTCATTAGTTTTTGTATTAATTAACGTTACAGTAGAATCCTTAGAAACAGATTCAATTTCTACAGGAATTGTTATTTTTTTTGCATCGTCAATTATTACATCCATTTCCTTTTCAATATTCTGAATTAAAGGGATACTCGCCTTTGTAATTTCAAAGCCCTGCCATGCACTTACATCGCTTTCTCTTCCAAGAAAATCATAAACCGTAATTCTGTATTGATAATTTCCTGCAGGAAGATTCAGATTCATAAAATTTTCCGAAGTTGTATAAGAAGTGATTTTTCCGTCAGAAAGATTTTTTACTTCAACTTTATATTCAAGAGCATTTATATCTTCTTTCCATTCAAGCTTCTGTTCAAAATGTTTTTCCTGAGCATACAGATTTGAATATCCATTTTTTACAGAAACATAAGAAAACAGAATAAAAATCAAAATTGAGAAAAATATTTTTCTGCACGGAAATAAACTCAACTTCATAATCATTAATCTCCGTACATGGTTCCAGGCTTAATAGTTTCAACTTTTTTAGGCAATGCAAAATCGATTGTAAATCTTGAAGAAGAAATTGAACCTTTCTGTTCAAGATAACCATCCTTTGCCCGGGCATAAGCAGTTACCCGCCACTCAAAAGTTCCCAAATCAAAAATAGACAAGTTTTTAATTTTTACTTCTGTAGATTTAAGCATTGACTGTGAATAAATATTTTTATATGAACCATCGCTTAAAACCTGATACAAAACAAATTCATAATCAGTTGCACCGTTAACCTTATTCCAGTTAAACGTAATATTTCTGTTTTTACGAAGATATGAAGAATCAATTTTCTTGTTATGCTCAGGAGTAATTAAATCAGCTGCAGCTAACAAAGGCACAGCCTTAACTACAAAGGTTCCATATTCTTTTGCATCCAGAGGAAGTCCCTGAGCATTAGATGCATTAACTGTCCATTGATAGCGTCCTTCTGTAAGTCTTGTAAGCTCTACGATATTTCCAGGATTTACAAAGCTTTCGACAGTTTTCCAGGTTCCGTTTGCATTCTGCTTTTGAAGAATTACAGTTGTTCTTACAGGTGTATCTCCATTCTGGAAAGAAAGCTTTACAGGTGAACGCAAAGCAGTAAGTCCGTCAAAAGAAGTTTCGTTCAAAGGCGAAATTAACTTTACCGGATTTGGATTTCTTACTTCAAATGTAATTGTTTCACTCTCACCTTCTCTGGCAGAAATAAAATCAGTTTCGTCGCTATATGGAGTTACGCTTACTTTATACGAAGTATATTTTGTTTTATCTGCCGAAGTTTTTAAAGGAACTCTTACAGAATTATCTGCAAGTCTGTCTGACTTGTAAACAGATTTTCCTTCAGCATCTGTTACAAGACATTTATAATAATCAGCATTTTCTACCTTTGCCCACGAAATTAATACACTTGAATTTTCGCCTATAACATTTTTTGAAGAAGCTGCAGGTGTAATAAATCTTGTCTTTCCAAGTTCATCCAGAACTGTAAAGGTTCGGCTTGCAGAATAACCGCTTAGTCCATCTGCTGTTTTTACAGCAACACGCCAATAGTAATCACCTTTATCAAGCTTAAGATTAGAAACCTGAGCTTCGTTTGTTTCTATTTCTTTTTCTATTTGAGTAAAGTTTTCGTTATGAGCAATTTGAATTACTGAAGCTTTCTGAACTTCTTTATATTCATTTGCAATTTTCCAGTTAAATGAAAGTTTTGAAAGTGAATTCTTTTCTACAAGATAATTATCCGGCGGATAAACAAGTCTGTTTTCGCCCGGTATGTATTTTACTATATTAAATTTTCCTATGGCTGAAGAAACCTCTCCATTATCATCTTCAGAATTTCTTGTTACCTTCCAGAAATAATTTCCGGCTGGTAAAGATGTAATGGAGAAATTCTGAATTGAAGAAACCTGATTTGTATTCCACTGGTAAACTGTATTTTCAAAATCTTCTGATGAAGAAATCTGAACATTATATTCTGCTGTTTTTACATCGGACTTCCATGCAAATACAACATTCTGATCAACTTCGCCTAAAGTAATTTTTGCTCCGTTTGCAGGAGCCATAAGAGCTGGCGGAGTTATTTTTTCATTTTCTTCTATTACAAATCCAAATGTTTCTGAAGGAGTAATAAAGCCAAGTGAGTTAACCGAATAATAAGGTGTAACGCGCCAATAGTAATTTCCTTTTCCCAGAGATGAAGTTACATATGAATTCTGATTAACATTTTCCTGAATTATTTTCTGAGAAAAATCGGCAGTTGAAGAAATTTCTAATTTATAGTAATCCGCATAATCGTTATCGTTCCAGGTAAAAAGAATTGCAGGATAATTTTTTCTATATTTGAACACGGAATTATTTACCGGCGAATTAAGAAGTGTATCTTCTATGTCCACTACTTGAATACGTCCTGCAACAGCTTTATCTTCTTCATCTTCTGCAAAAACTCTCCAGTAAATTTTCTCTTCTGAAGGTTCAATTTCTATAGAAGAAGAACCTTCTGCTGTATAAGTTTCTAAAATTTCTGTAAAGTCTTTATCCTTTGAAATTTCAACACGAACTTTTGTATTCTGTCCGTTCTGTTCTGCAGTACTCCATTCAAGTCTTACAGGTTCAGTTTTTTCATCAATCTTAAATACTTTTAAATTTTTTGAAACAGAAGTAACTGTAACCTTCTTTTTTTGAAGCTGACCGTTTTCTTCTATACTGACAGACTCACCGCCAGTTAATGTCTGACTTTCTCCAACTGCATTGGCAACAATAGCGTTTCCTGCCTGAAGAGTTATACTGGAAGAAATATCTTCTCCAGATACTGCAGAAAGTTTACTTCCTGCATCCAGCTTTACAACAGAACCATCCTGCATAGAAAGATTTACAGAAGATTTATTGCTTGATGCTGTTGTATCTACAGTAATATTTCCGCCACCTACTGCAACATTTACGCTTCCATCTTTATCAAGAGAAATTTGAAGCATTGTATTATCTGTAATTTCAATTCTCGTATATTCGTTAAATTCAATTAACGCAATTGCTCCGTCCGCAGTTCTGATTGTATCATTATTATAAAGAGGAGAATTCTGCTGAAGACGTTCCCATACTACTCTATCAGCAAATTTACGTTGAGCGACATTTCTTTTAAAATAGATGGTTGCAATTTTTGTTAAATCATTTCTTGTACTGCTGGAGTTTAAATCTTTCCAGAAAAACCAAAGGCTTGTAAGACAAACACTCAAACAGATAAGAATAATAACTACATCACTTACTTGAAGCTTTCGTCTTTTCTTCTGCGGCATCCAAATCTACCTCGTCAAAATTTGGTTCTGGAATTCCAAGGAGCAGTCTGACTTCTTTTAGAGTTTTTGGACCTGTAGGACCAACGGCCTTTATACAATCTTCATCAACTTTAAAAGCAGGATCTGCCTTTTTAAAGAAGGCTTCTACATCAAAGCCAGGCATATTAACGACTCCATAGAAATGCTGTTTACCTTTTCCTTTTACTTCAAAGGCAACAGGAATCATTTCTACTATTACTTCATTTTCGGCATTATCAGGACTAATAGTAAAATTATTTTCCTCACACTTTATATAGTCGTGTTTTAAAATATCATAGGTGTCCTGAGTAATAAGAATATCTGTTCCACAAGGCTTATTTGAACTTTCTGTTCGGGAAGCAAGGTTTACGGCATCTCCAATAGACGTAAATTCCATCTTATGATAAGACCCCATAAAGCCTACTGTTGCACGACCGGAATTTAATCCCGAACCGATTCTAATATGCGGCTTGTATTTTGCATCTATTTCATTTGCATGTTCTTTTGTAAAGATTTCTGCATGCTTGTTATATTCCATTAAAGAATAGCGCATTGCAACTGTTGCCTTAATAGCACTGAGAGCATCCTGTCTTACATGGCGGTTATGAATTGCAGCATAACCTTCTTTTGCAGGATCGCTGTCTGGAAGCTGTTCATAAGAAAGATCATCATCCCGTAAAACACCCCAGCAAGCCATAATTGCATCGCCTTCAAATTTATCAACATTTCCGCCGGTAATATTAATACAATTTACCATGCGTCCCATATAATCATTAAGGAATGAAATAATTTCTGCCGCAGATTTTTCTCCAAAGCGTTTATTAAAGCCATCAGAAATTGCAGTAAAGCCGCGGATATCGCTAAAGAAAATTGTAATGTCTTTTAAATGCGGATTAAAATCAATTTCTTCCTTTACGATAGCTTCTGTTACACCCCGGTTTGTAAGCTGCGTAACAGTATTTAAAATTTCACGTTCCTTTTTTGTACTCTGAATCAATACGCCAATTTCGTCTTTACGTTTAAAGCTTAAATCTTCAAATTTATCTGTGTTGAAATTTCCACGGTTAATATCATTTACTACAGCAGTTAAAGTCTTCAGAGGATTACTTAATGATTTAGAGAAGAACCAGATTAATATAATGGAAACAGCAAGAATAGAAATTGTAAGATAAATATTTCTTGTTGTTGTTCTGTTAATTCCTTCAAGGACAATTGAAGTTTTTACTTCTGTTACAACACCGCAGTTTCCAATTCCAATCTTGCGGTAAGCAGCAAGATATTTTTCACCATCAGGACTTGTATATTCTCTGTTTTTAATTTCATTGCTGGTCAGCATTTCGTGAACAATTTCATTATCGCTCAAATCTCTTGCCTGAAGAATAAAATCAACATCCGGATGAACAAGAACAATTCCTTCATCATTTACTAAGACAGATGAATTTATAGAGCTGCTTGCAAAGCTTTCAGAAAGCTCATCGCAGGAATAAAGTACGACAGCAACATCGCTGCTCGCTCCATAATAAACCGGTGTAAATACTGCAAGCACCTGAGAACCAAAGAATGGCGAAGCATTCTGAATTTTTACAATTCCCTGCATTGCCTTTTCTGTTGAATCCTTTTCCTGACTTACATATAAATCAAATAAAGAAGTTTCAAGTTCATTAGAAAGGAAGAACTGGCGGTTATAAAAATTCTTTTCAGAAAGAATGAATGTAACTGCCTCTACAGATTTATTACGGTCAAAGAACATTGTAGATATCTGATTAAAATTCTCGCCGTCAGAATCTGAAAGCATCATATCATATAAAAGTCCTGCCGAAGAAATTACAGATTCAAGACGACTCTTGCAATCACTTGCTGCCCGACTATTAATTGTTAAGTTATTATCTTCCGCATTTATTTTTGTATCGCTTGTAATAAAATAAGAAGCAAGAACTGTAATTAGCCCCATAGAAAATAAAACAAGAAGCGAAATAATAAAAATAAGTCTTACACCTATAGGTCGTTTTACTTTATTTTCTTTACTAAGGCTTTTTGCAGCCTTTGCATTTTTTACCTTCTTCTGTTTTTTATCTGATTTATCAATTGTTAATGAATCAAAGTCAGAAATATCAACGGAAGGCATTGTCGAAGGCTTTGGAGTTTGCTCCGGAGCCGGTTGAACAGGCTGAACCGGAGAAACTTTTTTTACCGGAACTGCCACAAAAGCTGCACTTCTATTTTGATTTTTTTTATCTGCTTTGCCTAAATTGTCAAAAGCTTTTAGAGTTTCAGTCTTAAGTTTTTTTTGTGCCGGATTATGCTCTGGCTTGTAAATGATTCTAGTTTTAATAACTCGTTTTTCAAACGAACCATAATCAGCAAAATTTAATTCAGTATTTCCAGTATCCACAAGAGAATTTTACTATATAGATAACAATTTTACAATAAAAAACGTTTAATATTTTTTTTTAATAAATTTGCATAAATTTATTGACACAATCGCATATATATTGCATTTTATCGCTTAGACATTATTTATTGAGAAAACGACCCAGGCTTGCTAAGTTTTTGATTTGATGTTAGCCCTGCGTATGCAGGATGTCTTTAAGGACAAACATTATTAGATTGAGGTTGCTTGAATGAAAGGAAGTCAGGTTACCATTGATCATGTATCCAAAAAATTCGGCGATTTTGTCGCATTGGATGACATCAACTTTACTATTAAGCCGGGAGAGTTCTTTTCTCTTCTTGGTCCTTCTGGATGCGGCAAGACAACTTTACTCCGCATTATTGCAGGTTTTGAATTTCCGGATGATGGAATTGTTCTTTTTGATGACAGGAATGTAATTCCTTTAAATCCTGATAAAAGACCTTCAAACACAGTTTTTCAGACATATGCATTGTTCCCTAACATGACTGTTTATAACAATGTTGCATTTCCTCTTAAACTCAAAAAGCTTCCAAAAGAAGAAATTGATAAAAAAGTAAAGGAATATATTCATCTTGTTCAGCTGGATGAACATCTTTACAAAAAACCAAATCAGCTTTCGGGCGGTCAGAAGCAGCGTGTAGCAATTGCCCGCGCCCTCATAAATGAACCAAAAGTTCTTTTACTTGATGAACCACTTTCTGCTCTTGATGCAAAGCTCCGTGCTAACCTTCTTATGGATTTGGACCGTCTTCACGACCAGATTGGTATTACATTTATTTACGTAACACATGATCAGGCTGAAGCACTTTCTGTTTCGGACAGAATAGCAGTTATGAATCACGGACATGTTCTACAGATTGGTGCTCCATATGAAATTTACGAAAGTCCTGCTACTCAATTTGTTGCACAGTTTATTGGCGAAACAAATCTTTTTGATGCCGAAGTTGTAGATTGTGTACCTCATAAAGATGCAAAGGGCCAGGACGATTTTATGGCTACCCTTTCGGTTCCGCAGCTTGGAAAACAGGCTCCGCTGGCAACAGACACAGCTGCAGAAGCTGCTCTCGACCGATTTATGCAGGTAACAGATTACGAGCATACAGATAAAGGACAAAAAGTTGCTTTTACAATTCGTCCCGAAAAAATCCGCATAACTCTTGAGCCGCCGGATACTAAAGGCCGCACAGATATCAATGTATTCTCCGGAATTGTAGAAGAACCTATTTACTCAGGCTTTCAGTCTAAATTCTATGTAAAACTCGAAACCGGCAAAATTATTAAGGTTTTCAAACAGCATACAGATTATATGGACGACGGTCCTGTAATCCAGTGGAAAGACAAGGTATATGTTTCCTGGTCAGCAGAAGATGCATATATTGTTGAGGACATTGATAAATAAGCCATATGGAAAAGAATATTAATAAAAAAATGCACGATTCGCATAAAACAAAGATTGGTGCAGTTTATGGCTGGCCGATGGGTGTCTGGTTCACTATTTTCTTTGTTGTTCCTATTCTGATTATACTCTGCTATTCTTTTATGAAAAAAGACATGCATGGCGGTGTTCAGAAGGCTTTCTCTCTTGATGCATACAAAGCTATTTTCAGCCGGGATCAGGACACAGGAAAATTTCTTTATCTTCCAATTTTATGGCGAACTTTATGGATGGCCCTGCTTTCTACTCTTGTTTCAATTTCTATCGCAATTCCATGTGGATACGCTATTGCCCGCAGTAAAAAGCAGACAATGTTATTAATTCTTGTAATTATTCCTTTTCTTACAAATTCACTTATACGTATTTTTGCATGGCAGAGTATTTTAGGAGATGAAGGTCTTTTAAATCAAATCTGCAGCCTGTTTGAACGGCTATGGAATGCAATTTTGCGGAATAAAGATTTTGTGTATACGCCGCATAAATTTATGTATACAAAAGGCGCAGTAATAATTGTAAGTATTTATATGTATCTTCCTTATGCAATTCTTCCTATTTTTACTGCAGTTGACCGCTTTGATTTTTCTTTAATAGAAGCAGCCCGCGATCTTGGAGCTTCAAAAGCAAAATCAATGTTTAAAATTCTTCTTCCTGGAATTAGAAGCGGAATTGTAAGCTCATTAATTTTTACATTTATTCCGATTTTCGGTAATTACACAGTTCCTCAGTTAGTAGGAAGTACAAAAAGCTACATGCTCGGAAATATCATTATGGATCAGATTCAAAAAGCCAGAAATCTTCCGCTTGCCTCTGCATTCAGCGTAGTATTAACCGTAATTACAATGGCTGCAATTTTGTTCATGCTTACTTCTAATAAAAAAGATCAGAAGCTCAAGAAATCTACTGCAAAAGAAGATTCCGGAGTTCCAGAACTCGCATCGGCAATAAGCACTGTCGCTGCTGTAAAATAACGGGGGAGTAAAGCAATATGGAATTTTTATTATCAGTCATTCTTTCAATTCTTCACAAAAAGCCAAAGTCAGAAAACTTTAAGCATGCTAAACGTTACTGGAAGCATCATGCACCGCTTTTTTCTTTTTCTAAAACTGTACTGATTTGTGCAATGCTTTTTTTGTATATTCCGCTTTTTGTAATAATTATTTTTTCCTTTAATTCAAGCGAAAGCGCTCATATGACAGGCTTTTCTTTCCGCTGGTATGAAGAATTATTTTTAAATTCTCTTCCTCTATGGAAAAGTCTTTTATATAGTGCAATAGTTGCAATTTTATCTGCAGTAATTGCAACAGTGCTTGGAAGTCTTGCTGCCATTGGAGTAAGCTGGTACAAGTTTTTTGGAAAGCATTACATTCAGTCTATAAGCTTTTTACCAATGGTTCTTCCAGAAGTTATTATGGGTGTTTCTCTTTTGATTTTTCTTAGCGGAATTCACATGAATCTTGGGCTTACAACAATTACCATTGCTCATACAACCTTCTGTCTTCCGTTTGTTTATCTTATGGTAAATTCCCGTGTAGATGAATTTGATTATTCTATTATAGAAGCAAGTCATGATCTGGGAGCTACAGAAAAACAGACTCTTTTTAAAATCATAATTCCTTCTATTTTCCCTGGAATTATGAGTGGTTTTATGATGAGCATTACTCTTTCAATAGAAGACTTTGTAATTACTTCTCTTGTAAATGGAAATGTCGAAACCTTACCGATTTTTGTTTATAACATGATAAGACACGGCGTAAGCCCGGTAATTAATGCTCTTTCCTTTGTTCTTATTATATTCCTGGGGCTTATCGTTATTCTTCTGCGTAAAGGAATTAAAACTTTTGCCGCAGCTAAATAATCGAATTTCCGCATATCGTTTTAATCGAATATGCTAAATTTATTTTATAAGGAAACGAAAATGAAAAAATTTTCAAAAATCATTCTTGCATGCTGTAGTATTATTGCAGCATTTATGCTTGCTTCCTGCGAAAAGAAGCAGACATTAAAGCTTTACAGCTGGACTTACTACACTCCAACCGATGTAGTAAAAGCATTTGAAGAAGAATATAACTGTAAGGTTATTGTTACAGATTATGATTCCAACGAAACCATGTTCAGCAAGCTTACAAACGGTGGAGCAAAAAGCTTTGATATTGTAGTTCCTTCTCAGGACTATGTAGAAATAATGATGGAAAAAGGCATGCTTCAGCCAATTGTTCAGGCAAAGTTTACAAACAGAAATAAGATTAATCCAAAAGTTCTGGAAAAAGTTACTTATGATCCTCAGATGACTTATGCAGTTCCATATTATTATGGAGCTTCTGGAATAAGTGTAAATAAAAAGAAGGTTCAGGGCGGTTATGAACGCAGCTGGAATATTTTCTCTGATTCAAGATTTAAGGACCACGCTTCTGTAATGGATGATTATCGTGAAGTTATTGGAGATGCACTCACCTATCTTGGTTACAGCGTATGTACAAAAAATGATGCTGAATTAAAAGAAGCAATTGATCTTATTAAAAACGACTGGATTCCTAACATTGTAAAAATTGATGCTGAAGGCTTTGGAAAAGACTTCGCCCGCGGAGATTTGTGGCTTTGTCAGGGATATGCAGAAGTTGTTTATGGTGAAGTTCCAGAAAATGAATGGGAAGATACTATAGACTTCTTTATTCCAGAAGATGGCGGTCCTTCTTATCTGGACAGCATGTGTATTCTTAAAGATTCAAAGAATGCAGAACTTGCTACTGAATTCATTAATTTTATCCATAGACCTGAAAACTATGCAAAATTCCTTGATTTCTTCCACTTCCCATGTTATGTAAACCCAGAAGCTGAGCAGTATATGACAACTACACCATTTTATCCGGCAAGTGTTCTTGAAAAATGTGAACTGAAGTATAATCTTGGTGATTACCTTGATAATTATTTTGCAGCCTGGGAAAAATTAAGAATTTTAAACTAAAGTTAATAAGAAATTTCGCCGATAATAAAAGAGTATTATTCTAAAGCAATTATAACTCTGGAATAATCCTCTTGAAATAAAAAAAGTTTGACTTCTTAGTAATTAAAGCATAAAATAATCTGCGAGGGGGCTTTCAAGAGTTTATCTTTTTGAAAGCCTTTTTTGTTTGAGCACTTTATTTGCGAAGCAAAAAAATACGTGAATCAAACAATGGCGTTTACGACATTGTTTGATTTAAATTAAAAATAAGTGAAGAAAAAAAATGGATTTAGACCTTTCATTAGTACTAGAAAATATAACATCTCCTGTAATAGTAGCAACACCTGTAAAAGATGAAGCAGGTCGTATAGTTGATTTTGATATTCTTTATACCAACGAAGCAGTAAAATGTGCCGTTGGATTTATTATTAAACAATATAAAAGATGGTCTGATTTTGAAGCTTCAATTACTTCCGATGTTCCATGGTACAAAATGGCTCTGGATGCAATTGCCGGAAGACAGGGTGAAGAAGCAAGATATTTTTCACCTTCTACTAAAGCCTGGTATCAGATAGAAATGAACTATCTTCCAGACCAGAAATATGTAATTGTTAATTTTACAGATATAACTTCGGAAAGAAAATATTACGAAAAACTAAGAAAAACCCTTATCACAGATCCATTAACAGGTTTTATGAACCGGGCCGGATTTGAAGAAACCTTTAATATAGAGATTGAATCCACAAGATTTTCTAAAACCTACGCGGCTCTTCTTATTGTAGATATTGATAATCTTAAAAACATAAATGACTCAAAAGGCACAAAAGAAGGCGATGCATTAATTAAACAGGTTTCAGATACTTTTAAGCAATTCCAGAGAGAAAATGTTCAGGTTTTCCGCTATGGTGATGATGAATTTGCTTTAATTATTTCAAAATTCAGTTCTATAGATAGCATTGTAAACTTTATTGACTGTATATACGAAGCATTCCAGATAAAACAGATTGGACTTTCTGGCGGAGTTTCATTTTTCCCGGAGCATTCAGAATTAAAAGATGAGCTTATTAGATTTGCAGACATGGCAATTCATTATGCAAAGAAAAACGGTAAAAACAACTTTGTTTATTTTGAACCGGATATGCAGCGGGCCTTCATTCAGAAATTAACCCTGCAGACAAAAATGACGACTGCAATTATAGAAGGTAACTTCCGTCAGTACTATCAGCCTCAGTTCGATATAAGAACAGGTGAACTCAGAGGCTTTGAAGCCCTGCTCAGATGGAAAGATGAAGAAATGGGCGATATTTCTCCTTCAGTTTTTATTCCTATTGCAGAAGAGACAGGACTTATTATTCCAATTGGAAGATGGGTTATGAAAACTGCAATTTCTACACTGAAAACCTGGGAAGAAAAATATAATTTTGAAGGAATAATATCTGTAAACGTTTCAACAGTTCAGCTTATGCAGGACAGTTTTATGGATGAGCTTACAGAACTGCTTTCTACCTTCCAGATTAATCCGGATCATCTAGAAATTGAAATCACAGAAAGCGTCATGATTAAAAATATGACAACAGCGATTCATAGACTTGAGCAGATAAGAGATATGAATATCAGGATTTCTCTTGATGACTTTGGAACAGGTTATTCTTCTTTAAGCTATCTGCAGAAGCTTCCGCTTAATACACTTAAAATTGATAAGGCCTTTATTAATAACATTACCGCAGAAGACGGAGTTCAGGCAAATATTACACAATCTATAATCAATATGGTTGGAAAAATGGGTCTGGAAACTATTGCCGAAGGTGTTGAACACACAGACCAGCTTGATCTTCTGGATAAGTTTAACTGTAATATTGTACAGGGATTTTTACGCGGAAAACCAATGCCGTTTAATCTCTGCGATGCATATCTGGCAGGCGACAGTTCAAGCTTACTGAAAAACTGATTCTGCGTTGCGCGTTACGACTTGTGACTTGCGCCTATCGCAATTAAATTAAAAATATTTTCGCATCTGCTAATTTATTCTGTAAACGACGTATTTTACTCTACCCTCTTCGACTGCTTTTTTAATTGAACGTTCGCGCTCTGTTAATTCAGATTTTCCGGTTTTAACTTCTACAAGTAAAATTTCATCAGCCTTATTGTTTTCGCTTAAATTTGGAAATGCAAGAAAGTCTACAGGCTTTCCAATAAAATGAGCGTCTGAAGGATTACATGGAAAGTCAGGAAGATACGGTGCAAACTGTTCTGCAATCTGTCCGTTAATTACAGAGCGTGAACGTTTGATTGCATCCCTGCGTGAAGAAAAACTTTTTTTAAATAACAAAACCATTAATATAAAGGTAAAAAGAATCAGCAGAATAAAAAGTAAAAAATAAACCGGAAAAGTTTTTGCAAAACTGCAGATAGATTCAATAAACTTCATACTGTCCGCCAATTTTTTTCTAATTTGCCTGCATAAAACAAGCGTCTGCCATTCGCTTATCACCAAGCCTTAAATATTCTTCGCCCATTTTTGTAAAGAAAAATCTGTCTTCTTTTTTACCAAGCTCAAGTTCAATAGCACGCTCATAAACATCTAAAGCAAGTTCATCCGAAATAACTCCGTCTATATGATGATGCAGAATATTCAGCGTAAAAGAAATAACTTCCGGAAAGAAAATATAAAAATATTGATAAGAATATTCCATTTTAATTATCTGCTCCAGAAGAAGAATTGCATCATAATATTCTGCACGAATTACAAGTTCTTCTGCAAGAATATAACCGTAATCCATAAAATCTTCGCGGGTAAACCATTTTTTTAAAGTAAATTCCGGATTCGAAGACTGAAGTCTTATAAACTCTTTTACAGCTTCGTCTTCTTTCTGATGCATAAGTGTGTAAAAAACAAATTTACATTTACTTTCTTCATCATCGCGTTCTTTAAGCCATTGATAATAATTAAAAGAATCACCGTTATTTTTATGAACTTTTCCATGCATAAAAAATGATTCATTAAAAAAATTTCTCTGGCGGTTATCAGAAAGAACTCTGTATGCCTGAACTATTTCATTGAATTTTGTTTTATCAGAAGTAGTTGTATTTGCATCTGGATGGAAAAGCTTTGCTTTTTCACGATAAGCTTTTTTTATTTCTGCAAGAGTAGCATTTTGTCTTATTCCAAGTATCTTATAAAAATCTTTCATAAATGTTGAGGCACCAGAGTTCAGTTAGTCATTCAAATGCTTATATTAAAACGCCTTGAATATTTTTTCAATATCCGGTTTTTGAACAACCATAACAGGGCAACCACAGCTTACTAAAATTTCGTTTTCTTCACGGCTAAGCATAGTTTTCTTATTTGAATGTTTTCCACCGCCGCCAATAATAATTAAATCTGCTTCAAATTTTTCTGCCGCTTTAATTATTTCTGTAAAAACTCCGCCATAAAGAAGTTCAGTTTCGCAATGCACACCTTTTGCTTTTGCAAGATTCTGAACGTAAGCAAGATAACTTTTTCCATCAGCAGTAAGCTCTTCTTCAAAATCTGATTTTTCGTCCGCAATTAAAAATCTATTATTCATTAAAAATTTAAGGGTGGCTGTATCAACTACATATACAAATTTAATCTGCATATTGTAAGTTCTTGCCATCATAATTGAATACATTGCTGCGTCAATTGAAGTTTTTCTGCCGCTTACGGCTACAATACATTTTTTAAAAAAAGATTTTGACATAGATTCTCCGAATTAAAGGGTCATTTTACATTCCTCTTTTTCAAAGCCTTAAGAACAAAAACATTTTCACGCTCCCGTTCTTCCAAAACACTTTCTATATAACTTTTTGTTTCTTTAGCCTGTGGAATAATCATTTTATCCAGAGCATTTACACGTCTTTGTGTTTTCTTTACTTCCATTGCAAGACGCCAGACAATTGTTCGTATAGAAGCCATTTGAGTAAGCAAAGACAACAATTCAAAAAGCTTATCAATTGTATTATCGGTATTTGCGTAGGTTCCTATTAAAGAATAAAACAATTCCTTCTGCGGAAGAGATACATCAATTGTAGAAAATGGAATTCCACCAATAGAAACTTTCTTTTCAGTCATTTCAAAATCATAATGAACTGAATAAGCAATTCTCTCTATCTGATCTGCACCGTCCAAAAGTAACATTCTGCGGATTGCAGGATAAGCTTTGGCAATTACCTTATCTATATCATTTTCCAAAAGCTTTACCTTTTCTACAAGGCTCATTAATTCGCGAACAAGAATTTCACGTTTTTCTTCCAGAAGTTCATAACCATTTAATGAAACAGAAAGCTGTTCTTTAACTGCGAGAAGATTAGATTTTGTTGGTGCAACATTCTGCCTTGCCATATTTATTCCTGCTTAGGAAGATATTTTTCAATAAATTCCGGCTTAATTCTCGTAAGTTCTTCATGTGGAAGTTCAGAAAGAATTTTCCAGCCTATATCCAGAGTATGCTCTATTGTGCGGTCTTCATATTCCCCCTGATTAAAGAATTCTTCTTCCAGTCTCTTTCCAAAATGAAGATAAGCTCTGTCCAGTTCCGAAAGCTCTTCTTCGCCGATAATTGCAGCAAGGTTTCTTATAGACTTTACCTTTGAATATGCAGCAAACAACTGGCTCGAAACATTTGCATGATCCTCTCGAGTCATATCAGGACCAATTCCATCTTTCATAAGACGAGAAAGACTTGGAAGACCAGCAACAGGAGGATAAATACCTTTTTGATCAAGCTCGCGCCCAAGAACAATCTGACCTTCTGTAATATAGCCTGTTAAGTCCGGAATTGGATGAGAAATATCATCATTAGGCATTGTAAGAATTGGAATTTGTGTAATTGAACCTTCACTACCCTTTACACGTCCTGCGCGCTCATACAATTCTGCAAGGTCTGAATACAAATATCCCGGATAACCTTTACGGCCTGGAACTTCACCACGGGTTGTAGAAATTTCACGGAGTGCTTCGCAGTAGTTTGTCATATCTGTCATAACTACAAGTACATGCATGCCTTTTTCAAAAGCAAGATACTCGGCTGCTGTAAGCGCACATCGTGGTGTAATTATACGTTCAATAGAAGGAGCATCTGCAAGGCTCTGGAACATTACTACATTTGCAAGAACTCCGGACTCTTCAAAAGTGTCTACAAAGAATTTTGCTACATCGTATTTAATTCCCATTCCGGCAAAAACCATAACAAATTTTTCGTTACTGTTACGGAGCTTTGCCTGTCTGATAATCTGGGCTGCAAGTCTGTTATGTGGTAAACCGTTTCCACTAAAAATCGGAAGCTTTTGGCCGCGAACAAGAGAGTTCATTCCATCTATAGAAGAAATTCCTGTCTGTATAAAATCTCGCGGATAAACACGAGCATACGGATTCATAGGGTTGCCGTTTACATTTCGCTTTTCACTGGAAATAATTTCCGGGTATCCGTCGATTGGTTTTCCAAGTCCGTTAAAAACACGACCAAGCAAACCTTCACCAACACGCAATTCAAGCGGTTCTTCAAGAAATTCAAAAGAAGAAGATTCAAGATCTATTCCGGTTGTATTACCAAAAATCTGTACAACAACAGCATCATCAGAAATATCAACAATCTTTCCTGTTCGTTTTTCGCCAAGACGATCTCGCACATAAACAGTTTCGTTATAAAAAACATTTTCTGTGCGGCGAAGAACTACAATTGGACCGTCAACTGCTGTTATACCTCTATATTCAGTTCCTTTCATATCAAACCTCAATTAATTCTGACTGTCTACAGAATAAAGCCGTTCAAGTTCACCAAGTTGAGTATCCAGATTTTCCCGAACCTTTGCAATTTCCTGTATTTTGTCATTTGGAATAGTCATTTTAATTCTTGTAATTTCTTCACAAACCGGTAATGCAACTAGTTGAGCAAGTGTAGCACCAGCCTTAATACATTTTAATGCGCGCTTGTAATATTCCATTATCAATTCAAGAATTGAAATTTGTTTTTCGGTTGAACAATATTTATCAATATCATCAAAAGCATTCTGCTGCAAAAATCCGTTTTTAATCATGTCTGCAGTTTTTAAAACAAGACGGTCTACTGAAGGTAAAGCATCCGGTCCGATAAGTCGGACAATCTGCTCAAGACGATTTTCGTTTTTCAAAAGCTCAAGAGCTTCCAAACGGAGTTTTCCCCAGAGAGGATTATGAACTTCCCACCAGTCACGAACTTCTTCTGCATATTCAGAATACGAATCTATCCAGCCAATTGCAGGATAATGGCGGGCATTAGCAAGCTCACGATCAAGTGCCCAGAAACAGCGTATAAAGCGTTTTGTATGCTGTGTAACCGGTTCAGAAAAATCTCCACCCGGAGGCGAAACCGCACCAATTACAGAAACACTTCCTTCCTGACCTTCCATTGTAATTACACGACCGGCACGCTCGTAGAAAGATGCAAGTCTAGTTGGCAAATAAGCAGGGAAGCCTTCTTCGGCCGGCATTTCTTCCATTCGTCCGGAAAGTTCACGTAAGGCTTCTGCCCAACGGCTTGTAGAATCTGCCATAATGGCAACATGAAGGCCCATATCGCGGAAATATTCTGCAAGAGTTATTCCAGAGTAAAGAGAAACCTCACGGGCGGCAACCGGCATGTTTGAAGTATTTGCAATTAAGATAGTACGTTCCATAATTGAACGACCGGTTCTAGGGTCTATAAGTTCAGGGAACTCGGTAAGAACTTCTGTCATTTCGTTTCCGCGTTCTCCGCAACCAATGTATACAATTAAATCTGCATCACACCATTTTGCAACAGCATGCTGAGTCATTGTTTTTCCTGTACCAAAGCCGCCAGGAATTGCCGCAGTTCCACCTTTAGAAAGCGGGAAGAAAACATCAATTACTCTCTGACCTGTAATGAGAGGTTCTGTAACTCCCAGCTTCTGACTATAAGGACGAGGCTTACGAACAGGCCAGTATTGAGAAAGTTTAATTTCTTCATCAAGTTCGGTAACAGCAATTACATCATCTACGGTGTAATCGCCACTGCCTTTAAATATCTTTAAACTGCGACCACGAACAGCCGGCGGAACCATAATTTTTTCTGTAATAGATTCAGTTTCTTTTACAGTTCCTAAAATCATTCCAGGTTTAATTGCAGTTCCAGAGCTTATATTTTCTAAGGCTTCAAAATGCCAGAGCTTAGCTGAATCAAGAGGTTCAGAACGTTCTCCCGGCAAAAGGAAGCTTCCTGAATTTTCGAACATTTTCTGAAGCGGTCTTTGAATTCCATCATATATATTTCCTACGACACCAGGACCAAGCTTTAAAGATAAAGGACGTTCAGTACATACGACCTTTTCGCCTATATGCATTCCCGTATCTTCCTCGTAAACCTGAATAGTTGCATTTCCTTTATTCTGACGGATAATTTCACCAATCAAACGTTTTTCGCCGACATCTACTACATCGTAAAGACCACATCCATCAAGACCTTCCGCATAAATGATTGGTCCCGAAATGCGGGTAATTCTTCCTTCGATCATAACTGGCCTCCAAAAAGCGACTGCGAAAGTTCACTGCGTTTTTTATCCAGAATTTTGCTTACCGACTGTGTAATCGTTAAACGACATCTGAACGACAAGTCCTCTGCTTCCAGAATAATTCCCTTAGGATTTTCCAGGCCAGCTTCTTCTTCAATCACAAGTTTATTAAACTGAGTTTCTTTACATGCTAAAAGTTTATTTTCAAGTTTATTTTTTAAAACCTTTTCTACATCTGAAACAGAAAAGCCATAAATATATGCAGTTACATTTTTTGTAACAGAAGAAAAATCAAATTTTCCAATTGCAAGCTTTATCTGCTGTTCTACAGAAAGAGATGAAAGATATTTATTTATTCCATTGACAATCTGCTGCTGCATAAACGAAACCTGAAAACGTTCTTTTTCAAGCGGCAAAGTTGCTTTTTTATCATTTTCCAGAGCTTGAATTTTTAATGCATAAAAATTCGTTTTGTCATCTTCTGCCTTTTTAATATTTTCAGAAACGCTGGAAATTATTTTTTCACAATCAACTTCTGCCTGCCTTAAAATTCTGTCGGCTTTTTTTCGAGCATCTGCCTGTATTTCTTTATCTAATATATCTGTAGACCGTAATTCCTGCATATTATTCCCTTATATATTTATACCTGCACACCAATTGCCTCGCGTATAGATTCAGACAAAGTTTTTTTGCCTTCTACATGTCCGCTAAGACCTGGAATTTCTACTATAAGAGGAAACTTTCCTGTTTTCTGCCAGGAAATTTCTTCTTCTTCTATCTGACTGGCTGCCTGCTCTGTAAGAATCAGAACTTTAGGAACTTCGCCTGAAGGAACATTTACAATTCCTCCTTTTCCTGTAACTCTGTTAAAAGCATCCAGAACTTCAGCTCTGGAATCGGCAAAGGTTCCATCTACACCAATCAATTTAAAAGCAAGAACAATTTCCCGCTCGCCTATAATATAATATTTCACTTTAGTGCAATAATTTTTTTCTTATCTGAACAAAATTAATACTGCAACAAGCATTCCCCAAAGACAAATACCTTCGGCAAGACCTACGAAAGGCAATGCTTTTCCTGAAAGCTCTGGATTTTCGCTCATTGCACCCATAGCTGCTGCACCAATTTTTCCTACAGCCATACCAGAAGCTATACAAGCTAATCCGACTGCAATTCCTGCAGCAAGATATTTAACTCCGCTAGAAGCACTAGCAGAAGCAGCAGACTGTGCAAACAATGATGAGCCTGCAAATAAAATTCCTAAAAAGCTTAAAAATCTCTTTTTCATAAAAACTCCTATAATTCCACGTAAGTGGTCAAATCTTATATATTTTCAACACTAAACTTAAACGGCTTAAATTCCGTACCAGTTTCGTGAAAGAATTTGCTGAAAAATTCATAATACTGCAATCTGATTACCTGAATTGCAACAATCATTCCTTCCAGAACAATAATAAGTGCATTACCAAGCACAAGAACTACAATTCCAAAAACAGAAGGAATTCCTCCACACATTTTTGTAAGTGTAAGAATCGTAAAGTTTAATACAGCATGAGAAAGTGCAAAAGCACCTACACGAACAAAGCTTATTGTATTAGAAAGATAACCAGAAATAACTTCTATAATTTCTACAACACTGGAAATCAAATATGTTCCAAAGCCATTTTCCAAAAGCGGCTTTTTTCCTTCCATTGCCCGTTCAAACGGCTGTGCAAAAGCAGCAAAAAACAGTGAAACAAAAATTATAATTAAATCATAAGCTGCAAGCTTGTGATTTGTAAGCACAACTCTTAAAACTGTTGCAATAACATACCAGAAGAAAACCGCACCAGCTAATCCGTTCTTGCCAAATAAAGCTTCGCTATATTTTTTTCTTATTAAATTATTAATTATATTCAGTAAAAGACCGCAGGTATTAATTACAAAACCGATTGCAACCGCTACGCCAAAGACGCCAAACATTACCAGAATTGATTTTGGATCATCAGAAGGCATCAGATGAAGAATTTGTGCACGCGGATGCCCGAACAAGCCTGTTACCCACAAAGAAAAAGGCTCAAGGAGAGTTTCTGTTCCAAAGAATTCTCCTGTCAAAACTCCCATTATTGAACTTGAAATACCAATAGCCATAAAAATTGGGGCAAACTTATTCCAGCCGCCAACCTTAATAATATTTTTAGCCATTAAAATTCCAAACAAAATAAAGAATAATCCCTGACCGCAGTCTCCGAACATAATTCCAAAAAGAATTGTAAAGAAAACTGCAACAAACGGACTTGGATCAATTGTTCCATAAATCGGAGAGCCATAAGAAAAAATCATTCTTTCAAAGCTCTTAACAAATTTTCCGTGTGTAAGTTTTACAGGAACATCTTCTTTACCAGATATTACGCTTGGAACTTCGTAAGGTTCATAAATTCTAATTGCTATTCTGCCTTCTGTAAGTTCATCAAGCTCTTTCATATATGACTCAGATTCTGTTGCCGGAGTCCAGCCTGTAATTCTATAAACAAGATCTGTAGATTCAAGAGATTTTTTTACATCTTCTATCTGAACTGCTACAGAAAAACAACCTATAAGATTTTTAAACATGGCAGAATGAGTTTCTGCAAAATTCTTTTTCTGTTCTTCAAGTTCGCTTAAGGTTTTATCTGATAAATTTTTCTGAGATTTTAATCCTTCAAGAACATTCTGAGGAACACCTTTAAAATCTGAAGGAATTTCCAGTGGAACAAAATTAAAAGCATTTAATTGTGTTTCCATAGCAAATCGACCTTTTTTAGAGGAAGCAACCAGGATATGACTTTTATCACTTCCAAGAGGAATTACGACTGCATTGCCTTCAAGAGAATCTTTAAAATCTTCATATTTGTCTGCAGCAATTTTTCCGATTTTCAATGAAAGAAAAGAAAGATGTTCAAGCTCTGAATAAGAAACCTGAAGATTAGAAAAAGCCTGAGCTTCTTTATAAGCATCAGAAACTTTTAAATTTTCTTCTTTGGCAGTGGTAATTTCTTTCTGAAGATTTCTATAATTGTTAATAACATTTGCCGCATCATCACGGTCCTTTTCTGTAGGACGATGTAATAAAGCAACTGCAGCTTCTGACTGAATATCAGAATATTCAATTCCTAAATCATCTGCAGCATGGGTTAATTCTGTAAACATCTGATTATCAACATTAAGAATTTCATAAGATTCAGAATCTGTATTTTTTTTCTTAAGCTGAAACTGAAAATTCTGTTTTTTACCTATATATTCAATAACATTCTCAACATCATTTTTTAGAACTACAAGTTCCAGAAGCTTCATTTGAGTTGTCCTTGCCATTCTTTCCTCCCTACTCCAAAATTCCAGCAGCAGCCATAGCTTCTGAAGGATTAATATTTAATCTGAGAGATTCCACTGCAGTCTTAATGCAATGTAATTCATATTTCTTAATTTTATACCAGCCGATAAGCGCACAAACCGACATAGGATACTGATGAAAAATTCTCAGTGCCATTTTATTAAGTTTTGTTCTGTTCAGCTGTTCTATCCATGAAGGATCTATCTGCCAGAGTCCGCCCTCCACATTTGGATTTACAAGCTCACTGAATTTCCAGTTCTGCCATACTTCATAATTATCCAAAGGATAATCAAGAATTTTAATTGCCATAGAAGCAATCGGATCCTGAAGATTCTGTGAATCTGTAACATAAAGCAGATTCCTTATTATATCATCTTTAGACATTTTATAGTAAATTTTTAATCTTAATGCCCAGACTATATTTTTTATAATATATTCTTCTTTATACATTTCAAGAAGAACATCTCTATCTTCGCCTTTTTCTGAATTTACAGATTTCCATAAATGCCTGATTAACTGTAGATCAAGTCGAAAATCCATCTGCTGCTGTTCGTGAATTTCTGGAACATGATTGTACCAGGAAAAATCTGAATTTGCAGTTATTTTCGCAATATCCGGCCAGGCTGTTAAATTTAATTTAGAAAGCTTACCAAGATCTACAAAAACCGGCGGAACAGTCTGTCCGTTACAAAGACTATCTGCAGCCTCTTTTAAATTTTCAATTTCATAAACGTAGAGCTGATCAATTAATACAGAAGATGGATTATCGTAAAGACTTATAAAATATTTATACTGATCAAGAAATCTTGTAAAGGCAGTTTTTTCTATCTGCTGCGCAAGCAGTACTTCGGGCACAAGAGGAACCGGTGTTTTAAAAAGCAGATTCCAAAAATCTTCCAGAGACTTCTGCTCAAATAAAATCTGCGCTTTATTCCCTATAAAAGATTTTCCAAGAATTCCACTTGCTTTTGCATAAATGAATGAACCAGCTCCATTTTTATCCATTTAATATAAATCCTTCTAATTCTCAAAAAAAGATAATTCAAGAGTTTTATTAAAATCCTGAATATTCAGTTCTTTTTCTTCCAGAGATTTTTTAAAATTCTCAAGTTCATCATTATATTTTTTATTTATTTTCTCACAAGTCTGATTATACTCTGCTTCCATTTTTTTTGTAAGAGAATCATATTCTGCCTTGTATTTTTCATTATACTCACTTTTAGCATGAAGAATACGCTTATCAGCTTCTATTTTTGCTTCGTCTATAAGGGCTGCCGCTTCTTTTTCTATATCCAGAAGATGTTTAATTGTATCAAGTTCAACATTAGTTTCTGCCATAAAACCTCCCTATAATTCGTAAGAAACAATTATATCATAAACCTGCTGCGAAGTCTTTGCAGCAAGAACTTCTTTTAAAAATTCCTGATTACTTACTAATGACAATATATCTCGCAATGCATTTAAACGTGACTGAGTATCGTTTTCCTGAAAGAGAATTTCAAATATTAAATTTACCGGAACAGTTTTTGAATTATCGGGCTCTATTGAATCAAATTCAATTGGCTTTCTGGAAATTCCAATTACCACTGTTGTTTTTGAAATTGATTTACAGACAGCATGCGGAACAGCCACATAAGGAAATACAGCCGTACTCAATTTTTCTTCGCGTTTTAACAAAGCATCTAATGCTTCTGATCTGTTTAAGGATGGATTAGTAGGAATAAAAAGTTCGAGAAGTTCTGCAAAACATTCTTCTTTTTCTGAACTTTCAAGTCCAACTTTTATAGAATCAGGAAAAAGAAACGAACTAAGCATATGCGCCTGCCCTATTTTACAAAACTTCTCTCCAAAAGTTTTAAAAAATATTTGTTAGTGTTTAATTAAAAATAATTACAATGTATCAGAATCATCTTCTGAAGTTTCTTCATCTTCTTCAGCAGCTTCTTCAGTTTCTGATTCTTCTACAGCTTCTTCATTTGATTCTGCCCACCAGCTTGAAGAGTTATCTTCTTCTGAAACAGCATCTTCTGTCGCTTCAACAGTCTGTGGAACGAGATCCTTTTCCAATTTTGGATTTCTATTTACAAGAGCAAGTCCAACAGCAAGAAGGAAAAATAAAACAACAAGAACAAATGTAGTTTTTGTGAGAACACTGGCAGAATGAGAACCGAATGCAGCTGTACTGCGACCTCCAAGAAGGCCTCCCATTCCATTTTCTCCATCATCCTGAACTAATACCAAAAGAATAAGAAGAACACAAACTATAATAAATGCAACTAAAAGAACTACACCAATTGTATTCATTTTTTAATTTCTCCTATAAAAACTTCAAACTCCGCCTTTGCGGAAGAAAAAATAAGTTTAAATATAATAATAGAAAGGATTGAGTTAGTCAATCTACTGTCTATAGAAATTTATCAAACATCCCGCAAGGATGATTTTGCGCTCGTCGTCTGTGAGGTCGCCAGTACTGAGTTCGAACTCGTTTACAGTTCCGTCTGCCTTTACTGCATATGCTTTGCAAGATGGCAATTTTTCCTGAACCATCTTCTTTACATCCGGAATAAATACATAGTCGCCGTTTGCAAATGGAAGATTCTTGTCTCCGTCCTTATAAAGGAAGGGAAGCATACCCCAGTTGATGAGGTTAGAGCGGTAACGTTTTGTAGCATATTCATTTGCAATATTTGCCCAGCCGCCAAGTACCTTCTGGCAGCTTGCAGCCTGTTCGCGGGCAGAACCGTCACCCGGTTTTACTGCAAAGATTGATGAGCCGAGTCCAGCTGCTTCGGCACGAGCACCAAATCCTGCAGAGAACTTTTCGAGAGCTGCGGCTGCAGTCTTTACCTCTGCCTTAACTTCCTCTGCTCCATCACGAACAGCCTTTGCACGACCTACGTAAGCAGGGTCGCGGCGGCTCAATGTGAACTCAGCCAATCCAAGTGGATTTGAACGGAATGATGAAGTTTCTCCAGAAGGGATCAATTCATCAGTTGTTGTTACAGGGTCGTGAATCTCAGATACAATCTTAATGAGAAGGTCATCTGAAAGTGGCTTCATGCTTGGCCAGTCTTTGATATTTGGACCAAACTGAATTTCAACTTCAGGATGAGCTACACCCTTTGAATCGTATACGCGTTTTTCATAAATTGCCTTATCAAAGAAATATTTCTTTCCGCTGAACTCTGTATCAAATTCTGTAGCGGCTGTAAGGAAGCCCTTGTTTGCAGCAGTTGCGGCAATTGAGCGGGCATCCATAAGGGCAACTGAAGAAAGCTGTCCATTCTGAATCTTAGAACCTTCGCGGTTAGGGAAGTTTCTTGTAGAATGGCGGATTGAGAAGGCACCGTTTGCAGGAGTATCACCCGCACCAAAACATGGACCACAAAAGGCAGTCTTAACTACAGCACCGGCATCAATCAAAGCACCAAAGGCACCGTTCTTCATAAGTTCCATGTAAACAGGCATAGATGCAGGATATACAGAAAGTACAAACTTGCCGTTTCCTGAGTCCTTGCCCTTAAGAATATCAGCAGCGGCACAGATGTTTTCGAATCCACCACCGGCACAACCAGCGATAATTCCCTGGTCTACATAAAGCTTGCCGTCAATAATCTTGTTGTGGAGATTAAAATCAACCTTATCACCAAAGCTTACCTTTGCACGCTTTTCTGCATCAGTCAAAACATCATCAAGGTTTTTATTAACTTCTTCAATTGTATAAGCGCAGCTTGGGTGGAATGGCATAGCAATCATAGGGCGGATTTCGCTCAAATCAATTTCGATTGCAGCGTCATAATATGCACCATCAGCAGGCTTGAGTTCCTTATAAGCTCCCACGCGGCCGTGAATTGCATACCACTCTTCAACCTTGCCGTCTGTTTCCCAGATAGAAGAAAGACAGGTTGTTTCTGTAGTCATTACATCAACACCGATACGGAAATCTGCAGAAAGATTTGCAACGCCAGGACCAATGAATTCCATAACCTTATTCTTTACAAAGCCGCTTGCAAAAACTTCTTTAATAATTGCAAGGGCAACATCCTGAGGTCCAACACCTGGAACAGGAGCTCCAGTCAGATAAATTGCTACAACTCCAGGATAGTTTACATCGTAAGTTTTTCCCAGGAGCTGCTTAGCAAGTTCTCCACCGCCCTCACCAATTGCCATAGTACCAAGAGCACCGTAGCGTGTATGGCTGTCTGAACCAAGAATCATGGCACCACATTCAGCCAGCATTTCGCGTGCATACTGGTGAATAACAGCCTGGTGTGGAGGAACATAAACTCCGCCGTATTTCTGAGCACAAGTCAAACCGAACATGTGGTCGTCATCATTAATAGTACCGCCAACAGCACAAAGTGAGTTGTGGCAGTTTGTCAAAACATAAGGGATTGGGAACTTTTCAAGTCCGCTCGCACGAGCAGTCTGGATAATTCCAACATAAGTAATATCGTGTGAAGTGATTTTGTCAAACTTGATTTTAAGCTTGCTCTCGTCTCCGCTTGTGTTGTGTTTCTGTAAAATTGAATAAGCGATAGTTTTTTTTGCACCATCAGCATTTGCACCAGCTGCAGCAGTAATTTTTCCGTTTTCGTAAATTGCACCAGTTTCCCAGAGTTTCATTGTATTGTCCTTATAAAATTGAATAAGAGTGTCCAAAGCACGCTTTGCTTAAAGCCTTGACTTCGCCGTTTTTAGGATTTGTAATAACCTCTAAATACGTCGAGTCAAGGTACGCTTACGCTTAAAACCTTGACTCAGCTTTTTCTGCGCAGATTCAGTTTGCGCAGAAAACTTTTGAGAAGAATAACATATTTTTAGAAAGTTGGGAATATCACTCTCAGGTAGTTTTAAAGTTATTTACATCAGAACCAAGCTGAGTTACGTTAACTTCAAACTCTTCTACACATTTATCAAGCATCATACCAGACTTAACAACATCCTGAGCATTTCCTGACATTGCTTCCATACTTGTACGTACATTATTCACAGAATCCTGAAGTCTGGACATTTCTTCCAGAACATGAGAACTGCCTTCTGCCATAAGACTGGAAGCCTTACGAACATCTTCGGCATTTTTATCCATACCTTCCAGAGAACTGATTACATGTCTAGAATCTTCATTCTGTTTAGCAAGAGATTCCCGTACTGACTGAACCAGAGCATCTGTTTCCTGAATACGTTCCGAAACACCGGAAAACGCTGCACTGGAATCCTGAGAAGCAGAAACAATTTCTCCAATACTATCTTTAATATTTTTAAGCTGTTCACCAATAGTTTTTGACTGACCGGAAGAAGTTTCAGAAAGCTTTCTGATTTCGTCGGCAACAACCGCAAATCCTTTTCCTGCTTCGCCCGCATGAGCAGCTTCGATTGCTGCATTCATAGCAAGAAGGTTTGTCTGACTGGCAATAGCTGCAATAGCGGCATTAGCTTCCTGAAGCATCTGAGACTGAGTTTCTATCTGAGAAATTCTTGCATTTACCTTATTCTGTTTTTCCATTCCACTACGAGCTTCATCATCAAGTTGACTGAACGATTCTGCCATATTACTCATAGAATCACTAATCTGCTCAATACTGTTTACAAGCTGTGTAACAGAAGTTGATGAATCGCGGATACTGTTTGTCTGAGTATCTATCATTTCATTTACGTTAGAAATGCTGGATGCAACTTCTTTTATTACCTTTGCAGTTTCATCAAAACCTTCAGTCTGATTTTTCATCTGCTGCTGAACACTATCGATACTTAAACGTATACTTGTCATAGAATTAGAAACAGAAGAAACGCTATCTTTCATTTTTGCAGAAACAACATCAAGATTTGCACTGGAATTCTTTATTGAACCAAACATATTCTGAAGTTTTTTAGCAAACTCGTTAAAACTGTCTACTACAGTTCGCATTTCTTTAGAAGGTGGAACAACATTAATTCGACGGGTTAAATCTGCATCTCCAGATGAAATATCTGACAAAGCCTTTGCAGTAAGACGAATAGGTCGTACAATTCCAAGAAGAATAACGTAAAGTACAATAATCATGACTGTTAACAATGCAACAAAAGACAGAACAATAATCTGAACTGATTTATCAACAAAAGATTTTACAGCTGCTTCTGATCTTCCGTATACAAAGTACCAGTGAGTTCCTTGAATTGGAGTAGATTTATAGTAAAAAGGAACATTATCCGTTATGGCAGAGAAAATTTCGTCGCTGCCAGAAAGAAATTTATCTGCAACATCTTTATAAGCACCGTTTTCAATAGTAGCTATATTATCATCAGCAGTATATTTTCCGTGTGTTGCAAAATTTCCGGTTTCAGTAAGAATGAACATTCTCTCGTCATCATACTTACATCTTTCTTTAAGTATTTTTTTAATAGAATCAAGAGGGTAGTCAATTGAAACAACACCTAATGATTTTTTATTCACATCAAAAACCTGTTTAGAAATACTTACAACAGAACCACCGGTCATGTCGTCGATATAAACGTCTGAATAAACAAAATTTTCCGGGTCTGCAACAGCTCCGGTATACCAGGGACGTTCAACAGGATTCCAGCCTTCATCAGGAACCCATCCGGTGCCGTCATAATAGACACCGTTCATAAAGCCGTAAAAACCAGTAGATTCTACATAAGAATTGGTAAGATTCGTAAATATGCTAAGATTTTCGGCTTCGTTGTCATACATTCCGTCATAGAAAACGTCACACAAAGCTTCCAGCAAAAACCTTGGTTTCTGCAAAACACCCATAACATATTCAGATGCGGCATCACTGGCAGATGCAAGTCCATCTCTCATCTGCTGTGTTGCATAAAACTTAAGACGTTGTGAAGTCACAACAGTCATAATACAAAATAAGACGATTGTCGGCAGGGCAATCATAAGAAGCGCACGTCTTAAAAGAGACATTTTTTTCCTCTCATCCTTAAAAGTAAAATTTTATTGTTATTTAAATTATAACCCACAAACTTTTACTGTCAATAGAATTGTTCTTTTTTGTGCCATCCGTCACAATAAAGTACCACTTATCCTCAAAAATAATACGCCGCAAAAGAATCATGTTATATTCGGAACCATGAAAAGACAAGGAATTATTGTAATTTTATTCGCAATTTATTGCTTTGCCGGGTTTGCAGAAGGAAATGATTCTGCAAACATAAACTATCGGATTACGAATGGAGGATTCTGGAGCTGTGGTCAGGACTTTTCCGGAGGTTTTGGTGAATTCGGAGTTAATCTTCTGCCTGTAGAAAATTTCTTTGTACTACGCGACTGCATTTTTGTACAAGGTGAAGGAGGCACTTTACGTAAATGCAGTACTGAGCATCCACAAGCGTTAGAATATGGTTCTCTACAAGCTGGAAACAAACTGATCCTTGGAGGAAGGATAAACACAACCGGATTTATAGTCAGAAGCTATGGATTTTGCAGTGGGGCTTTTGGACTATTTAGCTGTAGTGAACACAATTTTTTTTCTCAGCCTTTTATGGTAAATCTAACATTTGGCGGAGGCTTTGAATTTCAATACCATAAAAGATCTGCTTTCGTAATTGAATTTGGAGGTTTAAATAGAATCCTTGCAGGAGCAGACAGGGCACTTTTTGAAGACTATTCAAAAAGCAGTCCAAGCCTTACAATAGGATTCAGGAGCATGCATTAATATGAAAACACAAATTAAAATAGAAAACTGCGAACTCCCCTACTGTGTAATTCACACACCAGTTGAAACACAGAATATAAAAAATATAGCAGAAAAAATAAGCAGAATAGATGATTCAGGGAGAACTGCAAACATCTGTGGCTGGGACGGAGATTTCTGCATACAGGTAAAGCCGGAAAATATTTTCCGAATCTACAGCATGGACAAAAAGGTGTACATGGATGTGCAGGTCAATGAAAAATCATTCGAAACTCTGCTTGTAAAGATGAGGCTTTATGAATTCGAAGAACTTGCAGAAAACTGCTGGTGGCCGGACTTCATAAGAATTTCAAATACAGATATCGTAAATTTTTCCAAAGTCACAAGACTAGATATGTCGCTCAGCGGAATCATTAAAGTAAACTTTACAAACGGAGAAAATGCGATAGTTTCAAGAAGATATATGAATAAAATAAAAAACCAGCTAAATCTGGTCAGGAGGAAAAAAAATGAAAACAATCAACAAAATAATTAAACGCTCACTTTTAGGATTTATGTACGGAGTATTTATTGGTCAGACAATTTTAATTTTAGAAAGCATTATTGCTGGCGACGGAAATTTTTATCCCGTTTCGCCATATCTTTCAGCTCACACAAATACTGTAATTGCTGCAGTTATAATTCAGTATTTTATTACAGGAATAATAGGAATAACCTTTGCAGGATCAACTGTAATTTTTGAAGCAGATAACTGGAGCTTAATTGCACAGACAGCGCTTCACTTTGTAATTACTTTTATAGTGATGTTTTTTGCAGGCTTTTTATGCGGCTGGTTTCCGCACACAGTCAAAAGTTCATTCATATGGTTCGCAGTATTTATAGTAATTTACATAATAATGTGGTTAAGCTTTACATTATATTATAGAAGAAAAACAAAAGAAATTAACAATGCATTGTAGCTCATGCAGCGAATCAGATTTAACAGCAATGTATTCTTCCGTGCAAATATATTTACATGAGCGCAAAAAAATACAAATGAACCTTCAGCGGAAACTTGCAAAAGTGAGCTTCCGCTGATACTATTTTAATATGAAAAAAATTATTTTATTTATTTCCATTTTATTATCCGCAATAAACCTTCATGCAAAAAAGCAGAAAAATATAGAACAGCTCAAAACTCAAAATACTATTGCTGCAGAAAAATCAATAAATGCTTTTGATAACAGCCTTTTTTCACAACTATGCAATCAGACTGAAAATGTAAACTATTCAGCAGTTTCAATTTACAGCGTACTATTTGCACTTTATAAAGGAGCAGACTCACAAACACAAGAACAAATCAATAATGCAATAAATAGTGATTCATCAGAAGATTTTGAAAATCAAATATGCGAAATTTTAAACAAAACAGAAAATATTTCAAATTCAATCTGGTATAAAAAGAATTTAAAAATTCAAAGCGCTTATAAAAATTTTCTTAGCAATTCAAATTTCGAAAATAAACCGACAGATTTTTCCAAGACAGCAAAAGTTCGAAAAGTAATTAATTCATTTATTTCAAATAAAACCAACGGGCTCATTAATAATTTTCTTTCACAGGATCTTTCGCCTTTAACTCAGTTAGTTCTACTTAACACACTTTACTTTAATCAAAAATGGGAAAAAGCATTTAAACAAAAACAAACTTATGAAGAAGATTTTTATAAAGACAAAGAAACCAGATTCTTGGTTCCTATGATGCATAAATCTGACTCTTTTCTTTACTATGAAGAAAAGGATTTTCAAATAATTGAACTGGAGTATGAACAAAAAAAAGCAGATCCACAAAATCGTTATTCAATGATTATTTTTCTTCCTAAAAATATAAACTATGATTTTTCTAATGCAGATATAAACGGATTAATTGAAGCTTTTAATTTACAAAAAAATTATGAACAGGTACAACTTACACTTCCAAAATTTGATTTATCCAGCAGATACGATCTTGTGCCGGTTTTACAAAAGCTTGGAGTTATAGATGCATTTTCTGCACAGAACGCTGATTTTTCAAAAATATTTACAAACAGCAAAAATATTTTTGTAGACACAGCAATTCACCAGGTAAGAATTTCTGTAAACGAAAAAGAAACAAAAGCTGCTGCAGTAACAATGATAGGCTTAAAATCTGCGGGATTCAATCCTAACCCCAAAATATTATTTACAGTTGACCATCCGTTCTGTTATGTAATCCGCGATAATCAACTGAATATAAATCTTTTTACAGGAATTATACGGAGACCTGAATAATTAAATAATTTAACAAGCTTGCCACAGGCAAGTTTCATTCCTTATTCAAAATCCTCATAATTTTTATTCACATTCAACCGTTTTTTGTCTGTACGTTTTGAATGAGGCTTTGGACCATTTTTCCCGCCACCGCTCTTACTTTCCCGGGCTTTTTTTACATCGCCATTGGTAAGCACACTCATGGACTTTTCACTGGCAAGACGGCGCTTACGGGCATCACCTTCGAGGCCGGATGCGGAATCTGCCTGTTTTATAAGAATGTCATTTGCAGAATTGAGATGGAGTGCAAAATGGAGATTATTATTTTCTTCTATACAATAAAGGGCAGCTTCTATATCTGTAAAAGCAAGACCAGCCTTCTGCTTGCCCTGGAGCTTTATGTTTTCTCTGATTTTCTTGGCTACCAGAGCTTCGGTTATAAGTGATTTTTCCGAAAGCTGAAGGAGCGCTGCAGCAATTTCTTCCTGTATCTGATTCATATCTTGGATTATAGCATAAAATACATTATCATTATAGAAGATTATTTTTATAAGAGCACAATTCATGACATTAAAAGATTTGGAAATTGGCCAGTCTGGATGTATTTCTAAGGTTGGCGGAAACGGTGAATTACGCCAGCACTTTCTGGATATGGGTGTGATTCCGGGCACTGTGATTACTAAAATTAAAACTGCACCTATGGGCGACCCTGTTGAATTTGATGTAAGCGGCTATGAGCTTACCATGCGCCTTGATGATGCTGCAAAGATTGAAGTAGAAACAGAACATACGGGGGCTGAGGCTCTCGAAGTCAACGAAGGAAAAAAGCTTTCTGACGGCAGCCCTTACCCACGACAATCACAGGACAAAATGAGCTCAGGGACCGCTCGTTCTCGCTCAAGTACCAGTAAAACAGAACACCCTGGTCTTGGTGAAGGCGGCCGCTTCCATGCTAAAGACGACGGCGACCCGCTTCCTGCCGGTACTACCCTTACCTATGCCCTTGTGGGAAATCAGAACTGCGGTAAAACTACCCTTTTTAATCAGCTTACCGGCGCTAACCAGCATGTGGGAAATTTTCCGGGCGTAACTGTAGACCGCAAGGACGGACAGATTCGCGGACAGGCAAACACTCTCGTTACCGACCTGCCCGGCATTTATTCCATGTCGCCTTATACAAGTGAAGAAATCATTTCCCGCAATTTTGTGTTAAACGAAAAGCCTCGCGGAATTATTAATATAGTAGACGCAACTAACATTGAGCGTAACCTTTACCTCACCATGCAGCTGCTTGAGATGGACGTGCCTATGGTAATTGCCCTCAACATGATGGACGAGGTTACCGGCAACGGCGGCTCTATCGACGTAAACAAAATGGAAGAGCTGCTTGGCGTTCCGGTCATTCCTATTTCTGCCAGCAAAAATCAGGGTGTTGACGAGCTTATAAAACACGCCGTTCACGTTGCCCACTACCAGGAAAAGCCTCTTCGTCAGGATTTTTGTGATGAAAATACAGGCGGCGGTGCCGTACACCGTGCCCTGCATGCAGTAATTCATTTGATTCAGGATCACGCAGAAAAAGCCGGCATTCCGGTCCGCTTTGCGGCTTCCAAACTCCTTGAAGGTGACAAGAGAATTGTTCATCAGCTGGAACTGGATTTAAACGAAAAGGAAACCCTTGAGCACATTGCCCTGCAGATGGAAAATGAACGAGGCCTCGACCGCTCCGCCGCCATTGCAGACATGCGCTATTCTTATATCCGTAACGTTTGCCGGCAGACAGTTCACAAGCCACACGAAAGCCGCGAGCGTGTAAGGTCGCAGAAAATCGACGCCCTTCTCACCGGCAAGTACACTGCCATTCCGCTTTTTATTCTGATTATGGCGGGCGTTTTCTTTTTGACCTTTAATGTAATCGGCGCCTTTTTACAGGGCCTTTTGGAAAAAGGGATTGATGCGCTTACGACCCTTGTTGATTCCGGCCTTAGTGCGGTTGGCGTAAACGAGGTTTTACACGCCCTGATTATAGACGGAATTTTTGCCGGCGTCGGCAGCGTGCTTTCCTTCCTGCCGGTAATTGTTACCCTCTTTTTATTTCTGTCTCTTCTCGAAGATTCTGGCTACATTGCCCGCGTTGCCTTTGTTATGGATACCCTGCTTAGAAAAATAGGTCTTTCCGGCCGCAGCATTGTTCCTCTTTTGATTGGCTTTGGATGTACGGTTCCAGCTGTTATGTCTACCCGCATTCTGCCTTCCGAACGCGACCGAAAAATGACAATTCTTCTTACCCCTTTTATGAGCTGTACCGCAAAGCTCCCGATTTATGCCTTCTTTACGGCTGCCTTCTTCCCGGGACGCGGAGGCCTTATTATGACAGGTCTTTATGTACTTGGAATTATTGCAGGAATTCTTGCAGCCCTTCTTTACCGAAAAACTCTCTTTAAGGGTGAGCCTGTTCCTTTTGTTATGGAGCTGCCAAATTACAGACTACCGAGCGTTAGGAACACAGCACAGCTTCTTTGGGAAAAGGCAAAAGATTTCCTGGAGCGTGCCTTTACAGTGATTTTTATTGCAACTATCGTAATCTGGTTTTTGCAGAGCTTTAGCCCTCAGCTGCACTTTATAGAAGATTCTTCCCAGAGTATTCTTGCCCGCCTTGCAGGACTTTTAGAGCCTCTCTTCCGTCCACTGGGACTTGGCGACTGGAGAATCTGTACTTCGCTTATTTCCGGCGTGATGGCAAAGGAAAGTGTAGTCTCTACCATGGAAATTCTCTTTGCAGGCGGAGTCGCTAGTGCACTTTCAAGCCGGGCAGCAGCAAGCCTTCTTGTTTTCAGCCTGCTCTACTCGCCTTGCATTGCAGCTATTGCTTCTGTAAAAAGAGAACTTGGCGCAAAGTGGGCTATAGCAATGGTAGCATGGCAGTGCATTGTTGCATGGGTGTGTGCATTTATTGTTCACTTAATTTAAGGCTTGATTTCCCATCAGTTATGGACCATAATGTATGAAATATAATTTTTAGGAGCATTTATATGAGCAAATACGCAGGAACTCAGACAGAAAAGAACTTACAGGCAGCTTTTGCCGGTGAATCACAGGCAAGAAACAAATACACATACTTTTCGGCAGTAGCAGAAAAAGAAGGACTCGGAAAAATCGCCGAAATCTTCAAGAAAACTGCAAGCAACGAAGAGCAGCACGCTAAAATGTGGCTCACCGAACTCGGTGGAATCAACACAACAAAAGAAAACCTGGCCGCAGCCGCAGACGGCGAAAACTACGAATGGACAGACATGTACGTAGGCTTTGCAAAAACTGCAGAAGAAGAAGGTTTTAAGGAGCTGGCAGCAAAATTCCGTGCAGTAGCCGCAATTGAAAAACGCCACGAAGACCGCTACCGCTCACTTATCAAGGATGAAGATTCAAAAGCAGAGCTTTCAAAAAGCAGCGTAAAGGTTTGGGAATGCCTTAAATGCGGTCACATCGTAACAGGCGAAAAGGCTCCCGAATACTGCCCAACCTGCGGTGAATACAACCAGTATTTTGAAGTTCGCGAAGACAATTACGACCTCATTTTAACCTGGGGAAGATAATCAATTCTACATTTTTTGTGGAACACGTAATCTGAAAAAAATACCGGATATATATTAAATCAATTTTTTCTCAGCTTTTCATTACGCAATTGAGTAGAACTTATTGGGTTGTCCATAGGAAGATATTCATACTCAATATCTGGAAAATCTGTTGTATATTCAGGACGATTAAAAACAATCAGTTTTGAAAGATTTAGTATTTCCTCGTATTTTGTCCAGGTTGTAAATTTCTGCAGCGAATCTGAACCTATAGCTGTAAAATACTGATTCTCTTTACCAAAGATTTTTATTACTTCTTTTAATGTGTCAATATAACGCCATTCACTTCCTACCGAACGTTCGATAGTTAAAATTTCTACGTTACTGATATTACTCAATTCTTTCCCAGCTAATTCAACGCGTTCATCAAACGAATACATTTTTTCATTTGAACGGTAATAACTGACATTAGTAGGAATAACAAAAACCTTATCATATTTTTTTGCAAGCCGTTCAGTTATTTCCTGATGAGCAGAAGTCCAGGGATCAAAAGTTCCGCCAAAAATAACAATTGTCATAAAACCTTAATCCCAATCAGAAGCATTTTTAAAAGAAGGAATAAAACTTGGTAGATTTAATAGTTTTCTTTTCCAGACAAAAGAATCAAAACGTTTTTGAATTATCTCTGCCTTAGATTTTTCAACTTCATCAGTTTTTCCATTTGCAACAAGCTGAAGTTCCTTATATGTAAAACCAAGTTTTTCTTCATCAGTCATTCCACACATACCATCACTTGGAGCCTTACGAACCATATCTTCCGGTAAACCAAGCTGAAGTCCCAGCTGAATAACTTCTTCTACAAAAAGATATGCAAGCGGAGCAAAATCTCCGGCTCCATCACCCCATAAGGTAAAGAAGCCGGCAAGCCGTTCACTTAAATTTCCATTACAGGAAATTCTTGCATCTCCAAGCATAGCAGCGACTCCATATAAAGTTACCATTCTTAAACGTGCAGGAACATTTGTATTAAACTGCGCAGGAGTTTCTGTAATTTTTCCATTTGAATCTGCGCTGATTTCTTTTAATACAGAATCATGCATAGCTTTATAAGGTTCATTTATATTTATTGTATAATTTTTTATTCCAAGAAATTCACATACTCGCTTTGAATCAGAAATATCTTTTTGAATTCCATTTGGCATCATTACTCCAATGACACGATCTTTTCCTAAAGCTTCGCAGCAAAGTGCAGCAACAACGGCAGAATCTTTTCCTCCTGAAATTCCAATTACAGCCTTTGTTGAAGGAGTCCCGTTTTTTTCAAAATATTTTTTTACAAATTCAACTGCTTCGATTTTTAAATTTTCTAAACTACCACTCATTTGTGAGTAAGCCTCCAGTCTATAGTCTTTTTAAGATATTCAATATAAGCATCATCTTTACACATTGTTTTTCCATTCGCATTAGAAAGCTTTGCAACCGGACGGTCATTGCATTCAGAAACCTTCATTACAATATTTAACGCCGGAACATCTGTATCGTTTGCAATATAAGTTCCAATTCCAAAAGCAACTTTTATCCTGTTTTTAAAATGAGCATATAATGCAGAAGCTCTTTCAAAATCAAGACTGTCACTAAAAAGCAGGGTTTTATTTTTTGGATTTACACGTTCATCATGATATTTATTATAGTAGTTTTCAAAATGCTTAATCCACTCTTCACCCCATTTATAAGGATCACCAGAATCATGCCTTACGCCTCCAAAACTTACACTGTATGTATATTCCATATCCAGATGAGTTGTTTCATCGCCAATCGTATCAGTTAAATATGTACCATTTAAAACACCGTATTCTTTTGTCCAGGAATCCATTGCAAGTTTATTTGAAAAAGCAGGATTGTACATAGGATTTCCCTGACCAACACACATTACAAATTCATGAGCCATTGTTCCTACAGGAACCACATTAAATTTTCTTGCAAGATAAACATTTGAAGTTCCTATACACTTTGAATCTTTATAGGCGTTATTATTATCGCATAAAGTTTTAACAGCAAGCTCCTGAGCTTCTGCACTCAAGCGGCGGCGAAGTCCAAATTCAGAAAAAACTCCCAGATTATATTTTCCTGTTTTAAGCCATTCAACTTTTTCCTGAAGTTTTCTTTTATACTGAATAAATAACTCATCATAGTCATAGGACATCCTATAAAACACTTCATTAACAATTGCCAGAATTGGAATTTCATACATAGAAGTGTTTACCCAGGTTCCTACAGCTTCAAGAAATAAACCGCAATCTGAATCTGTAGAAATAATAAAATCCTGATAACGTGGCTTCCAGATTCGAAGATGATCAATATAATCTTCGTGAAGCCATTCTATTTTAGAAAGGTATTCAAGTTCATCCTCTTTGAATCTAAGACTACAATATGCAGTAATCTGATCTTTTATTTCCTGAACCATTTCCTGAGTAAATTTTACATCTGTATTTCTGCATTTAAAAGTCCATCGAGTTTTATAAGACGGATACTGATGATAAATTGCCTGCCCCATTGAAAACTTATAAAGATCTGTTTCCAATAAACTTGTTATAATTTGTTTTAATTTCATTTTAACTCCATTTATTATTTTGTTGTAAAAGCTATTGCTCCATCCCAGTTTTCGGGTGGATTTTTTATAAATTCTTCACAGCGACTCTTCATTAATTTTGACGCCTTATCATCAGGACTTTCAGTAATTGCTTTTGTAAAATATTCAAGAGCAAGATTGAAAATTCCCTGCTTATAAAGTGCAAGCCCCTTCTTATAAGAATCTCTGTAAATTCCAGAAAATTCTTCTATATTTCTGTCTATTGCGTAAATAGGAACAGCAGTTTTTTTGCCCTTCACTTTTACATCATCCAGAAGTCTGAAAATAAATTCATCCGGCTTGATTTCATCCTTTACTGCCTGACTTACAAGAATTTTTGCACCATAGGTTTTTGTTAATCCTTCAAGTCGGGAAGCAAGGTTTACATTATCACCAATTACAGAATAATCAGTTTTATCTTCTGAACCGATTGAACCTACAATTACATCTCCATAATGAATTCCAATTCCAATATCAAACTTCATTCCATCCGGCAGATACAAATCCTCTATAGGAACAGACGCAAGAGCTTCGCGCATTTCATAGGCGGCAGCAACTGCCCTGCGTGCATTATCCTCGTAACTTACAGGAGCACCAAACAAAGCCATAATTGCATCGCCAATAAATTTATCTACAGTGCCGCCATGCTTTTTTATAATTGTACACATTATTGTAAAATATCTGTTCAAAAATGCAACAATAGTTTCTGGCTGATTTCTTTCGCTGATATTTGTAAACGAACGTATATCGCTGAATAAAATAGCAACATCACGTTTTTCTCCAACGCCAACCTTTGCTTCCCGCTCTGCATTCATTACAAGTTCATCAATAATCTGTTCAGGAACAAAACGACTGAATGCTTTACGAATGTTTCTTTCAAACTTCAATTTTTCTTTAATCATCAGCGCGTTATCCATAAGCATACTGAAGGATTCAACTGCAAAATTTATAAGGTCAAGCTGGGCAGAAGAAAAAGTTCCTTCCTTAATTACATGAACGCTTCCAATTTTTTTATTATCTTTAGAAACTAAAAAGAAATTCTGGTATGCAGAAAGAGGAATATCATTTGTATGAAAAATTTCCTGTATATCTGTGTTTTTTAATTTTTTGGTAATAATGCTTGCGCTATTGCTGTCCGAAAATGCTGCTTCGAAATCGGTTGTACAAACTTTTAAAAAATCAGATTCTTCTTTTTTAGTGAAGTTGTTACCGCATATGTAATAAGATTTTGGTCCATCAGGATCATCAATGTATAAAGCTGTTGCTGGAATTCTGCAGGTTTTTGCAATTAAGTTTAAAAAAGACTGAATAAGGTTTTCAAAAGAATTTAAATTCTGTATTAAATTAAAAATTGAATCCGAAAGTCCATTTTTTACAAGATCGCTCTGAAGAGGAACCGCGAGACGTTTACCTATTAAATCTAAAAGTGAATCAGTTTTTTCCTTAATATTATTTTTTGAAAGTCTGAAGAAAATATCTGCCCCACAGGTTCTTCTGAACTGTTCTTCAAAAACAAATTCGCCGGTTGTATAAACCCCTACAGGAACCTTTCTTAATTTTTCAATATTTTTTATAAGTCTTACAAGCAGAGAAGCCTTTGGATTTACGCTGCTGGAATTAATTAAAATAGCAGCAGGAACCGAGTTATAAACCGAAACAAGAAGCTTTAAACCTTTATCTTCAAAACTCAGTTCAACATCACTGTTACGAAGTTTTTCTTTTATGAGACCTTGAATTGTAGCAGAACTTTCTAAGACAACAATTTTACTACTCATGTAACACCTCATTTATTTTTTGAATAAGTTCTTCACGCGAAAAATCTGCTTTACAAACAAAAGCATCAGCATTTTTTAATGGATTTTCAGAAATAGCAATTACAGGAACTTTTGCATAATTTTCCATTCGACGAACATTTTCTAGGAAAATATCTCCATTCATTCGCGGCATGGCATCATCACTTAAAATTAAGTCGAATTGTTTTTTCCTGATTTTTTCCATTGCATCAATTCCGTCAACAGCTTCATCAACTAAAAAGCCGTTTCCGGAAAGAATTGTATGTTGAATTTCCCTCGTTGTTTTAGAGTCATCAACAATAAGAATTTTATTAATATGCTTTTTTGTATAGGCTTCGAATTTTTTAATATCGTAACCACGCTGTGCCCTGAATTTCTTCATAATCTCCGGAAGATATAAAACAGGAATCATATCGTATTTTTCATCAAAAGCAATCCCCTGAAAAAGCTTGAAATTTGCAAAGCAATTTGGCATTGGCTTTTTGATGATTGAAACAAATTTCTGCATTGAATCAACAATAATTCCAATCTTCTGCGACTGATAATCTGCAAGAAGAATTGTATCAAGTACATTTTTGTTTTTTACAATTTTACCTGGCAAAAGAGAAGAAAGAGAATAAACAGGAATTTCTTCACTTTCGGAATTTGATCTGCTGTCGTCTTCCCGTTCGTAAACAACATATTTCTGATTCTGTTTTGTAATATAAGAAAGAGGATTTGCACATATTACGTCAAAAATAAATTGAGAAGGAATAAGATATTTTTCACTATTTGAATAGATAAAGAAGCCCTGAAATTCCTGATGATTTTTAAGGAAAGAATCATCGTGCATAAGCGAAATAAATTGGTCGTGAAGAATTAAAAGATTATTCTGCAAGGATTGAGAATCATTAGAAAGAAGCTTATGTATTTCTTTTAACGAATGTGTATCATTTTCAAAAATTGCATCTTTTAAAAGATCAATCTGATTACCTATAATATAAGTATGAGCAATCATTTCTTCCTGCATATTGATTACACTTACAAGATTACTTGAATTAACCTTTATAACTTCATTCTTTTCAATTGGTTTTTCAAGGGCTGACTTTGCTACAGGAATTGATTTTTTAGGATTAACAAGATTCTTTGATTCAAAAATTTCTCCTGCAAGAGCTTTGTCACAATAAAGAAGATATGCATGAACATCTAAGAAATTTATTGCTTCAGGATTTTCTTCAAGTACATTACAGCATTCATAAAGTTTATCTGCAACTTCTATAATCAAATTCTGAAGATTATCTGTAAGTAAAATATCATTTGCTATTAATGCATAATAAAGATCTTCCAGAGATTTAAATAATCTGTAAATTGAATTAAAGCCTAAAAGTCTTGCATTATCTTTAGACATTCTAAGCGTTGGAAGAATTTTTTTAAAATTCCATGGACAGTTTCTTACTCGAAAAATAACCGAGCGCGTTTCCAAAAGATAAGTTTTTATTAATTCTGGAGAAACACTTTCTTTTTTCATTAAGCATTCCCTCCTTCCGTCTTTTGGAAATAAAATACTTTTCCGTCAAATTTCTTTTCCAGATTTTTCGGAATTATTGAATTATCTATAGAAGCAATTTCGTTCATGGAAACAAATAAATATCCGCCCGGAGCAAGACTTTCTTCTACAATTTTTTCAAGGATTTTTTTTCTTGTTTTTAACTCAAAATAAATAAATACATTTCTTAAAAAGATTAAATTCTGATTTTGAGGAAAATCTTTTAACCTGGAAAGATTTATTCTTTTAAAACAAATTTTTTCAATAATTGATTTTTCAAATTCAAATGAACCATCTTCTTTTTTTGAAGGCTCCAGAAGATAATGAAACAAGGAGCCATCTACATTTCTTGCCGAATGCTTTGTAAATTTTCCGATTCGTCCACGCTCCAGCATCTGGGTGTTTATATCGCTTGCCGTACATTCTGTTTTAAATCCCATAGAAACTGCTAAAAGATAAAGAGAATAAATTTCTTCACCAGAAGAAGATGCCGCACTCCAGATTCTTAAAGTATCGTTATCCAGTTTTTTTTCATCTGTCTTTAATTCTATTGAAGGAAATATTTTTTCTTTTAAAAGCTGGAATTGCTTTTCTTCCCTAAAAAAATAAGTTTCGTTAACGGTTGCACTGTTTATTAATAAATCCATTTCTTCCGAATCTGAAATCAAAAGATTGTAATAGTCTTTTTCTTTTATCCCAAGTTCGGTAAAACGCTTTTCAAGAAAATTTATAATACCTGTTTTATGAGAATCACGTGGAATAATTCCGGTTGAGAAAGTCAGTAATTCAAGAATTCTTTCTATTGTTTCTTTTTCCATAATTAATTCCAAAAAACTAATTCTCCATAAAAGAAAGAATTTTTCCTGCAATTTCATCTCTTGGAAGCACAAATTTTGCAGCATTCAGTTCGATTGCTGCAGCCGGCATTCCAAAAACCGCACAGGTCGATTTATCTTCAACAATTGTTATACCTTTTTTATCTACAATTTCTTTACACCCTTCAGCGCCGTCTCTTCCCATTCCTGTAAGAAGAATTGCAAGACAAGAAGATTTATAATTTTCAGCAGCCGAACGGAAAAGTTTATTTACAGCAGGACGTAAAAAATGTTCAGGTGCCTCATCAGATAATTTTAAGACAGGAAGATAATCATCTTTTACATAATCTATAAGAAGATGAGTTTCTGCAGGTGCCATGTATGCATGCCCTCTTTTTGCAACTTCACCATCTTTTGCAAGATGCATTGGAATGTTCGGACAAACAGAATTAAACCATTCAACCATTTTTTTGTCTGAGCCTTCGTCTATGTGCTGAACATATAAAATTGGAAGAGGAAAATTTCTTCCAAGACCCTTTAATACTTTTTCTACAGCAGAAGGCCCGCCAGTAGAAGCTCCAATACAAAGAATTTTTACAGCTCCCCTTCTTATATAAGGAGAATCGTCTGATTTTTTTTCGTGAATTTTATGAGTTATATTATTTTCTTCTACAGCCTTTTTAATATCCATAATAAAAAGCTCAAAAGCTTTTGCGCTGTATGAAGAAAGAGAAGGTTTCAGCTTAAATAAAATCGCTCCAGATTGAACAGCTTTCGTCATATAAGATTCATCATCTGAATAAAGGCAAACAGGAATTTTCAACTCATTTGCAATAATTTCTGCCGCTTGAATTCCATCCATTTCAGGCATCTCGCAATCAGAAACGACTAAATCTACATGATGCATTTTACAAAAATCCACTGCTTTTCTACCATTAGATACAGAAGCAACAACATTAAACTCCTGAGTATTCGAAAATGCTTTTTCAAAAATGCCTCTGGCAATTGCGGAATCATCTACAATAAGTACATCAATTTTTGTCATAGCACTTCTCCAGATAAAGCTTTTACAAGCTTTTCTTCAATTTTATCAGTTTCAAAAATAGGAATAAAATTCTGCTTGTATTTTACTTTTCCTTCCTGAATGTCTTCTTTTTCCGGTTCAAAAAAAAGCTCGATGTTTGAAACATGAATAGAAAACTGATCATCATCTCTTTTTAAAACAATATAGTTTGTCCCAGAAACATTTGAATTTTTTTCGTTATTCATTTTCAGGGTATTTACAGCCGCATATGGGGTTCCATGAACATTTATAATTCCTTCAACAAAAGAAGGCACAAAAGGAAGCTTTCTGATTTTTGGCTCATTAATAATCTGTAAAATTCCAGATCCCTTCAATGTATAACGTTCTCCGTTTATACTAAAAATCAGATAAGAATCTTCGCCTTCATAGAGAGAATTAATTTTTTTCATTTTTGCTTCATCAGCCTTAATGCTTTCCATATCTGCTGCCATTAATTTACAACCCGCTTATCCATTCTCAAATTATTTCTGATCACTGCTCTTTACAGTATTATTTAATTCTTCAGACATTTTTCTAATATGCTCAGAAGAAAGCGAAATATTATCTGTAGCAACGGCGAAATTTTCTACACCAGCAGAAATCTGTTTTAATGCAATAAGAATCTGTTCAGAAGAATTTGTCTGCTGCTGAATTATATCTGTAATATCATTTGCAGAACTTGCTGTAATTTCTGCGCTGTCTTTTATGCTTGCAAAACGTTCACCAAGATTTTTAGCATTTTCATAACCGGCATTTATTTTTTCTGTACCGCTTTCAGAAGCAAGAATTAACGAGTCAGAAGAATGTTGAATTTCTGTAATCTTTTCCTTAATTTCTTTTGTTCCATCAATAATACCATCAGACAAACGCCGGATTTCGTTTGCAACAATTCTAAAGCTCTTTCCGGCTTCACCTGCACTTGAAGCTTCCAGTTCGGCATTAAATGCAATAATCTTTGCCTGATCAGCAACATTATTAATTAAAGTTACAATATCCCAGATGCTTTCTATTTTATCACTAAGAATTTTCATTCCGTCTATAGTCTGCTGATTTGCATCAAAAATTGCATGAAGCTGAGCAACATTTTCTTCTATAGAAGAAACTCCATCTGCAACATCAGAGGAAGTTTTTTCTGCAACTCTGGAAACATCCCGTATTTTTGAAGCAATACTTTCAGACAGTTCATTGGAATCTTCCATTGTAGCTACAATCTCTTTTACAGCAGCACTTTGATCCTGACTGGTTGCAGCATTTTCTTTTGCAGCAACAACAAGGGTCTGGGTTTCTTCAAACAAAGAAGCACCGAGCATCTGCTCATCTTTGCGCATTTTTTTAATTGTTCTTATATTCATAATAGAAGCAAAAATACTAAATAAGATAAGGAAAATTTCAAAAGTAAGAATTATATTAGAAAGTTTACCTTTAAAATCTATTGTTGGACCTTCTGCAACAATGTACCATGGTGAATAACCGATTTTACATACTGCATAGTAATTCTTTTTATCCAATTCACTTTTTAATTCACCATTCATCCATTCTTTAAGATCGCCCTTATATAAGGTTTCATCAAAATAACTGGCCTTCATAATTTTTGAAGAATCTTTATTAGTCATATAAAGACCATTTTCGTTTATAAGATTGATAGTACCGTTTGGCGAAACATTAATTTCATCTAGAATTGAAATAAGCTGTTTCATAAGAATATCACAGGCAACTACACCCTTAATATTTCCTTTTTCATCAAAAACAGCTCGTGAAACTGTTACAGAAAGATCACCTGTCTGAACATCAACATATGGATTAGTATAATAGAAGGAATCTTTATTTTTTACCGCTCCTTTATACCAGTCTCGTTCCATTGGTTCATAACCAGCTTCGGGAATCCATCCGCTGCTGTCTGCAAAGAAGCCTCCCTGAGAGATTTTTTTTGCTTCTGCATAATAAAATGAAGATGAATATTTAAGATTCTGGGCAAAAATAGAAGTAAGTGCACCCAAAATCTGGTTATCATCAGAAAGAGCTCCAAAATTCTTAAAGTCTTCTATATTTACAGAAATAGGATCCATTTTTTCAAGAATCTTAGAATTTATTCTTTCAACTGAAGCTCGCAATTCTGCCTTCATGTAATATTCAATAATTGTATTGGACATAAAATAGAAAAATGAACATGCCCCTATGGTAATCATAAGAAGAGGTCCAAGCATTCCCAAAAACAGTTTTCTAGCCTTTTTCTTTGTAGACATTTGTTTTTGTTCTTTTTTTTCTGTCATAAAAAACTCCAAAAATATAGTTTTCCAACTTGTATTATCGGCAGAAAAACATAAAAACTTTATTAATTATGAATTTTGTAAATTATTAATCGGCGCATATTTAAAATGCCCCCAGCCTTATTGAATTCTCTCAATGAATAAAAAACTCTTCAATTAATCACTCCATTAAATTACTAGATAAATAGAAAAAAACATTTGACGAAGCGTTCAAATGTCAGTATATTTACAATATGTTGTTAGACGTACAAAACTTAAACGCAGGTCTTGAAGACGGAAAAGAAATCCTCAGAGACCTTAATATACAAATTGGTCAGGGCGAAATACACGTTCTGATGGGACCAAACGGAGCCGGAAAATCTTCTCTCGGCAATGCCTTAATGGGAAATCCCGTTTACAAAATCACAGGCGGAAAAATCCTATTTAAGGATACCGACATTACAGAAGAAAGTGCCGACAAGCGTGCAAAGCTCGGAATGTTCATGAGCTTCCAGAGTCCGTTAGAGGTTCCGGGAATCAGCCTCGAAGCCTTTATCCGCTCCGCAATTCAGCAGAAAACAGGCGAGCACGTAAAGCTCTTTCAGTTCCAGAAGGAGCTTAAGCGCTGCATGGAGCTTCTGGATATGAATACTGATTACGCACGCCGCGACCTCAACGTAGGCTTTTCCGGCGGTGAACGTAAAAAGAGTGAAATCCTTCAGCTTCTTATGCTTAAGCCGGACTTCGCCATCCTTGACGAAACCGATTCCGGTCTTGACGTAGATGCAGTACGCGTTGTTGCAAAGGGAATCGAAGAGTACCGCAAGCTTACAAACGGCTCCCTCCTGATTATCACCCATACAACAAAGATTCTCGAAGGCCTTGCCGTAGACAAAACTCATATTCTTGTTAAGGGCCACATCGTGAAAACAGGAGACGGACAGTTATTCAAGGAAATTAATGAAAAGGGATTTGAGGAGTTCATAAAGTAGGAGGGAGGAGCCCCTCCCTGCGCTGCAAACACGGTAGTTTCGACAAGCTCAACCACCGTGTTTTCCGCTACCTACCCAGCGGGGGACTCCCCCGCAACGCCCCCTAGAGAACACTATGGAAGAAAAAACAAATATACAGGATATAAACAGAGAGTTCTACGATTTCCGCTACGAAGAGACAGAAGAAAATACCTTCCGTCTTGAGTCCGGTTTAACTCCGGAAATCGTTACTAAAATCTCAGATGAAAAAGGCGACCCGGACTGGATGCGCGAGTTCCGTCTTAAATCGCTTGAGACCTATAACTATTTAAGAGTTCCAAAATGGGGTCCTTCAATCGACGGCCTCAACATAGATAACATTGCAACCTACGTCCGCCCGAAAACTCAGATGAGCGGTAAATGGGAAGATGTTCCGGACGACATTAAGGAAACCTTTGAAAAGCTTGGAATCCCGGAAGCAGAGAGAAAATCTCTTGCCGGCGTTGGCGCCCAGTACGACTCTGAGTTAGTTTACCATAACGTACAGAACGAAGTTTCAAAACAGGGTGTAGTTTACCTTGGCTTTGAAGAAGCCCTGAAATCACCGGAATGGGGACCAATGGTAAAAGAATACTTTATGACCCTCATCACTCCAAAGGACCACAAGTTTGCAGCCCTTCACGGAGCAGTATGGTCGGGCGGAAGCTTTGTATATGTACCAAAGGGAGTTCACCTTTCCTTCCCTCTTCAGTCTTACTTCCGTTTGAACGCCCGCGGAGCCGGACAGTTTGAACACACACTTATTATCGTAGACGAAGGCGCAGACCTGCACTTTATTGAAGGCTGTTCTGCTCCAAAATATAACGAAGCAAACCTGCACGCCGGAGCCGTAGAGCTTTTTGTAAAAAAAGGCGCCCACCTCCGCTACTCTACCATCGAAAACTGGTCAAAGAATATGTACAACCTTAACACCAAGCGTGCCCGCGTAGAAGAAGGCGCCAGCATTGAATGGGTTTCAGGTTCTTTCGGCAGCCACGTAAGCTATCTCTACCCGGAAAGCGACCTTGTAGGACGCGGTGCAAAATCAGAGTTCACAGGAATTACCTTTGCGGGTGCAGGCCAGGAGCTGGACACAGGTGCCAAAATGGTACACCTTGCGCCAGACACATCAAGCCTCATAAGCACAAAATCAATTTCAAAAGGCGGCGGAGTTTCAATCTACCGCTCAGCTGTATATATCGACAAAAACGCGACAGGCAGTAAAACAAGCGTTTCCTGCGAAAGCCTTATGCTGGATTCTGAAAGCCGTTCAGACACAATTCCTGCAATGGTAATCAAAACAGATGAGTGCGATGTAGGACACGAAGCAAAAATCGGCCGCATTTCCAACGACGCAATTTTCTATCTTATGACACGAGGTATTTCTGAAGACGAAGCCCGCAGCATGATTGTAAGCGGCTTTGCTAACCCGGTAAGCAAGGAACTGCCGCTGGAATATGCGGTAGAAATGAATAATTTAATCAAGCTTGAAATGAAAGGTTCAATGTAGCAAACTCGTTAAAAAAAATTGCGAAAACCTGGAGCAATTTTTTAGAGTTTACCACTTAGATAATGTTAGAGGTATAACAATGGATAAAACAAGAGAAAATACAATAGATATAAACCCGATTCCATATCTTACCTGGACCTGGCTCAAAATAAATAAAGATTCTGTAGCCTATGATTTTTCTTTGGCAGAAAACAAGGGAAGCGAAGTTCAGCTCCCGGAAGGAATAAACGTAAGTAGTGGAAAATCAATTTCAAGTTCGCTGCCCGAGCCAGAATTTTCTATTGGAGAAGAAGCTGCAAAACTGATTTCAGAGGCAGCGACAGAAGGTAAAATCTACACAGTAGAAAAAAGCACAAACCAGCCTCTTATCATCAGAATCAAACTGGACTCAAATTCTGCAACCCATCAGATAATCCATGCAAAGGCTGGAACTGAAGCAAATGTAATTATTGTTTATGAAGACGATCCTTCGAGAGCCGCAAAAACTGTACTTTCGGAAGTTCTTTCCGGCGTAATCACAAAGGTTTACGCAGAAGAAGCTTCAAAGCTTCATATAAGTAAAATTCAGCTCTGCGGTAAATCATTAAATCAAATTGATGATACAGCAGTTGTTTGCGGAGAGCGTGCGAAGGTAACTCTCACACAAATTGAACTCGGCGGCGCTCACATAGACGCAGGCTTCCACGCTACACTGGAGGGTTACCAGTCTGAGTTTTATTCAGACACAGCCTATATCTGCCGGAATAATCAGTATCTGGATATGAATCAGGTAGTTGTTCACAAGGGAAAGAAAACTGTCTGCGACATGAAAACTCATGGAACAGCAAAAGACGAAAGCACAAAAACTTACCGCGGAACAATTGATATGCGCCGTGGTTGCGCCGGCTCAGTAGGAAACGAAATTGAAACTACCCTGCTTTTGTCTCCAAAGGCCGTAGTAAAAGCTGCACCAATTATTCTCTGCGGCGAAGAAGACATTGCCGCAGAGCACGGCTCAACAATCGGAAAGCTTTCAAATGAAATGCTTTTCTACATGAACAGCCGCGGCATAGATCAGAAGACTGCAGAAGACCTGCTTACACGCGCAAAAATTACAGCAGCTGCAGTTTCAATTGAGGATGAAGGCATTCAGGAAGAAATCAACAACTTTCTTTCTGAATAACTTAAAATCCGGATATACTAGTAAAATACCTATAAATATGGTAGATTAAACCACTATGGAAAATAAATATAGAAAAGATTTCCCTTTTTTCAAGGCAATAGATGAAAACGAAGCCGGAGAAAATAAAGGCCTCATATATTTTGACACAGCCGCAACCGCACAGCGTCCTTTTATTGTGCTCAACGCAATGACACATTTTTATGCAACCGAAAACGCAAATCCTCTGAGAGGTCTTTACTCTCTCAGCGAACGCGCTACCCTTGCTTATGAAAATGCCCGCGATACAGTTGCAAAATTCATAAATGCCCGCGAAGCTGCAGAAATCGTATTTACACGAAATGCCAGCGAAAGCCTGAATCTTGTAGCCTACAGCTGGGGACTCAATAATATAAAAGAAGGTGACGAAATCTGCATAAGCATTATGGAGCATCATTCAAATATTGTTCCATGGCAGATGGTATGCCAGAAGACTGGCGCAAAGCTTATTTTCCTTGAATGCGATAAAGAAACAGGAATTATAAGTGATGAAGAAATTGCCGCAAAAATAAGCCCACGAACAAAGATTGTTTCTATTGTTCATGTAAGCAATGTGTTAGGCGTTACTAATCCTGTAAAGAAACTTGGTGAAGCAGCACATGCAGTCGGCGCTATTTTTATTGTTGACGGTGCACAGTCTGCCCCACATATGAAGGTTGATGTACAGGATATTAATGCTGACTTCTTTGCCATGAGTGGACACAAGCTCTGCGGTCCAATGGGAATCGGTGCCCTTTACGGCAAGCGTGATCTCTTAGAAGAAATGGAGCCTTTTTTACGTGGCGGCGAAATGATTGAATACGTTACCCGCGAAAAAGCAACCTGGGCAGAAGTTCCTCACAAGTTTGAAGCAGGAACCGTAAGTGCCGGAGATGCTGTTGGAATGGCAGCCGCAATACGCTATATTCAGTCTATAGGGCTTGAAAACATTGAAAAGCACGATGCCCGGCTGGCCTGCCGCATCATTGAGGGAATGAAAAAAATTCCGCATATTAATATAATAGGTCCTAAAGATGGCAATAAGCGTTGTGGAATTGTTACTTTTACCGTAGAGGGCGTTCATCCTCACGACGTTGCAACCCTTCTTTCAGAAGAGCATATTGCCATTCGTGCAGGTCATCACTGCGCTCAACCGCTCGGGCAGTATCTGGATCAGACAGCCACAGCCCGTGCAAGTCTCTACTTTTACAATACTGAAGAAGAAGCTGACCTGTTTCTAGAAAAATTAAGCCATCTCCGTGAGTGGTCAGGCTACAAGGATTAATAATGGATACAAAGGAATTATACCGCGAAATCTTAAACGAGCATAACATAAACCCGACTCACAAGGCTGCTATGGATTCACCGGATCTCTGTCTTGAGGGCGTAAATCCAAGCTGCGGTGACCAGATAACTCTACAGCTGAAACTTGGCGAAGATGGAAAAATAAGTGATGCCTCTTTTACAGGAAGCGGCTGTGCTATCTCTCAGGCTTCTGTAGATATGATGGCTGATCTTGTAATCGGAAAAACAAAAGAAGAGGCTCTGGCTCTGGCAGATATTTTTGACCGCATGATTAAAAGCGAAGTTTCAGAAGAAGATCTTGAAAAACTCGACGAAGCCGCAGCTCTTCAGGATATTTCACATATGCCTGCCCGAGTAAAATGCGCTATGCTCGGCTGGCGCACCATGAAAGAAATGCTTGGAATGCAATCTACTTGAATATAACTCTCTTTTGTGATAATATATTTCAACTTTGGTGCTTTAGCTCAGCTGGATAGAGCAGCTGCCTTCTAAGCAGCAGGTCGGCGGTTCGAGCCCGTCAAGCATCAAAAAAAAGGGGGCATAGTAAAATACTGATGACCCCTTAATTATTTAACATAGCGTTTAATAAAATAATTTATCAAGAAGAGTTCCATTCTGCGCATTAAGACTAGGTGACCACCACTGATTCTTTTTTACAAACAAACATTGTTCAATATTATTCTGATTCTTTATGTATTCTGCAGGATGTGATGTCTGTAAAGTTCTTGTGTCTATTTTTTGAATAAGAAAAATACCTATCTGCGAACTTTCAGAAGAAACACAGGCATTATTCACAGAGGAAATCAACTGATAAGAAGCCTGCGCAAGATTTGAATCAGAATCATTTTCATATAATTTTCCAAGAGAAGAAATATCAAGATACAAATCACAAGGATATTGAGTATAACTGTAAGATTTTGAATCAAGCAGCTCATTCAAAACCGAGCTTTTATCTTTTGAAGATCCAATTGTCTGTGAAAGATTTCTGGAAAAATTATCTAACGATTGCATAAGATTCTCCAGTTGAGAATTTCTTATTACAGTTGTCTTTACAGATGAGGTATCGGACATAATTTTTGCAATATCGCTGGAAGAATAACTGCTATTATAAATTCTTTCAATTAGAGATTTATAATCCCACCCGCAGGAAGGTGTAACGCCGGAACATGCAACGGTATATTCTGCACAGTCTTTTATTTCATAAAGATTTTCAAAAACACAGCCAAAGCATGTATCAAATCCAATAACGCTCAAAGCTGATTTCTGCAGCGCTTTTCCCAAATCACAGACAGACATATAAGAATCAGTTTTATCATCAATTGCAAAGGCTCTGCTTCCCCGCCATCCGGTTCCATGCCCCCAGATAATCAATCCGTATTTTTCAGCAGGATATTCTTCTTTTGCAAATTGGATTAATTTTTTTAGATTCATATAATTTCCCATATCAAGCTCAGTTTCTTTATCCGAGCTCAAGCCTAGTAATGGACAGCTTAATCTTTTTGAAACAATTTCATTTCTATTTTTTGAATCATATGAAATTTCATATAGTCTTGTATCTGTCCAGTTTTCATTTGTCTCATCATATTCATCAGATCTGTCTATTAACGCAAGGACACTCATATCCCTGAATTTAGAATTTTCCATTTCATTTAGATTTTCTATTGCATAACTTTCCAGATCATTATCCGCAGCCATATAAATTAAAAGCGTTAATTTATTTATTTTATCAGAAGATTTCCCTTCATCACCCTCTGTATAATAGCTGCATCCAAAAAAAATTAGAGAAATTAAAACAAAAAGTATTAAATTTTTTAATTTAAAAAATAATTGATTTATCATATTCCTCCTGAAACACTGCATTAACGTTTGCGTAGGAAATCACGTTATAGCAGTCTTTTTTCCAGAAATAAAATTATTTCAATAAACTGACATTCCGAATGGATCACTCCATGAAGAACCATCTTCATACAAAATTTTACTTATATAAAGATAATCTACTGTGTAAACTTCATCAGGAACTATAGAAAAATAATCATCAAGATTAAGACAACATCTCAAGGAACTTTTTGCAAGGATTCTTTCTTTGACTGTTAGAACAATATTACTTTTTCCTCCAGAGACAGGTTCGCCATCTTTATCAAAAAGAAAAAAAACTACAGTTAACTCAGAAACATTCTTATCGGATTTATTCATAAAGAAAAAATCAAGCCCAGCAATTTCATATTCCATAGAATTTTCTTCCATCTCCATTTTACCTTCTGTAATATATGGAGTTTCCCTTCCCTTCTGATTTGCAAAAGAACAACAACCAAACAAAAAAAGAGCAGATATAACTGGTATTAAATTAATAAGTGAATTAAATTTATACATATTTCTCCTAACTCGCCATAGAAATTATTGCGCATGAAGGCATTAAATAAGCAGATTAACAACCTGCATTTTTGATTTCGAATCTTCGAAAATTAAATCTTCTCAATTATTGATTTATATGATTTAACTACAAATTCTTCGCAGCTATCAGATTCATATTTGATTTCTTCAAGTAAATCCAAGGCTTTTTGTTTTTCACCAAGTTGAATCTGTTTTTCAACATTATTTAAAACATTATCTATACTGCAAACTTGAATACAAATAATTTTCTGTGTCTGCGTTTGAATTTTAAATTCAGAAATTTTTGCAAATCCATTTTTTTCACCAAAAATAATATATTCGCCATAATTTAAATCATTAATTGTAAAAAGTCCGTTACTTTCGGTTAATGCTGAATACTCTTTACTTCCAATTCCAGAACTTTTCTTACAACGAATAATAAAATTACTTACAGCATTATTATTTTCGTCAACGACAAATCCACATAAATCAATTTTTCCAGAAAACACATTCTTTGAAGCACAGCTCTGAAAACTAAGCAGGATAAGTAGAAAAGATAAACAATATCCAAAAAAAGTTTTTTTACTTCTTGCCATATTTTCTCCTCATTTAATAAAACACTTAGAAAAAATGCAGAAATGAACAAAATATTTTTTATACATTTTTCTAATCAAGAAAACACTATCTGCAAACCTGACATTACTAACTACCGTTCGTTTTTTAATTTTCAATACTAATAATTTTTCCCTCCTTATTTTTATAATAAGTTTTCTTTCTCCCGTTTTTATATTTAACTTCACCTATTTTTATAACAGTATCTGAATCGTCTACAGGATTTTTTTCAACAATTAACCTTTCTTTTACAACCGGTTTATCTTCTATACTTATAAATCCGAATATATCCAGATTATGAATCAAATCATCTATAAAATTTGATTTTATAAAAGATGAACTGAAGGATTCGTTATATAGACAAAAAGAAAGTTGTATCTGAAAAAATTTTTCATCTTTGCTTTCTAAAGAAAAACCAGAAACAAAAAAATTACAGGCATGACAAATTTGATTAACCTTAGTAAAAAAATCTTTTGCTAAATTATTCTGTTTACTGAGCAAGAAATTAAATTCATTTTTTCCTGGATTCTCTTCCTGCAGACATAAATTACAATCCTCGTATTCAAAAAATAAATTCCGAATTTCCTTCAATAAGCTGTTTTTATATTCATCCACAGAAACAGCTTCTGATATATTTATTTGTCCATCAAGTTTATTTTCTTCTGATGAAAATGATTCTGTAAATGGAATTCTTTTTCTTGCTTCAATAGTAAAAAATGGGACTGAAACTTTATATATTATTCTTGAATTAAAAAAATAATCTGAATTGATTTTATCAAGTCTTTCAGGATACATATTCTCTATAGAAGCATTAACTGATTCATAACCATCTGAAAGCTTCCATTCAAAAGAATTAATTTTTCCTCCGGAATAATTCACCGTATCAAGAATTTCTTTTTCAAGACTTAGATAATCTTTTTCATTTTTAATTTCTTCTAAATCAGAATTAAGATTTTCGGATAAAACTAAATTTTCAATTTCAGAATTAATCAGAAAATTTTCTGTGTGCTTATTTTTATATAATCTGATAAAAAAAATGGATAATACAGAGAAAATCAAAAACAAAATAAAAAGAATAATCTGCTGATTTTTTTTAGGAACAAAAAATCTTCTTTTAAATTCCGGAATCGAAACACCTTTAAATCCAGGCTGCTTTTTCATTTCCGCAAGTTTCAGACGATTCATAACAATTACATCCGATTCCATTCCCCGTTTTCCAAGCTTAAATTTATAATCAAATGCACATAGGCTGGAAAAACATGGATGTCTTTTTTCAAGTTCAGAATAAAAGAATTTTTTTCGTTTTTTTTCAAGAAGCTTTTTTACAGGAAAAGGTATTTTATAAAATTCATACTCTTCCTTTTTCAACATATTTCCCATTCTTCTCCTCTAAATTTTCCGCGGTAGCGGTTGTGCATGGATGCGCAATATTGCAGCTTATTGAACGCAAAGTTTAATTTATAATGCAATAAACTTCTTTTTTTTCATCTTCAAAAATCCACATTCCATACATAATTTTTTGATTATTATTCTCATAATTCATAAAATCATCTGCAGGGCAAAATCCGATATAAGAAAGATTCCACATTGCATTACAGTTTTTCTGCCATTCTTCCAAAGATGAAAATCCATTACCGTTACATGTATTCTTAAAACTTGAATAAATAAAAAAATTCATATCATTAATTCTTTGAATTTTTTTGCAATAATTATCAAGCTTCAGTCCCGTATAAATTCCAGATTCAATCAGCAAAAATAAAGAACTGCATAATAAAATTGAAAACAATAAATTTATAATTTTCAAATCACATCCTCTATATTTTTTCTCCGCCACAAATAATTGGTCGGGTGCCACTAACTGATTTCATTATCAATGACTAACTGATTTCATTATCAATAACTAACTGATTTCATCATCAATATGTAAATGATTTTTTTATTTCACCCGAAACTGTTTACATTAATAGACCTGTAAAACTTCGGAGCATAACTTTAAATTTTCATTATTTATCTGATTATCTATTACCTCTTTTCTTTTCAATTCCATTTCAGCTGCACTTTTTTTGTAAGAAAAATATGTTGAAAAACATAGAGAAACTACCATACATAAAATAAAAGCCGCCAGATTAAATCCATTACTTCCAGGAAACAATATCTACCCCCTCTCCTTCTCCGCCTATTTGTCCATCCGCCCCATACGAGATAAGTACAAAGGGCAAACCCGCAGGAACCTCTGACGGCAGAGAGGAACTTTCAGAACTGATATATTCAAAATCTCGTCCCCAAGGATCTTTTCCCGGCTCACGGTCAATGTATGGTCCATTCCAGTTTTCCGGTACTGGATAGAGAACTGGTTTTTCCCACAAAGCTTTGATTCCCTGTTCTGTTGTCGGAAATCTCCCGCAGTCAAGGAAGTATGTCTGCAGCGCTGAACTGAATTGTGAAATCTGATTTCTTGCTGAATTTTTTCTTGCCATGGCAACAAGTCTTGAAGCCGAAACAATACTCCCCGCAGAAAGAACTGCCCCGATCGCAAGAACTGCCATAGTTTCAATAAATGTGAAGCCTTCAGAACGTTTAGAAAAAACTTTTTTAAATAATAAAAGTCTTTTTTTCCATGTAATTGAACCTTCCCCACCGGTAATTCCATTGTGAAATTCTGTACCATCATAGCAAAACTCCTTTTTTTTCATTTCTCCTCCTCGATAGTGGTCGCGCACGGATGCGCGATATAAGCAGCATTTTGCCACAGGCAAAATCTGCAGTTGCAAAAAGTACAAGGATGTACTTTTTGCATACTCCTCCTAAATCTCCGCGATAGCGGTTGCGCATGAATGCGCAATATAAATAGATATTTAAAACCAGTTTGTGTTATTCAAAAACGGCATAAAAAAATTAATTACAAGAATCATTAAAAAAGCTCCTGTTATTACAATAAAAAGAGGCTCTATCAGCTCAAGACAAATTTTTCTTCTCATTTCATCTTTTTCACCAATCTGCTCCGCAATTTTTTCAAACACATCACTTTTTCTCCCTGATTTGTCTGCATAATACAAAGCATCCGAAATTTTATTGTTTATAGAAAAAGCTTCTTCCAATCCCATTCCGTATTCAATTTTTTCTCTGGCTTCACCGAATTTTCTTCCTGTCCTTGAATCTTCTCCAACAATAATCTGTCCGCAAGCTATCGCATTAGAAACATTCATTCCAGCCTTTATTAAAAATCCTGAAATATAAAATGCCTCATAAATTTTATTTTCTCCCACTGCTTTTATAATAAAAATCATCGCCAGAGCACAAACAATAACCAGAAGACTTACATATTCTATTAACTTCGATTTCATGTTCAAATCATTTATTCCAGCAAAAAAAGCCCCATTCCCCGAACTTATATAAATGAGTCCTGTACAGCCGATTATCGCAACAAGCATTACAAAAAACGGATAAGTACACGCTTCTATTAATTTATTCATATTTTTTTTATGCCGTTCACATCGTTCATACAAAAACGAAAGAGTCTGCAAAAGATTACCGTTCATTTCTGCAAAATGAATTGCCTGAACATAAACCTCATCAAAATTAATATAAGAACATGTTTTCATCGCTGTCGATAAAGTTTCGCCAGCCTTTAATTCATTTAAAAGAAACAAAGCTGCTTTCTGAATTTTTTCAGAAAAAAAAGATGCTGTTTTTCTTACTGCCATCAATTCAAGGCTATCTGCCACATCGATGTTCTGCTTTACGCAAAGCTGGTAAATTTGTCTGGTAAATTTTTCCTTTAACATACTTTTTTACTCCTTTTGATTTTCTTTGCCGCAGAAACTGAAAAATTCTCTGCTACATATCGTTTGTTCAATCTTTCTTTTGTATTCGCAAATACATCCGAGTAATTTGTATAATGAGCAAAGAGTCTGTCAATTTCACTTTCACCGCTGAATTCTTCTATATATAAATCCATCTTTTCACCAGGTAAGCCGATATCTGCATGCAGTTCCGGTCTGGAATACATACCAGCATCAACTTTTCCATCAGCACCAGAAACATCAAGGCTTTCAGAATTTTCCTTTCTGCTGTATAAATCATCAACGAAATTTAAATCCTGAACAATAACACCATTTAAAACCGAAGCCAGAACTTTTTTAGAAATTCCTAGGTTTGCCATTCTCAAGACTGCTTCGCCAACTCCTCCAGTATGTAAAGTTGCAAAAACCAGATGCCCGGTTAAAGCAGCCCTCACAGCGGCACCGGCACCATTTTCATCCCGAATTTCTCCAATCATAATTACATCCGGGTCCTGCCTAAAAACATGGCTCAAAGCCTCTTCATAAGAAAGACCTTCATGCTGATTTATCTGAAACTGTGTAATTCCAGGCAAATAGTACTCCGGCGGCTCTTCAAGGCTGACAATCTTTTTTGAATGATTACATGCTCTGTCAATTTCCATAAGAATTGAAGCAACAGTTGTAGATTTACCAGCACCAGTAGGCCCACATACAAGAATCAACCCGTTTTTCATTTCCTTCAAATAAGAAATTTTTTCTATCTGACATTCATTAAACCCGAGTTTTTCTATAAGCAAAGGAACACGTTTGGTATCCAGCAATCTCATCACGACCGACTCTTCTGCAACATAATTCGAACTGACAACACACGCAGTAGAAACCCGCACAAAAACATTATTGTTTTTTCCCCAGCAAAAATGCCCGTCCTGACAACGTCTTTTTTCCATAACGTTCATATCACCAAGAAGCTTTATTCTTTGAACTAATTCTACATAAACCGAACTCTGCAAAGACTGAAACTTCTGTAATCTTCCATTTATCCTGAATCTCACAATTTTATTTTCTATATGAATATCAGTAGCACCAAGTCTTAAAGCTTCGTCAAGAATAGTATCAAGTAATAAAACTGCAGCAGCATCTTTTTTTTCTGAACTATCACCTCCTTTCTTATCAGATTCTTTTTGTTCCGCAGAATTATTTTGAATACGAACGGAACCTGCAAAACTATATAATGAAGAGACACATTTTCTAATCTGAGCTCTTGTAGCAGCAACAAATTTTACTTTAAGTTCATTTTTATATGCTTCCGGACAATCATCATATTTTTGAATCAGTTCAAGATAATTTTCAAAAGCTCTTTTTAATCTTTCTTTTAATACAGAATTTTCAGGATTCTCAATTAAAAACTTTATGCTCGAACCATTTTGACTGAACACTCCCACACCGTTATACAGGCAATACCCCGGAGTCAATTTAAAATCATATGCTCTATTCATTTTCACATCCTGCAATCTTCTTAAATTTTTTAATTCTTTCATTTGCCCATTCATAATCATGCTTTACAGTTTCAGAATCTGTATGCAGTTCATTTTCATTTTCTAAATGAGGAACAAGATAAATGACCATCTGACTGTTTTCTTTACTCTCTGACTTAGATTTAAATAACCTTCCAAGTAAAGGTATTTTTGAAATAACAGGAACTCCCTTTTCACTTTCAGATTCAGAATTCAAAATCAAGCCGCTTAAAACTACAGGTTCTCCACTTTTTCCACATACTTCAGTAGTTATTATTTTTTCTGAGGTTGGTGGAGGATTTCCTGTAGAACTGGAAGTATCAGTTCCACGTCTGGAAACAGAAGCTGTTACCTGACTCGTAATCATTCCATCTCCACTTACCCAGCCAAGCACATCTATTTTTATTCCAGAAATAATTTCTTTTGTTACGCCAGAATAAACAGGCTTTCCGGTATTTGGATCAAGGTTATTATCTCTATAGCGGTAAGTATTTGTATTCTGAAAATTAATTGGCTTGCCAGAAACCCCATGCAAAGTCGTATCTGCAAAAACCTTTGTATGATTATTTTCAATGGAACTTTGAAGTTCGGCTGCAAATGTTAAACCAAAAGCAGAAACAACATTCAAATTAAACCCCATTACAGATCCAAGCATCGCACTTAAGGAATTTCTGTCTCCAAGGCTCAATCTTTTTGCAGAAAAAGAAGAACTCCAGTCATTCTGCTCTGTCTGGTCATATTGCAGAATAAGCAGATCATAAGAAATTCTTTTTTCAGGAACATCAAATATTTCTATCTGTTCACAAAGTTCTTTATAAGAATCTTCAGTTCCCTTAAAATATAAACTCTTTGAATCATCAGCAAAAAATAAAGCAGCTCTGTCTATAAACGGCGGAAGATGTTCCATAAATTCCGCCGGCTTTTTATATTTTAAATTCACCACATATGTAGACATTTTTACATCAACTTCAAGAATCAGTTCTTCAATCAGCACATTTTCTTCATCGCTGCATTTACATAAGAAGCTCATATTTCCAGGCAGAATAATATTTTCTAAAATGCCAATTCTTTTTAAAACCAGAGGAATAAAATCTTGAACAGCAGCATATTTTAAATCATATTTTTTCCATTCCCGCTTTCCAGATAAAATTTCATTTTTAGAATCAGCTGCTTCAAAAATATAATACACGTCGTCTTTTAAAAGACAGGTGCAGCCATTTTGACTGCAAATTTTTTTCAAAATACTTTCTACATTTTTTTCTGTAAAATTTGTACGTAAAATTTTCACATCAGAATTTACTAGCAGACAAAAGCCGCATCCATCCCACTCTTCGCAGAATTTTTCAAAAAGCATTTCAATAACTTCAGAAAGTCTTGCATCTTTTATATCAACTGAATAAAAACCATTTTCATCTTTTAATATATTCAAAACTCCATAATTACCTGCAGCACTCCGGCTTTCATTCTTTTTCAAAAAATGGCAATTTTTTCCTTCAATAATAACCTCGTAATTTCCAAATCTTTTTCCCAGATTTTCCATTACATCAGAAATACTTCCTTTAAAATGCACAGACATTTTCTGACTTGGTAAAACATCATAAGTAACACTCCACGAAGTCTCCAGTGCAAATTTTTCCAGAATCTGTTCCGCAGTCAAATCGTACGCATTAAGACTCAAAACCTCATTTTCATAATTAACCAGAGCCTTAGACACCGTCCAGACATTTTTTTCCTTACAAACATAAAGTCTGTTTTCTTTTAAAAACGCATTAAAAGCATTTTCAAAATCGCTGCCGGCAAACCGGAGAGTTCCTTTTCCACTTACAGAATCATCACAGACAATAGAAATTCCACAATCAAGCGAAACAGAATATAAAATATCTTTGATTTCGCAATCATCAAAATTCCAGCTTAAATAATCCTCAGCAAAAAGAAGCATCTGACGCCCGGTAAAAAGACTACAAAAAAATAAAGCAAAAACCAAAAAACTTTTTTTCAAGAGAGCTTCCTCCATAACAAAAAAACTGCATATTAATAACTGCGCGACTTTGCAATTTTTGACAAAAATTTTGAAAAAAAATTTATTTTTTTTATAAATCTGGCGCAAATTCTTTCATTCAGTCGCCTTCCGTTGCTCACTAACGCTCGGTCGCATAGCGACTTGCTTCGCAACAACTCCACGCTCGGGCGGGTTAAATGCAGATAATAGTTTTTAATAAAACTATATTCCATAAACACGTAATATCTGCTAATATATGAAAAATTTCAGAAACCAAAGACAAAGAATGCATAATAATTGCATCAATTAATTGGAGGACAAAATGTTCAAAACATCAGCTAAAAAATTTTTTCAAGCTGGCTCTGCAGTTTTAATTGCCGCAGTACTTACACTTTTCAGTTCGTGTGGAGAAAAACACACACCAGAAAGCTTATTCAAAGACACAATTAAGCACGAAGTAAAAGAGTTTTCTAATTCAGATTTTGCAAAGGCTTATTCACAAATCCTTAACCAAAAGAATACAAATGTTTCCGGAGATGTTTCATTAAAATTTGAACTTGGAAGCGGATTAAAACCTTTACTCAGAACTTATTCTAACTTCATAGGAATTGATTTAACATTTTTAAAAGATATTAACTTAGACTATAGTATAAATCTAAAAGATACTCTTATGAATATGGGAATCAACCTTAAAGTAAATGATACAAAAATTGTTTCTGGAGATATTATTCTGGATGAAGCTTCTAATTCGTTATTCTTTAAAATTCCAGAATTAATTAATAAAGATTTCTTTATGCAGGGCGACGGAGTTACAGATTTTTCAGATGCCTTTAGAACTTCAATGAATAAGTCCTACGAACTTATTGGAATGCTTCCATCAAAAGAAACTATAGACGGATTAATTGATGAAATCCTTGAAGCGTTGCTCAGCGAAATTAAAGATGTACAAGAATCAGACATAACCGTAACAACAGAAACAAAATTTGGAAAAGTTTCTTCAGACTGTAAAGAACTTATTCTTGAAGTTGATTCAGACATGGCAGAAGCAATGATTCAAAATTTCTCAACTACATTAAAAAACAGTAAGAATCTTGATAAACTCTGTAAAACTGTTGCAGACATTCTTAACAAAGAAGCAAATGGCTACTATTCATATACAGTTGATGAAGTTAAAGATGAATTAGTAGATGCTCTTGAATATGCTGTAGAAAATATACTAGACTACGAACCAACAATTACACTTTATGCCGATACTTCTAAAAATCTTCATGGATTTGAAATTGAAATTGATGGTGATACCCTTACTGTATTGGCTCCAGAAACCAAAAATGCATTTGGAATTGAAGTAAGCTTCACTGATAGTTACTATGACGAAACTTATACATTCTTAAGCGGATATGGAACTAAATCTGGAAATAAAATTACAAGCGATATAGAAATCAGCTCAGAAGAAGAAACTCTCTTTGAAATTTCAACAAAGGATTTAGCATTCACAAATACTGGCTTTGTTGGAACCTTAGTATTAATGCCAAAGCAGGGCTTAATTAATTCATTCCGCAACATGTTCTATTACTCAAGCATGTCTTCTGTAATTAGTTATCTTTCAGACTCAAAAATTACTTTTATAGGAGAACAGGCTTCAAAAGATTTTATCAAAGGTAAAATGATATTTGCAGATGAATACGACACTGATTATTTTACAGTTTACATGACAGAAAAAATTAATAAGAATGCAAATGTTAAAGTTCCAAAAAAGACTGATGACATGATAGATATTTCTGATATGGAATACTATGATATTGAAGATATTTTATACGACATCAAGTTAGATGAAATTGCAGCTAATCTGGAAAAAGCAGGTTTCCCGGAAGAAATTACTTCTGAAATAGCAGACATGGATGGCGAAGACCTTTTTGATGCAATAGGAAGCCTTTAATGAATTTTACGCTGTCAAGGATTAATAAATCTTATGGAAAAAAAACTATTCTAAAAGATGTTTCTTTGACGGCAAATTCAGGAGAATGCATTGCTCTGTTAGGTGCAAACGGCAGTGGAAAATCTACATTAATTTCCATTTTGTCAGGAGTACTAAAAGCCGACAGTGGCAATGCATTTATTAACGAACAAAATATATTCCAGAATAAAAAATTAATATCACAATTCATTGGTTACGTTCCACAGCAAAATCCGCTTATAGAAGAGCTTAGTGCTATGGATAATCTGCGACTCTGGTATTCAAAAGCAGACTTGCAGAATTCACTTGCAAACGGAATGTTAAAGCTTTTAGAAATTCCGGAATTTTTAAAACTTCCTGTTTCCAGGCTTTCTGGAGGAATGAAAAAAAGACTTTCCATAGGCTGTGCAATTGCTAAAAATCCCAAAATACTTTTGCTTGATGAACCGACTGCCGCGCTCGATATAATTTGCAAAGAGACAATTTATAACTACTGTAAAAATTTTGTTTCCAATGGAGGAATTCTTATTCTTGCTACTCACGAAATTTCTGAATTAGAATTCTGCAGTCACTGTTATATATTAAAACAAGGAACATTAATTCCTTACGACAAAGAGAAAAATCTTCATACTCTTTTAAATGCAATTAAAAAATGAATTATTTTTTTTCTTATCAAAAAGCTCAAATAAAACGCATCTTTAAAATTCTTCCCTTTGTAGCAGTTTTCTCAATTATATTTTTTACTGTCACAGGATTAATTGCAAAATTATTTTTAAATAATATAAATTTTTCTTCTTTTTCATCTTCATCAGTAACTTCTCCACAAGAAAATGGAAGCCGCAAAATTTCAATCGGAATTATAGGAAACATGGATGAGCCCTATATGGATTTTGGCATTAATGCCCTTCAGACAATGGATTCTACAAAAATGAGCATTGAGCTGAAACTTATGAATGAAGAAGAAGCAAAAAAAGCATTATTCAAAGGAAAAATTTCTGCATATGTTATTATTCCCGAAGGCTTTATAGAATCTATTGAATATGGAAGAAACGATAAACAGGTTATTTATGTTACGAGCGACGGCCAGCAAGGCTTCAGCGATATTATAAAAACTCAGATTGCAGATATTCTTTCAGCCTTAATCGTACACAGCCAAAGTGGAATTTATTCAATGCAGGAAGAGCTTTACCGCAAAAAAGATTATTCACGCTTTGACGAATTAACATGGGATTTAAATATAAAATATGTTTACTGGGTTTTATCAAGAAACAAATTTGCAGATATAAAAGAAACTGGAGTTTCAAATGGACTATCTTTGCAAACCTATTATTTCTGCGCAATTGTAATTTTCTTTTTAATGATTTTAAGCCTTGCTGCAAATCCTTTTTTTTCTAACCGAAGTACAGAACTATACAAAATTTTTTATAGCCGCGGAGTTCATTCCTTTTCCACTGTTATCGCCGAATTATTTTCTTATTTTATTTTTATGGAAATTATTTTTGCTATAATTCTAATCATAATGGATTTTGCACTTAATATAGATTTTTTAAAAATTCCACAATGGAAATATTCTAAAAATTTCAAAGAATTATTTCTGTTTTTTATCCGCTCAATTCCAACAGTTTTTATGCTTTGTACCCTTCATTTTGTTTTATACGAAACCGTTGATTCGGTTGTAAGCGGAATACTTTTGCAGTTCATTTTTTCTTTTATAATATGTTATGTTTCGGGCTGTTTTTATCCAATAGACTTTTTCCCGGAGCTTATTCAAAAAATTTCGAATTTTATACCGACAGGGGCTGCGTTAAAATATTCAATGCTTTTGATTACAAAAAATAGCACTACACAACTTTTACTGTTTCTTGCAGAAATTGTAATTTATTCAATAATCTTTTTATCACTTTCTGTACTATTAAGATTTAAAAAAATTACTGGAAATAAAGCAACTCTTTTTCGATTTTCTTTAAAAAGCGCCTGCTCACACTCAGGTTCGAATGTGGAGGCTGGTAATAAATGAAAAAATATCTGCTTACATTTTTCCTTTTTCAAAAACGCTTATTAAAGCGGCCTGCTTTTATAATTATTTTTTGTCTTATGCTTTTAATCACTGTTGGTTTAAAACTAACTTCTAAAATGAAGAGCGGAGTTTTTTCAATTGCACTTGTAAAAGATAAAACCAATGAAGCTTCGGTAACAAATATAATTAATGAATTAATAAACTCAAATTCCCTTATTAATTTTTTTGAATGTGAAGATGAAGAAAGTGCAAAAGAAATGATTGCAAAAAATAAAATTTCTGCTGCCTGGATTTTTTATGACAATTTCGAAAAAAAAATGAAAAAGGCCGGAGAAACAGAAGCTGTTATTCCTGTTGTAAAAATTTATGAAACTCAAGACACTCCCCTTCTTTCTTTTACAAGAGAAATTTTATATGCAAAGCTCTATCCATACTTTTCTTACGAAGCCAGTAAAGCTTATTCAAAAAACATAGCAAACATAAATTTTTCAGAATCCGAATATCGAGAAATTTATGAGTATTATATAATAAGCGACAGTCTTTTTTCATTACGCAGCTTTAACGGAGAAAAAGAAAATATACAAAATTATCTTTCTTCTCCTTTACGCGGAATTCTGGCACTCTGGTTTATTCTCTGCGGATTTGCTGCGGCCTTATACTTTATTAAAGATGAACAAAACGGACTTTTTGTGTGGTTTCCTAAAAACAAAAATTTTCTTTTATCCACCGGAATGCATTTAATCATCCTTACAGACGCATTTATATTCATGATTATTGCATTAATTTGCTCAGGACTTTTTATTTCTATTCAATCAGAAATTCCGCCTCTAATTCTTTTATTACTAAGCGCAACATTCTTTTGCAACATACTCCGGATTATTTGCAAAAAGCCTTATATACTTGGAGCAATAATTCCGTTCCTGTTAATTATAATAATTGTTTTCTGCCCGGTTTTTATAAATTTAAAAGGCTTTAGTTTTATTCAATTTCTGCTTCCGCCTTATTATTATCTGAATTCAATTTACAATCCGCTTTATCTTTTATTTATGACCATTTATACAGCCGTTCTTGGAATAATAAATTTTGCATTAACAAAATTCAAATAAATATATAATGGAAATTTAAAAAAACTATTAACAAAGCCTCAATAATTCATTAAAATTACAGAACTGAATGTAAGTTTTACAAAATTATCTTTTTTCTGGAGGCGCCCTATGGACGGTGGATCGAGTTATCCCATATTAATCTCAAATCAAAGCCTTCAGAATAAATCCATCTAAATTCTTTCTGCAGGCTATAAGTAGAGCCGCAAATTTTCTATTCAAATCAGCGACTCAAAAATTACTACATCTGGTCAAGATACGCTTTACTTTTTTATCTTGGCTAAGACATTTTACAAACAGACATATGTTTTGTTTGAAAATATGAAGCGGATTATAATTCGCGGGATGATAATATGATTACTTACTGGCAGCAAGATAACGGTCAATTTATTAAGACCAAAAAAGAAAAAATTAATGAATCACTTCCATTATGGATTGATGCAAGAAATGTAACTCGAGACGAAACTACAGAATTGCAGAATGAATATCAGATTGAAAATGATCATATTCTTGATATTCTTGACCCGGATGAACTTTCGCGAATGGAAGAAGGTGATTCAGGATATATTCTTACAATCGTTAGAGTTCCTGTTTATGACCCGGCTGCAGAAACTCCATATTTTGCAGTTCCTGTCGGAATCATTTTAAAGAAAAATACAATTATTACAATCTGCTGGACAGACAGCGAAGTAATTAAAGATTTTGGTGCAAACCGAATCCGAAATGTAAGACTTACCGATTTTCCATCTTTTATTGTACAGATTCTAAACCGCGCCAATTTAAATTTTCTTCGTTACCTTAAAGAAATAAACAGACGGTCTACAAGTATTCAAAACGAGATGCGGCTTGAAATTGAAAATAAAGAAATCATGCTCATGCTTGGTCTTGAAAAATCTCTTGTTTATTTTACTACTTCTTTAAAAAGCAATTCACTTCTTCTGCAAAAAATGAAAACAACCCGGCTTATTAAATTTGATGATGATGATATTGATTTTGTAGAAGGCGTTGCAATAGATAATAAACAGGCAATAGAAATGGCCGATACTTACACAAACATTCTTTTTGGAGTTATGGATGCCTACTCTTCTGTAATCTCAAACAACCTGAACGTTGTTATGAAAAAACTTGCCATTATCAACCTTGTAATGATGGCCCCAACATTTGTTACAAGTTTCTTTGGTATGAACTATAAGCTTCCTTTTGAAAATCTTCCGGGATACATTCCAATTATAATTGCTACACTTCTTTGTCTTATTTCTGTATTCATTTGTACCTGGCTGTTAAATATTAACCGGGAAACAATGCACACAAGAAAGCTTGCTAAAAAGCTCACAAAGAGTCAGAAAAGAAATTTAAAAAAAGAGACAAAGAAATTAAAAAAGCAGGAAAAGAAATTTCGTTAGGACTTTAATTTATTCTGCCGTACAGCAGATTCTAAAGCCCATGTAATTGTAACATTCATTCGGATCAAAACTATAACGGTCGCCTGCATATAAATACGGAGTGTAGGCAGACCAGCTTCCGCCTCTGCTTACTCTTTCAAAGCCAAGCTCAGGACCATAAGGTTCTTCAGAATTATAATCAGAAAACCAGTCCCAGCAAAATTCAAGAATATTTCCGCTCATGTCGTAAAGACCGGCATTATTTGCATTTCCGGTTTCCGGAAGAACAACAGAATCCGGGTCAAAAGGAATTCCTGCTGTTCCTACAGTTCTTGTCGCACTTGCATTTTCATAAGTCCAGGCATACAAAAGACCTTCCTCGCTATCATCATAAACTGTCTGACCGCTTATCATGTCTCCCTGTTGAAAACCAAGTTTTGTACGTCTTGCGGCATATTCCCATTCAGCCTCGCATGGTAATCTGTAACCATTAGCAGACCAATCACACGAACATAAATCACAGGCAGCAGTATCACTGGAATCTCTTAAAACATCACCATTATATGTGTAGCAGGGAGTTTTACCTTTTATTTCGCTTAAAGCATTGCACCATACAATTGCATCGTACCAGTTAATCATTGTTACAGGATGAGCATAATTAGATTCAGTTGGAGCAGCACCTCTTTTTCCATAGGTTCCACCCTGCCCCGGATTAGCAAAATTATAACCTATCTTTTCTGCAACAGTTCTTACCTGATACCACAGTGAATATGTTGTTTCTAATTTATTAATTGAAAAAGGCTTGAGAGTTCTTTCTGCTGTATAAGCCTGTGTATCTTCACCAATTGTATATGTAAGCGACGAACGGAAAGTTACAAGCTTAATATTTACATTTGACTGAGTCTGAACACTCTGCGCAAATAAAACAGAAGACAGACAAATATGAGAAAATAATAAAAATCCTAATAAAACAACTTTTTTCAAATTTCGTCCTGTAAATTAAAATGCAGTTTTTAACTCCGCATTCAAAACCTTCCAGTTTCCATCAGAAGATTTTTCAATTTCTAGCAAAACAAAACTACCTTTTTCGCCCAAAGCTCCAGGATTAATAACAGTAGTTTCACCAATTTTTTCTATACCAACGCCTTCATGAATATGACCACATACAACACAAAGAGGCTGTTTTTCCTTTATAAAATCGGTAAATTTCTGACTTCCTGCATGAAGAGTTTCATTTACCTTATCGACAATATCTGCTTTAGGAGGATTATGTGATATTAAAATAAGATTATGCCAGAGACTTTCATCATTATTTTCTTTAACAGCATTTTCTACAACTGCATAATCTTCAAGGATTTCATCTTCGGAACGCTCAAATTCTGTTTTACCGGTAAAATATGTTCCGCCGCCGCTACCAGAAATTCCAAGCCCATCGAAATATACAAGAGACTTTTCTGCACAAATATCTGCATTTTCAAGTTCATCCATAAAAGCTTCATTATCACAGTTTCCCAAAACTGCAAAAATATTATCATGCTTTTTACAAAGTGCATCTAAAGCACTCTTTCCAGTTTCTGGCTTAAAGCATTCCGCAAAATCGCCACCAAAAATAACGGCATCGCAGGCTTTAAACTCTGCATCAAGCTTATCTAAAACACTATTATTTGCATGTAAATCAGAAATCACTAAAAGTTTCATATATTCTCCTTAAACACCGCGTTAGCGGTCGCGCATGGATATATTTTTCATACTCATCCGAGTACTTTTTCAATTGCCTTTTTCAAAAGATCCATCTGTTCTTTTGTACCAATCGAAATTCTTACAAAGTTTTCAATTCCCTGCACATTAAAGTGACGGATTAAAATACCTTCCTTTTTAATTTTTTGATAGAGCTCTTCTCCAGAAATTTTCGGATGAGAAGCAAACAAAAAATTAGTTTTGCTTTTTAATACAAAAAACCCTTTTTTGCTCAAAAAGTTATAAAAATCTTCCCGGACTTCACAAACTTTTTTGGCACAATTAATATAATAATCTACACTTTCGCAGGCTGCAACTCCGCTCACCTGACTTATTGCATCCAGCGGAAAATGATTTACACTGTTTTTTACAGTTGTAACTATATTAATTAATTCTGGATTTGCAACTATATAACCAAGTCTCTGTCCGGCACCGCACAAACTCTTAGAAAAAGTTCGTACAATTAAAAGATTATCAAATTCCTTCAAAAGTGGAATACAGGATTCTCCACCAAAATCAACATAGGCTTCGTCAACAATAAAAATTTCGTCCTTATTTGCCTTAAGCAGCATTTCTCTAACCTGCTCACGCGAAACAGAAAGAGAAGTTGGCGCATTAGGATTTGCAAAAATAATTCCAGACTTATTTTTTTTAGATATTTCCAGCATTTTCTGAATATCAATCGACCAGTCTTCTTTTAAAGGCACAGCATCGCTTGGAATATTATAAAAGCCTGCATATACAGGATAAAAGCTGTAAGTAAATTTAGGCATTACAAATGATTTTGAAGAATCAAAAAATGCATAAAACACAAAAGAAAGAACTTCGTCACTTCCATTTCCTGTATAAACCATATCGGGAGTTACGGTAAATGGAATTTTATCTTCTTCAGCAGGTTCTACAAAAACTTTACCGTCTGAAAAAGTTGAAGTTTTACAGCGGCACAAAACTCCACCAGTTTTATTAAGCATATCTGCAATTGCAGAATGAAGTTTTAAAGAATCAGGATCCGGATAAACGCCAAGCTTTTCAGGATGCTTAGAAATAAATTCCTGAACACTTGAAATAACATAAGGACTTGGAGGATAAGGATTTTCATTTGCATTAATTTTTACATACTCCCTGTCTTTAGGCTGCTCGCCTGGCACATAGGGATTTAAGCCATTCATTCTACTTGATGTAATCATTCTATCATTGTAATTCTATTGAATATAAATTTCAACTTGTTATAAAAAATGCTTGACAAGTTTATATTTCAGAATTATACTACGACTATCAAAGTATGACAGACGTAGTAACACCTGTCGTAATATAAAAAAATAAATGGAGGAAAGTAAGAATTAATGACCGAAATAAGCAGTGATGTAATTCGTGGCTATAACGATACAATTATTCTTTTTCTTCTCAGAGACAAACCATCATATGGCTATGAAATTTCAAAGATGATAAAGGAACTCTCCGGAGAAAAATATATCATCAAGGAAACAACTCTCTATTCTGCTTTTTCCAGACTGGAAGAAAACGGCTATGTAGAATCTTACAGTCAGACAGCAGATAACGGTAAAAAAAGAACTTATTACCGTATTACAATGGAAGGCCGTTCGTACTACAAAGAAAAGTGCGAAGAATGGACTTTAACCAAAGAAGTGATAGAAAATTTTATCACCGAAGTTTAATAAAACTACAGATTCTATAAGAGGTATAAGCAATGGACACAATTAGAAGTTATCTGGAATCAATGTTTAAGAATCTTCCTTTAACAGATAAAGTAATGAGAGCTAAGTCTGAATTACTTCAGATGATGGAAGACAAATATACCGAACTGATAAAAGAAGGCAAATCAGAAAATGAAGCCGTTGGAATTGTTATTTCTGAATTCGGTAATCTTGAAGACCTTGTAGATGATCTTGGAATTAAAGATATTTACACAGAGCAGCGAACAGAAAAAAAGAACAGAAGACTTTTGTCTTTTGATGAAATTAAGATGTTTATAGAAAAAAGAAGAAAGGCTGCAATCTTAACTGGTTTGGGAATAGTCTTATGTATCTGCAGCGTAATCTGCCCTATATTAGGAGAAGCTGCACATTTAGGTGAAGTTTTCTTCATCCCGGGAATGTTCTTAACAATTGGTATAGGTGTTGCACTTTTTATAATTTCTGCAAATATAAGGGAAGAAACAAGATTTGTTTTTAGAGAACATTGTGGAATAGATTCTGTTCAGACAGATTATCTTAAATCAGAAAGAACAAAATACATTTCAACTTACAGCATTATGAAGTCTATAGGAATTTTGTGCTGTATCCTATGCTTTATTCCTTCAATGATTTTTGATGAAATTGCTACTTCAGAACTTATTGAAGAACTCGGACCATCTTTCCTTTTTGTATTTGTTGGTGTTGGTGTATTCTTAATTACATATTCAACAAAAACAAAAAAATCTTATGACATACTTCTTTCGCTGAATGGAGATATGTATGAAAATACAAATTTCTACTACGAAAAAAAGGAAGTGGTTTACAAAAATAAAACTGTACAGACAATTATTTCTGTCTACTGGCCTACTATCATCTGTATTTACTTGTCAGTAAGTTTTATTACAAACGACTGGCATATATCCTGGATTATCTGGCCAGTTTCTGCAGTAATATTTTCAATTTTAAAAGCAATAGGAAGGGAAAACTAATATGAAAAAAACAATTTATCTTATTATTATTGGTATAATTACTTTATTATGTATAACAATTGGAATTTTCAAATCTTCTAATAACGGAAAATACAACTGGAAAAAAAATATAAAAATTTCCTGGGATTCCGAAGAATTTGAAAATGAAAAGGAATATTCTAAAGCTCTCGAAGAATTTACAGAAATAGATATTGATGCTCGGATTCTTGCAGTAGAAATTGAACGCGCAGAAAAATACTGGGCATATGCTTCATACAACAAAGACTTTCTTGAACCAAAAATTTGGATTCAGAATGGAAAACTATCTATAAAACAAGCTTCAACAAACGGACCAAATATGGGTTCCAATAATGCATTTTTAAGACTGTCAGTTCCTTACGATGTAGATTTGGAAAGCATATATATTAATGTTAATGTCGGTGAAATAGACATTGATAAAATTTCTTCTGACAAAATTAAAATAAAAAATAATGTAGGTCAGATAGATGTTACAAATTGCGAATTTTCTAAATTAAATGCCGACACAAATGTTGGAGAACTTAACGTAAGTGTTCCAGACAATTTAAGTACTTACAATATAAAAGCAGACACAAACGTAGGTGCAATTGAAATTGGCGGAAAAAATTATAAAAAATCATATACCCAGAAGGGAAATGAAAGTAAAAAAATCGAATTAAAAACAAATGTCGGAGAAATCTCTGTAAACTAAAAAATTCAGAGTTTTTTCCTCTTGTTTTACGTCCTATCTTAGTATAAAATATTAAGATAGGAAAAAAAATGGCAACGACAGCAAATTTAAGTTCAATCATAAGATATTATGCGGAAAAGCAAAAATCTCCATTTATAGACTTCAGGGAGTTCTGCACATATATAAAAAAATATGCAGAACATCATGTAGAAGAACAGGCAGATTTAGTAAAATATCTTGGAAATCCTTCTGCAATTGTCGATGCAGAATTACAGGGACTTTCTCAAAAACACATAGTTGCAGTTATCACAATGAATAATAAAAAAATGATAGTTGCAATTTCTTATCTTGCCATAAAGTATGCTGAACGTTACAAAGAAATTCTTACTAACAGTCAGACACCTTTTCCTATAACCTCAGATTTGCCAAAACAGTTTCCTGATAATGCTCTGGAAAAACAGCTCGCTTCTCAATATATTTCAGAAAGAATTGGTCAGGAACCTGTAAAATCTACAGTACTTTATATTCTGGAATTTGCAAAGGAAGTACCTTCTCTTTTATTTCCGGCTTGTGTTCCTGTTTCGGTTTTGATAGAATCGGCACAAAGAAAAATCTGGAAGATTTTAAAAAAAGAAGAATCGCATGATTTTTATCTAAAAAAATTAAGGACGACAAATCCTACAAAAGAAATTTCGTTGCGAAGTTTTTTTGAACACTTTATTGATGTTGAACATTATAAATATCAGGAATTTACAGAAGGTGATGATTATTATATCTGGAACCAGACACTGTATTATATAAGACAGGATTATGAAAAAATTCAGGATAGAACAATAGAAGATATAAATATTTTACAGGCTGTTCAAATTCTGGAAATTCAATGTACAAATATCAAAGAAAAAATGCAGGAACAGCAGATAAGAGATGAAGCCTTAAAAGAGCTGGAAGCTAATCTTGCAAAACCTCCATTTTTCTACTCAATGAATCAGATTCTAAAATTTCAGGATCAAAGTGGCCGCCTTCTTTATGGAAGATACAGCGAAAATGATCTTAAAGAATTTTTGCAGAAAATGACCACAGAAGGAAGAGATAATGAGCTTCCTCCACTTCTTGTATTTAAAATTGCTTCTGGAACCAGATACTATGTATACAAGAAAAAAGTTATTCAGGTAATTGTAAGACTCTGTAACGAAGCTCATGGCGCCATTGAATCTGAGCTTGAAACAAAATGGCATAATTCTCTTTTGAATTACGAAAAGCTACCGGAAATGACAAATGCATCTGAGTTTGAAGCCTGCCTGCATGAAATGGTAGAAAGGCTTTCGCCTACTTTATATTCATTATTGAATGCAAATTTTATTACACTACTTGCTTACGAAAAAGATGATGATGAAACTCAGGAAGGCTTCCACTTATTCATAGACGGAAAGTTAATGTCTTACAGTGAACTTTTAATGCTCAAAAATTCTAAGATACTTCAGAATGCACGTTCACGTTTGCCATTCATTTATTCAATTCCAATTCTTTCCTGGCTTATAAGTATGTTCCGCGGAAAAAAGAAACAGAAGCTACTTGAGCAGGCTGTAGTGCAGAAGAATTCAAGCAGCGAAACAGAATTAGAAAAATCAGAAAATGCTAATAAACAGAAATCTAAGCCAGAAGCTCTTGCAAGCCGTGCAAAAGAAATTTCTAAAGAACTGATTCCTGAAGGTTCAACACTTGACCGTGAATTGAATTATCTGGTCAAACAATGGAATCAGATGATTTCTAAAGAAGCTTATAATAATCTTACAGAAGATGTAAATTCTTTAATCCGCGATTACACAAGAAGAGTTGTAAGAACTTTAAGTGCAACAACATTCACAAAGGAACGAGTTGAAAATCTTGCAAACACTTTGGTTCATACTCCAAATATGCAGAAGATTAAAGATGAAAAAGCATTAACTGAATATGTAGTTTTGTACATACTCAGACTTGTAACAAATACAAAATAAATATTATTTCAATCCATAACAATATTCTGGACAGGTAAAAAGCCCTGTTATTACCTGTCAGAAAGATTTGATTTCCTCTACTTAAAATGTATTAACGCCGGGTGAAAACAACCTGGCATTTTTCACCTGCCCCGAACAATGAAAAAAAAATGATTTTTTTTAAACTTTTTTTTAAAAATTTTGGTAAAAATTGAAAGTTTTTGCGTTTATATATATGCAGCTGTTTTGCTGTAAATAATGCTGGCCGGCAAAAATGATTTTTTTTAGAGGAACGTCTTATGAATCAATTAAATTCTTTAATTTTGGAAGGAAATCTCGTCCGCGATGCAGAAATGATAGAACCTGCTGAAGGTTTTAAAATCTGCAAATTTACAATTGCCGTAAACCGATGGTACAGAAATAAATCTGATCAGGGTGTAGATGAAGTTTCGTATTTTGATGTTGAAGTTTATGGAAAAGCCGCAGAAGCCTGCTTAAAGAAAAGCACAAAAGGCAGAAGTGTAAGAGTCGTAGGAAGGCTGAAACAGGCTCAGTGGAAAGATGATGAAGGTAAATTCTCAAGCAGAGTTTATGTCATTGCAGAACATGTAGAATATAAGCCTGTACTCCAGAAGCAGGAAGATTCTGAGAAAATGGAAGAAAAAACTATTCAACCGGCAGCAGAATCTGAATTAGTAAAGGAGGCTGTCTCTTTCTAAAATTCAGAGCAGAATTCAGCTGCTTTTATTTGGAAATTATCTTTTTCCTTTTGGAGATTTTTTATAAGGCTGCTTGTGAAAAGCTTTACCACCTTTCTTTCCTGAAGGTAGCCCAGATGCAGAACTGGCTCTTTCATTAGCAGCTTTATATTCCTCCATCTGCTGAGGAGAATAAAATCCATCTTTCCAGTTGAATCTGGAAATGCCGGGTAAAGGCTGCCCTTTTGATAAAGATGTCATTACAGCCTTTATCTGTGCTCTATTGACCTTAGTTTTAGAAAAATCAATTAAAATTCTTTTAAAACCAGATGAATTAATATATGTAACTTTATCCAGAATAGAAAATGGTTCTTCAGGCATTACAAATGAACCGTCAACAGTGGAATTAACCTTGAACTCTTTTCCTTCCTTATCTTCAAAATACAAAAAGTCATAATCTTCAGGAAGACTAAATCGCATTCTAAAAAGTGCCGGATAAGCAAATACAGGAACTAAAACTCTTCCCCGAACATTTGCTTCATACGTTGCTTCAAGATTTCGTCTTGAATTTTCGTAAGGCATAATAAATGCACCAAGATTCTGATTTTCCAACCAGGAAACAGACCAGCGGTTAAATGTATATAGATAAGGACCGCCAATTATATTTACCTTTTTATCCTTCAGCATTTGAATATGTGCAAGATTATTTGCGACAAAATTAAAGTAGCCCATTTCAATCAGCTTTTCAAGATTTTGTAAAAGAGTATCTTCCTGAGAAGAAGTACAGAAAGGATCCAGCGATATATAAATCTGTTTTTTAGAAAAAGGAAGAACTGTTTTTTTATTTAACAAGTCAAAGCCGGTTTCTGAATTATATTCAAGAATAATTCGAACAGGATTAATTCCCTGAATTGCGAAAACATCGGCAATTGAAGAAACCTGAACATAAATTCCTTCCGGGAAATAATCAAGTTCCTTATCCTTAATTGGAGTTAAATCCAGGATAGGAAGCTTTTCATCTCTAGGCTGACGACGATATTTTGCCAAATCCGGAGGAAGAATTCTTGAATAACGTTTTGTTCCGGCTTTCATCTGTAAAAGATAAACTTCATCTCCTGAAGTAAAGCCCTGCGGAATATCAATCCATCTTTTATCAGATTCTTCATCAAATTCTACAGAACGAATTTTATGACTTTCTCTTCCAGTATCATCTTTTTTATGAAGACGGATAGAATCGCCAGGATCAGGTTCGTAACTACCACCTTTTAAAGTCGCAAACTGAATTTGAAAAAGTTTTTCATCAGAATTAGCTGGAAGAGTTTTTCTTAAAGATTCAATAAGCTCTTTAGGCGCAGGTTTTAATTTATCAATTTTACCAAGATAAATTCCTGTTCCACCAGCCTGATTCGGATTTAAAATTTTCTCTGCCGCAGCTTTTATGCCTTCTTCGGGAGTTGAAAATCCATACCAGTAAGATGTTTTTGAACGGGCAAAATCGGAAGCAAGAATTCTTTTTCCGGCAGCAATTGCTCCTTTTTTATCTTCTTTATAATGATCAATCACATAGCGATAAGCAGCAACAACATTTCCAACATATTCTGCACTTTTCATTCGACCTTCAATCTTAAATGAATCAACGCCGGCTTCTATAAGTGCAGGAATATAATCGATTAACTGAAGATCACATGGAGAAAAATAATATCCCTGTTTAACTCCAGAAGGAACTTCCGCTGAATAAAATCTACGACAGGCTTGTGTACACATTCCGCGATTGGCAGACTTACCACCAAGAAAACTTGAAAAAAGACATAAGCCGCTTTCGCTTACACACAAGGCTCCATGTACAAATATTTCTAACTCTGCATTTGTTTCATCTTTTATTTTTTTAATTTCTTCCAGGTTGAGTTCTCTTGCAAGGACAGCTCTTTTTACACCATTTTTTTGAAGCAGTCTAACAGCATTTGAACTTTCAACATTCATTTGCGTAGAAGCATGAAGTTCAAGATTCGGGAAAAATTCCTGAGCCATTCTCATTACAGCAAAATCCTGAACAATCAAAGCATCCGGGCCTATCTGATTCAAATAGGAAAGAAATCTATAAAGGCGTTCTGTCTCTCTTTCTTCACAAACCGTATTTACAGTTACATAAACCTTTTTATTTCTGCGATGAAGACTTTCTACAGTTGCTTCAAATTGATTCCAGGCAAAATTTGTAGTTCTTAAACGCGCATTAAAATTCTTTAACCCCAGATAAACTGCATCGGCACCTTCACCGATTGCAGCTTCCAGAGATTCTATATTTCCCGCAGGAGCAAGCAATTCAACCATATTTAAAATATATCATAAACGACACTTGCTCGCAACTCGTCAATATTTAAATGTTATTATTCAATTATAAATCCCCGGGAGAAGGTTCCGTGCATATCCAGTTTGATGATTTCTGAAGTTTGAATTCTTCTATATTTAATTCACCTTCCAACAGTTTTTCCCTTAGAACTTTTGCGTTTTTTCTATGGATCGATTTTTTTAAACTTGTACCTACATTCGATTCAGCAGAATTATCTATATCTATAGAATCATAAAATCCTTCATCTACAAGCAGCTGTGCAAAAGAAAGTTCATTACCTTCCCATTCATCTATTTTTTTATTAGAAAACATTACGCCATCAACAATTTTCTGATTTACAATATTGCGTACAATCAGAATATCATTATCTGAATTCAGACATTTTGATTTATTCTCACTCCATATATCCCGTACATTTGAATTAGAAAAGGTCCGTGTAGATTCCGTAAAATCATCGCCAGTTTCTGAAATACAGCCATCGCCAGCAGTTCGTAAATGAACAATAATTACTTCTCCCTTTTTAACATCAACTGCAGGAAAAATAAATCGGCATTTAGATTCATAGGAAGCAAAAAATATTTCAAGGCCGGCAAGATTTCCATCCTCAAGGACAAGCAACTCCGCATATTCACATTTATAAACCGGAACTTTATTTTCGGTTCCCTTGTATTTTGGCTGAATTTCAGTAATCAGCACATTAGGAATACACGGATTGAATCCGTTGAATGGAACACAGAAGGTTAATGAATTACCATGAGAATCTTCGACTATTCCAAGAATTTCATATTTTTTTCCAACGACAGTTGAATCTTCCATTAAAAATGTTACTTTTCTTCCATCATCAGAAGTTTCAATTGAACATCTAATTGCACCATTTTGTCCAGAAGCACCAGCAATAGCTCTTGCCAGATCCTTCGATATACTCCGCTCATACGAATCTGAGACACCTTCAATATACGGAGAAACAACAACACTCCTGATTCTAACCCATTCAGAAAATTCTATTTCAAGAGTTTTTTCATCAATGACTTTTAATTCTTTTAAAGTTGGCGAATCGTAATCACCCGAAGCAAGTTCAATACCTTCTGTAGAAACCTTACAGGAAACAGGCAGAACAGAAAAAACAGTAATTGCAGAAATCAAAACCGCCTGCAGCAGAATCCAGCTAAAAGAAAGAATGTTTTTTTTGAAAATGTGAAATTTCATTTTACCCCCATAATTTTTACACCTTGAAAGATGCAGAGTGGCTTCAGATACTTTTTCTGAATAAAAAAAAATCTTGATTAAAAATAAAAGGTGAATAATTATTCAAAAAAAGAAAATCAGTTTTACCAATTTCTGAAAGAAGACTTTTCCGGCGCATGGGGATTTACGTCGGGAAACAATTATAATTAAATTCTCAAATTGTTAGTTTTTAATACAGTTTTTAGAAAATATAGATGATTATATAAAGTCACTTAATTTTAAAGTGAGTTTATTTTTTTGATTCACCTTTCGATAAAGATTTCATAAGATTATCCCAATAGGAAGAATTGAAAAAGAAAACAGTTTCATCGCATGAACCAAAATCAAAAAGCTCAACAACAGATTCCTGGGCATTTCCTTCTTTCTGATTTTCAGACTCCTCATTTAAGAATGACTCTTTTAATAATTCTTCATTTACAGTAATCACCGGCGGTGTAATTAACTTAAATTTTCTAGGCTCAAACTTTTTTACTTTGCAAAACATGTTTCTAGGCCAGCTAAACTTTTTTCTTTCTTTTCTCAAAATGAACTCCTTATACATGCATTTTCTACAATTCGATGTACTTTTGCTTAAAGTAGTCGAATGAAACCTTAACTAGTAATATCCGAAAGCACTTCGCAAAACTCTGAAAATGTTTCGTAGATATTACAACTAATTGCAACATTATATTTATTTATCATTTCATTCTAAAGCACGTTTCTCTATTGGATAACTTGATGCTCTCAAATAGACATCATATTTTCCTGAAATTAAATCAATGTACAAATCATATGAAAAAACATTTGTTGTAATTATAAAACAAGCACATTCGTCTTTTCCTTGAGCTAATTCTATGTTTTCAAATTTATCTTTATAAAGAAACAAATGATCTAACGCATAATCTGTAATTTTTTCTCCATTCACTATCCTTATTGTTAAATTCGCATAATCAATTGTATTGTCATCTGTTTTAATAATATATACATTATATCCGCTATACTCAGCAGATGAAATTATTCTTTCATCTGCTTTAAGTTCTATCAGATCTATGTTCTGATTTTCAACTTTAATACGCGTAAATTCTTCTTCTACACTTCGATACAAATGTGAATCATCTAAAGGAGGATAAGCACAAGTCGAACTAATTTTTCCCCGATAATAATAATAGTAATAAGTAGATATAGGATAATGAGCCTGTTCCCATAAAACATAGTAAATTTTGTCATTTTCAATATATTTCCTATCTATGGATGATAAATAATTCTGCTTAATTTCTGTGTTATTATCTAGCAAAAATCTCGGTTTCCTATAAAAAAAATCCTGAACGTCATCTATCAAAGATGTATCATATCGACTTTTCTCTTCAATTGATTTTTCAATTAAATTTTTAAAATCTTTTATTAGTGTAATAATTTTATAGGATTTAGATAATGGATACTTATCTGGTTCAATTTTAATTGAAAAGCATATCAAATCATCTTCAAATAAATAACTTGTATCTGGATAAAAATTACACCAATCAAAATTAGATAATTCTATATTATATACAACTAATAATTGTTCTTTATTATTATCATCAAGATTAAATAAAGCATACCAATATTTTTCTTGTATACATAATTTAGATAAATTCGAGAAATGATAACTTCTATTACCAATTCTTCCTGTTAATTCTGTATTTTTTGATAAAATAAACTGTATATCTTTATTTAACATATCTTCAGAAAGCACTATTTTATCATAATCCACACATGATATAAAAAATAAACAAAAAATTAAAAATATAGATAAAACAATTTTTTGCATATTTAATATCTCCTATTTATTCTTTGTAAAGACTCTTAACTGCTCTATATCAGAAGCTTTTATTTTTACACCATCAGAAAAATCCCAGGTATCTATTTGACTCCGTAATCCTGTTGCAGAATAATCATTTTCAGAAGTACCAACAATATTTATATATCCATCATCATCAACACCTCCGTATATATTTACCCAATGTAAGTCGCCAGCTAAATCATATGGAACTTGCGCCATAACTACATATTTTATTGTAGAGTCATTTAATTCATTTATTTTATCAGTAAGATCTTCATCGTTACTTTTAAAAATAGCAATATTTGTCAAACCAGTTATTTCAGAAGCTTTATTTGAATCAAAGCGCTGATCAGTATCGAACATTTCAGTATATTGATTAAAAAAATCCGGTGTATATATTTCATTTTCTGTAAGAGTAATTGCTGCCTCACAATATCCAACTAAATAACATCCAATTTGTTTAATTTGTTTATTTGTTTTAGATGGTGTTGCATCAGGATTACCAGTTACTTGATCTCCCCATCGTTTATCTTGCATATAAAGAAGTATTGGTTTTAAATTTTCCAATCCCCACAAATCCACAAAATTTACTGAATCTCCGTTACAATACGTAAACCAGTTGCTTCCATCGCGAATCGGGTCAATAGTTGTGAATCTTGCCAGCTGCGGCTTGTAATCACGATATCCGTAGTTATACAATTTAGCAGTAGCGTCACTCTGCTTGCCAAGGAAGCCGAAATCTGTTGAACCAGACAAATCTCCCTGGACGAGTAAACCAAATGCATCATAGCTGTAGCCTGCTTTCTGATTACCATAGTTATCAGTAACGCTAACAACAGAGCCAAGCAAGTCAGTTGAAAAATACTGCGCACCTTCGCTGGTTGCCTGGGCAGCAATTGAACCGTTTACAGAAACCTGAGTTCTCTCACCCCGATAACGACCATTAGCAATTTTAAATGTATTTTCATCAATATATCTGTATCGTGAATTATCATAAACATCTTCATCACTTATGTAGCGATATCTGTCTCCGGTTGGTCTACCTGTTTTACTGTAATGAATTCCTGTATCAAATGAATCCGTAAACATTCCGTTTGCCATAGTCGGGCTTTGTTTTATTACATCGAAAGTTAAACCATCATACAAAGTTCGTAATGCTGTTTCACCTTTGTCCTGTACAAGTATACGCCTTCCAAACGCATCGTAAGCGTAAGTAGACTGACTGTATTCTTTTTCTAAATTATCAGTTACTTCGCAGTAAATAAGGCGGCTCTGAGAGTTATAAGCATATTTTGTTATTTTACGAGAACTTTCTTCCGTAAGAAGATTTCCCATTTTATCATAAGTATAAGTAACGTAAGTTTCACCGCGGGAACCAGAAGATAACAGACAGTTCTCCTTATCATAAGTATAATTTATAGTCCCATAAGGATTGATTTTTGCAATTCTATTTCCATTAGAATCATATTCATAACTTTCTTCAATAAATATCTGCATATTTGTTATTCTTCTGGAAAGTCCTGCATGAATTTTCTCCATTAAGCTTTTACTTTCTTTTGCTTGCTCTGGAGTCAGAGATTTATTGATTGTAATTTCTGCATTTACAGGAAGACCATTTATTTGAGCTTCTTCCTGTAAATTCTGGATTAGATTTTTGTCATATGGATAAAAGATTTTAGAAAGCTGGCCTTTTTTATTATATTCATAAAGTGTAATCTGACCATTTTGATTCACGGTTAAAGAGCGCTTGCCGTCAGCCTCATATACATAGCCTTCAGCCCATAGTAGTTCGTTCTCAGCAGTTATCTGATACTTTGCAATTATTCTGTCGTTTTTGTCATAAAGAGTTTTTTCTTCTGTTCCGTTTCCGAATCTTCTCAATACTTCCTTTCCGTTTTTGTTATAGTCTAATTCTATACTCACTCTTTGTTTATTGTCAAATATTTTTTTGACTTCATTATTCCTGCCGTAACTGTAAACAGTCTCCCTGTTTGCACTGAGAAGCTTAGTCCTGTTTCCTGCTGCATCGTACTCAAAGGAAACCTCTTCGTTTACAGTTATCTCTTTCTGAAGGATTAATCTTCCGCCCTTGTCATAGCTGTATTCAGTTTTTCCATAGACATTTTCTGCTTCTATGATGTTTCCAAGCATGTCGTACACAAAACGTTTTTCGCTTCCGTCTGAATAGTGAACTGTACGTATTGTCCTGTCTGAGGAATAATTTATAGTCGTTGAATATCCGTCAAAACTGTTCCTTGATTTTAATTCTCCGCCTTCGTCATAAAAATAATTCTGTTCAAGGCCGCTGCGGTTTTTCTCGCTGACCAGCCGTCCATATGAATCGTAATTATATATGTAATTATTTCCGTTTCCGTCTTTTACTGTGATTGTCCTGTTATAAGCTCCGTAAGTATAACTCTCAACAACTTCTCCGCCAGAGAAAACTTTTGTAACTCTTCCAGCCCTGTCATATTCATAAGTTTTTTCTGAATCAGCCCTGCTTCTCTCTTTTACAAGTCTTCCAGCCCTGTCGTAAGAAGCCGTATAAACTATTCCGCAGTCATCTGTTACTTTTGAAATCTGTCCCATGCAGTTATATTCATATTTTGTAACTGAACCGTCAGGCAGGATGATTTTACTTACTGTACCCAGTGCATTGTATTCATATTCTGTCTTATTGTTGTATCCGTCATAGCTTTCTGTCATCTGATTCAGAGAGTCATAAACAAACGAACGTTCGTTATTGTTTCCGTCAATCTGTTTTATTACGTTTCCGAAGGCATCAAGAAGGTATGTTGTCCTGTATTTTCCGCCTTCTGTAACCCTTACGCTTCTTCCGTCTTCTGAATATTCATATTCAGCATAATAAACAGCCGAGTATTCATCCGGTGAGCTTCCGACAGTCTGCTTAATTATGCGGTCAAAGCTGTCATACTCATACCAGATTTTCTTTCCTTCACTCTGAATGCTTTCTGTGCGGCCTCTGGAATCATAATTATAATATGTAGTTTTTCCATAGCGGTCGGTAATGTACCTTATGCTTCCGTCAGGATAGTATTCTGCGCTGACTGCCCTTCCATTCTGCTCTCCTCCCCTTGTTAAAAAGCCTTCCGTACTGTAGCCGTATTCATACCAGCCGCCGAAAGCATTCTGTTCTTTTGTAATTCTTCCGCCGTAAGTATATGTATTTTGCAGCGAATCTCCGTTTCCGTCCGTTGTCTTTACAAGCTTTCCATAGCCGTCATATTCAAACAGGCTTGAAGTTCCAAGGGCATCAGTTACCGTAAGGAGCTTTCTGTTTTCGTTCTGGATTTTTATGTCATATTTCTGAACATAAACCTTATCGCCTGCAAGTAAAAGAAGCTGATTAATTTTTTCCTCAGTAATTTCTTCCTGTTCAGTAAGGGAAGCTGTCTTAAACTGCTTTATTTCGGAAATCACTCCGTTTTTATATTCATAGACTTTAATCCAGCTTTCATTTCCGTATGAAACTTCTGCCTTAAGGTTTCCTTCTTTTGTATACAGATAGCCTGAAACAGGTTTTTCAGTTTCTCCGTTACCTGAATAAACTTTAAGCGGCAGATGCCTTCTGTCATACTCAATTCGAGTCTCGTGAACTGTTTCTGTAACTGTATCTTTCTGAATAACCTTTGTTATGTCCTTTCTTCCGTTTGTAACATAAACTGTTTCAAGGCCGTTGTAGTCTTTACGGATTATTCTGTTTTCGCCTGTTTTATTTCCTTCTGCAGGAATATTTTCATAGCTGTATTCACTTATAACTTTTCCGCCCTGAATTACTTTCTCAATTCTGTTTCTTGAATCATACTCATATTCAGTTTTGATCCGCCCGCAGGTTTCACAGATTAAATTTCCATAAGCATCATATTCGTATTCAGTATAAACTGTATTCTGTCCGGAAACAGTCCGGTTTATGACCTGCCCTTTAGAATTTACTTCCTGAAGGTATACACTCTTACCTCCGTTTTTAAAGCCTGTAACATTGCCGTTTTCATCACGAAGGATTTCCTGCTTAACTCCGTCCCGGTCTGTATAGGAAGTTACTAAACCGAATCTGTCATAAGTCCACTTCTCGCTGCTTCCATCGCTGTATGAGGCAGATGTTCTGTTTCCTCGCGCGTCATATTCAAATCCTGTAACGTTTCCGTTTTCATTTACCTTTATGAGGTTGCCAAAATTGTCATACTCGTTCTGGATTACGCTTCCGTCCGCCCGGATTTCCTTTATTGTCCTGTGGTGGTCATCATAAAAGTAGCTTGTCCTGTTTCCGTCATGGTCAATGTAATCTGTGCGCCTGTCATTTCTGAAATATTCAAATCTTTCGCTGTGACCTTCTTCATTTGTTGTTTTAGTTGTAAGAATCTTTCCGTCCGAAGTCTGCTCACCGTATTCAAATTTTACAGAGCTTCCGTCGCATTTATTAAGCGATGTCATCCTTCCGTCTGAATCATAATCCATTGTAACAACATCGCCGTCCGTATCTTTTACGCAGACCAGCTTGTTACCGCTGTAAGTGTATACGGCATTTTCTTCCGGCGAACGAACGTTCGTTATTTTTGCAACTCTGTTATTTTTATATTCAAAAGAAAGCTCTTCGCCGTCAGAATTTTTTATATTATTAATTTTTCCATCGCTGTTTCTGTTTATATAGACACAGTTATTATTTATGTCTGCTTTTCCAATAAATAATCCATAACTGTCATAATAATTCTTAGAACCATTTCTGAATTTAACAACATAGTAAGCATTTGCTGAAAACTCATTATTTTGAACAATCTCGCAGGCTAAGATATCGTTAGCGCCGGAAGAAGTCTTTTCATTGTCTTTTACCTTCCAGCCTTCCGAAGTTTCATAGAGTATATGAGGAACGCTGTTTTCATCTATAAATGTAATTGTATCTGTTCCTGTTTCTTCAAAAGCTTTATCACTTCCCTCAATTCTTACCCGTGCATTTTTAGCTTTTCTTTCATTCGAGACCTGGATGCGACGGTTGTATTCCTTTAATGAATATTCATTATATGTAATTTCATTCTTTAACTCATCAAGCTTCTGCGCATCATTCCTTGCAAGATTGATATCTGTTTTTAATTTTTCAATTCCCTGCTTAGCATCCTTTTTATATCTTTCAAGTCCATTATATATATCTTCTGCTTCAAGATATAAATTATATTCATAGATTGACTGTGCCTTTTCTTTTGCATCAAGCACTTCTATTTCCATAAAAGGTACTTCTGATAAATCACTTTCTATAATATTGATTTTTTCTCTGATTTCGCTTTCTGCATTATAAATAGAACTGACTTTATAATAATCTGCAAGTTCACTTTCAAGTTTTCCAACATTTTCATTAAGGCAGATTTGATACTGTTTAAGAGCTTCAATAACTTGATAAAGCTTTTCTATAGGATCAATACCAAGAATTATTCGAGAATCAAGATTTGTTTCCCAGCCATATCCGAAACTGCCGCTTGTTTGTACGGTAGACTGGTATTTTCTTGTTACTTCAATTCTATTTGTATTACCTGTAGAAAAATCAGTCTCATTCTGTTCATATACTCCGTCTGTAAGCCGGACCGGATCGCCTAGTTTTTCAGCTAATTTTTGAACAGCAATTTCTAATTTATTCAACAAGTTTCCAGAAATTGTCTGACCTAAATTTTGTGATTTATTATCATAATTATTTGAATGATTACTTATTACATCAAGAATTGACTTTAAAGATGTACCATCCTTCTTATCTGTATACTCATCTAAAGCATCTTTAAACTCTTCCCATTTTATCCTGCTAGGATGCAAAATATCCATGATATATTGAATGATTTTTGCAATAGCCTTTCCCCTTAGGATTTCTGCTGCTTTTTCGCTCTGCGGTTCTGTTCCATAACTTACAATTTCATTTAACAACTCATCATCCATTCCTCCATGAGGATCTGGGTAAACATCTCCTGGCTTTGCGAAACATAAACATAATGTACAGGATAAAAGAATTGTAGAAATCAGTTTTTTAATTTTCATAATTCACCTTACACTTTTTTATATTCAATTATTATTAAATTATTTATGACAATAATATTTTATCATGTAAATTTATATTCTGCAATTTTTTTAATTTTATTTATATAATTTTCCAAAGTATTAGATTAAAGCTCTCCTTTAAGGACTCCACGACAGAGGTCCCGCACGAACGCACGAAACAGAATTTTTTTTACCCCTACTTTTCAAAAAAACTAGAGAATTTCCAGAAACAGGCTTATAATAATGAGGCATGGACTTAAGATTTATTTACTTAATTTCTTTCTTCTTCTCTCTGATTGCAATAATCATTTATTTTGAAATTAATTCAGGCAAAATTAATAAGAATTATTTAATGCTTTTTCTGACAACTCTCATTTCTAATTTTGGTTATGCAATGTCTGTTTACGCAAATTCGCTTGAAGCGGCAATGTCCGGTAATCTTATTTCTTATATTGGCAGCATTTTTACAATTATGTTTATGCTTGTAATTGTCATTGAACTGTGCAATAAAAGATTCTTTTTTCCGCTTCGATTCGGACTTTTTATTTATGCTTTAATTATCAGCATTTTTGTTGCAACTACAAAAGACTCAAATTTATTTTTTGCAAATTCCCGTATAAGTACAAAAAATGGTCTTACCATAATAAGTTCAGAAGCAGGACCTCTAATGTTTTTATACATTTTTTATCTTGCACTGATTAATATTTCTGCGATTATCGCAGTAATCCATTCTATTCTTACTAAAAAACACGTTTCAAAAAAGAATTTAAAAATTCTCCTGGTCATGCTTATTGCAGGAACGCTTTCTTATATCATTCCGCTTTCTTTAGACATTGAATTGAATTTAATGCCTTATACCTACATTCTAATGGAAGCCTTTTTTATTTATTTTTCTTTAAAAGTAAATACTTACGATATTCAGCTGAATCTTATAAATGTGTACAAAAATCGCGGGGGCTATGGTTATATTGCCTTTGATAATAAATTTCGTTTTCTTAGCTGCGACGAATTTGCACTTAAATTTTTCCCTGAACTTGATTCTATTCCCATAGATTCTCAAATTCCAGAAATGTATTCTGATTTAATTAATAAGCTTCACTACAAAGATGAAAACTGGAAATGGGCAGAGCATAGTAATCAGGATTTTAAAATTACCTGCACCGAAAAAGCAGGAATCTGCACGGTACATCTTCTTTCCGCGAGCAGAATGAGAATGGGTTATCTTTTAGAGCTCCGTGATGATACTGAACAGCAGAATTATATAAAAGGAATTAATTCATATAATAAAGAGCTTTCCAAACTGATTGAAGAAAAAACTCTTCAAGTTACAGACATGCAGGATTCCATTATAAGAGGAATTGCAACTATGGTCGAAAGCCGCGATAACTCCACCGGTGGACATATTTTGCGTACCAGCGATTGTATTCAAATTTTTATAGAGGAACTTCGCAAGCACTCAGAGATTTCAGGCTGTACTCCGCAATTCTGCAAGCTTATTGTTAAAGCAGCTCCTATGCACGATCTTGGAAAAATTGCAGTTGATGATTCTATTTTACGTAAACCTGGAAAATTCACTCAAGAAGAATATGAAAAAATGAAAGAACATCCTGCAAAAGGTGCTGTAATTGTAGAAAAAGTTTTAAGCGATATTGATGATGATGATTTCCGAAGAATTGCTATCAATGTTGCTCACTATCACCACGAAAAATGGAATGGCGAAGGTTATCCTGAACATTTGCGTGGAACAGAAATTCCTCTGGAAGCACGCATTATGGCTCTTGCAGATGTTTTTGATGCCCTTGTAAGTAAACGATGTTATAAAGAAGCAAAGACATTTGACGAAGCTTTCGAAATAATAAAAAATGATTTAGGTCATCATTTTGATCCGCAGATTGGCAAGATTTTTATAGAATGCCGTCCTCAACTGGAAGAATATTACAATTCCACAATGAATGAACTTTAGCGCTTAATTTTATTGTGCATCCGGCAATTTAATCTGTGCATCACCGCACACAGCGCCCGCAGTGATGAAATTATCTTTTAAGGTAAACCATCAAAAGCATAATATCGCTGTTTCGAATTCCACTGATTCGGTTAGCCTGCCCTAACGTAACCGGCCGGATTGCTTCCAGCTTGTTGCGGCTTTCTGCAGAAAGAGACGGAATGCTGCCGTAATCAAAATCAGCAGGTATCCGCGCATTTTCCATCTTATGAAGTTTTTCTACACGGCGGTCCTGCTTTTCTATATAATACTTATACTTAGCGTCAATTTTAGCCATTTCCCAATCTGCCTCAGGGTAGCCCGGATTTTCCATATCAGGCTTTTTAAGAAGCTGAGCTTCTATCTCGGCAAGGCGGGCATATTTTTCGTTAATTGCATCAAACTGTGTCTGAGTTTTTAATCCGCAGCGGAAGGCGTATTTTGCAAGGCGACGATCTGCAGTGTCGTGCCGGAGCTTTAACCGGTATTCTGCGCGCGCAGTGAACATTCGGTAAGGCTCTTTTGTTCCGAGTGTTACAAGGTCGTCAATCAATACGCCGATGTAAGCTTCATCACGCCCAAGAATTACAGGCTCAAATTCCGGAATCTTATCGAACGCGTCAAAACCTGCTTTTTTCTGAACTCCACGTTCGTAATCATTAAGCTCGTGAGTTTCGCGTTCAGAAATTTCTGCAAAGCGGGCCTTTTCTTCATTTGTCATATCTGCCTTAGGGCGGAAAGCATCTTTTTCCATGCTTGAAGGCACACCGTTAAGAGAATGAGGAATTTCTGCAAGCGGGCCACATAAATCAATATGAGAGCGTGCATATAGACCTGCATTCATTCCGGCAATAAGCCCCTGTCCGGCAGCCTCTTCATAACCGGAAGTTCCATTTATCTGACCGGCATTAAAAAGACCTGCAACACGTTTTGTTTCCAAAGAAGGATACAGCTGTGTCGGTTCAACAAAATCATATTCAACTGCATAGCCCGGACGGCTCTGTACGGCATTTTCAAATCCGTGCATTGTACGCATAAAGGCATCCTGTACACATTCCGGCAGGCTGGAAGAAAGCCCGTTCAAATAAATCTCATCAGTTTCAAGACCTTCAGGTTCAACAAAAATCTGATGACGGTCGCGTTCCTTAAAGCGCATTACCTTATCTTCAATAGAAGGACAATAGCGCGGACCAATACCACTGATTTTTCCGGAATAAAGTGGAGAACGCCCGATGTTATCGCGGATAATTTTATGAGTTTCTTCATTTGTATAAACAATATGACAGTTTACAAGAGGACGTTCTACACGCTCAGTTTCAAAACTGAATGGAATTACCTCTGTATCGCCGGGCTGTTCTTCCAGTTTGGAAAAATCTACAGTCTTTCTCAAGATTCGTGGAGGAGTTCCTGTCTTTAAACGTCCGGTTGTAAAACCAAGTCTGTGTAAACTTTCTGTAAGACCATAAGCGGCAGGCTCACCTACTCGACCGCAGGGAGCATCATATTCACCAATAAAAATTCGTCCGCCCAAAAATGTTCCTGTTGTTAATACTACAGAACGAACCGGAATAATACGTCCACGTTCTGTAACAACACCGGTTACCTTCTGGCGCATTCCGCTTTTTGCAGCCTCTGTTCGTCCATCGCCGCGGAACTCACCGGGAATTGTTCCCTTTTCTGCAGCGCTGTCGCTGTTTGGAGGAAGCGGTGTAGTTGATGCTGTTGTAAGTATATCAATAACAGTATCCATTAATGTATAGAGATTTGGAGTTGTCTCACAGGTTTTTCTTGCAAGCTGAGAATATGTAATTTTATCTGCCTGAGAACGTGGTGCCTGAACAGCAGGTCCGCGGCTTTTATTGAGCATGCGGAACTGAATCATAGACTTATCAATAAGCTTTGCCATCTGGCCGCCAAGCGCATCAATTTCGCGGACAATGTTTCCTTTTGCAATTCCTCCAATAGAAGGATTACAGCTCATACGCGCAATTGCATCCGGAGTCTGGGTAATAAGTACAGTTTTCAACCCCATGCGGGCACAGGCAAGTCCCGCTTCAATTCCGGCATGTCCCGCACCAACTACGGCAACATCATAATAATCATAAAAACCAGGCATTTATAAAACCTCTGAATCAGCAAAAAAATATCTCTGATTATACCTAAAACACTTCGCTTATTCAAATATGTATTAAAAGCGCTTTATTAAAAGCGGATTTTTCCGCCGGCAGTTAAAGAAATTCCAGGCATAGAATATCCTTCCACCGCCTGATACTGCTGATTCAAAATATTAGATAGTTTTACAAAAGGCGTAAAGCGATTTCCAAGCGCTGCAGTTTCAGCAGCAAAGTCCAGAAGAAAATATGGCTTTAATAAATAAATATTCAGATTGTCGGTATAACGGTAACTTGTATAAGAACCGGTCAAAGTAAATTTTGCAAACTCCAGATTCAAGCCGATTGCCGCTGAACAGACAAAATCCGGCGTCCACATAATTCTGTTTCCGTAAGTCAGCTTGTCAGATTTATCAAGAAGACGGTTGTACAAATATTCCCCGTTTACATCGAGCGTCAGAAGTCTGTTGAAGAAATCCGCGCCTGCAGAAAAATCAACGCCAAGATAAAATGCGCTCGAAAGATTTTTTGTAGTACCGCCAACCCAACGGATTTTTTCTTCATAATAATTTGAAAAAACAGTCACCCCGCCTCTAAAGCTGTTGGGACCGGCCTTTACGCCATTAAACGAAAATCCAAGATCAGCACCCCAGCCTTTTTCCGGCTTCAAATCAGGATTACCGCGAAATCCTCCGCCTTCCCAGAATAAATCATCCATGTTTGGAAACTGAACCATTCTGTAAGCGTCGGCAAAAATTTTAAAATAACCGATTTCCCATGCAGCACCAAGCTTTGGCACAAAAGCAAAATTCAGCTTATCATCATTCACACAAAATTTTACCGCAAGTGGAACACTGAACGACCAGCCTGCGCCAACAGCAAATTTTGTAGTTTCCTTTAACACACCAGAAAACTGAATATGCTTACCATCGTTAGTAGAATCAAGATTTGTAAAATCACCGCTAAGCCCTACAAGCTGCTGCAAGCGACCGCCAGCAAGAGAAGTAAAATCGGCAGTTCCTGAATACTTGATTGTGTTCACGTAATGTTCACTGTTTTCTGCTCCGGCCTTGTCTTTATACAAACGATTATTGCAAAGCCAGGAAACATTATTCTTTAAATTAAAAAGTTCCGCAGCCGAAGGATTCCATAATTCAAAAGAAAACTTATTATTATAATCCTGCTGAATTCCAGGATTGGTAGAATTGACTGGTCCCGGAGTATGTTTTGTACCTCCGTAAAATAAATCATCAAATAAAAAATAATTTCCACTTCCAAAATAATGAATAAATGAGGCATTACCGCTGCCATCAAAAACCTGCGCATTTTCCTGCACCTTTACAGAATTATTTTCTTCAGCATTTTCCTGCAAGGCGCCACCACCAGCTTTAATTATCTGATTATTTGTTTTATAAAAATACCCGTTTTCTGCAAAATTAATTGAACCACTTCCCCGTAAAAAAGAATTCTCTCCTGACCGCAAAGAAAAATCAGCATTCTGAAAAACTGAATCAACAGGAGTATCTTTATTAAAATAAGTTTTTAAAGCAGTAGATGTATTAAGAAAATCTTCAAGATCAGATTTTTTTGTAGATATATAAATTACACCGCCAACAGCGCCTTCGTCTTCAACACCTTCAGTAAAACCACCGCGCACAATTTCAATCTGCTCAACCGAAGCAAGATTAATAGAAGAAAAATCAAAAGTTCCATACTGAGCATTGTTCACACAAACACCGTCAATTACAACACGCACAGTTTCATCTGTAAAACCACGAATGCCTGGCTTGGAATCAAGTCCATAAGGTCCATAAGACAAAATCTGAATTCCGCATTTTTCAAGCACTTCGCACAAATCTTCATAGTGTGACTTTTCAATTTCTTCTGCAGTAACAATAATTTTTTGTTCAACCGCCGCCGGAATATAAGTTGTAACCTCGGGCAGAACAATTTCTCCTTCCTGCGCAAAAATGAGAAAATGAGTAAAGCAAATTAAAGCAAAGAAAAACCGTTTTTTCATATTTAAGAAAAGAGGGCGGAGCCCCGCCCTACGCTCCCAAGTCCTCACTCACGGTGGTTTCACCACCATTCGCTCCGGTCTTGTCCGCTACCCACCCAGCGGGGGAAAATCTTTCAGCTAACCAGCCCCCGCAACGCCCCCAATGATTATTAATAAATATATCTTTGAGTCTGAGGTTCAGAATTTACTTTTGAATACCATTCTTTAATCTGAAGATATCCTTTGTAATCTACAGAAATTTTATCTGCAGCAAAAATGAGTTCAAGCCCATCAACATAATCCATCATAGAAAGATTTGATGTTCCGGAATAATCCTCTGCATCTGCATCAGACACATTCTCTTGTAACTGCCACAAATCATTAGAATCTTTCTTTAAAGTATATTCATGACGCTCTCGATATTCATCACCATAATCTTCATCTTCTACAACAGGATAAGTTACCCAGGTAATTGTATTTTCATCATTCAGTATAAAATAACAATAGTTTGAATTGTCAGAAGTTTCATCTCCAGAAGAATAAGGACTTCCACTTCCCATCCAGAATGCTGAACGGGTGAAATATAAAGGATACTGCACTGTTACTGGTATTGGATATACGAACGAAGAATCCTGGACAGATAGATTCTTTTGTGAAGTACCAGTTTTACAATCATTCGACTGATAATCATAAGTACTTGGACATTTTGATAAAGAAGATTCTAATGGTAACTCAAAGTTTACATATGTATTTGAAGCATTTGGTTTATTTATGTAATACCATACAGAACATAAATAATTTGTATTATCTTTTTTTACCAAATATGCAACTCTATTTGGGATAGAATCATCATTATTCCAAACAGACCAGGTAGCACCATCTACAATAGTATAAACATCTTCATTCCACTGAATTGTATTTTCTGTAATTTCAAGATAGCCTTTTGCTTCATTATAATACTTTCCTTCCCTTACATAAACTTCGTGTGCAGTAGAATTATCTTTCAACGCAAGATAAAATTCATATTCAGTTAGTCCCGGCTTATAACTATCTGTTAATTTATAAACATAAGAATCTTCAATTCCTGTAATTGAGTTTGTACTGTACCACCAGTAATCTTTATCTTTTCCTGCAGGCAATTGTATTTTTGAATCAATATCATAACCATCAAAAATTTGTTTCCATGTCTTATCGGTTGGTAAATCAGACTCAAACTGAACTTCGTAAATAAGGGAACCTTTTTCTACTGTATACCAATTACCATTAAGTTTAGGATTTCCAAAATAAAATTTATATGAATAATTTATTTTTGTAGTTGCGGGTCCTGTAAATGTATCCTGCATATCAAGAGTAGAATTAAGCGCTTCGGCTGGTGTATTCTTCCATTCAGAAGCCCATTTTATTTCCCACTGGGAACCGGGCTTTGCAGTTAAAGTCAAATGGCTCCAGAATAATCCCTGCTGAGAAATAAAAGGTTCGTTTCCTGTAATTCCAGGATCGATTGATCCGCTTGCATTATTTTGTGAAGAATGAGCAAGCAGCATATCATAAGTTTTTGTTGCTTCATCATACGTTGTATTAAGTATATTTGCATTCCAGTAATGAGAAACATTCTGACTGATATTTAATTTTGCCGCAAAATTTAAAGTGTAATGAGTTGTATTAAGACTATAATTTCCAGAAAAATTGCTTAAATAATCTGTAGTAAGCGCAGGCACTTTTGAAGGATCGAATCTGGAAGCTGTAACACTTTCATAAGCTTCAAGATTAGAAAAATCTAAAAGACTGCATTGAATTGATAAATTATTATTATTTAAAGTAAATTCAATATCAGCTTTCTGACCAATTTCACGAATATTATTTGACCATACAATTTCTGCTTCGTAACCAGTATTTCCTTTTGGCAAAACACGAATCCATCTGGAAGTGTTTATTCCATCAGGCATATAATTTATATAAAGAGTTTCATCAATTACAGGAAAATCGATTCGTGAAGAATTTATAAACCACGCAGTTTCTTCAAGGTCTACAGCTCTGGCCGTACTTCCACCTGTAGAACCACCAGATTCTCCACCACTTGTTCCACCAGACTCACCGCCTGTACTTCCTGTGCCGGTTGAACCAGAAGATGATGCTGTTGAAATATCAGGTATTGAACCTGAACCAGATGATGTTTTTATACAAGTTGAATCCACAGAAAAATATCCATTTGCAACTGTAAATTCATTTACAGCATCAGCTAAATTTATAAAAGATGTAGCACCATTTTCCTTAGCTGCAGCTGAAATTTTTACAGACCTGTCAGTTAAATCATTGTAATAAACTGCATACCATTTTCCTACATCCGGAGCTGATGTGGAATATGAATTATCCGACATGATGCTTTTTGTATACTTTAAATAAATATATCCGGAAGTTGAAGAAAGCTTTTTTATGTATAAATTATTTCCTGTGTAAGTTTCTGAATTCCCATAATAATTTTTAAACTCTGTAGAAGAAAATACATATTTTTCTCCATATGAACTTTCCCAGGTTCCAATTATTGAACCATTATTTTCAGTTGCAGTCAGTTCATCAGGAACATTATTCGGATCTATACAAGAATTAAAAGCAACAATAGAAAACAGTAATCCGAAAGATAAAGAAATCTTCTTTAATAAATTGTTTTTCACTTTTACCACCTATAAAAATCCGGATTTACGGAAAATAATTATTTTATAATGTAATCTGCAAGCTCTGCAGCATTCATCACTACTACTTCAGCACCGTGTTCTCGCAAAAATTCCTTACCGCGGAAGCCCCAGTCAACGCCAATTACATCAAGACCGGCATTAATTCCTGTCTGCATGTCTACATCGGAATCACCAATAAAAACAGCCTTTTGATTTTCTGATTTTCCATCCATTCCGGCACGTTTTAAAATTTCATAAATTCCATCTGGAGCAGGTTTTGGAGGCATACCTGCGCGGCTGCCGGAAATAATATCAAAAAGCCCCGGAAAATAATCATCGCAAAGTGCAATTGCAGCCGGTTCAATTTTATTTGTATTTACAGCAATTTTAATTCCTGCCTCGCGCAAGCTTTTTATACATTCAGGAATACCTGCATAAGGCGCAGTTTTAATTGCACAATGCTCTTCATAATATTCAAGAAATTCTTTAAGCACGGCATCAAATTCAGGATTATTTTTACCATCCGGAATTGCACGCTCAATAAGCTTTGGAATTCCGTTTCCAACCATAAAACGAATTTCTTCAACTGTATGAAGCGGCATTCCATGTTTTTTAAGAATTACATTACAGGAATCGGTCATATCATCAAGTGTATTTAAAATAGTACCGTCCATGTCAAATATAGCAAGAGAATACTTCATACGCAAAAATATATCAAATATTTCTTCTATATGGAATATATTTCAAGGGAAATAATATACATATATTTCAAAAAAGGCTTCCGTTACACGAATCTGAAAAGTCATGGGTTACGGGAGGCACCGCTTGTAGCGCAAGCCCGCTAAAACCGTAAAATGACTTTTCAGATTCGTTTCACTCACGCCTTTTTTGAAACTAAAATTTATAATAATTTCTTTTATATATTCAATATATTATATTTGTATAATTGTGCTTACTGCTTTAACGGCGCCGAGTTTTTCTGAAATCTCCAGTGGTGCTGAATCTGCTGCTATAATTTTATAATCTCCACTTTCGATTACGCTTTCGCCTTCTGCATTTATTGTTTCAAATGCCGGTTTTGGAAGAACAAATTCAACGCTCTGCTTTGCACCGGCTTTTATGCTGATTTTTTTGAATGCCCTCAAGCTGCAGATTGGATCATCTGCTTTGCGATTTACTTTTGTAACATAAAGCTGAACAACTTCGGCTGCATTCACAGAACCTTCATTCGCAACTGTCAGCTTAACTTTACAGAATTTTTCATCATCGCCGGTTTTCTCTGCGATCAAGTCTGAAAATTTCCACTGCGCATAACTTAATCCAAATCCGAATGGATAGAGAGGTTCTTTTTCTGCATATCGGTAAGTTCTTCCCTTCATGGCATAATCATCAAAAGCCGGTAAATCTTTTGTACTCATCGGGAATGTTACAGGCAAATGTCCGCTTGGATTTACATCTCCAAAAATAACATCTGCAACTGCATTTCCGCCTTCTTCACCAGGATACCATACAAACAAAATTGCATCTGCAATATCTCTTGGAAAAGAAATTGCTGCTCCACCTGTTACAACAAGAACAATTGGAGTTCCTCGTTCTTTTAATCCGCGAAGGTAATTCAGCTGATGTTCCGGCAGCTCAATCGACTCTCTGTCGCCCTTTAAGGTTTCTACAGAATCTCCTTCTTCTCCTTCCATCATATTATCAAGACCAAAACATGCAATTACTACATCTGACGTTTCTGCCATTCCAAGAGTCCAGCCGCGCTGCTTACTGTCCTGATACATTCCAACTCCCGGATGAAAGTCCAGTGTAATTTCCGGGCGTCCTTCAATTTTTCCGGCAATTCCTTCAAGGATTGTAACAAGACGGCTGTTGAGTCCATAATAATTTCCAAGCAGAGAATTTACATTTGCCGAAGCCGGTCCAATTACAAGAATTTTTTTAAGCTTTTTATTTTTATAATTTTCTCTTGTAAGCGGCAAAACATTGTTTTCATTTTTAAGCATTACAATAGAATCCTGAGCAACTTTTCTTGCAAGCTTTCTATGCTCTTCAGAATCTATATCTTTGCTTCCAAGTGAAGACCATTTTGATTTTTTATAAGAATCAAACATTCCAAGCTTCATGCGTGTCATTAAAAGCCGGAATACAGATTCATTTACTTTTTGTTCATCAAGTAATCCCTGGCGTACTGCAGCTATTGCCGCATGGTAGGTACACCCACAATTTAAATCACATGAATTTGTAATTGCAAGTGCCGCAGATTCTTCGGCAGTTTTTGTAACCTTGTGATTTTCATGAAAATCTTTTACAGCCCAGCAGTCACTAACAACATGACCTTTAAATCCCCATTTTTCACGAAGAATTTCTTTAAGCAAAAATTTACTTCCATTACAAGGTTCATCATACAATCTCTGATATGCGCCCATTACACTTTCTACACCTTCATCAACAAGAGCTTTAAACGCCGGAAGGTAAGTTTCCCATAAATCTTTTTTTGAAGGCTTTACATTTGCTGTGTGGCGTGTATTTTCCGGACCAGAATGAACTGCAAAATGTTTGGCACATGCAGCAAGTTTTAAATTATCTTTATCAGTTCCCTGTAAACCGCGGACTGCTGCAATTCCCATTTGCGAAGTAAGATAAGGATCTTCTCCAAAGGTTTCCTGAGCACGTCCCCATCTTGGATCACGAACAATATTTATATTTGGAGTCCAGTAAGTAAGACCGCGGAACTGTCCGTTATCATCTACCTTTTGAGCTTCGTTATATTTTGCACGCGCTTCATCAGAAATTGCTTCATATTCTTTTTGCGCAAGCTCTGTATCAAAAGTTGCAGCAAGTCCAATTGTCTGAGGAAAAACTGTGGCAGAACCATTTCTTGCAACTCCATGCAGACATTCATTCCACCAGTTGTAAGGCTTTATTCCAAGCCGCTCCACTCCATGACTTTCATGAAGCATAAGTCCAACCTTTTCTTCCAGAGTCATTTCTTTAATTAAAGCATTAATTTCTTCTGCACGTTCCTGTTCTATTTTAGACATATATCCATCCCATTAAAAAAAATATACTCTAATTATATATCAAAATTTATTTATATCTAATAGGAAATTTCTCTTTTGATTTTGTAAATTCTGTGATACGATTTTTGTATGAAAAAAATTATTTCTTTATTCACATTTTTATTCATTATTGGCACATTTCTTTCCTGCAGCTCACAAAAAGCTTCCATTAGTTTTGACAAAAAAAAAGCTGTAGTAGATAACGGGAAAAAACAAATAAAAGATATTCCGGCTTCAGAAATTGTAAAAGATATGACAACCGGCTGGAATTTGGGCAACACCCTTGATGCAACAGGAAAAAGCGGACTTGAAAGCGAAACAAGCTGGGGCCAGCCAAAAACTACAAAAGACATGATTGATGCTCTTGCTGCTTCGGGAATAAAAACAATAAGAATTCCTGTAACCTGGCATAACCATATAGATAAAGATTACACTATTGAACCAAGATGGATGGCTCGTGTAAAACAGATTGTTGACTGGGCAATTGAAGATGGTCTTTATGTAATAATAAATACTCATCACGATAACGGATTTTCTCCGGATAATTTAATTCCTGGAAGCGGTTATTATCCAAGCAGTAAAAACCTTGAAGAATCAGAAAGATTCTTACTGAATATATGGAGTCAGATTGCACTTACCTTTAATAACGGTTATGACGAACATTTAATTTTTGAAATTATGAATGAACCTCGTCTTGCCGGCACAGAATTTGAATGGTGGTGGGCAAATGAAAATAACGAAACCTGCAAAGATGCTGCAAAAACTCTTAATAAGCTTAATCAGGAAGTTTTAGATGTAATAAGAAAGAGCGGTGGAAATAACAAAATCCGTTTAGTTTCTGTGGCAGGTCTTATGGCTTCTCCAGAAAGAACTCTTTCTTCACTTTTTGAAATTCCGCAAGACAAGGTCAAAAATCATCTTGCAATTTCCATTCATATGTATTCACCGTACAGCTTTGCAATGGAAAATCCGGGACTTACAGAATACACTCCAGACCTCAGGCAGCAGAATTCTGAAGTATTTGCACAGCTCAATGCAAAATTTATAATGAACGGATATCCTGTAATTATTGGTGAATATGGCGCAACAAATAAAAATAATCTGGAAGACCGAATAGAATGGTTTTCTGATTATATCGCCGATACAAGAAAATATGGAATCTGCTGCTGTGTATGGGATAACGGAATTGCAGCTGTTCATGGAAACGATTACAGCGAACACTACGGATATTTTAATAGAAAAGAACTGAACTGGTACTTCCCGGAAATTCTAAAAGCTATTAAAGATAACTTATAAAAATTTCAGGAGCTTAATTTTTCTACTTCCTGAATTATTTCGTCAGGAGTAGATGCTCCCGCCGTAATTCCAACTTTTTCCAGTTTGAAGAAAATTTCTGGAATTTCTTTTACGTTCTGAATATGAGCTGCATATTTGCAATTAGCCGCAGCTGTCTGATACAACCTTTTTGTATTTGCAGAATTCTTTCCTCCAATTACAAGCACGCCGTCTACAGCCTTACATAATTCTATTAATGCATCCTGACGTTCATTTGTTGCAGGACAAATAGTATTCATAACAGCAAGATTTTTAAATTTTGAACGGAACAGATTTTCAATCTTTTCAAACTCGTTCGGACTATAAGTTGTCTGACTTAATAGAATAACATTCATTTCTGATGCATTTTCATCAGCACCTTTTATAGTAAAATTCTTTGCTTCTTCATAATCCTGAATCTGACTAAAGTTTTTTCCTGCATAACCGGCTATTCCAATTACTTCTCCATGGTTGCGGTCGCCGGTAAGGATTACATAATCATTTGCCCTGGTATAACGCTCAACCATTTTCTGACTGGCTTTTACACGAGGACAGGTTGCATCAATTATAGTACATTTTTTGTTTTCTAATTCTTCTATTACAGAAGGAGCTACTCCATGCGCACGGATAATTACTACAGCTTCGTTTTCTATTTTATTAATTTCGCTTTCATTTACGATTTTTAATCCTTGTCTGGAAAAATTATCAAGAACGCTTTCGTTATGAATGAGCGGCCCCAGAGAATATACTTTTTTGCCGCTGTGTTCATTATCTGCAAGAGCCTTTTGAGCAAGTTCAACAGCACGCCTTACGCCAAAACAATAACCAAGTACAGAAGCCCGTATAATTTTCATAAATGAAGAATAACATATTCAGACATAAATAGATAGTGCAAAAAAAATCGGGCAGTTATTTAACTGTCCGATTTTTTTTACAAAATTTAATGTATATTTTTATTCGCTTTTCAAGTTCTTTAATGAATGATGAACACCATATTCCGGCTTCCAGTTCTTTCTTGAAAGACTGATGAATCCGCTTGAAATGAAAATTGATGAGTACATACCGCTTATCAAACCTACAATCAAAGCAAGAGAGAAGTCTTTAATTGTTCCTGTTGTAAATACATAGAGAGAAACAACTGCAAACAATGTTGTAACTGTTGTAAGAACAGAACGGCTGAATGTATCTGAAAGTGAGCGGTTCAAAATTTCATTAAACTTCTTTGCTTCCGGCATCATCTTCAAATTGTAGCGGATGCGGTCAAGAATAACGACTGTAGCGTTGATTGAGTAACCTACAATTGTAAGTACTGCAGCAAGTACAGTTGTTGTAAATTCCATCTGTGTCCATACAATGAATGTAAACATAATCAAAGTATCATGAATAAGAGCAATTACAGAACCAAGAGCAAAATCCCAGTGGAAACGAATTGCTGCATAAAGCCAGATTAAAAGAACAACACAAACAAACATGATAATAGATTTTAATGCAATTGTTTTTGACATTCCGGCACCAATAAAGTCGGTTTTAACAATAGCAATATTTTCTTTACCAAACTTGTTATATAATTTGTTATTTACAATGTTCTGTAAATCTGCCTGAGCATCTCCAGAATTAACTCCAACTCTAATCTGATAAGAAGCATCTGATCCAGTTCCAAGCTGTTTAACAGAAATGCTTTCATCTCCTAAAGCAGAACGGATATCATCTGTTGTAATTTCAGAAGTTCCTGCAGGATAAATATACAAAGCAGTTGTTGTTAACTGGTTAGATACTGCAGAGTTTAAGAAAAGCTTTGTAGTATCATAAGAACCATCGCGAACTTTTACAGAAACACCATCAATCTTATTCAATTCAGCAGCAAGTGCAGAAACTGTTGTAAGCTCAACAAAATTGTAAGAACGTGTTTCGTTAGTAACAGCCGTACCACTTATAATTACATCCATCTGACCGGCAGAAAGCTCTACTGCAAGTTTAGCTGAACCACTGTAAGTAATTTCTGCTACAGGAGTTGCAGCACGAACTTCTTCTACAAAACCCGGCTTAAAATCCAGACCAAGATTAATTCCACGGATAAAGAAGCCTGCAATTCCAGCAATAATAATTATACAGCTCAAAATAGCACAAGGAAGGAATCCTTTATTAAAATTTACTGTCTTTTTCATTGTTTAATCCCCCAACCGATGCTAACTTTTTTTGCCTTGAGAACGTCTGTATCAAAGTCGAAAATAAGGCGAGAAACAAACAATGCTGTAAATACAGAAGATACAACACCAATTGCAAGAGAAACTGCGAATCCCTGAATAGCACCAGTTCCTAACTGACTCAAGAAAATAGCAGCAATGAAGGTTGTAATGTTAGAGTCCATAATAGCCCAGAAAGCATTATCAAATCCCATAGAAATAGCTGCAGCTCTTGATTTTCCTAAACGAAGCTCTTCTTTAATGCGTTCAAAAATAAGGACGTTTGCATCAACGGCCATACCGATTGTAAGAATCATACCGGCAATTGATGAAAGTGTAAGAGTATAATTGAATGCTGAAAGAATAGAGAACATCATATAAAGGTTTAATACCTGAGCAATAACTGCATTAATACCGGAAGCCTTATAGAAAATAAGCATAAATACTAAGATAAGTCCAAGTCCAAGAAGGATTGCCATAATACCCTGGTGAATTGCTTCTTCTCCAAGAGAAGCTCCAATTACCTGCTGGCTTTCAACTTCAAGTGGAACATTCAGCCATGCTGTCTGCAAAACCTTCTTAATATTATTTGCTTCTTCTTCTGTAAATGCACCTGTAAGAGAAACGGCACCAGTTGTAATTGCATCATTAATTCGTGCATTAGACTTAACCTTTTCATCACTTACAATTGCAAGATAATCATTAACATGAGCTGATGTAAAATCACCAAAAATCTTTGCACCTTCTGAATCAAGATTAAAGCTTACATAAGGCTGTCTTGTATACTGATCAGGCTGAACATCTGCAGATTTTACATGCTGACCATCCAAAGCAACTTCTTTCTTTACAACAATCCAGTCTGTACGTTCATCAAGACCATATTCATCTTTTTCATATACGCCAAAAACTTCACAGTCATCTGGAATAATATAAGGATCCATTAACTGTCCAAGAGCATTGAAAGTAGAAGCCGGATTCTTTTCGTAATAAGCCTTAAATGCATTTGTAGCATCAACATCTACAAGACGGAAGCTTAAAAGTCCTTTACCCATAATCAAGGTATTGATTGCATCTGCCTGAGCAGCACCAGGAATTTCAATATAAATTCTATCCTCGCCCTGCTGACGAACTATAGGAGATGTAAGACCGAATTTATCTATTCTGCTTGTAAGGTTATCAATAGCATTTGCCATTGCTTCCTTCTTAAACTCTTCTGCGTTTTCTGCAGAAATTGAATCGCCCTGAGAAGCAACTACTGCATCAAGATCTGCTTTTACAATAATGCTCATACCACCAGACAAATCAAGACCAAGCTTTACTGAATTTTCATAATATTTCTTAGCTGCAAGAATTTCATCTTTGTAATGAGTTTTAATTTCTGTCATGAATTTATTTTCAGAATCATAAGCAGACATAACATCTTTCAAAGTTAAATTAGAAGGAAGCTTTTTTCCTTCGTTTTTGTATAACTTAGAAACAGATTTTTTTAGCCATGAATATTCTTCCGGCAATTCGGCATCTGAATTTGCTGACAACATAGCCTTAAAGGAACGTACATCCTCTCCTGCCTTATGTTCAGCATAACTTTTAATGTTTTCTGTTGAGCCAAGTGCTAACTGCTGTAATTCCTTTGGAGTTCTTCCATACCAACTGATTGAAGGCCATAGAAAAACAAAACAAAGTGCTAAAACAACAAGCAAAAGCACCAAACGAGTTCGTTTGTTCATTTTATTTCTCCAAATAAAAATTTATTCTTTGTCTGAAGTCTTTTCAGATTCTATTTTTTCTTCTGATTTCTTAGACTTAAAGAAACCTTTAGATTTTTTTGCAGCCTGAGCCTGTGCAAGCTTTGCTTTTTCTTCATCTGAAAGTTCTACAGTAGAAATTGCAGTTCTGTTAAATTCAATTTTGCAATCGTCATCAACTTTTACAATTACTGTGTTTTCTTTTACAGAAGAAACTACACCATGAATACCACCAATTGTAATAACCTTGTCACCCTTTTTAAGAGCGTTAAGCATTCTTTCTGTTTCTTTCTGTTTTTTACTCTGTGGACGAATCATCAAAAAGTAGAAAACTACAATGATAAGAATTACAGGAAAAAAGCTCACAAGCATTGAGCCAGGTGCTGAAGCACTAGGAGCAGCTCCTTCTGCTGCCTGTAAAAACGGAATAAAAGACATATAATTTCCATCCTAATTTTTTAAAATCTGACAATAAAATCAGTCTAAAAATTATATCACTTTTTATATTTATATTCAATTATTGAATTAATTTTGTAAGTGCTTCGTTCAATTTTTTTACGTTTGAATCATTCGGGTTAATTGCGACTACCTGCTTTAAATAATACTGAGCTTTTCTATAATCTTTTTTGTCATAATAAATTTCGTAAAGCCGGAACAAAGAATCACTGTTTCTTGGATTTGAAATTAGACTTGAACGTAAATCTGCCAGAGTATTGTTTTCTGTATACTGAAGGAAACTTCTTGCATAATATAAAAAGCTCTTCATTTTTGCATTAGAACCTGTAAGCTGAGAATCTATAAACTTTAATACAGTTTCGCGGTTACCAACTTTTATATAAGCTAAAATATACATCTGAAGAACAGTTTCATCATTAGGATTTGCATCGTGAATTTTCTTTGCATATTCAAAGGCTTCGTTATTCTTTCCAAGTTTTATGCAGACAGTTACGTATTTTTCCATGGTTTCAAAAGAAATGTTTTCCATAGAAATTAAATTTTTACTTACCTCGTAAGCTTCTTTCCAGTTTTCCCTTTGAATAAGCCCGTCCAGCGCATATTCCATTGCACTTACATTAGAAGGAGACAACTTCAGGATAATTGAAGAAAGCTCATCTGCATATTTTCCGGCAACAGGAAGATCTGTTACAGAAGAAATTCTTGCCGCAAAAAGAAGCGCATCCATATTATCCGGGTAAAGCTGAAGAGCCTTTTCTATAGTTTCTGTTGCAGCTGTTGTATTTTTAGACCAGTCCATCTGAAGTTTAGCCCGCAAAAGAAGATAATCTATAGAAGAATTATCCTGACGCGCATACATATCAAGAAGAGAAACTGCATGAATATAATCATTTTTTTCTATAAGTATCTTTGCACGAAATAAAAGGAATTCCAGATCATTCGGAGTCTGCTGTAAAACCTTTGCAACATAAAGCTCTGCATTTGCATAATCTTTAGATTCAAACGCAACATATGCATTCTGCTTTAAGAAAGCAATATCGTTTGCATCCTTTGCACTACCCGCAAGTATTGCCGATGCCATCTCGTATTTTCCGTTACCGCGAAGACTTTTTACATAGGCAAGTACAATTTCGTCAATTCCGGGATATTTTTCATAAGCAAATTGTAAATACTTTAATGAAGTATTATAGTCTTCCTTATCCATATAAATTATTCCGGCAAGATAATTTGCAATTATTGAGTCGGGAGATAACGCCAATGCAGTTTTTATGGATTTTTCACAGCTTTCTAAAATCTGCTTTTCTTCTGAAGGCTTAAAATTCGGATTAAACACAACAAAAGTTGGAAGCAGAGTTGAAAGAAAATCTACGTTACCTGTGCTGGAATCAAAAACTCCATTTTCTGCAGATTTGATTGCTCCAACATAAGGATTGTCTTCTGGAGGAATAACATTTTCCCACGAAAATTTCTGGCTTTTCCAGACATTCTGCATGATTTTTGTAGAAATATAAATTAAAACCTTTTCATTTTCTGCATAATCACTGGAAGATTTTTTTATAAGAGACATAGACTGTCGGAGAGCTTCCGGCGAACCGTTTTCTACACCCGAAAGAATTTTTTCATCTATTTTATAAAAATATGTACGCTTTTGCGAAGGAAGCTTTATAGTTTCTGCAGTCTGAGTTTCTTCGGTATTCTTTTTCTTTTTTGCGCAAAAAGACTCATAAGGCAGTAAAAAAAGCACTGCGGCAAAGAGAAAAATCAACCTATGATTACGAAAACCCAGCAATTACCTGCTCCGTTAATCGTCTACCCGTAATACCGAAGATGTCTCGTCTTCAAAACTTCCAGAATCCTCATCTGAAATAACAAGTTCCTTGTGGTTTTGTTGCAGAAAAAAGAAAAAAATAAGAAAGGCAGCAACAACAAAAAGGAACGCAATTCCAAGATGCCAGACTACAGTCATAAAAGGAATTTTTATAATCTTAAAAGAAAACAGCGTATACCATCCGCACATACAAAAAATTGTAATTGCAGGAATAATAAACCCGAACTTTAACTTTTTATATTTATATATTCCGCAAATTAACAGGATTATAGATAAAAATAATCCATAAACCGGCCACCATTGCCAGATTGTATATGAAAAAACAAAAGAAACAAAAAAATCCATTAATGCTATTAAAATCAAAGATAAGCCTGTAAATAAATAAGAAACCTTTTTAGATTTTTTTAAGACCATGACGCAAGTGCAAATTCCAACTAATGTCTGAATAATTATAGAAGCTATGTATATTATTTCTGATCTTTTTCCTAATGAAGATGAAAACAAAAAAAACGCATTAAGCCCAAAAACGCCGAGTCCGATTACAATAAGAAGCAAAATAACAAACTTTCTAATACTCTCTTTCATAGATTTTATAATACATTGAAAAAATAATCTTTACAATAATATTTCGCTATGATAAATTCAAAATTATGAAAATCTTTGCTGTTCTAAAGAAATATTTAACAATTATTACTATATCTCTTTCAGTTTTATCTTTATTTACCGGATGCACCAGAAAAGCTGAATCTCAAATTACGGCAGAAAATAATGCCGCTAAACAGATAAAGGAACTTCAAAATCACCTGGAAAATTCAGGCTTAATAGATAAACAGCGTTATTCAATTATTAATCAGCTGGCAAATAATTATCTTGCTCAAAAAGATTATCAGGGACTTATTCTTTTCTTAACAGACTGGGTAGAAAAAAATCCCAAAGATATGTACAACTCTTACTGGCTTTTAATGACAGCCTATGCTTATCTTTCAACTGGAGCAGAACCAGTTGCAGAATACTATTTTGATAAAATTCTTCAGCAATCGCAGGACTTACTTATAAAAGGAAATTCCGTTCACTTTTTATGTTTACAGAATCTTATTCAGATAAGCAAAACTCCTGCTCACAGAATTAAATATTTTAACGAATTAATAAATCTCTTTCCGGATAACGTAAACAGAACTGAACTATATTTAAGACTTGCACTTGAATATCAAAACGACAGTATGTGGGATCAGGCTTTAAGCACATACAGACTTTTTCTTGAACAAAAAGATGCTACTACAATTCAGATTGCCGGAGAGCCAGACGCTTACAAAAACGCAAGACACTTTGTAGATTTTTATGATGCCTCTAAAGACTGGACAAGCGATCCTTCTAAAAACTGGACTTTTGAAAGTTTGCCGGAGCTTGAAGAAGCTGTTAAAAAAGCAATTAAAAATTATGACTGGAAAACTCTGGACAGTTATAAAGCAAAGGTAAATTTCTTTTCTATGTCGTGGAAGCAGGACGAAATGGATGCAAATGCTCAGAGCGAATTTTCTATGAGAAGTTTTATGCGTGGCAACAGAATCCGCTTTAATGATACACTTGACGAGGCTTCAACTCCAAATGAAGCATATTTAAAAACCTGGGGCTGGAGTACTTACATTCCTGTATGGTATCTTTATTTTAGAAAAGTAAATTTTCCAATTGATCCTGATATAAACGGAAACTGGGAATGGGCAGGAATTTATATGGGAAACAAACTTTAATGCAGAAATACAAAAAAACAAAAAAACGATTTCTCTTAATTATACTTACATCCTTTCTTGTATTTTCGCTGAATGCTGAAGCTAAAATTACATCCATAAAAAATGAGTCAGTGTCTGCAGAAATTCCTTCAGAAGAAATTCCTGCATCCGAAGTTGAGCTTCCAAAAGAAGATGCTTCTGCAAAAGAAACAGAAGAAAATGCTTTAAGTAATGAAGAAACCGCAGATAGCGAAGCCGCTGGAGAAGAAAGTTCTGAAGAAGTTCAAAGCGGGCAGATAGATTTTCTGGAAGGAGAAACAATTACTATTCCAGAGGAATTCAGTTTTTCTGCAGCTTCTGTAGATTATACTTCAACACTGGCCAGTGATATCTTAAAAAAAATAACTGAAAAAAATAAAATTCCCCATTATTTAATTCCCGGAATTACAGAAGAAGAACTTGCGCGGCCAGAAGTAGAAAAATTCCGGAATCTGTATATGAGTGAAAAATGGTCTGCCTTGCTAAAAGCATATCTTGAAAGTGCAATGGAATACCGTCTTTATGTAAGAAAAGCAATTGCCGATAGCGAGCTTCCTGAATATCTTGAATATCTGCCGGTTGTTGAATCTAATTACAAGACAAATGCAAAATCAAGATCAGGCGCAATCGGAATGTGGCAGTTTATGGAAAACAGTGTTTATCCATTTTTAACTTTAAACGATTTTGTTGATGAACGCCTTGATCCGTGGAAATCTACTGATGCTGCTGTAAAAAAACTGATTGATAATTATAAAACTTTTGATGACTGGTATATTGCAATTGCAGCTTACAACTGCGGAGCCGGCGCCATGAAAAAAATATTAAAAAAGGCAGAAGAAAAAGACTTCTGGTATCTTCTTGATCACAAGCTTTTGCCTGCACAGACTGCTGAATATGTTCCAAAGCTTATTGCAATTGCAGATCTGGCAGTGAATGCAGAATATTATGGAATTGATTTACCTTCCCATAACGAAGAATATGAAATTCTGGAAAACGAAAAAAACGGCTTATATGATTATCTTACAGTAAATAAAGCTTATTCAATTTCGCAGCTTGCTACAGAAATGCGAATAGATTTAAATGAATTAAAAAGACTGAATCCTTCTTTTACCCGCGGAATGACACATCCTGCAAAAACAAGCTTAATCAGACTTCCTCTGGGAATGCAGCAGTCAGGAGAAGATGCTCTTGCAAAGCTTGATCCTATAGAATTTCCTTTTACTTACAAAGTTGTTGCCGGAGATTCATTATGGAGCATTTCCAGAAAATATAAAGTTTCTGTTCAGTCAATCTGCGATATAAACAACATAAAAGAAAACGAAATTCTTAAAATAGGAAAAACTCTTTACATTCCGGCAAAATAAGCCGAATATCAATATATGAAATTAAAAACTTTTTTTAAGGCTTTTGGAATTTTATTTTCTCTTCAATTTTCACTTTTTGCACAGGAAAATACTGTAAAAACTGTAGAAGCAACCAGCAGCATTAACTGGATTACCAGAGATTTTTCTACAAATATTTCACTGGATACAAAAGCTGCAAATATTCAATTACCTTCAGGCAAAAAAACAGCCTCTTCACAGATTCAGACAAAAATGCCTTCTTTAATCCAGCAGCCGTTATTAATTCTTTTTGTAGATTCTTCTAAATCTATTGGAGATTCTGTTGTTGAAAATCAGCTTTCTCTTGATCAGGTTTACCATTTTATTATGGGAGGCTATAAAACTCCAGATGTATTTACAAAAGACATGAAATACATGAATACAACAAATAAAATAAACCTGAATTCACTTTGCAGTAATCTTGTAAAGCATAAAACTGTTTATACACCGCAAAAGCCTATAGAAGTTGTTCCTTCGCGTGCTTATTCCGGAATTGTAATTGATGCAAGAGGAATTTCTCCTATTCATGGTGAATACATTCAGAGCGAAACTTATCCATGTGTATTTCCAAGTATTTGGGACGAATACATGAATCCTATTTATGAAAAGAATCTTGTAAATCCAGAGGTTATTAAAAAATCGGGAGAAGTCGGCTATCATTATTCAGATGACGTTTCGTTTTATGCAGACCGCGTAGGCTACGATCCGCTTTATATAAGGGCAACAAAGGTTTTTGGAAGAAACAGAACTGATCCAATTATTAAACGTTCAGACGCACTGAAAATCCTTACCGTTCCGGAAAATGTAAAATTATTGCAGGAAGGAAAGGTTGTAATTCTTTTAGACGAAAAAAACTTAATTTACGATATTGCAGTTCCTGAAAAAGACACAAATTATTATGTTAAACTTAACGAAGCAAAAAAATACTTTTTCACAGATTTAACAAAAGATATAACACCTATTGATGGTGATATAGGAATACAATTCATAGCTAATTTAAATTTTTATCCGGACTCTGACGTTCTTTTACCTTCTGAACAGCCTAAAATTTCTGCAATAGCAGAAGAGCTGAAAAAGATTCTTATGGATGACGGCTACACAATTCTTGTTGAAGGACATACTGCCGATGTTGGAAAACCGGTTGGCCAGTTAAATCTTTCTATTGATCGTGCAATTGCAGTTATGAATGCTCTTATTAAAAATGGAGTTGATGAAAAAATCTTCAGCTATAAAGGTTACGGTGGAGTTTTCCCGGCTGCAACAAACGACACTGAAGAAGGAAGAGCTGTAAACCGCCGCGTTGTTATAACTGCAAGGCCAAGAGCAACATACATTCAGCGTGAATAGAAAAAAATCTTTCATTAAAAAAAATCACACAGAGAACCGCATTTCGCTCAGGTAAAAAAAACTGAACCTTCGCGAAATACGAACCTCTGTGTGATTTTTTTTAAACATATTTTTTTATCCACCAGACGCACTCACTGTTTCTTTTCGCACCTGGCACAATAATTCGTGTAAATGCATTCACGAAAAAGAAAATACATGCAGAAAAGAAACAGGGGGTGTGGCTGTGGATTTATTCATCTTCGTTTATAAATCCACCAGACGCACCCCCTGTTTCTTTTCTCACTTATATAACTATTTTCTGTAAATGCATTTACTCACGAATTATTGTCAGCTTTGCACTTTGATATGCCGGCAAGAACTTTTTAACTTCGCCGGTAAAAAACTGAACGTTAATTACAAATTCCGCGCCATTATAACCGCTTTTTATTACACAGCCTTCGCCATAATCATCATGATATATTTTTGTTCCTTTTTTCCATTTTTTAAGAAGAGGATCATTTTCTACTGAAGCAGAAGGTGCATTTCCAGAATAATTACCGTAACCGCCGGAGTTTCTATAACCGTTTCCATACCCGCTGTAACTTGCGCCGAATCTATTTGCAAAAGAATTTTCTTCTCCGCTTCCAAAGCCAAATGGAATATTTCCAATAACCTTAAAGGCCGGCAGAACATCACGCAAGAACTGGCTTGGCTGCATAAATTCCCAGTGACCATACAAAGCTCTGCGCGACGTAGAAGTTACATAAAGCTGATTTTTTGCACGAGTAATTCCAACATAAAAGAGGCGTCTTTCTTCTTCTAAATCTGCTCCGGATTTTCCAAAGCGTGGAAAGACTCCCTCTTCTACTCCGGTAATAACTACATTATTAAACTCCAGACCCTTTGTATTATGAAGAGTCATAAGAGTGACATAATCTTTTTCATCAGTTTCCTGTTCGGCAAGAGTACGTTCAAGATTTATAGAATCAAGGAATTCTGTAAGAAGTTCACGCAGCGGCCGTTCTTCAAGATTTCCATCATACGGAACAGCACTGTCTATAAAACTCTGAAGATATTCTTCTGTCTGGGTATCTTCAATTTTGTCGCCTGTTTTGTAATACTCAAGTATTCCCGAACGTTCAACAACAAGCTTTATAAAATCAGAAAGATGCTTTTCTGATTCAATAAATATTTCAAAATTTTCATAAAGATTTATAAAAGAAGCAGCTCCTTCTCCGGCCTTTTTTGAAAACTCTTTAGCTGCAAGCATTTCGCGCATAACCTCAAAAAAGTCTTTATAAAAAACATTTTCTACAGGCTCACCATTTTCATCTTCTGGTTTTTCTTCTGCTATGCTTACAAGAGACTTTAAAAGAATCTCTTCCTGAGTTTTTATTCCAAGCGAGCGGGCAGGCTTATTTACAATTCTTCTGAATGCAATTACATCGCTGTGATTTTGAAACAAAGAAAGATAAGCAATTACATCTTTGATTTCTGCACGTTCATATAATTTTAAGCTTCCAAAAATCTTATATGGAATTTTTCTTCGTATAAATTCCTTTTCAAAACCTGTAGCCTGTGCATTTGTCCTGAATAAAATTGCCCAGTCTGAATAAGAAGCTTCCATTTCTACAGATTCTAAAGACTGTTCAATTAAATCAGAAACGAGTCTCTGCTCCGAATCCTGATCCTGAAGGAAAACAAGTACAGGCTGCTTTCCATCTCCCCTGTCTGAAATTAAGGTTTTATCAAGACGATCAGAATTCTTTTTAATCACAAGATTTGCCGCATTAAGGATCTGAGAAGTTGAACGATAATTACGCTCAAGCTTTATAATTTGTGTTCCGGGAAATTTTTCCGGAAACTTAAGGATATTCTGAACTTCGGCACCGCGGAATTTATAAATTGACTGGTCATCATCACCTACAACACAAACATAAGAATTATTTCCATATTGAATTCCTGCAAGCTCTTGAAGAAGATTGAACTGTGCAATATTTGAGTCCTGATACTCATCAACCATAATTACTTTAAAACGATTATGAATATAATCCCTGACATTCTGATTTTCTTTTAAAATAAGATATGGGAGCATAATTAAATCGCCAAAGTCAACATTCCTTGTTGCACGTAATGCTTTCTGGTATTCCGCATAAATTGTATTTAAGTCAAAATCACTTTCAATTACGCTTAAATCGTCTTCCGGTAAAAGGCCATAATCTTTAGCAAGGGCAATCTGTTTTGCTGCAGCTTTTACTTCTTTAGCAGAAAGAGAAGGAATTGAATGTTTTAAAAGAGTTGCAGAATCATCATCATCATAAACTGTAAAATTTTCTGTTAAATATGAATATTCATAAAACTTTCTCAAAAACCAGGAACCAAAAGAATGGAAGGTTCTAGCCATAACTTGATTAGTTTCTTCTCTTGGTTCAAAGTTGTAAATTCTCTCCTTCATTTCATTTGCGGCTTTTTTTGTAAAGGTTACGGCGAGAATTCTCCAGGGTTCAACTACCTTATTTCTAATGAGATAAGCAATTTTTGTTGTTATGACACGAGTTTTTCCAGAACCGGCGCCGGCTAAAATAAGCAGCGGAGAGCCTTCATGTACTACAGCTTCCCGCTGCTGTTCATCCAGAGAGTCAAGATATTCAGCACCCACAATTATTTTCCGTGTTTCTTTTGTTTTTCTTCATACAAAATCTTATCTGCTTCAGAAAGAAGATTTCTTAATACACTGGATTTCTGCAAATCTGCATAACCAATACTTGTAGAAACAACAAAAGGAAGTTTATTTTCTTTTGAAAAAATCTGATTATACATGTCTATTTTAAGATGAATCTTATCCAGCTGATTGCGCTTTGCACCAATCGCAACTATTCCAAATTCATCTCCACCAATTCGGCCAATTACATCATTTTTTCCAAAAACTTTTTTAAACGTCTGGGCCTGAACCTTAATAGCAAGATCGCCGGCATCGTGGCCGTACTTGTCGTTTATCTGCTTTAAGCCGTCAAGATCTGCAAAAAATACAATAGCGTTTCCATCGGTTTCCTGCATTAAGTCTATAACAGCCTGACCACTTTCAAAAAATCCACGTCTGTTTAAAACTTCGGTAAGTTCATCAGTACGCGCCATTAATGCAAGATTTATATTATCAGACTCAAGACTCTGCTGCTCAGCAATTTTTGCACTATACTCTGCAGCATTAGAAATTGAATGAATAAGAATCTTTAAATAAACTTCATAATCAGCAAACTTATTCTGATTCAGCTTGCAAAACATAAATCCATAATGAGTCTGTCCATGGAAAATTGGCTGAAGCATATAAATTCCCGAAGAATTTTTTATACTTCTGGAAGAAAAAATCTTTTCATGCGGATTATAAAATACTTCCGGACGATAAACCTCAGAATTCTGTTCCTCATTATAATACATATAAAGTTCCATTTTATCTGGAAGAATAAAATCGTCGGTTTCGTCTACCAGAATAGGTGTCGGGAACAACTGAAGATACACAGAAGAAAGTTCACATTCTCGCGTAATATATTTTAACTGGAAGAAATACTGCTTTAATGTATTCGCATTTCCTACAGTATCCAGTAATGTAAGAATATTTGCTTTTTCCTTCAGATTATCAATAAACTGGAAGGTTCCGTCATTAACTTCAATTCCTTCATATTTTGTTTCGTCTTCAAAGGTTTTATAAATTCTTCTTGCATCACCTTTTTCTACACAGCCACAAGACTGTCGGAATTTTGTATATAAATCAACACTTACAGTTTTTGGAACTTTTCTTCCCTGAACAACTGCAAGCGCCACATCTGCAGCAGCCTGGCCCTGCGCATAAATATTCTGATTAATAGTTGTAAGAGTCGGTTCAGAAAGAGAAGCTACAATTGCATCATCAAAACCGGTAAGTTTAACATCATCTGGTACTTTAATTCCAAGCTCATTAAATGCACTTAAAACACCAATTGCTGTCATGTCGTTTACACAAACCATTGCATCAAAATTCAAATCGGCTTTTGATTTGATTTTTTCTTTAATTAAATCATGTGCAAAAAAGTTTGTATAAGTTCCGTCAAAAACAAGATTTTTATCATATTTAAGGCCATTCTGCTTTAATGCATTCTGATAAGCTTTAAAACGTAATTTTCCATCTAATGAATCTACCTTATTAGCAGAAAAGAAAGCTATCTTTTTGCAGCCATGCTTATTTTTTAAATGAGAAATAATTTCATTATACGAAGAATTACAGTCAGCCATTATTGTATAAGAATTTTCAAGAGGAAGCTCAACAGAAACAGAAATAACTGGCTTAGGCGCAAGACGTTTTACATAGGCTTCAAAGTCTGCTGCCGGCATAAGAGTCGTATAGACACAAGATAAAACTATATATGCATCAATATCGTCGGACAAAAGATATTCAGCTGATGTCCAGAACTGATAGTTATACATACTTGTAATATCATGCGGAACCTTTGTTTGTGCTAATATAATTTTTACATCTTTTCCACGAAAATAATCTGCTATTCCATCAAGAATATTAAGACAGTATTCTGTAGAAAAAGAAGGAACTAAAACTGCTATTGTTTTCATTACATAGTATTATACACTAAAAAATGAATTTGCGGGAAAAATTATTTATATTTTTTCTAATAAGTTTTTCAAAACCAGCATCTAAATCTATTCCTGTACAGGCAATTATACGAGCTTTTACAATATTCCCGGCTTTTACAGCCTGTACATGTGCTTCTTCATCAAGGTCATAGCGGACAACTATGTTTCCATCTACATCCGGAGCCTGGAACCACGCTCTTCCAATTGCAAGACCTTCCTGCCCGCTTTCAATTACCTCTTCTATAAGCACATTAACTTGCTGCCCGATATAGGAATTTAATTTTTCTTCTGAAATTTTCTGCTGTATTTTCTGAAGCTTTTCTGCGCGTTTAGCAGCTTTGGCTTCCGGAACTTTATGTTTAAAGCTATAGGCTGGAGTGTCTTCTTCGCGACTGTATGAAAAAGTTCCGGACCAGTCTGGTTTAATTTTACAAAGAAAATCCTGAGTATTTTTTGCATTTTCTTCTGTTTCTCCAGGAAAGCCGGTAAGGAAAGTTGTGCGGATAACTGCATCTGGAAGAACTTCCCTGATTTTTTCTATAAGCCTGATATATTCTTCCGAAGAACCAACACGGTTCATAGCAAGAATGATTTTATCATCGCCGCTCTGGAATGGAATATCAAAATATCTTGCAAAACGCGAATCGTTTTTTATGACTGGAAGAATATCTGTATTAAAATGATCCGGGTGAATATATAAAAGCCTGATTAAAAAATCACCTTTTAAATCTGAAATTTTAGAAAGAAGAATTGAAAGCGGAGAAGCTTCGGTGGTTTTGCCGGAAGCTATGGTAACGCCGGCTGCTGAATTTGAGCCTTCAGAAATAAAACCAGCTTCTGTTCCATAAGCAGCCAGATCCTGACCAATAAGATTTATTTCATAAATTCCGTCATTAATAAGTGCCTGAATCTCAGAAATAATATCGTTCATAGGGCGGCTTCTTAATTCTCCACGGATTAAAGGAATTGCACAGAATGAACAGTGATTTGAACAGCCTTCCGTAATTTTTACAAACGCAGAGCCCGGATAATTAAATAAAACAGGTCTATCTCCACAGCAAACTCCATTCTGAGAAAAAACTCCTTCGCTGCGTTCTCCCTTTTTTATTTTGTTCATGAATTCAACAATTTTAGAAAGATTTCCGTTTCCAAAAACGCCGTCCAGCTCGTTCATATTTTCTAAAAGCTCAGAAGCATAACGTTCAGCAAGACAGCCTGTCATAATTATTTTTGCCGCAGGATAAGCCTTATGAATATCATAAACTGCATCAATTGATTCTTTTTTTGCTGATTCAATAAATCCACAGGAATTTATAAGAATTACATCTGCTTCCTCAGGATTTAATGTAAGTGAAAAACCGTTTTTTACAAGAAAACCGACAAGAAGTTCCCCATCGGTTTGATTTTTTGCACAACCGTGCTGATCTATAAAAAATTTAGTCAAGTTCAATCACCACAAGCTTATATTTACCGTCAGTATCGCGAATCCACTTTATGTCTTCTACAAACACCTGACCCGCTGCACCAATATCTAAATCATAAGTCCGTGAATCGGCGATGATTGAAAACTTAACTGCATTGTTATTAGAAATCCATAATCGGATTCCGTTATGAGGTGTTGCTGTAAATACTTCGCCGCTAGAAAAATATGTTTCTACAGAATCAGCCCTATCTACTTTATCGCGGAACAGACATGGTCCACGGAAACTTGCATTAATTGTAAACGGATATGCGCGGTTATCTTCAAGAATTACAATCTGAGGATGAGTTGTCTTTATTTCTGATTCAAGAGGAATATCTTCGTCAGAAACTGTAGCAGCAACAACAGACATACCCTGTCGCATTAAAATACTGACTTCTGCACCTCTTGTTTCATCGGTTGGAGAAATATCAGAAACGTAAATAATCATATCAGAAATATTATCGCCGTTTATATCAAGTTCGGCTTCTTCAGCAAGCTCTACATAATAAATTCCAGTTGGAGTATCTATTCCAAAAGAAGAAAGTGTGTTACGGACTGTTAAAATAACTTTATTATCTGTTCCGTTAGGAATAAATAACTGGTCGCCTTTATAAACCCTCTTCATAAATTTCTGATCGGTTAATTCATACTGCTTATTCTTTGATTTGCTTGAAACAATAACTTCATCATCTGTAACTTTCTTATTTTTTATAATAAGAAGAATTGAAACAACAATAATTACACATGCGACAGCAACTGAAGAAATAATTACTATAGGCAGGAAACTTTTCTTCCGGTAATTTTCATATAAGCCTTCGGGTAAAGGCGCTTCCTGAATCTGTTTGTTATGATAAAGCTTCAACAAAAAATCACTATCAAGTTCCAGATAAGTTGCATAATTCTTTAAGAAGCCGACCATATATGCTTCGCCAGGAAAAACACCGCTTTCTTCTGCTTCAAGACCTTCAAGATAGCGTCGTTCTATTGAGATTTCTCTTGCTACTTTTTCTAAATCAAGATTTTTTGCTTCACGTGCATCTTTTAGGAGTTTTCCGTAACTTTCCATTCAGCTTTACTCCGAAAATAAGAAATTATTTAAGTTGTTTGCATCTGTTGGAGGATCATAAATAAATCTTTGTTCAGAAATATTCTGATTTATTGCATAATCATAAAAATTAAAAATAAATTCTTCATTTTTTGGTGTAACGGCAGTCATTCGTCTTATAAGCTTTGTTTCCGGATTAACGGCTATGTTAATATAATTAAATGCCTCTGATGCATTTTTCTTTGTAAGAATAAATTTTACAACCATTTCATCTGAGCCTTCTTCGAGCGGAACAGGATTCTGGCCAATTTCATAAGCAACGGTGTAGTAACGTGTCATTAAGGAAAGTCCCTGACCAGAAACCAGAGATGCTGCACTTGTAGAAGAATTTACCTGCTGCTGTAAAACTGCAGAGCCTGGAAGATAAACTGTAAGTGTATCTCCGTTAAAGCAGATAACCTGCTCTTCAGGATTTGTATAATCCATTCGGATTAAATCCGGGGATTTATAAGATAATTTTCCACTGCTCTCTTTTTTCTGAATTGATAAATCAAAATCAACTTCAAAATCTTTTATTGTGCCGTAATATTCAGAAATTGTTTTAAAATAGGCACTAGCTGTTGTTATACTCTGAGCAAAAATTGAAAACGAAAGGCAAAAAAATGCTACTGCAAAAAATCTTTTCATATCAGAATATTATAACGATTATTTTTCTGATTGTACAGATTCAGTTTTCTTTGCACGGCTCTTTTTAGCAGCCGGTTTTTCTTCTGACTTAGAAGCCTTTGCTTTAGACTTTGATGCAGAAGCTTTAGCAGTTTTTTCTGCTGCAGTTCTCTGCTTTTCCATAAGTTCAATGCAATGAGCTTCGCCTTTTATAATTTCATAGAATTCTTTTCCATCCATTGTTTCAATTTCAAGAAGACGAAGTCCAATAAATTCAAGTAAATCCTTATGCTTTGTAAGAAGCTTTAATACATACGCATAACGTTCTTTCATTATGCGTGCAATTTCTTCATCAATATACTTCTGAGTATCTTCACTAAATTCACGGATAAGAGTAGGCTCTCCGCCACGGTTACCCATAACTCCCTTTCCAAGAGTAATATTTGTAAAGCGATCACTCATACCAAAATCGGTAATCATTCTCTTAATTATATCAGTTGCACGCGCAATATCATTGGAAGCCCCTGTAGAAACATCGCCTAACATAACCTGTTCAGCGGCTCTTCCTCCAAGCATACTATCTACTTCATTAATCATTTCGTGTTTTGTAAGGAAATTTCTTTCTTCTTCTTCACGATACTGAGTAAATCCGCCGATTCCATGAGAACGTGGAATTACTGTAATTTTATTAACAGGAACATGATCCGGTGTAAAGGCAGAAACAAGTGCATGACCAGTTTCGTGGAAGGCAACAAGTCTTCTTTCTTTTTCGTTATCCTTGCGGCTCTTCTTTTTAAGACCAATACTTACTTTATCAATTGCTTCATTAAAATCCCACATTGTAACCTTTTTGCGGCCATTGCGTACTGCAAGAAGTGCTGCTTCGTTTACAACATTTGCAAGATCTGCTCCGGCAAAACCTGTTGTTCCATGAGCAAGAGATTCAAAGTCTACATCATTTTCAAGTTTTACATTCTTTGCATGAATTTTTAAAATAGCTTCCCGGCCTTTTACATCAGGCTTTTCAACAGGAACCTGACGGTCAAAACGGCCTGGACGAAGAAGAGCCGGATCAAGAATATCTGCACGGTTTGTAGCGGCAAGAATGATAAGACCTTTTTCATTATCAAAACCATCCATTTCTACAAGCAGCTGATTCAAGGTCTGCTCACGTTCATCATTTCCGCCAAGATTATTAACACGACTCTTTCCCAAAGCGTCAAGCTCATCAATAAAAATAATACAAGGAGCTTTTTCGCGAGCCTGTTTAAACAAATCTCTTACACGGCTTGCACCAACTCCAACAAACATTTCTACAAAGTCAGAACCCGAAATACTAAAGAATGGAACTCCGGCTTCTCCTGCAACTGCACGAGCAAGAAGAGTTTTACCGGTTCCAGGATCTCCTACAAGAAGAACTCCTTTTGGAATTTTACCACCAATATCTGTATATTTTTTTGGAGACTTCAGAAAATCAACAACTTCTATAAGCTCTTCTTTTGCTTCATCTACACCGGCTACATCATCAAATCTGGTTTTTATTTTTCCTTCTTCTACGACTTTTGCACGAGATGAACCAACATTAAATATGCTGCTCATTCCGCCGCTTCCGTTTCCCATTTTTCTAAAAATAAGGAAATATACCAGCATAATTAAGCCGACTGGAATTAAAAGATTTATTAACAGCTGAATAAGATAATTATTCTGCTTTGGAACAAGCCGGTAAGAAATATTTTTAGATTCCAATAGCTGAATAAGTTCAGGAATTAATATTGTAGTAGAAACTGTTTTTACCTGAACAACTGATTTAGAAGCCGGAGTCTGGAATAAAGTTATTCCTTTTGATTCTTCCGGATCAACGGAAACTGATGAATATCCGATTAAATAATTATCACTAATGTCTACACTGGAAATGCTTCCTTCTTCAACCATATTTACAAAGTCGGAATAATCAACCAGATTATCGTTTTTTCCGGTAAACAGAAAATCAAAAATCAAAATAATAAGAAAAATTCCTAATAGAATTGTAAAAACGGGAATTCGCTTTGGCGAATTATTTTTATTCTTCTTATCATTATCATTTTTTGGATTTTTTACAGGACCTTCGAATTTAAAGAACCCATATGGATCATTTTCGTTATCTTTATTATCTCTATTGTCAATATTTTCAGCCATATTAATAATATACTGATTATAAATCTTAATGTCGACAAAAAAAGTTAAACATTTTCTTCAAATTTTTCTTAAGTATTTTTATAGAATTCCGAAAATGTTTGTATAATGGCGTATTTTAAATATGCCCGCTGTATAAAAGGCATGGATGCTTTGAATACAGATGAAATAATGGGAGGTCACTATGTACCAGAACGCATATTCTGCTTATCAGAAAAACAATGTCAGCACTGCAAGCCAGGGAAGACTAGTTGTGCTATTGTATGAAGGTGCAATCAAGCATTTGAATTCTGCACTTGCATTATTTGAAGATGATGAAAAAATTAAACCAGGCAATATTGAACAGTTTGGTATTCATATACAAAAAACACAGGCAATTATAACTGAACTTCAGGTTTCTTTAGACATGGAAAAAGGCGGTGATATTGCACGTAACCTTATGTCACTTTACGTTTTTTTTAATGAAGAACTTATGAATTCTTCCATAAATCATAATAAGACAAAAATTCTGTTTGTTCATAAGATGATGACAGAACTTGTTGATTCTTGGAGAACTGTTGCAAACAGTGCCGCAAATGCTCCGGCAGCAAAAGTTGCCAATGCATTGAATATTGAGGGGTAAAAATATGGCAGAAATTTCACAGCAGGAATTAGATGAAAGAGTTGCTCTTTTAAGAAAGTTCAGAAGTTTACTGGAACAGCAGCGACAGAAATTTCAGGATTATCTGAATGTACTGGAAAAGCAGCAGGATTCTATAACAAGTGAAAATCCGGAAAATCTTCTTGCACATACAGAACTTGAACAGCAGGTTGTTAAAAATATTGCTAATCTGCAGAAAGTCATTGTTCCAATGGCAAAAATGTATAATGAAGCAAAAGGATTATCAAAAGAACAGGAAGCTGCCGAAATTTCTAAAATCCAGAATGATCTTTCTGAATTACAGACAAAGGTTCTTAAACAAAATGAAATTAACCGCGATTTATTAAGACTTCATATTCAGCAGATTAAAACTCAGCTTGCAAATATGAAAAATCCATATAAAAACAACAGAAGTGTTTATGCCGTTGCACAACCACAAAAAGTTGCAACCTTAGTTCAGATGGATATTTAATTAATTGCTTATATGAGCAAAAAAAATGCTCAAAATGAATAACTGCACGGACAGGCTTTTAAACAGTCTTGCACCGGCAGTTTTTTTTTACACTTTTATGAATTATTTTTTTGCAACTATTACCATTATTCTTGCATGCTGATTATAGGGAGAAAAATCAAAGTCTCCATAAATATCTGCAGACTTACAGCCAAATTCAACAAGTTTATCTGCAAGAAACTTAGCTGGATACAGGCGCTGAACAAAAACATGATTATTTACAAGCTGCTCATTTCCTTTTTCATCAGTTTTATAAAGTGACCACTGCGAACGTAAGCCTTCCCATGCACCCTCAACTTCAAAATGAGTTTTTACTGTAAAGCCTGCGCGTTCAAAAACTTCGCCTTCTGTAAAATACAAAATTGCAGTCTCGCGGCTTACACATTCCATAATAAAAGTTCCGTTATCTTTTACAGCATTGCACATATTTTTAAGAATCTGCATGTCTTCTTCAATGGAATCACAATATCCAAAAGAAGTATAAAGATTTACAACGCAATCATATTTTTTTTGTTCAGAGAAAGTACGTAAATCTGCTTTTACAAGATTCAGTTTCACACCTTCCGCATTCGCAGATTCTTCTGCCGCCTGAAGTTCTGCTTCAATAATATCTACGCCAGTTACATTCAGTCCAAGCGCAGCAAGTTCTACACTTATCCGGCCAAGTCCGCAGCCTGCATCAAGAACAGAATCTCCTTCAGAAAGCTTTGCAATTTTCTTTACATATTCTGCAACTGCCGGAGCTTCCTTCCAGTGATTTTCATCAAACATAATTGGTGCATAAGTTATCCAGAAATCTTCTTTTTCAAACCATTGTGACATAAGTTTTTCCAAAGCCTCCGTCTTCTGCTCTTGCAAAAGAAAAATCTTTGACGCTAGGACAATGAGAAAGGTAATCGTGAACAACTTGTTTTAAAACGCCTTCTCCTGTTCCATGAATAACACTAAAACTGGTAAAATTATTTAAAACACATAAATCAATCTGATGTTCAAGCAGTTTTACAGCTTCCTCTGCTCTGCAGCCTAAAAGCCGCAATTCAAAAACAGGTTTTTCGTCTGTAGAAAAATCGGTAGAATAATAAGCCTTATCATAATTATCAGAATTTGAATCAGAAGAATGTAAACCTGAATTTCCACCTGACTGATTTTCGAGAATCTCAAGATTTTTTTCTTTTACAGACATTTTTACGCTGCCAAACTGAACCTGCCAGCTGTCTTTTTTATCTTTAGAAATTATTATTCCTTCTACGCCGGAAGGAAGCGATTTTACACGGATTCCCGGAGCATAGGTAAGTACTTCTGGCTGTTCATCATTTTCAGATTCCGCGCCTGTAGAAAAAGCTGAATGCGGATAATCATTTACTCTGGCAAACTCAAGCGCTTCGGCATTGCTGATTTTTTTCTTTGTTTTTTTATTTGAAGAAGGATGAGAAGTTTTTTTCTTTTGCAAAAGATTATCCTCTTCGCGCTGAATTTTTTGTTCCAGATTTGTAATATCTTCCGTCAAATCAGAAATAAACTTTTTTACGCCCAATGTTTTTTCTCTTGTAATTTCACCTTCTTTTAATGTGCGCACAAGGTTTTCCAGCTGCCGCCTTGAATGAATTAGAAAATCATCAAGCTCCTGCATTTTTTCTTTTTTAATATTCAGTTCAAGCTTACGCAGATTTTCTTCGCGTGAATCGAGTCGTTCTTTTTTTTGCAGAAAATCATTTTCTTTTTTTTCTGCAACCTTCTGAATTTTATTAAGCTCAACATGCTTTCTATTTAATCCGCGGATTAATGCCGAAACATCGGTCTGTTCTGTTGCAATAAAGTTTTTTGCAGCCTTGCAGAGTTTTTGAGGAAGCCCGTTTTTTTGAGCAATATCCAGCGCATGACTTTCGCCGGGAAGTCCCATAATAATTCTGTAAGATGGAGAAAGCGAAGAAACGTCAAATTCAACAGAAGCATTTTCACAGGAAGAATTTGTATAACCGTAATTTTTTAAAACGCCAAGATGAGTTGTAACAAGAACAAAACTTTTTCGTTCTATCAATTCATCAAGAACAGCCATTGCTATTGCACTACCCTCCTGAGGATCTGTTCCGCTTCCAAGTTCATCAAGGAGGACAAGACTTTTTGAAGTAGCGTGATTTACCGCCTCGGCAATATTTTTCATATGTCCGCTGAATGTAGACAGACTTTGTTCCAGCGACTGATCATCGCCGATATCTGCAAAAACATTATCAAAAACAGGAAGACGACTGCCTTCTGCTGCAGGAACAGGAAAACCGCTTTGATTAAGCATAGAAAAAAGTGCAAAAGTTTTTAAGCTTACAGTTTTTCCACCAGTATTCGGACCAGTAATAATCAGAACATTTGTATTTTTTTCAAAACGCAAATCAATAGGAACCACAGTTTTTCCTAAAAGCGGATGCCTTGCCTTAATAAGAAGAGGAGCTTCGTTTTTACAATCGAGTGCATAAACACATTTATTTTCTGCTCCCCATTTTGCACCGGCCATACTGCAATCAATTTCTGCCATTAAAGGAATTGCTTCCTTAAAAAATGGAATTGAGGGTCTTAAAGCTGCTGTAAGTTCTGTAAGGATTTTTTTAATAATTATTTCAAGTTCATTTTCTTTCTGAACTAAACTGTTGCTGCATAAAACAGCTTCCTGAGGTTCAATAAAACAGGTTTTTCCGCTCTGGCTTACTTCGTGAACAATTCCGTTTATTTTATTCTGAAGTCCGGCTTTTACAGCAAGAACCTGTCTGTCTCCCTTTAAAACAGGAACATTACTTTCCAGAATATTCTGATACTTTGGATCAGTTATTATTTTATGCATTATATTTTTAAGCTTTGCATTCAAAGAAGCAATTTCTTTGCGGATAGCAACAATTTCTGGAAGTTCGCGCAAAATTCCATCCGGGGTAATAATACGGAAAATCAATTTTTCTGCTTCTGAAAAATCAGGAAGCTTTTGAATTCTTTCAACAAGCAGAGGAATTTCAATTTTTTCTGAAGCATTTGCAACAGATTTTTTAATTGACTTTACGCTTGTAATAAAATCTGCAATTACCTTTACCTGCTCCAGCGAAAGATTCATTCCATCTGTTTTTATAATAGAAAAAAATGGATTTATACTTTCGTAGGATTTTAATCCGTAAGAAGAGGTTGCCGACAAAAAATTTTCGCATTCACGACCAAGATTTTTAGACTCGTCAATTTTTTTATAATCTGTAAATGGAACTCTTTCTAAAAGAATTTTTTTTGCATCTTGTGTAGAACAATAAGAGGCAATCTTATCTCTTATATGAAAATAATCAATTTCTGTTAAAGCTTTTGTATTCATTTTTTATTCAAGGAATTTTCCAGTTTTAATCTCTGTTGCAATTCTAAGCCAGGAATCATAGCGTTCAGGAGAAATTTCTCCATCGCAGACAGCCTGCTGAATTGCACAGTCTGGCTCTGTTGTATGACTGCAATTTAATCCGAATTTGCATTTTCCTAAATATTTTTCAAATTCTCTAAAATAAAGTGCAACTTCATTATAAGGAACATCATCAAGAACAAATCTTCTGATTCCAGGGGTATCAATAATATCTGCATGACGTCCCTGAATTCCGTCAGTCAAAGTTTCATTTAAAGTTAAATGAATTAAAGTTCCCTTTGTTGTTGTATGATTTCCTCGTCCATATTTTTTTGAAAGGCTGCCTGTTTTTAGCACGCAGGTGTTGTCCATTACATTTATTAAACTGGACTTTCCAACTCCTGACTGTCCCACAAAGGCACTCAAATGATTTTCCAAAAGGCTGGAAAATTCTATCATGCCTTCGCCGGTTTTTGCAGAAATTTTTAATACCTTATATCCCAGATCCTCCCAGATTCCAAGACGGCGTTCAATACTTTCAAATTCATTTATTCTTCCGTCAGTCTGCATTTTTTCTGCAAGGTCCCATTTGTTGCAGACAATCACAGGTGTAATTCCCTGATGCTCTGCCTGCGCCAATGCGCGGTCGGTAAAACGAGGTCTAAACGGAGGTTCATCTGGAGTTGTAACCAGAATCAAATAATCAAGATTACTTGCAAGAAGCTGAGGACATCTGCCCTTAACATTCCATCGTAAAAAAGTGTTTTTTCTTGGCTCAAGAGAAAGAATCTGTCCTTTTGTTTCGTTCATAGGATCAACTTCTACTTCTACAATATCGCCAGGAGCAATTGGATTATAAAAAGTTTTATCTGATTTTAAAACTTTTCCTTTAATTGAGCAGCTTCTTACAATGTCATCGGAACATTCAACAGTAAAAATATTGTTAGTTCCCGCAAGGATTAATCCTTTCATCTACACTCCATTTAATAATATTTCTTAACCTACATTTTTTCCAGGTACGGAACAAGGACAAGCTTCATTGCATTTCTGATTACCTGCAGCGTACAGTCTGCAAGGAAAAGACGTGCACCTGCCAGCTGCCTGCTTTCTGCATTTACAATCTGGCAATTCTGATAGAACTTACTGAAAAGCTTTGCAGTCTCGTAAACATAAGCAGCTACTTCACTTGGATCAAGATTTTCTGCTGCCTTAGCAATTACTGCAGGATAATCACCAAGCTGTCGGATAAGTGCCCATTCATCTTCACCAGTCAAAAGTGCAACTGCGTCATCTGAATCATCTTCTTTAATGCCTGCATCAGCGGCTTTTCCCAGAATTGAATTAATGCGGGCTCCCATGTACTGAAGATATGGACCGGTATTTCCGTTGAAGCTTAAAGACTCTGCAGGATTAAAAAGCATGTCCTTTATTGGAGTTGCCTGCAGCATATAATAGTGAAGAGCACCAAGAGCAACCTTTTCTGCAACTTCGTCTGCATTTCCTACTTCACTGTCGCGGCCACGCTCTTTTATAGCTGCAAGAGCGTCTGCATGAAGCGAGTCGATAAGATCATCTGCGTCGACTACAGTACCCTCACGGCTCTTCATACGTCCGCTTGGAAGATTTACAAGACCATAGCTGAGGTGATAAAGCTTATCTGCCCAGTCAAAGCCAAGCTTTTTAAGGATGTGGAAAAGAATTTTAAAGTGATAATTCTGCTCGCTTGCAACAACATAAACCAGCTGATTAAAAGCCCAGTCATCGTGGCGGCTGATTGCTGTTCCAATATCCTGTGTAATATAAACAGAAGTTCCGTCCTTGCGGAGAAGAACCTTTTCGTGATTGTCTTCGTCTTTACCCTTACCTACTACGTCGGTTACATCGATGCGGACAGAACCGTCTTCTGCCTTAAAGAAAACACCCTTTTCAAGGCCCTTCATGATTTCGTCTTTTCCCTTAAGGTAAGTTTCGCTTTCAAAGTAGTATTTATCAAAGCTGATTCCTGTACGCTCGTAAGTTGCCTTTACACCGTCAAAGGTCCAGCCGTTCATCTTTTCCCAGAGAGCGTGAACTTCAGGATCGCCGGCTTCCCATTTAATCAGCATATCTTCTGCCATCTGATTTGCTTCAGGATGAGCAGTTTCAGGCTTGTCTTTTTCGCCCTTGAGATATTTATCAAACTCAACATAGCACTGGCCAACAAAGTGGTCGCCCTTCATGCCAAGTGATTCCGGAGTGTCGCCCTTTGCTTCGTGGAACATTTTATAAGCCAGCATTGATTTACAGATGTGAACACCGCGGTTGTTAATAAGATCTACCTTGTAAACCTCTGCTCCGGCAGCCTTGAGAATACGGCTTACAGATTCACCGAGAGCGTCGTTGCGGACATGACCAAGATGAAGAGGCTTATTTGTATTTGGAGAAGAAAATTCAATCATTACACGGCGGCCTTCGAGTGGCTTTTTACCTTCCGAATTAAATGAACCGTAAGAATCGCCTTGAGTTTTAATTGCTTCAAGGATTTTTCCAGCTGAATCGGCCTTATTTAATTTAATATTTACATAAGGTCCCACTGCAAGAATTTTTCCAATAGAAACTTCCCCAATCAATTCTGCAACTTCTTTTGCAATCTGAGGAGGAGCCATCTTTAATGATTTTGCAAAAACAAACATAGGAGACCCAAGATCTCCCATTGAAGCATCAGGTGCGTTCTGAACTACAATTTTATTTTCAAAGCCTGGTTCTAATTCAATCTGTTTTTGTGAAAAATATTTTTCTACCGCTGAACATATAATCTGTTTAAAATCTGATTTTGAATCACTCATAAAAACCTCTGTTACATTATGCTAATTTACATTTTTAGAAACATCTGTGGCATTTTCTTCTTTAGGCTCAAATTTAGAAGAAAAATAAGCCATTGCTGCACCTGCAATTATACATACAATTCCAGATATAATTTTTGCAGCTCTAGAAAATTCTCTGAACCCTGGAAAAACAACAAAAACCGAACCGCAGATTAATCCAAAAATAACTGAATAAGTCTGATGCGGAGCTTTTTTTAATAAAATGCTGATTAATTTTGCACCGCACAAAAGGCCTATTAATACTCCAATTCCATTTGGCAATAAAAGGAATAATGCATGAAACATTGTATCTTTTACAAATAATGCCGGAATTGAAGTAATTATTATTGTATAAACACCCATCATAAGCATGAGTAATGATCCAGAAATTCCTGGAATAATCATTGCAACAGCACCAATAACACCTGCAACAAAAATGCGGACTTCGAGAGGGAAAGTTATTGCCGGTAAAATCATATTTTCTGCAACATCTTTACTCATCGAAGAATCTTTCATGTCAAAGAAAATCAAAAGTGCAAAACCAGCAGCAGCGCATATAATCATACCAATAATTCTTGGCGCAGTATAATAAGAATTCTTTTTTTCAAAGCCCGGCTGTTTTTTTAATACCAGCGAAAGCAAAAGCGGAATACTTCCTAAAACAAGTCCTGTAAAAAAACAGTTTGTCTGAAAAGGAAATCTTTCATAAAGCTTTGTAATAATTTTGCTCAGAATTAAAACTCCGGCAGCCATTCCTCCAAGGAGAGGAATTACAAAACGCTTATTTGCCCACAATTTTTTAAAATTTAAAGTAATAGCATTTACAAATTTATCATAAATATTAAAAACAACAGCAAGAGTTCCACCAGAAACACCAGGTATAACATTTGCCATTCCAATTACAATTCCAATAAGTACAAGTCGAATAATTCCTAACATATAGTAGAAGAATACAAGAATTTTGAAATCATCTCAACTAGATTAAACTAACTAGATTAGACGACCAGCTAATGCTATAATTGAATTATGGAATCAGCGCTTTACCTTATACCTGTAACTTTGGGCGAAACAGAAATTTCTCAGGTTTTACCTTCATATAATCACGACATAATAGTAGGAATTAAACATTTCATAGTAGAAAATATACGTTCAGCACGACGCTTCCTTAAAAAAGTAGAAAAAACAATAGATATAGATGAGCTTACATTTTATGAATTAAACCGTCATACAGACAGAAAATTTATTGGAGAATATCTTGAACCTCTCAAACAGAAAAAGCCTGTTGGAATTATCAGCGAAGCGGGTTGTCCTGCAATTGCAGATCCTGGAGCTGACGTAGTTGCAATTGCACAACAGCGCGGATACAAGGTTATTCCGCTTGTTGGACCTTCTTCTATTATAATGTCAGTTATGGGCAGTGGTTTTAACGGACAAAGTTTTGCATTCAACGGCTATCTTCCTGTAGAAGTTCCTCAGAGAGTTAAAGCCTTAAAAAAGCTTGAACAGAAAGTTCAGAACGAAAATCAAACTCAATTATTTATAGAAACTCCCTACCGCAATGCAAAAATGATTGAAACTATTCTTAATTCCCTGAATCCAAAAACAAAGCTTTGCATAGCAGCAGGAATTACCTGTGCAGAAGAATATATAAAAACAAAAACAATAGCAGAATGGAAAAAAGAAAAATTGCCGGAACTTGGAAAAATCCCGGCAATCTTTGTTATTGGAAAATAAAGTTAAAACACTTTTTCGATTGTAACCGGCAAGCACAGCCTGCCTCTGAATTATAGGCTACATTCCGCCGTCAATTTCAATAACCTGTCTTGTAATGTATGCGGCACCTTCGCTCAAAAGGAATACGGCAGCAGCGGCGATTTCTTCCGGCTTACCTGCACGTCCCATTGGAATTGTCTGCATGATGATGTCGTAAACTTCCGGACGGATAGCCTTAGTCATATCAGTTTCGATTACACCAGGAGCAATTGCGTTACAGGTAATTCCACGGCCTGCGAGTTCAACTGCAAGAGCCTTTGTAGCACCGATAATTCCGGCCTTAGAAGCAGAGTAGTTTGTCTGACCACGGTTTCCATCAACACCACTTACAGAAGAAATTGTGATGATACGGCCACCGCGCTTGTTTTTGCGGCTTGCCATTGGCATAAGTAAAGGATTAATTACATTGTAGAAGCTGTCGAGGTTTGTATGGATAACCTTGTCCCAGTCTTCGCCGCTCATTGCAACAAATGTATTATCGCGGGTAACACCAGCGTTATTTACGATTCCCCAGAGAACTCCGTGTTTAGCAGAAAGTTCACCAAGCTTTGCCTTACAATCTTCGCGATTAGAAACATCAAACTGAATAAGTTCGCCCTGTCCACCGGCAGCTTTAATCTGAGCAAGAGTTTCCTCTGCCTTTCCCTGACTTCCGTTATAATGACAGATTACATAATATCCTGCCTTAGCAGCCTCAACAGCGATAGCACGACCAATTCCGCCGCTCGCACCAGTTACAAGAACTTTCTTATCGAGATTTTCGTTTTCCATAATTACCTCTTATACTTTTGGGGGTTCCCTTTCGCTTTGCTCAAGGTCGGGCTTTTCAGGGTTACGCTAACGCTCCATTCGACGCAAACAGAGTTTGCTTACGAACGGCTTCGCCGCCCCTACAATCCCTAACCCAATCTTACCATACTCACAAACCTTTTGCTAGACAAAATTTAAGATTTTGTCATAAAAAAGTTTTTTATTTAATTATCAATTCTGCAAGAGCAACAAAGCTTGGAAGCGTTATTATACATAAAATACTGGTTAAAGAAACAGTAAGACTTGCATAAGCCGCATCCTGATTAAACAGACATGCAAGACTTGGAATACTTGTTGCAACAGGACACATAGAACAAATCAAAACTACAAAAATAACCATTCTGGAATCTGTAAGACTTCCAATAATTTTATAAGCTAAAAAAAGAATTGCAATATTAACAACTGCGCAAGCTACAAGTCTTAATAAACTCATTTTTGCAAGGCGGGGAAAAACTTCTTTTGACGCAGAAGGATGAAAATCTGCAAGGAGAACACCAACTAAAACCATACATATAGCAGTATTAGTATCAGCAATCATAGAAAGTGGCTTAGAAATAACCTCAGGAAGATTAAACGGCATGCAAAAAACTATAATTCCAAGAAAGACTGCAATAATATTTGGATTAGTAATAACCTTTAAAATATTAATTTTTCCACATAACTGATAATAACCGTAAGTCCATACCAGAATATTAAATACGGCAAGATAGCCCATTAAAAAAATAACGCCTTCATCGCCAAAAACACCGCGGATAAGTGGAATTCCTATAAAACCACAATTTGTAAACGCAATTGCAAGCCGGTCAATTTTCTGTCTGGTTGTAAATACACCAAGCACAATCATAACAAAATGAATGATTAAAGAAAGAATTACAACAATTCCAAGCAAGGCGAGTTTTTCAGATTGAAAATCACGATTAAAAGAATTAAGAACCATGCATGGATTAATAAAATACATTAAGAGCTTGCTTAAAAATTTTCGTTCAGGTTCTGTGACTTTAAAAATTTTTGCAAAAATAAAACCGCCAAAACCAATAATTGCCATTGTGAGCAATTGCTTTGCTACAAGAATATACATAAAAAAAATTATAATGATTTTTTATTAAAGCGAGAAGATGTTATAAAAAGATTGTAAAATCAATATGAATTATCGGAGCTGTTCCCAATCCGGTTCATCCATAGCAGACTTACCAGAATTTTTATCTGAATAATTTGAAAGATTCTGCTGAAGCTGAGCTGCAGGAGTATCTTCCTGAGGACGTTTGAAAATATAAAAAGAAGTTACTGTACTGGAAAATCCATCAATACCAACTAACTCCCAGCCATGATTTCCTAATTCTTCAAGAGCCTCATCTGTACAGCGTTCTATTCTTTTATAATCCCATTTCTGCATTAGGTTTCCTCACTTTTTTATAATTTATATATTATATTGTAACATTCGCTTTTTTACATTGCAATATTTTTATGAACATTGAAATCGATATTTTTTCCTTAGTATGCATTTTTCTTTAATTGACAATGAAAATATCCTGAAGTTATAATAATTTAAAAGATTATTTAAAGAGGTTTTATATGAAAAATAAAGTTCTTGTGTTTTTAACAGTCATTTCTTTGCTATTAATTTCCAGCTGTGCATCAAGTCCTAAAAAAGAAAAAATAGTTAATTCATTTTGCGAAATGTATATTGGCGAATATACAATGGAAGAAGCCTCAAACTTTACACCAGCACAGTTTAATATCTTATATATGATAGAAAAAACTACAGCTCTAAAAATTGACTCAATAGATGGTATAGATTATTACGAAGGAACACCGCTTAAAGGTATGCCTATTATAGAAATGCAGAAATTATTAGGAAAAGAAAAATTTGCCGCTTATTGGGCAGTATGCATTAAAATAGCTGAAATGCAAAATGGTGGTAATGTTGAAGATACTCTTATATACTTTAATTTCAAGAACGGTGATTATATTTCTGTAAGTCTGGCAGACTACAGTATTCAGGATATGAATATGACTATTGAGCATACTGATCCAAGTGAAAAAGTCGATATATTCTGGTGGCTTCCTATTTCTTTTAAATTGTAGATTACTAAAAAACAACAAAAAATATACAGAGCTGAAATTATTAGCGAAAACAGAACTCTCGCTTTCAAGCTCTGCCATCCAAAGCTCCACTTTCAGGAAAATATGGTAGAAAAAGGAAAAATCAAAATTATCAAAGGTGACATTACAAAACTGCGCTGCGACGCTATTGTAAATGCGGCAAATTCTTCGCTGCTGGGCGGCGGCGGAGTTGATGGCGCAATTCATTATGCTGCTGGTCCTGAACTTCTTGCTGAATGCCGGACTCTTCATGGCTGCAAAACTGGCGAAGCTAAAATCACAAAGGGATATAAACTACCTGCCAGTTTCGTGATTCACACTGTCGGGCCGATTTATTATGAACATTCGCCTGCCGAGGCGGAAGTTCTGTTGACTGCCTGCTATGAAAACTCCCTGAAGCTTGCCCAGGAAAAGGGGCTTAAGACTGTGGCTTTTCCTCTGATTTCTGCGGGTGTGTATGGTTACCCGCAGAGAGATGCTATTAAGGTTGCGGTTGAAACGATGAAGAAGCGTGCTGCGAATTTTGATGAGCTTACGCTGGTGTTGTTTGGAGAGCGGGAATTTGCGTTTGCGGGGGAGATGTTTCCAGAGTTTATTTCAACTCCTTCTTCAACTCGTTAATCAACTCATCACTCTTCTTAAACGAATCACTAAGCATCTGCAAAAGTTCACCTGTAGTATGCGAAACCTCTTCTTCCTTCACAAACGGATTTTTAATATCCAGATTCCAGCCGCTTTCGGCAATCTTTTCTACAGGGATTTTCCATGCCTGTTCGTTTTCAACTCGCTTGTCCCACCATTCTTTTAGAGAAGAAAACTCACTCTTTTGAATTGGCTTTGTTTTTGAATAAGATTTCTGACCTTCCGGCAGCTTGTGTTCCCAGTACGCGAGAAATGCTTTGCATTTCTCGTCACGAGTTTGCTATGCAAACTCGCATTTCTTTAGTAGGCTCGCCTTTTGTAAAAAACAGGAGATTCGTAGCAACACTGGCATAAGGCTGGAAAAGTACATAAAAGCTACGCTTTTATGACACGAGTTTTGCTATGCAAAACTCGCAGAAAAACCGCAAGGTTTTTCCTTACACTGAGTCAAAAACTCTTCGCGGATTCTCTGTTTTACACCGTCGCCGGTCAACGAGCCATCAGGCAAAACAATCGCTGCTCGACCGCCATCACGCAGATAACGAATCATCAAAAGTAAAAATAAATCTGCACTTTCTGTAGTTCTGAATGCAGCAGGATAATTTGTTTCAACACCATCAGAAACGCTGGCACCAAAAGGAGGATTAGCAAGAATTACATCAACTCGTTCCTTTGCCCCGATGCTTGTATACTCGCGGTTCAGACTGTCCATGTTCATAACATTTGGAACTTCAATATCATGCAGAATAAGATTTGTAACACAAAGCATAAAAGGAAGCGGCTTAAGCTCCTGTCCGCGAATTGTTTCCTCAAGCACCTTCAAATCATCAACCGAATGAACATCCTGCTTTCTGATATTTTCAATCGCGCTTGTCAAAAAGCCACCGGTACCACAAGCCGGGTCCAGCACCTTTTCGCCAAGCCGCGGATTAATAATTTCGGTCATAATTTCTGTAACAGCGCGCGGAGTATAAAACTCACCGTAGTTTCCGGCGCTTTGCAAGTCGTGCAAAAGACCTTCGTAAATATCGCCGAACATGTGACGGTCTTCGCTGGCATTAAAATCAATCTCATTAAGTTTGTTCACAACCTGGCGGATTATAGTTCCGTTTTTCATGTAGTTGTTTGTGCCCGCAAAAATATCGCGAATCAAAACAGCACGCTTGTTACCGGTAGAAACATCAAGATTCTGTAAGCCAGGGAAAAGTTTGTTATCAACAAAATCCTTAAGGGCATCTCCAGTCATACCCTCACTGTCTGCAGCCCAGTTTCTCCACTGCAGTTCGCTCGGAATCACAGAAACATAATCATCGCTGATAAGTTCCATTTCGGCTTCCTTATCATCAATGATTTTAAGCGTAATCATCCAGCCCAACTGCTCAATTCTCTGCGCGTCACCAGAAACTCCCTGATCCTTGCGCATTATATTCTGTAATGTTTTTACAATTCCACCAATGTTTGGCATTTGTTCTGCTCCTGTATTTTCCACAATTCGCCAAAACGACATCCTAAGCGCCACCAAAGCGTCATTTTGGCGTTTTGGAATAAACCGTTATTTCTTTTCCAGTTTCCGAATCATTTTATCAAAATCAGAATCTATCTTCTGAGTCTTATTAAAAACTTCATATTCACTAAACGCTTTTTCATCAGCTTTATTTCTTGAAATCTTACCGTTTCCTTCAAGAATATCATACTTTCGGAATTCAAGAAATTCATTAACACTTGCTGCAAATTGTTCCATATTAAAAGGAATCTCGCGTTCAATCAAATCTTCAATATAATCAAAATAACCGCTCACAGCTCTTTCCAACTGACGGATTTGCTTTTCAGAAAGATAGTTTTTTGCAATATTCACATCAGATTTCAAGATGCGGCCATCAGGAGAATTTTTCCATGTAGTTAAACCCATGTGTTCTTTTTTGTGGTCAGCCTTGTCGTAAACAATTTCTGCTGCAGTCTGGCCTGTAATTGCAAAATGAAACTTATTCTGAACAGTCGCATAAAACTGTTTTGTAATTTCAGAGTTTTTATCATAATCAATGGAACATTCCGCAAAAATATCTGTAATCTGCTGCCAGATTCTGCGTTCACTTGCACGGATTGAGCGGACACGTTCCAAAAGTTCACGGAAATAATCCTTTCCAAAAACATTTTCACCCTGCTTTAACCGCTCATCATCCATCACAAAGCCTTTTTTGATGTACTCCTTTAATACATTTGTAGCCCAAATACGGAACTTTGTAGCTTTTGCAGAATTCACTCTATAACCTACAGAGATAATAGCATCGAGATTATAGAAGGTCACATTTCTTTTTACGGAACGTGCGCCTTCTTTTTGAACTACCGAGATTTTCTCGGCAGTTCGATTCTTCTCTAACTCTCCGTCATCAAATACATTTTTAAGATGCAACCCAATATTATCTGTGGAACAATCAAACAATTCTGCCATTGATTTCTGTGTAAGCCAGATAGATTCATCCTTAAGGAGTGCATTTACTTTTACATCTTCTTCGTCTGCTTTATAGAGAACATATGATATTTGTTTTACAAGTTCATTTGGCATTTGTTTCGCTCCTATTTTATTATGGTAGGAGGAGGGAAGGCCTTCCCCTCTCTCCAACCGCCTGCGGCGTTTTCCGCTACCCCTTCTAGCGGGGACACCCCGCAATGCCCCGGATTATTATTTTTTAATCCAATCCAGAGGTATTAAAGCATTTGATTCATCCCAACTTTCCAATGTTGATTTTATAAAATCTTCATCATCATTAAAATTTGCATGATCTACTACTATAACCTGTAATTCTTTATTCATTTCTTTTACTCTTCTATGAATAAATGAATATATTTTCTTTACAGAATCCCAATCGATTGTATTCGTATCATTTGGAAAATATATCTGAGATGGTTGATCTAATAAAATAAAACTAGGTACAGGTCTATTTTTCTTTATAAAATACTTTTGAAATGCAAAATATACTAATAAATGAATTCCAACCCAGTTAGCCCCACTACCTAATGATTTTAAGGGTATTGATCCTTCATCTTCAGTATCAACAAAAACTGTCATGCTATATTGACTAAAACGATATGGGCTATTTTGGTATTCTAAATCCAATTCCTTTGCCCATTCTGTTATATCTTTAGAAATTATATTCATTATCGAATTAATCTGTTCATCAGTATTCTCTTCAGAAAGTAACTTCTCTTTTTTTTCTATTTCGTTAAGTATTTTTTGTTTCTCATTCTCTCTTATTGGTTCTTCTTTGTATGACTCAAGCCACAAACTAATTCTTCCAATTACTTTTCCTCTTCTAACTGATAAGTCCTTATATACTTCCATATCATCAATTTCATTTTGAATGGCTTTTATCCTATTTTCTAAAATAACAATTGAATTAGTTAAATTCTGTTTTTCGTTTATTAATTTATCAAGATAATCATGCAATGGTAATTCATTTGTAGTAAGATTTGATAAGTTATTCTCTAAATCTACCAAAGCTTTTCTAAGAGAAATGAAAGATGGATACATTGTATCAACTTGTTGTGAACAGAATGGACATTTATTGTCTTCAAAAGTCAGTTTATTAAAAAGGTTCAAAGATTCTAATCGTCGTTTTTGTTCTGCTTTTTCATTTGTAAAAGAGTTTGTTAATTTGATAACATTTTTTACATCTGTAATTTTCTGATTTAATATTGATAACTGGTTATGTTTCTCATCTAATTCACTTTGTCTTTTTGTTAATTCATCTTCATTAACAAAATGTTGAGAAATAGATTGAATTTCTACTTTTTCAATCTTTTTTATTATGCTGATTAGTGTTGAAATATCATCATCTTCTGCATAATTTGAGGAACTAACAAGGCCTACTTCTTCAGCTTCATTTAGCAGTTGTAATGCTCTATTTTTGCCACCATCAATGGAAATCCTTTCCTTTTCTTTTCGTTCGAGTATTAATAATTTTCGTTTTAATTCTTGTAATTCTTGTTTTAGAATAAATTGTTGTCTATTAGTCACTCCCAAAAAATATGGCAGTGTATCCTTAATTGCTTGTTTTATAAAATCTTCAGATTCTTTATGAAATATAAAAGTTGGATTTGCTATTTCGTATTGATTTTGAATACAATAAAACAATGCATGCTTTATATTGGCAGATAAATCATCACGAGTTTTACTTTGAGCAAAATGAATATTTTCTTCAATACCTAATCGAGATGTAATAACTTTTGTAAATTCTACATTATCAATATTTGGAGTCCAATTAACACTTTCAGGAATTGTGACATCTTTAGAAATCTCATAATACATAGTATTACAAAACTTCTTATCTATATCAGGATTTTTCCTTGCTACAAAACATTTTTCATAATTGAAAGTTATTAATACACCAAACCAATCTGCATATTTTCGAACGACACCAGAAGAAATATCACAGGATTTACTACCTAAGCAATATTCAATAATTTGAGCTATACTAGTTTTTCCAGTTTTTGATATACCGGTGATAATATTTACTTCACCTAATTTAAAATCTAACTTCCTAACTTTTCCATTTTTTCCATATATTATTAAAGATTCGATTTGCATCATGGTTTTACTCCAAACATAAGATAGATAATATTTTCACTTCCTGCATTGGAAAGCAAATATCCAAATGATTCTGCTTTTTTTGCTAGTTTATCATCTTTGAGGACAAGTTTTTCATTACAAACTAAAGAAGAATCCTCATTCATTATTATTAATTTTCCAGAAAGTAAGAACTCGATAGTTTCATTAGTAATGTCAACTAAGTCTTTTGCTTTCTTTGCAAAATCAAAAAATATTTCAGGGTTATCATTAATAAATTTATTTAGATTTTTATATGGTATGGAAATGTCTGTTATTTTTGAATAAAGCATAACTGGTAATATTAAATAACAAAGAGAAAAAGGAAAATCCTTGTTTTCGTTTTTTTCATTGTATTTTTTAATAACAGAGTATATTATCTTTCCGCAATAAGCAGGATTTAATAAAAAAGTTATCTCTTTAGATCTATACTTCCATTTTCTCATTTTATTTGTTCTCTTCTTTATATTAAATCTAAATAATCAGGATGCCATCCAATTGTTTTTTCATTTGCCAAACCATTAAAACTTCCACGACTTATTGTTTTATCTGTAAAATTCTTCCTTATTGGATTGTCTTGATTCATTAATTCTGTGAAAATTTTATTTCCAGCATTGATTTTATCATCATTAGTTGAATTTTCATCAATATCATTTGTTTTTTCACAAAATTGAAAATCCCATTCATCTATAAGTCTTTTGTCATATTGATCTATTTCTTCAGGTGTAACTAGGTTTTCCCGGAGCCATTTTGATCTTTGAGCATAAGTTTTATAATAATTCTTCAAAGCATTATTGATTCTAGCCTGTTTTGAATTAATTATTTTTAATTGTTTTGTTAGAATATTTACATCTTCTGATTTTTCTATACATTCCACTTCTTTATCTGTAACATCAATGGGAAGATTATCATCTCGTAATTCTGAAGTAATATTGCATATTTCTCTTCTTAATTCATCAAATGAAACTAATACAGGTTCTATGCTTGATAGACACTCAACTATCTTTCTATACCACCAGCCCAATAATCTATCATAAACAATCTGAATTGTTTGTTTTGAAGTAAATAACTGTAGTTTATTAAATATTTTGTTGTTTATTGATGTAGGATTTGGAAAATCTGGCAGAATCTTTATTGATTGAATTAGTTTTTTTATTATATCAGGGTGTACATTTAAAAATGAATCATAGCGTTTATATGTAATTGATGAATCTGAATCACAATTGCTTTTTCCATTTTGTGCGATTGTTACTAGATTTGAATAGATATTGTCTATAGAAGCTGTTTGATTTTGAATTTCTTCAATTATTGAATCTTTAGCGATAGTATTAGTTGTTATAATACAAAAAAATGTATTTTGCAAAAGATTGGGGTTAACTTGAATATTATCTATCCATGCTTTTATTGTTCTCCAAAAATCGGTACTAGTATTAGTTATCTCTCCGTTTGAAGAATGATATTTTACTTGTAGCTGCAAATATGGATCCTTTCCTTTATGAAAAGAGATATCATCGAATTTTTCTAAACATATATTTACATCAGAATCCTCTGAACTTAATAGTAAATAAAGGGCACATTGTGATTGATAAATATACCCTAGTCCTTGCTTGGATGCATCATGATTACTCATTTTTCTCCCTCCAGGTTTTCTTTTATTATACCAAAGATAAGTTTATCAGACAGTGATTTGCGGTCTTGGATTTGATTTTCTAGGGTTGTTACTTTTGCAAATAGTGTTTCTACTTTGGTTACTATTTCTTCTTGTTCTTCTAATGGGGGAAGAGGAAACATATATTCGTTAACTGTTGATGTTGCTAATTCAAGTTGGTTTGTACTTCCATTACATCTTTCTTCAAGTCCAATTTGTATATATGGAGAAATTAAATAATAATATAGCAGTTCTTTCTTTAATAATTTATTACTACGTACTACAGTTACATGCGAATCTGCAACAAACTGTTTATAATTACTAAACACATATTCTTTAATAAAGCCTGTTCTTCCAACAGTACCACCTCCAGTAGAATTGATGATTACATCACCTAACTGTAAATATTGTTCTGGTAAATATTTTTTAATAGAAGATTTTTCTGCAAAAAGACATTTATTTGTATATATCTTATCCCATTGATTGCACTTTTGAGCAATAATAGGAAGTATTTCATCATTTCCATATTTTGGAGATTTACCTCTATGAATATATTCACAAATCTCTCCCAATCTTACCCATTTCCATCCTTCCGGAATTTCAAATGGTTTTTCTTCATCTGTAATTGGAGCAAGTGATTTTGAGCGGGTGTTGCGGGCGGCGTTTGAGCCCGCAGAGGGGGTAGCGGAAAACTGCGAAGCAGGTTGGAGCGAGGGGGAGACTTCCCCCTTCTGAATCTGTTCAAACAATGCTTCTGCATCGTAGTCGGGATTGCCTTTTTGGACTGGATTCTGTTTACGCCAGTCGGCGGTGAGTTTTCCTTCTATGGCTTGCTGCAGGATGTTCTGGCGGAGAAGTTTTGCGTATTCGGTTTGCTTTTCATATTCGGCGGAGAGTTCTTTTTGCTTTTCCTGGAGCGAAACAAAAAGATTTGAAAGTTCTCTCTGGCGTTCTATTGGTGGCAGGGGAAATTCTACGGCCAGGATATCTTTCATTGAAAGAGATACATTTGCAGCACCTTTCATCAGAGGAACGAGAATTATGTCTTTGTAAAATTGAAGATACTGATGGAGATAGCGTGCATCCAGTTCCTGCGGATTGTTTGGAATTACGGCGCACAGAATTGTTCCGAGCGCAAACTTTCCGCTTTGATAATGAACATTTTTGAGAGACTTTTTGCCGTGTCCGCTGGAACTTACAAGCGGAATACATACGGCTTCGCAATCGAACTGATATGTTGAACAGTTTTTTTTTTCTTCGGCAGTAACTACAAGTGGATATTGGCCCGGCTCTGCACTTGCGATTCCGGTTGTGCCTTTTACGATTTTGCAGATGTCACCAATTTTTACTTTTTTCCATTCGCTCATTATTAAACCTATTATATCATATTAAAGTGGTCGAATTCGACCACTTTACGCTGCGCTGTAAATCTCTGCTTCGAGTTCGCGGATTGCCTGAAGATACTGTGGTTTACCTCCGAAGGAATCTATGATTTCCTTTGGCGTACCAATATCTGTAATAGGAGGAACTGTTAGAACTTTCATATCTTCAATGGCTTCTATTCCTGTTTCGGCATATTTATCAAGAATTGCATTTAAGACATTTCGGGCTTTGTCACCATATTTAGTCCAGTAGTTTCGTTTGCGGACATTTTCGGCGCGTTCTTTTCTTGTGAGGGCTGGAGCATCCCAGGCAATGTGGCAGATAAGGTCAAAAATATCGAGGTCATTTTTTATTTCGTCTTTTAGCTCTTCAAAGATAATCCCCTGATTTTCCAGCTCTTCTATAATGGCGCGCTTCTTTTCTGCATCGTTCCAGGTCTGCAAGAAATTGTCGAGTGAGCGATAAGAAGTGAGGATTCCTGTTTTGCAGTATTCTTTTACGCTTGTTGTAATAAGGCGGCCGTCTGCATCCAGATACTGTTTGCGTTCGCTTAAGATGCTTACATCTACGCCTTTTATGTATGTCTTCTTTCTGGTGGTTTCGACAGGCTCAACCACCGCACCATACTGTGGAGTATCTTCTCCAAGTTCATATCCTTCAAGATTTTCATTTCCGTATACAACTTCGGTAAACTCAACTTCTTTTCCGGTAACCGGGTCAATCTGTTCTTCGCCAGTACCTTCATCTATGATTTCTTCTGAAAGTTTATCATCCTGTTTTGATTCTTTTATGCGAACCGGTGCGCCGTCAAAATCTTTATCTGCAAATTTGTCTGTTACATTGCGGAAGTCTATTATCGTAAAATACTGCTTTCCGTACTCTTCGTTGATACGAGTTCCGCGGCCGATAATCTGCTTGAACTCTGTCATAGAGCCGATGTTTTCATCAAGACAAATTACTTTACAGGTCTGTGCGTCTGTTCCTGTGCTCATCAATTTTGAAGTTGTAGCAATTACAGGGAAATTCTGTTCGGGATTTATAAAATCTTCAAGATATCCTTTTGCAACTGGATCATCACCAGTAATGCGAACTATGTATTTATCTGAACGGGCTGTAATTTCTTGTGGCGCATATTTAAGAAGTGCCTGATGCATTCGTTCTGCATGTTCAATATCAACACAGAAAACTATTGTCTTTGCCATTGGATCTGAGTTTGTAAGATATTCCATAATCTTTCTGGCAACTAAATCTGTGCGTTCATCAATTACAATGTTGCGGTCAAAATCTTTTGTGTTGTAAAGACGGTCTTCTATAAGCTCACCATCAATATCAGTTTTGCCACGTTCCGGACGATAGCCTTCAAGGTCTATATTCATTCCAACGCGAAGAACTTTGTAAGGGGCTAAGAAGCCATCATCAATTCCCTGCTTGAGAGAGTAGGTATAAATTGGTTCTCCAAAATATTCGATATTCGAAAGTGCCTTGGTTTCTTTTGGAGTAGCAGTCATACCGATTTGAGTTGCACTCGAAAAATAAGAAAGAATCTTGTGCCAGGCCTTGACTTCATCAACTGAACCGCGATGACACTCATCAACAATAATCAAATCAAAGAAATCCGGGCTGAACTGTTTGTAAGCATCAGTTTCTTCATCATAATTTGTAAGCCCCTGATAAAGAGCAAGATAAATCTCATAAGACTTGTCGATGTGCTTATGTCTGATGATGTGGCACTTATCTTTGAAATGCTTAAAGTCGCCTTTCTTTGTCTGGGTGATAAGATTTGTGCGGTCTGCTAAATAAAGGATTCTCTTTTTGCAACCTGATTTCCAGAGGCGGTAGATAATCTGAAATGCAGTGTAAGTTTTACCAGTTCCTGTTGCCATAACAAGAAGAATACGATTTTGCCCGCGGGCAATTGCTTCTACCGTTCTGTTGATTGCAATCCGCTGATAGTATCGAGGAGCGCGGCCTGTTGAATCGAAGTAGTATGAACAAAGAGATGTATCTTCTTCCTCTTTTGAGGCAAGTCCGTTATAGCGTTTGTAGCAGTTCCAAAGTTCATCCGGCGTTGGAAAATGTTCAAGGTCTGCATTTTCTGAAACAATAGCTTTGCCGCCTGCCTGACGGTCAGACAGGTCAGTACCCTGCGGCCCGCAGTTTTTTCGATACTGAATTATAAAGCCATCTCCATTACTTGAAATAGCAACCGGAATATCAAGTGTATTTGCATACTCCAATGCTTGCTGCATTCCAGCTCCAATTGTGTGAGTGTTGTCTTTTGCTTCTACAACTGCAACTGGAATATTTGGTTTGTAATATATGATTATGTCAGCACGTTTTTTTTCGCCACGCTTTGTCTTTTTTCCTTTTACAAAAATACGGCCTGCCGTAAAAGTAACTTCTTCGCGAATCTGAGTCTGCTTATTCCAGCCAGATTGCTCAATTGCAGGGAGAATATATTTTGTGATGATGTCGCGTTCGGAAAGAGAACTTTTAGTATCCATTTTGTTTCTATAATTATAACATCAAAAGTTCAATTTTACTAGAAAATCGACTGGTGATTGTGACAGAAGATGGCATTCAAGCGGGGGATAGCCCCTCACACAGCGTCCCCCCTCAAAGTAACTGATGAAGAAAAATCGTAAAATGGCTACAATAGAACCAATGAACCGCGCAAAGCTACACGAATCCATAATCAATAATTCTCAGATGACTTTTGCCCGCAGCGGAGATAACGGTGGTCAGAATGTAAATAAGGTAAATACCAAAGTGCATCTTGTTATTCCCGTTACTTCTCTGGGCGGGCTTACTGATGCAGAACTTGCTCGTCTTCGTATAAAATTTGCAACAATCATCAATAAAGAAGACTGTCTTTTTCTCGATGTTGATGATGCGCTAGCCGCGAGAGCGGCGTGTTAAATAATTTCCTCTCATGCAAACGGAGCGAAGCGACGTATGAACGCTACCAGGAACGCAATCGTGA